>CALVEY010000006.1 GCA_944326705.1 uncultured Mucispirillum sp.
AATATTATTTTATTTAAGGAGTTCTAACAACCACTTTTTTTATAGCTTTTTTTCGCAATCGTTTTTAGATTTTACCAATTCTTCAATTGATGTAAAAGTGTTATTATAAAAAAATTCATTTTTTAATATTCCAAAAAAGCTTTCCATTATAGAATTATCTAAACAATTTCCTTTTCTTGACATACTTTGGATTATTTTGTGTTTTGTCAATGTATGCCTGTAATGCTTATGCTGGTAGTGCCAGCCTTGGTCTGAATGGATAATTAATCCATCATATTTTTTGACTTTATTTAGTGCCTTATTCAGCATATCCATTACCAATTGCAAGTCTGGATGATAATCTATTGTATAGCTGATTATCTCTCCATTATACATATCTAATAGTGGGGATAAATAAAGCTTTTTACCTAATATTGAAAATTCTGTTATATCTGTTGTCCATTTTACATTAGATTTATCTGCTTTAAAGTTTCTATTTATTATATTTGGGGCTGTTTCTGATTCACTTCCTTTATATGATTTATATTTGCTTTTTACCTGTATACATTCTATTTGTAATGCTCTCATTAACTTATTGACTGTTTTATGATTAATTATAAAACCTTTATTATGCAGTTCCTGTGTTATCTTTCTATAGCCATATCTATTTTTATGTATTTTAGATATCTCTATTATCTTTTGTTTCACTTCCTTATATTTATCATATTCCGATACATGCTTAATATAATAATATGAGCTGCGGCTTAGTTGAAATATTGATAATAAATCTTGTATACTATATTTGTGCCTTAATTCGTCTATTACTGTTACTTGTTCTCTTTTAGTAAGCCTTTTTGACGAAGTAAGGCATGATACTTTTTTAATACTTCATTTTCCATGCGTAAATATTCTAATTCTTTCAAGGCTTCTTCATGACTTAACTCTTTTATATCTTTTGGTGGGTGTGATGGTATATAAACCTGTTTAGTTGATTTCTTCTTCAATTTTCTGCCTCGTCTCTCTTTATAAAGACCTGATATACCATCTTTTTCATATAGAGATAGCCATTTGGTTATTGTTGAAGTTGATGGTATATTAAAATACGCTGCTGTTTCTCTCAACAGCATATTATGGGTATAGTAATACTCTAGCACTTCTTCTTTAAATTTACCACTATATTTATTATTGATTGGCTTAATACCTTTATCTCCATTACATAAATACATATCTCGCCATTTACGAATAGTTCCTTCATCTATCAGATATTCATTGGATAAGAATGATAGACTTCTTTGCTCTTCAAAATATTGACGCAGTATTTCTCGGCGTAATTCATAACTATACTTAGTTTTACGTGACATAAAAACACCCCATTTATTTGTCCAATAAATGGGGTTCGCCTCATTATGCAGGCTTTTTTTGTGGGCTAAATTGCAGTTATTTTGTTGGGTATATAAATGTATGATAAATAAGAAATAATTGAAATTTATTACACTTTTTGCAACGAAAAAATGTGAAATACTACACTTTTTACAGGGAAAAAGTGGGAAATATTACATTTTTTACAGGGAAAGTAATTGCAGTCATTATATTAAACCTATTGTATATATAAAAATCTTTAATATTTCAGCATAAAATATGTGGTTTATAATATTATTTTTATAAAAAATAGTTTACTTTTTATATGTATTTTTATATATTTATAAACACATATAAACACATTGAAGCACATGTAAGCACATTTAAATGCTTTTAAGTATCTTGAAATATTAAAAAATAGCTATAAATACTTGCATGTATTTATATAATAACAGATAGAGCATCAGAATGAAAAAAACATATACCCCATTAAGATATCCTGGTGGAAAAAGTAAGCTGGCTAAACAATTTGAAGTAATATGTAAATCTAACAATATCAATATGTATATAGAGCCTTACGCAGGTGGGTTTGGTATTGGTTTATATTTGCTTTTAAATAATATTGTAAAAAATGTTATTATAAATGATATTGACCCTCTTATTTATTCTTTTTGGTATTCTGTATTAAAACATAATAAAAAATTTATAGATATGATATATAATACTGATATTACAATGGATAATTGGTATAAATATAAAGATATAATAAATAATTATAGTAATTATGATAAACTTACTGTTGGTTTTGCTACTTTTTTTATGAATAGAACAAACCGTTCTGGCATAATTAAAGCAGGGGTCATTGGTGGTAAAAATCAAAATGGTAACTATAAACTAGATGCTCGGTTTAAAAAAGATGAGTTAATAGAAAAAATAGAGCGTATTAATAAATATAATGGTAATATTAAACTTTATAATAAAGATGCCCTTGCATTAATTAAAACAATAAAAAATAAGCTAGACAGTCATTCTTTAATATATTTTGACCCACCATATTATTATAATGCAAATACACTATATAATAACTTTTATGCACCAAAAGACCATAGAAAAATAGGTAATTTTATACAAAAATTAGCTTATCCATGGATAGTTACTTATGATGATGTAAAAGAAATATCGGATATATATAGTAATTCTCAAAAGTTTAGTTATACACTAAATTACAGCATATCTAAATATAATAATAAAGGCAGAGAGTTACTGATATATAATAAAGTTTACTTAAATGAGTCTTCTTTTATATAATCATCAATTTTAAATTGATAATAAGTTAAAGTTTTATATAACATGTTCTTGAGTCCAACATAAAAAAATTTAAGTTTTTCATTATTATTATCATCATCAAGCCATATATTACACATTATATCAAAAAAATCATTGTTATTATTAAATAACTCTTTATATATTTCTCTATCTTTTTTATTTTCTTTTTTCAATTTAGTAAATTGATTTTTAATTTTAGAAAATTCAGCTTGCATATTACCATGTCTAGCAATGTTTTTTTGCGCCCAAAACTCAGGATTATTTTCATTATTTAATGCATAGTTGTACAATACTTTTTCTGGAGAATCCTCACCTGGTAGAAAAAGAATATGTTTTGAAAAAAAATTATTTATATCTTTATTATTTGGCTGCTGGTCGCCATCCAGTATGCAGTAAACACCTTTACTATTTTCTAAAAATATTTTGTCATTAAATAAGTTTAATAGTTCCTTAGAACCACAATTTATATTTAATATGTGCAAAACACTATTTAGATTTTTAAAGTACTTATCTGTTTTTTTATGTTCTATTATTTTATTAAAAAAAAATCTAGCCTCGTTATCTTCAGTATAAATTAATATATGATTTGTCGGTTTTTTATAATTTATTATTTTTTTATTTAAATATGCATCTATTTTCTCAAGAGTAGGATTTTCCATTAATGTAAGATGTGGGCTAGTATCTTGAATATATATTATGTTTGCTTTATATTGAAATCCGTATTTTATTAAATTTAAACTATGGGAAGTAAAAATTACTTGTATTTTATATTTTTTAGAATATTCTAAAATGATATTAAAGAGATTTGCCTGCATTTCTGGATGTAAAGTTGCATCTAGTTCATCTATTAACAGCATGCTTATAACTTCATCATCTTTATTTGGTATATTATTATAATAATACTTTAAAGATACTAAAGCTGTTAAAATAATCATTATATTGTCTTCTCCTGCAGAAATAGTATTAGAATCAATACCTTCTGTTGTCGTATCAAATTCTGCTCTTGATTTAATATTTTCTATTTTTATATTTTTAAACTGTGTAACAGAAATTCCTGTCAAATCTTTATATAGTTCATATAGTTCCTTTTGATACTTATCAGGTAGTTGCTTTGTTATTTTCTTAATTTTTATTGATTTATCATTTATTTTTTTGTCATCTATTTCGCCAAAAGGAAAAAGTCTTGATAATCCAAGATATATAACAGGGATTGTTTTTAATGACATATTTTGCCCTTTTGGATATTTTAAAATCAACCTGAATCTATTATTTTTTCTTAAACTATTCATTCTTGAAGGATTGTGTCGCCTAAATTCTTGCTTTATGTTATCAAAATACACAATATCTAGTAAAGCACCTTTTGTTTTTGGAGCAGGGTCATTATATTTTTTATCACCTTTAGTTAATGTTTCTATTTTAGGATTAGTTGTCATATTAATTGCATTGATTATTGAGATTACTTCAGTAGCAATGTCATTGCTATTTGGAGCTTTAAAAGCATTGCTGCATAGGTGTAAAATAGATGTTTTACATGTTCCATTTGTGCCAGATATTATATTTACATTTTGTGTAAATTTTATGTCTAAATCTTTTAATTTTCTGTATTGATTAAAATGTATTTTTTTTATCACAATATATCCTTCCTATGTCATTTACCATATATTATATAATATCTTTTAATTTATTGCAATAAGTTAATAGTTCATCAACTTTTTCAACAATTCTTTCCTGCTCTTTAAGTGGTGGTAGTGGGAAATAAAGAATTTCCCATTTACTTTTTTTAATAATTGGAGTTGCTGTTCCACCAGCATTTTTTCTTAAGATACTAGAAAAATAAGAACTTTGCATTGTATATAAAATATATTTTAAATTAATATGTTTAAAAGGAGTTAGAGTATTAATTTGTTGGTTGCAACATACATCAACTATATTAAAAAAACATTTACCTATAGAGCCACCAATACAGACCATTAGAATAGAGTTTTTTTCAATAACTCTTGAATATTGTTTGCCGATTTCTGATAATTTTTCATTATCATAATTGATAGAAAAATTACTAATATCTGCTGGTTTTATAAAAGGAATATAGTCACCTTGATATATATGCTTTTCAATAGCAGGTGTAGTTCCTGTTTGTGTATATCCTACTTCCCCCAGTCTGACCCATTTCCAGTTTTCAGGTATATCATAAGGTGTTTCATCATCAGTAATAGGCGGCAGTGGTTTTTCTTTTTTTATTTTTCCTTGTTTTATTAGGCTTTCTTTTTCTTTTATAATTTTATCATAAAGTATGCTTGCAGGTTCATCGTGAATATCCTGCGGAACTAATTTCCCTTCTACTGCATATTGTAAAATAGACTTTGGCAAAGTATCTGCAAAATGTTTATCTAATGCAAATAACTTTTCTTCTTCCTGCTCTAATTTATCACATAAAGCCATAAGCTCATCAATTTTTTTAACAATTCTTTCCTGCTCTTTAAGTGGTGGAAGTGGGAAAAGATATTCTCGTAAAAATTTTAAAGATACAAATGATTGAACTGCTCCAGATGATTTTTTCTGCATTATATATTGGTTTAATTGTAAAAAAATCAATAAATATTTATTATAAAAAAAATGGCTTTGATGAAATTTAAATAAGGCAACATTTTTTATGGCAAATTGTTTATTTATATTTACAATAACAGGATTTCCAATACTTCCTATCATTGCAAATAAAATATCGCCACTATCAACAAATGAACGGTTTGCAATTGCTCTATAATCTTCGCTTGATATATATTTTACATTATCAAATAAAATCATGTTATTAGATAGGTTTTTACTAGTAATTAGTGGAATACCATTTGATATATATTTAGGTGTATCATGCGTTCCATCTCTTACATCGCACACTTCCCCTAGTCTGACCCATTTCCAGTTTCCAGGAATATTATAAGGTATTTCATCATCAGTAATAGGCGGCAGTGGTTTTTCTTTTTTTATTTTACCTTGTTTTATTAATGTTTCTTTTTCTTTTATAATTTTATCATAAAGCTGGCTTGCAGGCTCATCGTGAATATCCTGTGGCACTAATTTTCCTTCTACTGCATACTGTAAAATAGACTTTTTTAAATCTGCTGCTTTCATCTATACATCTCTTTTCATAATAGTTTGAATTTCATGCAGTAAATTATCAATATTTTCTGATATTGCTTTTCTTTCATTTATATAGTTATCAATAAAATCATAAGGATTTAATATTTCTTCTTCCTCATGTGGAAATCCGCAGAAATCAAGGTTATAATTATTTGCAATTATTTCATCTATGCTTATAAGCTTTGATACATCGCTTATCTCTCTATTATTCCACCAGGCACGCACTGGGTCAAAATGAATATCAAGCATAGGGCGGGTTTTAGAAAAATGTTTATATCCTTCTGGCATTTCAAGCCTGTAATACCAAATATTTTCTGTTTTTTTGCCTTTTTCAAAAAATAAAAGGTTAGTATTAATATTTGTATAAGGTGCAAACACATCATTAGGAAGTCTTATAATAGTATGCAGATTACATTCTTCTAAAAGTTTCTTTTTTATGCTTGTTTTTACATTACCGCCAAATAAAAAACCATCTGGCAGGACAAGACCGCATCTGCCATTTTCTTTTAATAAATACATAATATGCACCATAAATAAATCGGCAGTTTCTTTTGACCTTAAGTTACTTGGCACAGAGCTTGTAACCGCATCTTCTTCAGCACCACCAAAAGGTGGGTTTGTAACAATAATATCTACTAAATCATTATCGTTATAATCTGCAACAGGTGTGCGAAGTGTATTATCATTTATAATATTCGGCACATCTATATTATGCAGTATTAAGTTTGTAACACATAATATATGTGGGTATGGTTTTTTCTCTATACCTTTAATATTTGATTGCAACAGTTTATAATCTTCTGGAGTATTTAATGTATATCTATCTATTACACTTGTTAAAAAGCCGCCTGTTCCGCATGCAGGGTCCAGCACTTTTTCATGAATTTTAGGGTCTATCATTTCTACTATAAATTTAGTAACAGGTCTTGGGGTATAAAACTCTCCAGATTTACCTGCACTTTGCAGGTCTTTAAGCATTGTTTCATATATATCATTAAATAAATGGAAATCAGGCATAGCAGTAAAATCAAGCTCTTTATTTAATTTATTAATTACCTGCCTAAGTAATGTGCCAGATTTCATATAATTTATAACATCATTTATTGTAGTTTTTAAAAGCCATTTGCGTTTTGTTTTATCATTATAGGTTTCAAGAGATTTAATATCATCAAACATATGTTCAATAAATTTTAAAAGCTCATCGCCAGTAATACCTTCATCATTAGCTGCCCAGTTACGCCATTGATACATTGTAGGCATAACAGGTTTGTAGTTATCTTCTAAAAGTTCCCATTCCTGTTCTTTATAATCAAAAGCTTTTAAAAATAAAAGCCATGCAATCTGCCCTATATATTGAGCATCGCCATTTATACCTTCGTCCATTCTCATTATATCTTTTAATGCTTTTGTTAAGCCTGATATTGCCATTTTTACCTCTTATGCTGCATAAATTTCATTTTCAAGTTCTTTTATAATATTTTCAAAATTTTTTCTACCCTTAAATATGGTATTTAATATATACATTGGGTTGCCTATTTTATTTACTGGCTCCAGTTTTAATATATCTATAGTTTCTAAATTTCTTATATCAGTTTCTGCATATTTATCAAGCAGGGCATTTATAACTTCCTGCACTTTTGCACCATATTTAGCAAAATAATTGCGTTTTTTTACATTTGCTATACGCTCTTTTTTAGTTAATGGTGGTTTATCATAAGCTATATGGCAAAGCATATCAAAAGGGTCTAAATCTTTTTTTGTGTTTGCCTTTAATTCTTCCATAAATATACCAGCTTTTTCCATTTCATCTATTATTATCGATTTTTTCTCTGCACTGTTCCAAGCCTGCAGAAAATTATCAAGAGTGGCATACTTATTTTTTATATTTTTCCTTGTATAGTCTTTAAAAGATTCTGTTATAAGTTTGCCATTATAATCTAAATATTTTACTAAATCTTTTAAAACTGATACTTCCACATTATCAACATAATATTTTTTAGGCTCATTGTTTGCAAGGGGCAGGGAAGTATCTGGCTTTTCATTCTTTTCTTCTTTTTCTGCTGCTTCTGCTGTAAGTGTTTCATCATCAAATTTATATTTTTTGCCTTTTGTAGTTATGTCGTATTCTTCACTTTTCAGCGGCTCGCCGTCAAAGGCAGCATCAGCAAAAAGCCTTGTAACATTTCTAAAATCAATTATAGTAAAGTAAAGCTTGTTTTTTTCTTCTACAAGCCTTGTGCCTCTGCCTATAATTTGCTTAAATTCTATTATACTGTTTATGTTGCTGTCTATTACTATAAACTCTACAGTTTTAGTATCAACTCCAGTAGATAAAAGTTTAGATGTGGTAACTAAAACTGGGTAGCTTGAGTTTTTATTGCAAAAGTTTTCTATTTGGTTTTTGCCTTCTTCATTATCACTTGTTATCTGCATAACATATTTATCATTTATTTTTACCATATCTGCATTTTCATTAACTAGAGCCTGCCGCATAAATGCTGCATGTTCTTGATTTACACAGAAAAAAATTGTTTTTGCCATTCGCTTGTTATGAGCTTTTAAGTAGTCAGATACATATTTTGCAACAGTTTCTGTTCGTTTGCCTAAAAATAGTGTTCTGTCAAAATCTTTATCGTTATATTCTCTATCTTCTATTAGATTGCCATATTTATCTTTTTGATTACGCTCTGGGCGAAAGCCCTCTACATCTTTATCTAATATTACGCGTATTACCTTATATGGTGCAAGGAAACCATCTTCTATACCCTGCTTTAAAGAATAGGTATATACTGGCTCTCCAAAGTATGAAATGTTAGATACTTCTTTATTTTCTTTTGGTGTGGCTGTAAGTCCAATTTGTGCAGCATTGTCAAAATATTCTAATACTTCACGCCATAAACTATCATCTTTTGCACTGCCTCTGTGGCACTCATCAACTATTACTAAATCAAAAAAATCTTTGCTAAACTGTTTAAATATATTTTTCGTATCATCCTGCCCTGTAATACTCTGATATAGTGCTAAATATATCTGGTAAGATTTATCAACTTTTCTATTTGTTACCATCGTCATATTTTTTTTAAATGGTGAAAAATCACCAGTATATGTTTGGTCGCGCAAAGCTTCTCTATCTGCTAAAAAAAGTATTCTCTTTTTAATACCTGCTTTCCAAAGCCTCCACGCAATTTGGAATGCTACATAAGTTTTGCCAGTTCCTGTTGCCATTACTAAAAAAACTCTTTTTTCTCCATTAATTATTGCATTATATGTATTATTAATAGCATTAAGCTGATAATATCTAGGTAGTTTGTCATTTTCTGTATAATATGATGAGCTTAACTGTTTTTCTTTTACACTGTCTATATTATTATATTTTTTATACATATCCATAAGTGTATCAGGGGAAGGGAACTCAGCAAGGCTTATTTCTTTTTCTATTTTTTCATTTTCACTTGCATATTTATTATGAAAAAGAAAAGCATCACCATTTGATGAAAATACAAATGGTATATTAAGCATTTCAGCATATCCTAAAGCCTGCTGTATACCATCTGATATTTTATGTTTATTATCTTTTGCCTCAATTACTGCAATAGGTGTATGAAAATTATAAAAAAGCACATAGTCTGCTCGTTTAATAGTATTAATATCACGAATACATGTATTATGCCTTGCAACAATTCTTCCTGCTGTAAGCTGATATTCTTCTCTTATCTGGTGTTCCTGCCAGCCTGCATTTTTAATAGCAGGTGTAATATATCTTGTACGAATTTCCTGTTCAGTAAGCTCTTTTTTATCCATAGTATCACCTTGAAATATATTATAAAAATATATTCAATATGTAAAGATAAATATATGTTATAACTTATTAAATTAAAAAGATTTTTAGAGAATATTTTATAGATATCATTTTTTATTTTGGTGTATTTATTATGTTTTCCTGCTTTATTATGTCACTAATTTTGTTAATGACTTTGTTTGAATAAATATGTTTTTGGAAAGTAAGATATCTAATTAATGATACCAGTTCTTTTTGATATATTATATATGCATTATCTGCTTTATAAGTAATATTTGGAATTTTGCATTTGTTACTGAAAATAATAATGGAATAGTAGGGTAAATCAAACTTTTGTAAAAGTTTTTTTGCTGCAGCAAGATGTATTTCATTCTGCTTAACTGGGTTTAAAAATTCATATTTTATGCCTTTTTTATTAGTATGATACCACAGCTTGTCATTAATGCTGCCTTCTAAACTGCCGAAATAATTTTTACATTCAAGCACATATATACCTGTATTATGGACAGCTAAAATATCTATTTCTGTAACATTGCCATTATTATTTTTAAGAAAAACATTTTTAAAGATAGAGTTTTTTTGAAAGAAATTTTTTATCAGTAAAAGTATTGTTGTTTCATAAAGTCTGCCAGGCACTTCATTTCTATATTTTTCATTTCTTTCTTTTTTAAGCCTGTATTTTTTTGTGACAAGATATATTTTAATAACTGCATATATCAAAAAACACAAAATAACAGCAGATAAATAGAATAAATCATACATATTTGTATCTCATATAAGATAAAAGCATTATTTTTATATCATAAAAGTATATTTAACTATATATAAATTCTAAAATAGATATTTTACAGCTTTTAAAAGGGTGCGCATTAAGTCTTCCATATCATCATTATTATTATTATTAGATTTATTTTCTTTTCTATAATCCCATGGGGCCTGCGGGTTGTCCTCTTTCCATAATCCTAACTTCTGCTCTCTTGCATTTTTTTCTGCTTCTGCATATTTTTTTGATTTGTAATAATATTTATAATGCCATGCCCAGCCTGCTTTTATCATTTCATAATTTAAATCTTTATTATCTCCGTAAAGAGTGGCAACTACTCTGCCATAGTCATCTTTACTGCGTATTTTATATGTAAGATTTTTATTTTTTACTATTTTTCTAAGATAATCTCTTGATGCCTGCCCATATTTTTGTGTTGTTTCTGGAGCATCTATACCATAAAGCCTGATTTTAATTTTTTTATTATCACTGTTTATAATATTTAAAGTATCGCCGTCAGGAATGGATACAATTTTTATAATGCTTTCATCAGCCAAAGAAGTAAAAGGCAGCATAAACATAAAAATAAAAAATGTTAAAAAAGCTTTTTTCATAAGTAATCTCTCATTAATTATTTAACACTTTCAAAATATTTGTTGGTGATTATTTGATTTTATTTGTTGCAAAAATACTAATAAATACATTAATATCTTCTGAACAATTTATAAATTACATAGAACTTTAGTAAATATAAAATGTCTAATTCATAATTGCAACTATTTTATTAAAATATGTCCGCACTGTGCATTATGTAATATAATAGATTGACAAATTTATGCAATTTATGTAATTTATGAATTTCAGTTTTTATTAGGAGATAATATGTTTAGATATTTGATTTTAATTATTGCTATAGCTGTTATGCCTTTAACAGCATCTGCACTAACGATTGATGAAACAGTTACATTAGCTCTTGACACAAACAATAATATTAAAAGCAAGCAGTATACAGTAAAGGCTAAAGAATTAGCGGCTGATAATGCTATCCTTATTTTTATGCCTTCTATTGGTGTTAGCTATGATTATGCATATTCATGGCAGGATAAAACAAAAGCTTTAAATACAAAAACAGATGGCGATTTAGCTACATTAAGTGCTTATGCAAATTTAAACTTATTTAATGGTTTATCAGATTTGTTTGGATATCAGATTGCAAAGCTTGATAAGGATATGGCAGTATCTGATTTAGATACAGCATCTTACCAGACAATTCTTGATGCTCAGACTGCTTATATTAATCTATTAAAAGCAAAAAGTGACTTAGAAGTGGCAGAAAGCAATTTAAAATTACTTGAAATGCAGAAAAGAGATGCTCAAATTTCTGCTGATAATGGCTTAATTGCAAAAAATGATTTATTACAGACTGAAACATATTTAGCTTCTGCACAACTGCAGAAAATTACAGCACAAAGTGCAGTTACGCAGGCTATACAAAGCCTTGAAAAAGTAATAAATAGAAAATTAGACCCAAATGAAGAACTGATAGAACCAGTTTTTATGGATATTACTTTAGAAAGTGAAGATGTATTAAAAGAAAAAATGTTTGCAAATAGAAGTGATTTAAAAAAGTTAGAGCAGTCTTATGAATCTGCTAAGAAAACAGAAAATCGTTCATTAAGTGGTGTATATCCAACTATTGATGCATCATTTAGCTTTGCAAGTTATGGTGACTCTGCTAACCCATTTGCAGGAAACCCTGCTCCAAACGGCACAGATTCTAACATTACTGTTGGTGTTACTGCATCATGGAATTTCTTAACTATTGCATCATCATCATTACAGTCAATTTCTAGTAAAAGAACACGTCAGGCACTTGCTTACTCTATTGCTGATACAAAACAAAGTATGGTGCTTGATTTACAAACTAAAATAGAAAACTACTATACATCAAAAGCTCAGCTTGCTCAATCAATTATAGGTGTGCAGCACGCAGAAGAAAACTACCGCGTTACTAAAAACCTTTATGACCAAAGTGCAGCAACAATGACAGAGCTTTTAGATGCATCATCATTATTAAATGAAGCAAAAGTTGCTGAATCTAACGCAAGATACAGTGTTATATCTTCAGTATATAATTTAGAGTGGGTTATACAGGAAAAACTTCCTGTTCATGAAGTGCAGCAGGATAATGGCACAATGCCTTTAAATAATAATCCAGCAGCACCAGCTAACAGCCCATTAAGATAATTATAATAAAAAGACAGGCGGAGATTTAAAATATCTCCGCTTTTTAAGATAATTTTTGTCTACATAATTTTTACACTTTTTTTTAAAATCATAAAAAAACTACTTGATTTTATCATACATTTTATATAGAAATGATATGAATAAAATTTACATAAGTTTTCAATATTAAATAATATAAATATTTATATGGGAAAGGAGTAAATATGAAAAATTTACTAGAAAAATTAAAAGCTTTTTTCAGCAGAAAAAATGGGGCTGAAACAAGTCAGTCAGGCAGTGAGTCTGCAGAAAATATTGCAGGTGAAAAACAGCCTGGTCGTTTTAAAAGATTATGTTTAAATATTAAAGCTTATGCAAAAAGAAAACCATCTACTTTTATTGCTATTATAGTTGGTATCGTTTTTGTGCTGCTTCTTGTTACTTATGAAGCACTTCACTTAACAAGTACACCAGAATTCTGCGGTATGTGCCACGTGGAAACAGAAACTGGTGCAGGTGCTGAATATCACACTTGGAAGAAAAATATACACGCTGCTGCTAATGTTGGCTGTATTGACTGCCACGGTAAACCAGGATTTTTTGGCTATATGAGAGCTAAAATGGGCGGTATGTATGATTTATACAGTGAAATAGTTCATTCTAAAGAAAACAAAATGGCTATTTTAACAGAAGGTGCTACAAATAAAGAATATGCTGCAAAACTTGTTCCAAATGACTGGTGTTTAATATGCCACTCTGATGATGCAAATAAACGCATTAGAGAAAACACATTTATGTCTTTCTTTGGTGTAAAAATGCGTAAAGTAGATGCAGTTAAAAACCCAGAATTTAGAGAGCTTAACGGCTTAAGAGATATATATAATGATGAAATGCCAAACATTTCTTTCAGCCACGATAACCATGTTAATACATTAGGTTTAAGCTGTGTAGAATGTCACATGGGTGTTGCTCACGGTGGAGAATTCCAAAACAAAACTAAAATGGAAGACTGCTTCACTTGTCACGATGCTGAAAGAGAGAAAAACCCAGAAATAATTGCTCCAGCAAATGATGACTGCGGCACTTGCCACACAACAGTTGTTGCTATGCATGAAGGCACATTATTATTAGAAGAAGGTGAAGAGCCAACTCCACCATCAATGATGGTAGACCAAGGTGTTTATGGTGCTGAAAACTGTTCTTCATGCCATATGGAAGGTGCATTTGATTTACCTACTGCTGCAACATGCGGACCAACATGCCACAGCGAAGGTATGGACTACGGCTTTATGTATGATGACATAAGAGCTCAGTTTGATGCTGCTAAAGCACCACTTGACACATTAAATATGCAGTTATATGGTGTTCTTGATAAAATGACAAAAGAACAGCGTGCAAAATTTAATGAATTTAAAAATTACTATGAAATATTAGTAAATGATAAATCAAAAGGTATACACAACGACAGCATTTATATTAAAGCTGCAGAAAAAGCTACAGCAATAGGTAACGAGCTTGCTTCAAGCTTAGGTATTCCTGTAGCTGCACCAGAAGAAGGTCAGGAATAGATAAGCTAATATCTTTTTTAAGATATAACATACAAGGGGCGAAAAATATTATGTTTTCGCCCCTTTTTTTGTTTTTTAGGTTTTTTTGTGTGATTTTGCTTGATTTATTAGGTATATATTTTATAATTAATCTTGGAGTAATGCATGACAAAAGATGATAAAAAAATAGTCCGTAATGTAATTTTATTTTGTATTTTATTTTCAGTATTTTTTACAGTTTACAGAGTATCATCACTGCTTGAGAAAAAGTATGAAGATACTAACCAGCAGGATAATAACACAGCTGTATCTGCTGATAAAAGTATTGAAAATAACAGCACTCCAAAAGGTTATGATAATATTAATGATACAAATATAGTGCCGAAAGATAATTATACCCCTGCAGTAAATTATGCACCTGTAATGCAGGAAAAAATATATACTTCAAATGATAATAACAGTAATGTAATCAACTCGCTTTCTGATTTAAATAAAGATGATAAATCTATTGCAAACCCTTATGATGACCTTGATAATATGCTTTATGATGCTGCAGTAAAAGGTGATTTTGAAAGTGTCCGCAGATATATAGATATGGGAGCAAATATTAATAGTGTGGATAACAGCGGCAGCACAATTATTTACCGCATGAGCCTTTTAAAAAATTTATCTATGGACCAGATGAACTGTTTAAATTATCTTTTATTAAAAGGGGCAGATGCTAATAAGGAAAACTATAACGGCTATACTCCATTAACTGCTCATTTTTCATCAAATCTTTTTAATAAAGAATTTTTAGACAGGCTTTTGCAGAATAATGCAGAAATTAACAGTCCTGATTTTGACGGAGATACACCGCTTCATTTTGCAGTAATGAATAATAACTTAGAAGCTGTAGAGTATCTATTAGAAAATGGTGCAAATACTAATGTAAAAAATAAAGACGGCATAACACCGCTGCATATTGCTGTAAAAGAAAAAAATTATGATATTACAGGCAGGCTTTTATCAGCAGGGGCAGACAGGAATACAAAAGATATTGAAGGTATTAGTGCCCTTGATATTGTAAAAGCAGGAAATGATGTAGATTTATTTAAACTTTTCAGCATAACTCAGGAAGATATTAAAAAAGATAAGTTACTTGCAGAGCTTCAGCAGTCAGTAATCAATAATATTTCAAAACCTGCAGTAAAGGCTATAAAAGAAAATGTAGATAAGGGTTTTTATAACAGACCAGTAAAGCAGGATAAAGGAGCATCATCTCTTGATGGTAAATTTGTGGGAGAAAACCCTACACCACTAATTGCTGCTTTATATTTTGGATATAATGATATTGCAAAAGCACTTATTAATATTGGTGCAGATATAAATAAACCTAATGATTATCCTTTTTATTCTCCATTAATGGTGGCTGCAGAAAGCGGCAATAAAGAAATGGTTAATCTGCTTTTAGATAAAGGTGCAGATGTTAACTATCAGTCTAAAATGGATGGTATTACAGCATTAAATGTAACAACTAATGCAGAGATTGCAGATATTATATTAAAAGCAAAAGCAGACCCTAATATGGCAGCTAATGCATCATGTCTTTCTGCTCTTCAAATGGCTGTTATTAATAATAACTATGATTTAGCAGAAGTTCTTTTAAAATACGGGGCAGATGCAAACCATGTAGATTGTAAGGACTATAAGCCAGTAATAGCAAATGCAATAGATACTGGCAACCCTGCAATAGTCAGGCTGCTTTTAAATTATAATGCAGGGGTAAATACTGAAGTAGGGGAAGATTTATCTGTAAAAGTGATAGATTATGCAAATCAGAAAGGCAATAAAATGATTATAGATATGATTAATGAAAAACTGCAGCAGTCTATGCCTAAAAAACAGGAAGTAATAGAAAAAGATAATGCATCATCACTTATTAAAAATAATGTAAATATGGATAATAAAAAACCTGCAGGCAGCAGTGTAAAAGATAACATATCAAAGGATAATAAGTCAGATAATGTATTAATAAAAGAAAATACTGAAACAAAAGTGAACAAAAATGATAATAACTCGTCAAATGAAATAGATGATATTATGAATAATATTGTTAACGGCTTATGATTTTCTAGTATATATTGCACTTTATAAATTTATATGCTAAAAAGTTTTGGATATAGTATAAGGAGATGTTATGGAAAATTCACCAGTTTTAGATAGTAATAATAAGGAAACTTCATTTAAAGCAGAAAAACCAAAAGGCAGATTAAATAAAAAAATTCTTATTATATGTTCATTAGTATCTATAATAATTATTGCTGTAGCAGCATATTTTATTATCAGCACTAGATATTCAAGAATGATAGAAACTTATATTAATGCAGAATTAAGTAGTATAGAATTAACTTATGGTGATGATTTTAATTATAACCCATTTAAATGCAGCGGCTTTAAAGAGATTGAGTGCAGCAGTGATTATATTGAATTTTATGAGCTTGACCAAAAGTTTTTAGTGAAAAATATTTCTTTTAAAGCTGCACCATTTTTAAAAGAATTAAATATCAGTTCCACTGGCAGCATTGAAATAAGCTCTGTTGATGCAGAAAAAAATCCAGTATCAAATGATATTATTACATTGAATTTTAACTGCACAGACAATATGACTCTTTTAAGTGAGCGTTCATTACTTGCTCATAACCTTATGTGTGATTCTAATTTAAATAATATTCATTCAAACCAGCAAAGTGTGTTTTATATGAAAGATGATGTATATTCAGAGAGCAGCAGTATCATAGGTGTTTTAAAAGCTGTTGCAGAGCAGAATATTGATTTTAGAGACCAGTTGATGAATTTTACTGTAGTAGAATCATCAGTCAGCAAAATAGAAAGTCCAGCTTTAATGGATGATATAGTTGCAGTAATGCAGTTATTAGTAAAATCTTATACAGATGAAACTATCCATAAGGAAGATATTGCTGAAATTTATACTGAATTAAAAAATGATTATATTAAGTTTAAAGATTTCTATGGTTATAATAAATATACAAACTTTATGGATAATTTAATAAATGCAGTAGATGGTGTGATTTATAATAACCATAACACAATTTCAATGTCTATGATATTGCAGAATAAAGATATAATAGACAGTATGTTTGATTCTGAATATATGAAATTTATGCTTCCAGATTATTATGATATAAGTATAGAAAGCTCTAAATAATTTTATAAATATTTTATATTTTATATCACTATGAAAAAGAAGCTGATTATTATATTTTCTATATTGATTTTTATTGTGTTACTTGTAATAGCTGCCATACTAATCGCATTTCATACAATAGATTATTTTGCAGGCACAGTGGAAAAATCTTTTAATATATCATTATCAGATTTAAGTAAAAATATGGGTAAAAATATGTCGCTGTCATATAAACCCTTTCAGTGTTACGGTCAGCGTTCTATTTTCTGCAGTGGTGATGATATATTATTAAAATATAAAAAAATGAAGTTTGAAGTAAAAGATATAAAGTTTACTTTAACACCCTATTATGATAATGCAGATATATCATTAAAGGGAAAAGCCGTATATAAAACTATTGTAGATAATGAAGAAAAAACTCTGCCGATGAATTTTGAGTGTTATGGTAATTATCAGCTTCTTGCAGATGAAACTATGATAAAAACAAGATACTGGTGCAATACTTATGTAAATTACTTAAAAACACACCAGCAGTCTACAGTTTACTTCCAAAACAAGCATTTTGATGAAAGCACTATATATGGATTTGCTAAAAAATTTGATGAAATTATTTTAAATAATCAGTTTCAAAAGGCTGTTTATCCAACAAAAGCTGCCTTAGTTAAATATCAAGGATATATAGAAAGCAAAGATTTATTTGAAGAATATTTAAATATTATCAGGCGTTTTGACCCTAACTACTTAAACTCTAAGGAGCAGGCAGCCATGTCCCTTCCTTCATATAAAACATATCTTTTCTTTATTTCAGTTGTTTTTGGTAAAGAAAGTGCAGTATATGCTGTATATGATAAAGTTATGCAGAGCTTAAAAGATGTGCTTGAAAAAGATTATAATAAAATAACTGTTACGCTGAGAAGTAATAAAGATGTTCCTGTAAAATCTTTATTATTCAGCAAAAAAGACGCAAAAGAAAAGGCAAAATATTTTTCAGATAAAAAATATTATACTTTTGATGTAAAAAGCAGCAAGGTAAAATAGATTTATGATAAAAAAACTGCTTATTATTTTGTTATTATTAATATTTTCAGCAGCCTGCAAAAATAATAAGCCTGTGGAAAATGATAATCTTACTGCTGATATAAAAGATAATATTTCAGATAATAAAAGTGTTCAGAAAGAAACTGCAGATGAAACAGTTATTGATATTTTTACAAATAATAATGGGGAAGTAGTAACAAAAATATATAAAATAAACAGCAAAACCATACCAGAAAATAAAGAAAATAGTAAAATTTTGCAACTTTTATCAAAATATAACGACAATAAATGTATAAGCTGGATAGCTGATGCTTTAAAGCAGTATAATATTAATGACAACTTAGCAGATACTTATATTAAGTATAATGATATCTATTTATATGAGCCTGTTGTTTTGCATATTGGGTTAATATGCGAAAATATTGATGTTATAAATATGCTTATTGATTTTGGTGCAGATATTTATGCAGAAGACAGCAGCGGCGAAAATATACTGATGCTGGCAGAAAAAATAAATAATGAAGAAATTATAAATATTATAACAAAGGAATATGAAAATGGATTTTAACAGGGATATAGTTGTAGAATATTTTAATGATGTAACAGAAGATACAAAATATATTCGTGAAACTGTTTTTGTTATTGAGCAGGGATTTTCTGAAGAATTTGATGAAATTGATAAAAAAAGTATCCATCTGCTTTTAAAAGTAAATAATAAAAGAGCTGCAACAGCCAGGATTTTTAAATCAGATAACAGCAGCAAATGGACAGTTGGCAGGTTTGCAGTATTAAAAGAATACAGAGGCACAGGGATTGGCACTGTTTTAATGAAAAAAGTTGAAGAAAAGATAAAAGAGCAGGGTGGTCATGTGGCAGAACTTTCTGCACAAAAGCAGGCAGAAAACTTTTATTTATCTTTAGGGTATATTCCTATGGGAGATATATATTATGACCAGCATGCTCCCCATATCCATATGGAAAAAGAACTGTAAAAAAGACTTTATCAAAAATTATATGTATGTTATAATAAAATATCATTATAAAATATATGAGGCCGTTTAATGAATATTTCGTTTATTATCTTATCAATAGTGCTTATGGTGGTATTAGTAGTATTGATAGTATTTTTTATAAATCGTAAAAGCATAAAAATAAAAATTTTAGAAGAAGAAGCTGCAAAAGGCAACCCAGAAACTCAGCTTGCATTAGGGCTTATGTTTTATTCTGGAGTGCAAATACCTGTTAACAAAGAAAAAGGGTGTGAGTATATAAAAAAAGCAGCAGAAAATGGTAACGCTCAGGCTCAGTATTTATACAGCGGCATTGTTTTAGGTGCAGACAGCGACCAGTCACCTACTAAAGAGCAGCTTTTAGAGGCAGCATCATGGATACAAAAAGCAGCAGACGGCGGGTTTTTAACAGCAGTTACAACTCTTGCTAATATGTATGCTGAAGGCAGAATATTACACAAGGACAGTAAAAAAGCTCAGCATTATTTTTTAAAGGCTGCAGAAATGGGCGACCTTCAATCACAGCTTACAGTGGCAGGCATATATCATTTCAGCATAGGCTTAGATAGAACAATAGGCTATGCCTGGTATAAAGTGGCAGAGCAGAATGGCAACGAGTATGCAGCTGAGGCTTCTGCTAAACTTTATGAAGAGCTTTCAGATGAAGATAAATCAGAAGCATTAAGAAAGGCAGATGAATATATAAGTAAATATGCAGGCAAGAAGTTAAACTAATATAAAAAAGGTGAGCGTATGATAAGAAGATACATTCAGTCAGATTACAGCCCCCTTATAGATATTTGGGAAAGGTCAGTAATACATACTCATGATTTTTTAACAAAAGAAGATTATGAGTCAATACGCTCAAAACTGCCTGAATATTTTAGCGATGTAGATGTATATGTGTATATAAAAGCTGGTAAAATTGTAGCTTTTATGGGTGTATCTGGCAATAAAATGGAAATGCTTTTCTGTGACCCTGATTATTTCAGGCAGGGGATAGGTTCATCTATGGTAAATTATGCAGTGCAGTTTCTTCATATTAAATATATTGATGTTAATGAATTAAATAATCAAGCAATTAGTTTTTATAAATCAATGAATTTTATGGTAATCGGCAGGCAGGAACATGATGTTTTTGGCTATGCTTTACTTCATTTAATGTATAACGGGTCAAATTAAGTATGAAAAAGTATTTATTATCAGCATTTATTTTCCTTTTTATTTTTACAGATGTGCTTTATGCAGAAGAATGCAGCCGTCCTGTAATATTTCCTTTAATTTCTAAGCCATTAAATGATACAGGTATGGAATATGCCAACTATAACTGGCGTGATAAATTAGGTATGAATCAGGCAGTATATGAAAGCTACCGTATTAGAGAAAACAGTTCTAAAACAATTATAAAAAAATCTTTCCATGCTTCCCGCGATTTATATACAGATGTGTATAATGATACAGGAAGATACAGTTTTTTAAGCTCTAAAAATTATGTTGTAGCAGTATCAGATGGTGAAGTATTAAGCACAGGCAGTTTTTATGCAGGTACAGATGTGGTTACAGTTAAGCATACAACATGTGACGGCAGAAGTTTTATTATCAGATATGGCGAGCTTGATAAATCAACCATAAAAGTAAAGCAGGGCGATAAAGTAAAGCAGGGGCAGGTAATAGGCAGACCTGGCTTTCTTTATAAAACAGATGATGAAGGTAATATTATTCCAATAGATGTTATTGCAGATAAAGTTGTTTTTATGCTGCATTTAGAATATTTTACAGACAGTTCATCAAATGAAGCATATTCAAAAGCATTCAGTGATAACAGGTATGACAGGCGAAGCGATATAGAAGACAGCTTAGAGTTACTAGAAGAAGGATATAAAAATTCCTTTGGGGAGCAGGTAGTAAAATGAGAAAATTATTAGTTATATTATTTACATTAATATCTTTTAATGTATATGCTTCTCCTTATGCAAACCCATGGCTTTATGATAAAATGCTTGATTTTATACAAAACCCAAACTCTTATCAGGATAACTTTACAAACGGCATAATGCAGGATAGAAATCCAGATGTTATAGTTGGAGCATTTATAGAAAATGCTTACTCTGTATATGAAAAAGAAGAAGAGTTTACTTCTGAATTAAAATCATGCGGTGATAACTGCTATCAGGATAACACTTCTGCAGATATATTACAGGCATATCATAAGTTTTTCTATATATTTGCAACAGTGCTGCCAGTTTCTGAAATATTAATACAAAACCCATCAGCAGATGAAAATTTATCATATTACATACAAAATAAACTTGTAAGCTATAAATGGACAAACAAAAACCATTTAGTTATAACTATAGATGAAGAAAAACTGGAATTTAAAAAACAAAAAAACTCTATAATAATAACTACCACAATGCAGGTTTTAAAAAATTATATATTAAATATACATTAAACTAGGTGAGATATGAGATATAGATATATATTATTAAGTATGATTTTTATTTTATTTTATTCATTAATTGCTTTTGCATATAATGAGCAGGATATAGATTTATATAACCATTCAAACCAGCATGGGGTTATTTTCCATGCAGAAGATAAAAGAGCATATTATGATAATATAACTTATGATGTAATAAGTTCTGGTAAATGCAGTAAAGAACAGTATAAACTTATAAAAAATACAGCCAAAAAATTAAAAGATAAAGAACAGCCATTCTGGGTGTATAAATACTGCATTAGTGCAGAATATAAATATAATACTGACAGTATTATAAAAGCATACAACAGCTACAGGTTTGACTTAAATAAGCGGCTGCTTGAAAATAAAGATTATAAAGTTATTGATAATATCGCTTCATATCTTCCAGTAAATCTAAAAAAAGGCAGTAATTATCTTTACTACCTGGGTATGAGAAATAATATTATAGAATGGAGTGAAGATAACAATACAATGCACATAACACTCCCAATAATGTTCAGCGGCATAATAACCACAATGAGCTTAGAAGAAGATAAAAGCATATTAGTAAAAGAAATCTTTGTATATGACAGACCAGAAGGACTTCCACAAAATGGCGGATATAAAGATTTATTTATTAAGTAAATATTGGATAATTTTTAAATATATATAATATAACCCATCTAATTATTTGCAGGTGGGTTTTTTATTTGTGACTTAAAAGACATTACGGACAATCTGTATTTTGCCTGCTGTTATAAGAATATAACATTATTAAATAACAAGTGAGGCAGATATGGATAAAATATATATCAGTATTATATCTATACTTATAATCATTATCATATCACTTTCTATTTATATATTAATAAAAACAGGCGTTTATAATAGTATTATTAAAGATTTACAGTCAGAAAATAAGCAGCTTCTTTCTCAAATAAGCAGTGCTGAAAGTTTGATTGATTTTCAAAATACTAAAATAAATAACTATGCCATTAATATAAAAAAAGCAGAAGAAAAATATATGCAGGATATAAATAGTATTAACGAAAAGTATAACAGTCTGCATGAAAAATACAGCAGTATAAATAATATAGAATGTAAAGATATGATGCAGATAATAGATGAAAACCAAAGGAGATTTTTAAATGAAAGAGAAAATTAAACAATTTTTCATAAATATATATGAAAAAGTAAAAGCTTATATTTTAGAAAAAACAGCAAAAATAAAAGAAATTATTAAATCAACAGTAGATGACTTTACTATCATAGATATAGAAGAAGGAAAGGCAAGATATTCTTTAAACTGGTGGTTTATGAAATCATTAAAATGGCTGATTGCTGCTGTATTAGCAGTTTTAACATTACTTTTATGGGGCTGCAGTGGTGCTGTGGTTACAAAATATTACCCGGTATCTGTTCCTGTTGCATGCAGTGTAGATATGCCTTTAAAGCCTGAATATAATGAAAATATAGTGATTACAAATTTAAATATACTATCTTATGCAGAAAAGCTTAAATCGGCTTTAGAAGTATGTAAAAATGGAGGCTTAAATGATTGATAGAGCATTTAACCTGCCTGCAGAAATATGGCAGTGGCTTTGGCTTTTTATAGTATCATTTACTGGCGGGGTAGTTGGATTTATTACAAAAATATCCCCTACATTAAAGGGCAGGTCATTTAGAGCAAAATTTTTAGCATTATGTATGGGCATGATAAACAGTATGTTCATAGCATACATAAGCTATGAAATATTAATGAGTCTTATTGATAAGCAAGGGCTGGCAGTTGCTCTTGCTGGTATGGCTGCATTTACAGGCACAGATTTGCTTATTATTACACAAAATAAAATAATAGAGTTAATAAAAAGAAAAATGGATAATATTTAGGAAAATAATAAGCAGAATAAGCATGCAGAAATAAAATAATAACAAAAAATTAATCATAAATTTTTATTAGGCGGGCTTATTAAGTAAATCTATTTAAGCCCTTATAAAAAAGCAGAGGTAATAAATTATGGGATTATCAAAAAGAAGTATACAAAAATTAAACACTTGTCATAGTGACTTGATAAAATTAATTGAAGCTGTGGCAGAAGATGAAAAATGTGCAGTAATATGCGGTTTTCGCGGCAGATATGAGCAGGAAAAAGCATATTATGCAGGCAAAAGCAAAGCAAAGTGGGGCATGAGCAGGCATAATTTAAAGCCGTCTCATGCAGTAGATGTGGTGCCGCTTCCATTAGACTGGAATGATATTGCAAGTTTTGAAAAACTTGGCGAAAAAATTATGCAGAAAGCAAAGGATTTAGGCATAAAAATCAAGTGGGGCAGAGATTTTAAAGGATTAAAAGATTATCCCCATTTTGAATTAGTTTAATATATTATGATGCTGTATCATTATAATAAATGGTGCAGTATCTTATTATTTTTCTATTAATATTATATTAATTTTATCTTATATATTATTTATAAATTAAAACAAATTTTTGATTTATGATTTTAAAAATAAAGCCGATAAGTAAAAAAGTGATACTTTATAATAATTTATAAAAATATTTCATTGCAAAATTAAGAAAAATATATTAAACTAACCATAGTGTCAAAAGGTGTGGAATTATATATCATTTTTCTATGAGATTAAAGTAGTAGTATATTATTGTAGAATAATAAGGAGCTATTTAATGAGTAAATTTAGATCTTTTGTTATAAAAGAAAACAATGGAGCTATTGTTAAGGATGTAATTTTGGAAAATACTGAAAACCTGCCAGCAGGTGATGTTTTAATTAAAGTAATGTATTCTACTATTAACTCTTATGATGTACTCTTTTCTAGGGAAAATACTCCTTTTCGCAATAATACATACCCTTATGTTCCAGGTGTTGATGCGGCAGGTATAGTTGTGGAGTCTAACTCTACCCATTACAGGGAAGGGGATGAAGTATTAATATTTGGCAATGGTTTAGGGCAGGAAGTGCCTGGTGGCTTTGGTCAGTTTGTCCGTGTTCCAGAATCTTGGATTGTAAGCCTGCCAACAGGGCTTTCTATGCAGGATAGTATGACTCTTGGCTCTGACGGTATTGCTGCAGCTATTTCTGTTATGGAGATTATGGCAGCAGGTATACAGACTAATTCTAAAGATGTAATTGTTGGCGGCTCAGCTTACGGCATTGGCGCTTTTGCTGTTTCCATACTTAGTTTATGCGGCTATAATGTTACAGCTGTTACTAAATATATGGAATGCGAAGATTTTATATATGAACTAGGTGCAAAAAAAGTTCTTAGTTTAGACAGCTTTGCAGATAAATCCGGCAGGCATTTATTAGAAGATAAATATGTAGCAGGTATAGACACTCTTGGTGGCGATGTTTTAAACACAATGATACGCTCAGTTAAAGGGGGCTCAACTATTGCTGTGTGCGGTGCTGTTCTTAGTGAAACATTTTCTTCTTCATTACTGCCTTTAATATTAAGGGGTATTAACCTTGTTGGTATCGATTCTCTCAGGTGCTCTCACAGCTTAAAAAGGGAAGCTCTTTATAAACTTGCAGGCGACTGGTATCTTAAAACTCTTTCATTTATGTGTAATGAAATATCTATTTTTGAAATCAACGAATATCTTGATAAAATGAATAATAACCCAATCAAAGGAAGGATAGTTATTAATCACAAGTTATAGTTGTTTAATATGTTTCATTAGGCAGGTTTTTTATGCTGCGTGTTATTGTATTTGCTTTTTTCATGCTGGTTTCTTTTAATTTAACTGCAGCCCCTGCTGTCAGCTTTATAGAGTTTACACCTATTGCTGCTATTTCAGATGGTTATTCTTTTGGCATATCAGAGATAAAAGTAAATAAACGCACAATCTATACTGTCAGCTTTAAAAAAGGCAAAGATGTTTTTGCAGTCACTCCCGAAAATATGCTTCGCGGATATTATCCAGACCTTACTTTTACAGGGCTTGCAATTAATAAAAATACAATAGTAATTGGTGGTAAAGAAAGATATTCTTCCAACGAGCCATGGATTTTTATGTTTAAAATTCAGGATAAAAAAATATCTATTGCTGATATTATTACAAAAGCAACAGTAAATGAGTATAAGTATAATTTTGAATATAACCTTCCAAGTATTGATGCTCCAAGAAGTCTTCCAGATGTAGATAAAGATAAAAAGCCTGAAATAGAGCTGGATTTTTATGAAACAGGTATCACATTATATGCAGAAATAAAAGATGACAGTTTAAATATAGATTATTCATCATCAAAGTATAATGATATTTTCAATGTGCTTGATGTTATGGATGAAAAAGATGATTATCAGTTTATGCAGTATTTAATATATGGTGCTCTTGCTGGCAGGCTTACAAGGCAGCAGGCAGAAGAGATGTATATAAGCCAGATTAGAGAGTCAAACCTTAAACTGCAGCAGCTTATTGCTAATATGAAGCGGATAAAAGAGCTTTCTGTGCAGAATAATCTTAGCAGTCAAATGGTAGAGTATTTATCTAGAGATATGGAACAGGATGAACTTTTTCAGGTTATTGATAATCTTTCAAATAGCAAGGAATTTAAAAAACGAATTTTGCTTTTAGATGAGCAGTTAAAACTTTTAAAAATTGATGAGGTAATATTAAACGACTTTGCAACATATATAAGCGGCTATTTAACTAATACTGAGTTTGCAGATTTATTAACTATTGCCGCTGCTCCATCATATATAGATATTAATACTATTATTTCAAATATCTTTATTTTGGATAATATTATGCATAAATATGGCTATAAAATTATATATTTAAAAGCAAGCATATAAGAGGTAGTGTATGTCAAAAACAAATAGAATGGCAGGTTTTTTTATTATTTTAGCAGCAATATATTACTGCTGGAATGCTTATGTAATACCTGTAAGGGGAGATGAGGCGTATATTTATTTAAAAAGTATAGGTCTTTCCTGGACAACTTTAGCGCCAACTGGTTTGATTGAGTATATCCTTAAAGGTATGGATTTTTTTGGCTCTTCTGCATTACAGTTAAGGCTGCCGTCTATTATTTTTATTTCATTTTCTGCCCTTATTATATATGAACTTACATTGAAAATATCAGATACTTATGGTGCATGGTTCAGCTTAATATTATTTTTTGTATCACCTTCTGTAACATACTCATATATGTCTATGACACCTAATGCACTTCTTATTTTCTGTTTTACTGCATATATTTATGCTTTTTATATGATAACTTCTGGAGATAAATCTTTAAAATATTATATATGGCTTGCTGTGGCTGTAATATGTGCCATTAGTGTGCATTTTTCTGGAATACTGCTTTTATTAACCCATATTGCATACAGCTTTATAAAAAAGGATACTCTTTCTGATAAAAAATATTTATTTGTTACAATTTTATCTACTGCAGCATTATTAATATTAGCTTTATGCCATTATTATGGGATTTTTGATTTATTTTATAAATATCCAATTGAGCCACGAGGCCAGTTTATATATAGATTTATTCTTTTTACAATAATATATCTGCCTGCTATGTTTATTATTTTTGCAGCAGTAAGAAATAAGAAAATAGATGATGAAATATTTCCATTATTTACAGCGTGTATAATTTTTGCAACAGGTGGTATTATTTTTAGTATAGTATCTGATTATGATGTTCGTAATTTAGGTGCTGTGCTTGTGCCTGCAGTGATTTTATCTGGCTATTATTATGAAGTATATGGGTATAAAAGAACAATAGGCATTATTACAGCTGTATTAGTGCTGGTATCAGTATATACAAATATAAGCAGTAAGTCACTGCTTACACCAAAATATATGGATAATACAAGAATATATGAATCTATTAGAATGTCTATGCAGAGTATATTAGGAAGCTATGGCAACTGTATTTTCAGCCATGACCCAGAACTTTCATCTATTCTTTCATATAACACATTTACTTATCCAGAAGCCTGCACATTAGATGAATGCAGCAGTGTATCAGGTGTATTTGTTTCAAAAGAAAAAGAGGAAGATTTAACTAAGTATTTTGCAGAAGTCCATGAAGCAAATATTTACAGGTTTATGAGCGTAAAAGACGGCGCATTTAAATTTTATTTTTATCAGGTAAATGGTTTAAAGAAAAATCAGGAATAAATTAAGATAATATTATAAAAAGCTGTAATATTTAAAAATTTTATACTTTTAAACATTCTAAATATATATGTATGTCTGCTTTTATATTTATATGATACCTTATGCTTTTTAAAGAATAACTGCAATATAATTTTACTGCTTTAAAATATATAAATTCAGTATTATGTTTTTATTTATCTTTTTTGCTTTTTTATTTACAGGGCAGGTGTATGTATTATAATAAGTGTAAAAATTATAATAATACTATTTTATAAAACTATAAAACATATTCTTACATAGTAATATTAATGATACAAGACATTATAATATTAAGCAGTTAATGATATAAGAGAGCCGATATTATAAGAGGCAGCAGTTATATTCTGATTATTTTTCTGCTGTATTGATGTAACATTACTTTCTCTTAAATTTTGAACTGGTGCTTGAGCTGCAGCTGTATTAGATGCATTATCAGTATTATTTGCTTTATCTGCACTTTCTTTTGATGAAATATTAGTATTTGCAGAAGATGTACTGCTGTCAGTATTTACTGTAGTATTAGAATTTGCTGTATTTTCTGTATTATTTTCACTTTCACTTACAGTGCCAGTTTTGTTTTCTGTATCTGTATTTGTATCTGCATTAATTTCTGCATTATTCTGGCTTGTTAATTCTTTTCTTGCTTCGCTCATCATCTGCCTTGCAGCTGAGGCTACTTTCTGGTCCTGCCCTGATGGCTCAGCAGGGGCAAGAGCTGCTTTAATAACTACCTGAGCTTTTGCAATAGTTGCTTCTGGGTCACCGTCAACAGGGGAAGTATCAATATTTACACTGCCGCCAACTGCATACTGTTTACCATCTGGTCCAGTTTGATAATCATAAGTTGCTCCACCCTTAACATAAGAGCCGCCTGCAGCAATATGTGCCTGCTCATGAGTTTTTACTTCTCTGTCTCTTGCTTTAAGCTCGTCTATTTGTTTTTGTTCTTCTTCTGTAAGCTGTTTATCAGAACTGCTGCTTTTTTCAGGCCTTGAAGCAAGTATTTCTTCACCAGTTAAATATGAAGATGTATTTTCATTATTATTAGAATTATTACTTGAAGTGTTTTCATTGTTTTCTTTATAAGTGCTTGATGTTGCTTGAGTTTGAACAGATTTCTCATCTACTGCTTTAACATTTTCCTGTGCTTGAGAATTAGATGCATTATTAGTGCTTGATGTATCATACTGAGATGAAGTAACTGGAACATAATTGTAAAAAGAATTTGTTAAAGCAGAAACACTCATAATTTCCTCACAAATAATAGAAGAAATCAGGCGTGCTGCCTTAATATCAACCTAATAATATAATCTACTATGCTTAATATAAACTATATTTTATTATTTTGCAAGTAAAAATAATCGTAATTAAAGATAAAATATCTCTGTTTTAACTTTAAAAAAAGATTTATGTTGATAGATATATTTGTTGATGAAATTTAGTCATTCTGCTTAAAATTTAATCAAAAATATATAGAACAAATGTTGTATTTTGCTAGCTATATCAAGAAAAAAATAAAAAAATTTAAAAAAAATTTTTTTTTATTTTTTTAACTGCAGTATATGTTGATGTTACATCCATATCTTATTGATAAATCATTATATTTTTACTAAAAGTTATAGTGAATATGTTTTTATATTAAATGTTGTGTATAATATTTTAATATATAATATTATTTTTACATTAAAATATTATGTAAAATTATATATATTTATAATTATTTTATGTTTTTATAAAAAAATAATATGGGGATATATATTTAAATTACTTGACTAATTCTGAAAATTTTATTACAACTGGGAAAGGATGTCATGAAATGTATTAAAATGTCATAAGATGTATAAAGAGGGTTAAGTGGGATTTTCAGGTAACTATCTGAACAAATTTGATGATGCTGGCAGATTAAGTCTTCCTGCAAAAATGCGCGAAGAGCTTCGTGCCAGCTTTGGAAATGATGCGTTAATGGCTTATACCTTTGGCGGGATAGTGAAAGTCTACCCAAAATCCGTTTATGATGCGAATATGAAAAATATGCATGAAGCAGCTAAAAAAGATGTAACTGCATATAAAATATTTAGGAAAATAAGTTCATCAGCTTTTGCTATAGATATAAACAGTTCTGGCAGAATGAATATACCTACACAAATTAGACAGAGTGCTGATTTAAAAGATGAGTGCTATGTTATCGGGGCTTATGATGTTATAGAGCTTTGGAACAAAGAAAAATGGGAAAAAGAAAGTGCTTCTCTTGATTTAGATTTAGAAGAAAATGCTGATGTTTTAGCAGGTTTTATGGATATGATTGTTTCGGAGTAATATAAGTGCATATCTCCGTTTTGTATTATGAATTAATTGATAATTTAAATGTTTCTGCCGACGGCATATATGTAGACTGCACTGGTGGTGGTGGAGGCCATGCCAGTCTGCTGCTGGAAAGGCTTGGAGAAAATGGCAGGCTTATTATTCTTGACAGAGATATAGATGCTGTTGCAAGACTGCAGGAAAAATTTGCAGAAGATAAAAGAGTGGAAATAGTCCACAGTAACTTTGCAGATATAGATACTGCGCTTTTAAGCAGAAATATAGAAAAAGTAGATGGGATATATGCAGACTTTGGCGTATCATCTTTTCAGCTTCAGGAGGCTGAGCGCGGCTTTTCTTTTAGAAAAGACGGCCCCCTTGATATGCGTATGGATACTACATGTGGAGAGCCTGTAAGCGAGATAATTAATACTTATTCCGAAAGTAACCTTTCTACTATAATTTTTAAATATGGAGAAGAAAGATTTTCACGCCAGATAGCTTCAGCAGTTGTGAAAAGGCGTGCAGTAAAACCTTTTACTACAACATTAGATTTTGCAGAAGTTGTAAAGGGAGCAATACCTAAAAAATTTCATAAAAAAGGTATAAACCCTGCAACAAAAACTTTTCAGGCTTTTCGTATTTTTGTAAATGGAGAGCTTGATGCAGTGGAAACATTAATGAGTAAGATATCTTCTCTATTAAAACCTAATGGACGGTTTGCTGCTATATCATTCCATTCATTAGAAGATAGAATAGTAAAAGAATGGCTTAATCATTATGCAGCACCATGTACATGTCCTGACAGTTTTCCTGTATGTGTATGCGGCAAAGAGCCAGAAATGAAAGTAATAACTAGAAAGCCTATTGTACCAAGTGAAAAAGAGGTGATGCAGAACCCTCTTTCTCGCAGTGCAAAATTAAGGGTAGCGGAGCGAATATAATGAGAGTAATAAGTCAAGAGAGAGTAGCAGGCATAGGAATATCGCTGGCACCTGTTATGGTTATCAGCACATTAATTTTTGTATTTTGCATGGCAATACTTATGATATTTCGTCAGCACTGTATAAGTGAAGGCTATAAAATATCAGAACTTGCAAATGAACTTGACAGAAAAGCTTTACAGTATGAAGCGGTATCTCAAAAATATTCTGACGCATTAAGATGGGAAGTGCTTTTTAACAAGGCAGAAGATATGGGCTTTATTTTTCCAGTAGGCGGTAAAGTATATTATGTTCAAAAGTAGCACAATATTTAAACTTTTCAGCATTTTTTCATTTGTTATATTTGGCATAGTATTTCTCAAGCTTTTTTATCTGCAGATAATACAGGGCGATAAATATGAGAAAATGGTGGAAGTGCAGAGTGACCCAAGGTTATCTGTATTTACTGACAGAGGATATATTTATGACAAAGAGGGCAGGCTTTTAGCAAGGAATAAAAGTGCGGGCTCTCTTTATGCATATAGAAGAAATATACCAAATAAATATGAATTTTTTAAAGCATTAGAAGAAAACGGCATAAAAGTAAGCCAGAAAACTAAAAAAGCTTTGAAAGAAACTGATTCATTTACATGGATAGCAAGGCAGATTGATTTAGAAAAAGCAGAAAAACTTGCTGCTAAAATTGAAGGCCTTGAATACTTTGTTGAAGATGCAAGATTTTACCCACAAGGCTCATTAATGGCAAATATTGTGGGTTTTACTGGTTCTGATAATATAGGCAGAAGCGGTATAGAATACTTTTTAAACAGCAAGTTAGAAGGTAAAAAAGTAAATGTTACAAGTATAAAAGATTCCAGAAGAAAAGTTATTCTTTTTGAAGATAAAGGTGAGCTTGCCCGTCCTGATACACAGGTATATTTAACTTTATCTTCAAGAATACAGGCTGGAGCTGAGCATATATTAAGAGAGGGTGCAAAAACTTTTGGTGCAAAAAACGGCTCTGTTGTAGCAATGGATATAAAAACAGGGGAAATACTGCTTGCTGCTAATGTAAACAGCTTTAATCCACACTCATACTGGAAATATCCTAGTGCATACTGGAGCAACCATAGTTTTAACTATGTTTTTGAGCCAGGCTCTATTTTTAAAACTGTAGCATTCAGCTATCTGCATAATAATGATAAGCTTGATAGAAACAGACTTATAGATACAAGTAAAAAAATTACTATAGGAAAGTATACTTATTCAGATACAAAATATTACGGAACATTAACTGTTGATGAAGTTTTTACTCATTCAAGTAATATTGGTATGACTCAGCTTATTAGAAATGAAAATAATAATAAGCAGGGTTTTTATGACTTTTTAGTTAAATCAGGTTTTGGTGATAAAACTGGCATATATGGGGCAAGTGAGGAAGCTGGTATAGTTAAGCCTGTATCAGCCTGGTCTAAAACAAGTCTTACTTCTATGGCAATAGGCTATGAAGTGCTTGTTACACCATTACAGGTTGTTCGTTTTTATGGTGCTCTTGCAAATAACGGTATAATGGTAAACCCTAAAATTATTTCTAAAATAGTTAAAGGTAATGAAATAGCAATACCAGAGCATGTGGAAACTCAAGTTTTATCAAAAGAAACTGCAAGTTACATGCTTGATTTAATGCAGAAAACTGTTGAAGACGGCACAGGGCAGAAAGCTAAAACACAGCTTACAAGAATAGCTGGCAAAACAGGAACTGCAAGGGTATATGATAATAAAGCAGGTGCATATTCTACTCAAAACTATTCTGCAAGCTTTGCAGGAGTTTTCCCAGCAGAAGACCCAAAAGTAGCTATGATAGTAGTATATGAATCACCTAGAAGCTCAATATACGGCGGCTCTACTGCTGCAAATGTTTTTAGACAGATTGCAGAGTTTATATCCACTGAAAAACATTATTTTGAGCCGGAAATAGAGGTGGCAGCCCATGCAAATTAAAGAGTTGGTAGAAAAATTAAACCCAGTAAAAGTTAATTACTGCGGCAAAGAAAATATAGAAGTTAAAAATATTGCTCAGGATTCTAGAAATCCAAAAGGCACAGTATTTTTTGCATATAAAGGGGAAAGTTACGACTCTAATAAAGATGCAGAAAATATATATAAAAGCGGTATGGCAGAATTTATTATCTGCGAAGAAGATTTAGGGGATAACATAGCCCATGCAGTTATAAAAAACGGCAGGCAGCTTTTGCCAAAAGCAGTATCTGCTTTTTATGATGAACCTATGAAAAAATACCACTCTATGGCAGTAACTGGAACAAACGGCAAAACTACTTCCACATACATTATGGAAAGTATTTTCCATGAAGCAGGTATGAAAACATGCAGAATAGGCACAACAGGCATTATGATAGATGATGAATTTGTTGAAATAGATAATACTACACCATCTCCAGAGCTTGTTTATTCAAGCCTGGCTCGTGGTTTAGAAAAAGGCTGCACAGCATTAACTATGGAAGTATCAAGCCATGCACTTGCTCAAGGCAGAATAAATGGTGCTTTTTTTGAAACAGCAGTATTTACTAACTTAACAGGCGACCATTTAGATTTTCATAAAAATATGGAAAACTATTTTGAAGCTAAAGCCCTGCTTTTTACTGATACTTACAGCAAACACAGGGTAATAAATATAAGCCATGAATATGGTAAAAAATTAGCTGGACTTATAAAAGAAAACTTAATTACTTTTAATGCTTTTGATAATGATGCAGATATTTTCCCAGTAAAATATACATCAACAGTCCATGGTATAGATGCAGAAGTATCTGTATTTGGTAAAATAATAAATATTCATTCTATGCTGATAGGAGAATATAACTTAGAAAATATTTTAGGTGCAGTAGGTGCTGCTTATTCATTAGGAATAAGTTTAGAAAATATAGTAAATGGTATAAAAAACCTTAAAAATGTACCAGGCAGGCTTGAAAAATTCAGTAATAAAAATATTACTGCCTTTGTAGATTATGCTCATACTGATGATGCACTTATTAATGCTATTTCATCACTTAGGCAGGTGGCAAAGGGCAGAATAATCACTGTATTTGGAGCAGGCGGCGATAGAGATGCAACTAAGCGTCCTAGAATGGCTAAAGCTTCCACAGAGCTTTCTGATATTACTATTATTACAAGCGATAACCCAAGAACTGAAGACCCGCTTAAAATAATAGATGATATTTTAAAAGGTGTTGTGCAGGGCAAAGAATACTATGTAGAGCCAGACAGGGAAAAAGCTATTGCAAAAGCTGTATCTATTGCAAAAGAGCATGATATTATCTTTATTGCAGGCAAAGGCCATGAAGATTATCAGATTATCGGCAAAACTAAACATCATTTTGATGACAGGCTGGTAGTGCAGAAATATCTTGGAGCATTATAATGAAAGTATCAGATATTTTACAAAAACTACCTGTTATAAAAAGTGATATTGTAAAAGATGAAGAAGTGAATGGTGCTTTTCTTGATTCAAGGCTTGTGCGTTCTGGCTCATTATTTTTTGCATGCCGCGGAGAAAATGCAGACGGCAACTTATATGCTCAAAAATCATTAGATACAGGTGCTGCTGCAGTTATTATGGATAATGAAAGCATATATAATGAAGTAAAAGGCAGCAAATTATTAGTAGAAGATACATTAGAGTTTATGCAGAAATTAGGCAGAATAAGGTTTGATGAACTGCATAATTCAGATAAAAGAGTAATAGCTGTTACAGGCTCTTTTGGCAAAACTGGTATGAAAGAAATGCTTAAATACATTTTCAGAGAGCAGGAAAGAGTATATGCAACAGACGGCAATAAAAACAATATGCTTGGTGTTATGCTTACAGGCTGCGGCATAGATGATAAGGCAGGCACTGTAATAATTGAACTTGGTTCAAATAATTTTGGAGAGATTAAAGAATTAACTGAAATTGTCCGCCCAAATATTGCAGTTGTTACAAGTGTAGGTCATGCTCATATAGGCAGATTTAAAACATTTGAAAGGCTTATTTTTGAAAAAATGTCTATAAGTGATGGCTTAACAAAAGGGGGCGAATTTATTATCCCTACAAAGCTGACACCATTTGTGCCAAAAGGTGATTTTAAATTTAGGACTTTTGGTGAAAGTGCTTATTCTGGCATAAGAATTACAGAGCATACTCACCATGGGGAATATATTACATTTAAAACAAACTTAACAACAACTGAGTTTAGAATAAACCACCCATATATGCACATAGCAGAAAACTCTCTCTGTGCTGTATATGCAGCTCTTTTATCAAATATTGATGAAGAAAAAATAGCACGTGGTTTATTAGAATATAAATCAGCAAAAGGCCATGGCAGTTTTGAAAATATTGGTGATATATTTTTAATAGATGACAGCTATAATGCAGGGTTTGAATCTTTTATAAAAAGTACAGAAAGCCTGCATTTAATGACTAAAACACCAAAATATGCAGTATATGGTGAAATGGGCGAAATAGAAGGATATGAAGAAGAGCTTTATAATGAGATTTGCCAGCTTGCTTTTTCTTATCCAGATATTAACTTTTATCTTGTAGGCGAAAGCTATGCAAAGGCAAAAGAATTAGAAAACAGAAAAATCTTTTTAACAAAAGATGATTGTATAAATGCAGTAAAAGATATAAAAAATGGTATAGTTATAGTAAAAGCTTCAAGAGCTAAAAAATTTGAAGATATAGTAAAAGTAATAAAAGAGAAGTAGGAGCAGAATATGCTTTATAATTTATTATACCCGCTTTCATCACAGTTTACATTTCTGAATGTTTTTCAATATATTACATTCAGAACTATGTTTGCAACACTAACAGCCTTAATCATTACAATGCTGATAGGTGACATTGTAACAGATATGCTTAAAAGGTGGAAGCTTGCTCAAATTACAAAAGGTTATGAGCCAAAACGCCATAAAGCAAAAGAAGGCACACCAACTATGGGCGGTATAATGATTATAGGAACAACTGTTCTTTCCACTCTATTATGGGCAGATATTAATAACCATTATATAATACTGCTTTTAATATTATTTGTTGGATTTGGTGCAGTTGGTTTTGCAGATGACTATGTTAAAACTATTAAAAGAAACCCAGAAGGGCTTCATGGCAAAACAAAACTTGTATATGAAATTATTATATCTACAATTGTAGTTTATTTATTAATAATGCTTGATAATTCTGGTAAAGTAACAAGCATAACTTTACCATTTTTTAAGAATTTTATAATAGATATTAACTGGTTTTATCTGCCATTTGCTGTTTTTGTAATAGTTGCCTGCAGTAATGCAGTAAATTTAACTGACGGTTTAGATGGACTTGTTACAGTGCCTGCAATTACTGCTTTTGCAGTGTATGGTTTATTTGCATACATTATGAGTAACTATACATTTACAAGCTACTTATATCTGCCACACCTGCCACAGACTGGAGAACTGGCAGTATTTTGCGGTGCAATGTTTGGAGCAGGGCTTGGGTTTTTATGGTTTAATACATTTCCTGCAACTATATTTATGGGCGATGTAGGCTCTCTTTCAATAGGCGGCTCATTAGGTTTAATTGCATGTATGGTTAAACAGGAAATACTGCTTGTAATTGTTGGCGGCTTATTTGTTGTAGAAGCATTATCTGTAATATTACAGGTAGGATATTTTAAAATAACACATGGCAAAAGGCTTTTTAGAATGGCACCACTTCACCACCATTTTGAATTAAAAGGCTGGAGTGAGCCAAAAATTATTATCAGATTTTGGATAATAACATTTATACTTGCAATACTTGCAATCAGTACACTTAAATTAAGGTAGGTAATAGTATGAAAGCTGCAATTATAGGATACGGCAAGAGCGGTGCCGCAGCAGAAAAATTATTAAGGTTAAAAGGCTTTGAAAATATTGATATTTTTGATGATAAAGCAGAGCAGTATGCTGATATTGCAGAATATAAAAATGAATATGATTTAACATGTGTAAGCCCTGGTATTGATTTAAATAAATATACAAATATTAAGGGTAATATTACAAGTGAAATAGAGCTTGCTTATGAAAAAATGAATAAAAATGCAAAAATTATTGCAATTACAGGCACAAACGGCAAGTCTACTACTACACATTTAACTGCTCAGATAATCAATTATGCAGGTAAAAAAGCTGTTGCCTGCGGAAATATTGGCTACCCTTATGGAATGGCAGTTTTAGAGCAGGATGCAGATGTATATGTTATAGAGTTATCAAGCTTTCAAATAGAGCTTTTGAAAAACTTTAATGCAGTATCTGGCTGTATTATAAATGTTACACAAGACCATTTAGACAGATATGGCACAATGGAAAAATATTATGCAGCAAAACTTATGCTTTTAAATTTCATAGATAAAAATGGTTTATTTGTAACAAATACTGATGAAATAATAAAAGCAGAAGTTTTAAAACATAATATAGAAACTAAATATATTGATGATAATTTATCAGTTTATCCAAAATATAATGGCAAAATATTAGATTTTGGCAAATTTAGTGCAGATACTTCTAAATTTAAACTGTTTGGAAAACATAACCTTATAAACTTATCTTTTGCCTTAACTATGGCAGATAAAGTATGTGATTTTAATGGTGATGTTTCTTCCTTATTAGAAAATTTAACAAGTATGCCACACAGAACTGAGCTTGCAGCTGAAATTAATGGTGTAAAATGGATAAATGACTCAAAAGCTACAAATGTAGATTCTGTATATACAGCACTGCAAAGCATAGAAAAACCGTCTATTTTATTAATAGGGGGCAGAGATAAAAAAAGCGACTACAAACCGCTTATAGACTTAATAAATAAAAATATAAGCAAAGTATGCTATTTTGGTGAAGCAGCTGATTTAATTAAAAATCAGATTTCATCACTTTTAAAAGATGTGGAAGAAGAAAGTTATGACAGTTTAAAAAACTGTATAAATTCACTTGCAAAAAATACTGCATCAGGTACAACTGTATTACTTTCCCCAGCCTGCACAAGCTTTGATGAATTTAAAAGCTATGAAGACAGGGGCGTAAAATTTAAAGAGTATGTGCTTGAATATACTAAATAATGGGGCAGGTATATGATAAACATTAAAGATATTCGGTTTCAGATACTTAGCATTTGTGCACTGCTTATTATGATTGGGCTTATTTTCATATATAATACAAGTGCACCGCAGGCAATAAGACTTGAAAAACATGAGCTTTATTTTTTCATTAAGCAGTTTATACATGTAATTATAGGCTTTATAGCTTTAATGATAGCATATAAAATACCGCTGGAATTTTACAGAAGATTTGTAATGCCAATATTTTTTATAACATTACTTCTTTTAATTGTTGTATTTTTTATGCCGGGAGCAAATGGAGCAAAAAGATGGATATATCTTCCTTTTGTAACTTTTCAGCCATCTGAGATTGCAAAATTTACAGTTGTGCTTTATTTGGCCCACTATTTAGATAAGAAAAATGATAAAATGTGGGATTTTATGACTGGATTTCTGCCTGCTACACTGCTTGTAGGTATATTAGCAGCCTTAATCATTATAGAGCCGGATTTTGGAACAACTACATTAATAGTTATTGTTGCTTTTACAATGTTTATAGTTGGTGGAGCAAGACTTACCCATATTTTTGGTATAATAGGTATAGTTCTTCCAGTATTAGTTGCAGCACTGCTTGCAGGGGAATACAGGAAAGCAAGACTTTTAAACTTTTTAGACCCATGGCAGGACCAGTATGGTGTAGGCTATCAGTTAATTCAAAGCCTTGCATCAGTTGGCAGTGGCGGTTTATTTGGCAGAGGGCTTGGCAACTCTACACAAAAGCTTTTCTTCCTGCCAGAAGCACATACTGACTTTATTTATGCAATTATTGCAGAAGAAACAGGGCTTATTGGAGCAAGTATAGTTTTTCTTATAATAGTATTTTTATTCAGGAAAAACTTACAGGCTGCTTTTATACATGAAGATAAATTTAAAAGACTGCTTGTATTTGGTCTTTCATTTTTAATATTTGTGCAAAGCTTTGTGCATGTATTTGTTGTAATCGGCCTGCTTCCTACAAAAGGCTTAACACTTCCTTTTGTATCTTACGGCGGCTCGGCTATTGTGGTTACAATGTTTTTTATAGGTGTTATTTTACGCTCAATAGATGAGGCAGAAGAAAAATGAAGGTAGTATTTGCAGGCGGCGGCACTGGCGGGCATTTATATCCTGCTGTTGCAATTAGTGAACAGTTAAAAAAACATAATATAAATTACTATTTTATGGTATCAGACAGGGGCATAGAAAGAAATATCCTGCGCCCTTTAAACTGTCAGTTTGAAGAACAAAAAGTGTCTGCTTATATGAATCAGTCAGTAACTGGTAAAATAAAAGCAGTATTTAATATGATAAAAGCAACAGGCAGAGCATTAAAAGTAGTGCAGAAAGGGGATAAAGTAATATTAACTGGCGGTTTTGCTGCTGCTCCCTCTGCAATAGCTGCTATTTTAAAAGGCTGCGATTTATACCTGCATGAGCAGAACAGTGTAATGGGGCTTGTTAATAGAATATTTGCAAGGTTCAGCAAAAAAGTATTTTTATCATTTGAAAATACTAAAAATGCAAAAGGTAATTTAATTGTTACAGGTAACCCTGTAAGAGAAGTATTTTATAATACATTACCTAAAAAAGATTATACTGGCAGACTGCTGATTTTAGGCGGCTCGCAGGGCAGTAGAAAAATAAATAAATTAATTTCATCATCAATAGATGAAATAATGTCAGCAGGCTTTAATGTAACACATCAGTGTGGCGCAAAGCTTTATGATGAAACAAAAGATATGTATGGTAATAAGCTTGATGAATATAAAGACAGGCTTATTTTAAAGGCTTATATAGAAAATGCAGTTGACGAAATGAGCAAAGCTGATATTATAATTTCTCGCTCTGGAGCTGGTGCTGTATTTGAAATAAAAGCATTAAAATGCCCTGCAGTATATATACCTTTTGCAGGGGCAAGCGAAAATCATCAGTATTATAATGCACTAGAAGAAAAAAATAAAGGCTGCTGCATAATACTTGAAGAAGATAAGGCAGATACTGCATCTCTTCAAGCTGCTTTAAATGAAATAAAAGATAATATTGCAGTTTACAGGGCAAATTTAGAAAAAAGCCCAGTGCAGAGAAGCAGTGAGATTATATTTAAAGAATTAGATATTATATAAGTGGAGTGTAGAATTGAATAGCGTATTTGGCAGGTTTTCCCATATACATTTTGTAGGTATAGGTGGTATAGGCATGAGCGGTATTGCTGAAGTGCTGCATAATATGGGATTTACAGTAAGTGGTTCAGACATAAGCGAAAATGCTAATGTTAAAATGCTTAGAGATATGGGCATTAAAATATGCATTGGTCATGATGAAGCAAATGTTGAAGGGGCAGATGTAATTGTTTATACAAGTGCAGCCCGTGATGATAACCCTGAGCTTGTAAGAGCAAGGCAGGAAAGAAAACCAGTTATTAAACGCGGCGAAATGCTTTCTGAGCTTATGAGATTAAAGTTTGCAGTAGCAGTAGCAGGTTCACATGGTAAAACTACAACTACTTCTATGGTAGCAGAAATTGTTAAAGCTGCTAAATTAGACCCGACTATATTAATAGGCGGCAGATTAAACAGCACTAACAATAATGCAAGCTATGGCAAAAGTAACATAATGATTGCAGAAGCAGATGAAAGTGACAGGTCATTTTTAATGCTTTATCCATCTATTGCAATTATTACAAATATAGACCATGAACACATGGAAAGTTATAAAGATTTTGATGATGTAAAGACTAGCTTTACAGAGTTTGCAAATATGGTGCCTTTTTATGGCACAAGTGTGCTTTGTATTGATAATAATAATGTGGCAGATATTATTCCAAACATTACTAAAAGATTTATTACATACGGCACAAAAGCTCAGGCTGATATAAGAGCAGTAAACATTAAAAAAGACGGCTTTGGCGTATCTTATGATGTGAAAAAAGGTGAAGATATTTTAGGTCATATAGAAATAAATCTGCCTGGAGACCATATTGTATTAAACTCTCTTGCAGCACTAACTGCAAGTATGGAGATGGGCATAGAGTTTGAGGTAATAGTAGAAACTCTTAAAAACTTTTCCGGCGTGCAGAGAAGAATGTCTATAAGATATAAAAGTGATAAATATATTGTTATAGATGACTACGGCCACCACCCAACAGAGATTGCAACTACATTAAAAGCAGTTCGTGAAGCAAGCCCTGAAAGTAGTATTGTGGTTATATTCCAGCCACACAGATACACTAGAACAAGGGATTTAATGAGCGATTTTGCAAAATGTTTTATGGATGCAGATAAGCTTTATATTACAGATATATATGCAGCAAGTGAAAAAGCTATTGAAGGCATAACAGCAGAAAAATTAATTGCAGAAGTAAAAAATCATGGATTTAAAGATGTATCATATCTTCCAAATTTAAATGATTTTTTACCTAGCCTTGATGAAAGCACAGAAAAACATACAATTATTATGACTTTTGGTGCTGGCAGTATTACTAATTTTTCATATACTGTTGCAGATTATTTAAAAGAAAGGGGTAAATAATGGATAAAAATAGCAAAATATGTGTTATTTACGGTGGAATGAGTGCAGAAAGGGAAGTATCTCTTAAAAGCGGCAAAAATATGGCAGATGCTCTTTTAAAAAATTTCCCTAATGTAACATTAATAGATGCAGATTTTTCATTAGCTGAAAAATTAGCAGCATTAAAACCAGATTTATGTGTTATTGCTCTGCATGGCACATATGGTGAAGATGGCTGTGTACAGGGTATGCTTGAAATGATGGGGATACCTTATACTGGTGCTGGTGTTGCTGCAAGTGCTGTTGCTTTTGATAAACTTTTAGCAAAACATACATTTATTGACTATAAACTTCCAACTCCAAAATATGTTATCTTAAAAGAAGATGACACAGAGCCGCCATTTATGCCATGTGTTGTTAAACCAGCAAGGCAGGGCTCAAGTATTGGTGTTACAATAGTTAAAGATAAAAAAGACTATGCAGCAGCTGTGAAAGTTGCATTTAAATATGACAGCAAAGTATTATGCGAAGAATTTATAGAAGGTAAAGAGCTGACTATTCCTGTTATGGAAGGTGAAGCTTTCCCACCTATATGGATACGCCCTAAAAAAGGCTTTTACAACTATGAAAATAAATATACTGCTGGTATGACAGAATATCTTTTAGATACTGGTTTAAGTGCTTCAAGGCTTAAAAGCCTGAAAAAACTTGCAGTAAAAGCATATAATGCCTGTGGCTGCAGGTCTATGGCAAGAATAGATTTTATTGCAACAGATAGAAAATTTTATGTGATAGAAGTAAATACTGTTCCTGGTATGACTGCCACATCGCTTGTGCCAAAATCTGCCAGTAAGTTAGGTATTTCTTTTGAGGATATTGTAAAAAGAATTGCAGAAAGTGCATCACTTGATAATAAATAAAGGAAGGGGATAAGATAATGAAAGGCGGCATTATCAAACTTATATTATTATCAGGGCTTGTATTTGGTGTAGGCTTTGGCACTGCAACAATAGTTAATAAAATTAAACAGACTAATGTATTTGTCATCAAAAGTGTAGAAGTGCAGGGCGTGATAAATGCAGACAGGCAGGCTATCAAAAAAATAGGTGCTCAGTTTATAGGGCTTAACCTTTTTGACAGCAGGCTGAAAGAAACTATTGTTTCAGATGACCCATGGGTGCAGCGAATAATAGCAAGTAAAGTATTACCTGATAAAGTTAATTTAATAGTTTATGAGGAAAAAGCGTTATTTCCTTTTAAAAACAGGCAGAACAAATGTTTTGTATTTACAGGCAGCGGCAAAGAAATGCCTGCAGAATGTAATAATGTAAATATAAAAACAGAAAACAAAATTCATTTTGATAATGCTATGAAGTTTGCTGCTATTTTAGAGCAGATGCCAGAACTTAGGGATAAAAAGATTACTTTAAAAGATTACAGCTTTGAAGTTGTAATGGATGATGAAGTGCTTCACTGTCCTTATGATTATGAGCTTTTAAAAAATAATTATGCATTATATGAAAGCACAATTAAAGAAAGATACAAAAGCATAGAATATGCTGATTTAACTGTAAATAATAGAATATATGTAAAGGGGGTGCTCCATGCCTCATAAGGATAATATATATGTAGGGCTGGATATTGGCACAACAAAAGTATGCACAGTTGTTGCTCGCCAAAATGCAGAGGGCGGTATTGATGTTATTGGGCTTGGTTCTGCTCCAAGCACAGGTATTCGCAAAGGTGTTGTTGTAAACATTGATTCTACTGTTAAAGCAATCAAAGATTCTGTTGCTATGGCAGAAAGAATGAGTGGTGTTACAATTAAAAGTGTATGTGCAGGTATTGCAGGCGGCCATATTGAAAGTTTTAATGAAAATGGTGTTGTAGCTGTTAAAAATGGTGAAGTTACTGCTCAAGATGTAGCAAGAGTAATAGAATCAGCATCAGCTAAAAATATACCTGTAGGTTATGAAGTGCTGCATATTCTTCCTCAGCAGTTTAAGCTTGATGGACAGGACGAAATAAAAGACCCAATAGGTATGAGCGGCGTCCGTTTAGAAGTAGATGTGCATATAGTAACAGGTGCAGTTTCTTCTGCTGCAAATATTACTAAATCATGCTCAAAAGCAGGCATTGCTGTAGAAGATATTTACTTAGAACAGCTTGCATCAAGCGAAGCAGTATTAACTGATGAAGAAAGAGAGATTGGTGTTTGCTTAATTGACGGTGGCGGCGGCACAACTGATATGGCTGTATTTAACAGAGGTGCATGCTATCATACTGCAGTATTACAGATTGGCGGCAATAACTTTACAAGAGATTTAACAAGCGGTCTTTCTACAAGTGAGGCAGAAGCTGAAAAAATAAAAATAACAGAAGGCTGTGTATTAACTGACTTAGTAGGACCTGATGAAGTAATCAGCGTGCCATCAGTTGGCGGCAGACCTCCAAGAACTATATCTAAATCAGTTATGGCTCAAATATTACAATTAAGAGCAGAAGAAATATGCGAACTGTTTTTAGGTGAGCTTAAAAATAAAAAATTAATAGATATGCTGCCTGCAGGTGTTGTAATGACTGGCGGTATGTCAAACTTTAAAGGTATTGAAGAGCTTGCTTCCCATGTTTTAGGGTTAAATGTGAGAGTAGGTCACCCAGTTAATATTGGCGGGCTTTCTGACCAGGTAAATAACCCAATATATGCAACAGCAGTTGGGCTTGCAAAACTTCATGCAAAAAAGGGCCATTCTCAAAACCTTATAAGCAGCGATTATAGTGAAGACGGCTTATTTAAAAAGGTCGGGGATAGAATGAAAGACTGGTTAAAAGAGTTTTTCTAAAAGTAAATTATATAGTAAGTAAATAAAAAGTAAATAAATAAAAAATCAAATGCTGTTATTTATTATGGCGGAAAATAACAGCAAAAGGGGATATTATATGGACGATTTATTTTTAAATGAACAGATACCTTATGAGCATGGTGCTGTTATCAAGGTAGTAGGTGTAGGCGGTGCAGGTGGCAACGCAGTGGCAAATATGGTTGCAGCAAATATAGGCAATGTAGAATATATTGCTGTAAATACTGATGCACAGGCTTTAAAATCAAGTGGAGCAAACACTTCTATACTTATTAGTAAGTTAGGTTTAGGTGCAGGTGGCAGACCTGAAAAAGGCAAAGAATATGCACTTGAAGCAATTGATGAAATCAGAAATGCTATTAAAGGTGCAGATATGGTATTTATTACTGCTGGTATGGGTGGCGGTACAGGAACAGGGGCAGCTCCAGTTATTGCAGCAGAAGCAAAAGCTAGTGGTGCATTAACTGTTGCAGTAGTTTCTACTCCACATACAACTGCAGGTGCAAGACGAAATAATATTGCAAAAGAAGGTTTAGCAGAACTTATTAACTATGTAGACTCTTATATAGTAGTTCCAAACGATGGTATGCAGGATGCAGGCCACAAACTTACACATAAAGAAGCATTAAGAATGGCTGATGATGTTCTTCGCCAAAGTATTCAAGGAATATGTGAAATAGCTGGTGTTAGAGGTCATATTAATATTGACTTTGCCGATGTTAGAACAGCTATGGGACAGCAGGGTAAAGCTGTTATGGGTATAGGCACAGCAAGTGGCGATAACAGAGCTAAACAGGCTTTTGAAAATGCATTAAAAAGCCCGCTTTTATCTGATACTAATATTAAAGGTGCTTATGCAGTCTTATTAAATATTTCTGGCAATGAAGATGATTTATTAATGGATGAAGTAGCTGAAATTCAGGCTCTTGTAAATGAGCATGCAGGTAATGACGCATTAATTATTGACGGTAACTGTTATGATGGCAGGACTGATGGCACTATATCTGTAACAATTGTTGCAACTGGTATTAATCATGGCAAAGGTCCAGAAAATTTAACAAAAGTAGATGAAATTAAAAAGGCAAAACCAACTGGTGCAGTAGTTACAAGTATGCAGGATAAACTTAAAAAAATATCTAGAGAAGACCATAATCTTCAAGGTATAAGCAACAGATTAAACGAAGATTATTTTGAAATACCAACATACTTAAGAAAACAAAACGACTAATATGAATATCGTCCATTTAATCAATGTGCGGTGGTTTAATGCCACCGCATGGTATGCTTTTAGGTTAATAGAAAGCGGTATACTTGCAGGAGATAAGGCAGCTGTTGCAGGGCTTTATGATTCTCCAGTAATTAAGAAGGCAAAAGAGTTAGGGGTGCATACTATAGAAGCGCCTTTTACTTCTAATAACTTTTTTGAATTTTTTAAAAACCTGAAAAAAATACACAAGTTGATTAAGGATATTAATGCTGATGCACTTGTATGTCACAGGGGTGAAATGTTTTGGATAATCGCTCTTGATAAGTTTATATTTAGAAGAAAGTATAAGCTTATAAGGGTGCGTGGCGATGTAAGACCGCCTAAAACTGATATATTCAGTAAATTTGCCCATAATATTGCATGCAGTCATATTATAACTTCTGCGGAATTTATTAGAAAATTTTTTATAGAAAAAGTAAAAACTAACGCAGCTCATGTAGATACAATATATGGGGGAGTAAATAGAAGTGTTTTTTATAAAGATGAAGAAAAAGGCAGAAAAGTAAGGCAGCATTATAATATTAAAGATGATGATTATGTAGTCAGTGTTGTTGGCAGGTTTGACCCTGTAAAAGGTCATAATATATTTTTAAAAGCCTGCAGCAAAGCGTATAAAGACGGCTTAAAAGAATTAAAGATTATACTTGCAGGCTTTCCAGAAAATATTAAGCTTGATGAAATGCAGCAGATGATAGAAGATAATGGCTTAAAAGATATAACTATGATTACAGGTAAAGTTGATGATATTACAGGGATAATGAATGCGTCAGATTTAGGAGTAATATCATCTTTAGGCAGTGAAGCAATATGCAGAGTTGCTATGGAGTTTATGGCATGCGGCACACCTGTAATATCAAGTAATGCTGGAGTTCTGCCAGAAATGCTGCCTGGTGAATTTAGATATGATATATATGATGATGAAAGGCTTGCTTGTTTAATAAAAGAGAAAAAAGGCTTTATAAAAATATATGACCAGAAAGATTTTTATAATGAATTTATAGAAAAGATAAAATCACATTCATAAAATTAAATATCTGTATTTTATATACATAAAATTTATTAAAATAGAATATTAACTATATATTTCTTTCAGCTAAATATGTTTATAGACTATATCCTTATTCAGCAGATGTGCTTGTGTTATTTTATTATCTTTGCGACTTAATTGTATATGAGCAATTTTTTCGTAATGATTTGCTGTCAGATTGTCTGAGCGATAGCGAGTTGCTGCAGCAATGGAGAAAAAATTGAGAATGATTATACAATTGGAGCATAAGTAATAAAATAACGAAATATTACTTACTGAGTTTTGCGGCGGTGTGATAGTTTAAGAAATATTAAAAATGAATTTTGAGTAATATAAATACTATTTTGCATTTACTGTGGTATTTACAGTTCAGATACTTCGCTATTGGCTCAGTATGACATAATGGCAGCGGTTTTAAGCTGTCAGTAATTACCGCACACTGTCTATTCTGAGCAAAGGGAAAAATTTGGATTTATAAAATACAGGAATTAATTATTATTTAGTAAAAATATTTGATTAAATATGTGTATAAATTCTATCCTTATTTAGCAGATATGCCTAAGTTATTTTATTATCTTTGCGACTTAATTTCTTATGAGCTGTTTTTTTGTAACGCTTAGCAATCTGATTGTTTGAGCGGTAGCGAGTTGCAGTTGCTGTAAAGAAAAAACAGCGAATGTTTAAGGAATTGGAGCATAAGTAATAAAATAACGAAAAATTACTTACTGAGCTTTGTGGCGGTGTGATAGTTTAAGAAATATTAAAAATGAATTTTGAGTAATATAAATACTATTTTGCATTTACTGTGGTATTTACAGTTCAGATACTTCGCCATTGGCTCAGTATGACATAATGGCAGCGGTTTTAAGCTGTCAGTATTTACCGCACACTGTCAATTCTGAGCAAAGCGAAGAATCTATCTAATTAAGTATATAAATATTAAATCTTTATTAAGAAATTATTATAAAAACTTTTATCCTGCATAAATATTTTATCTTCCCATTACTTTTTTAATAACAGCAGTATTTCTCCACAATATAAAGCCTAATATAAGTGTAGCAGTTTCAGCAAGTGGCACTGCAATATAAATGCCTGTTTCTTCAAAAAATAAAGGCATAGTAAATATAAAAATCACAGGCAGTATTAATCCCCTAGATAATGCTACTACAACAGAATGAAGTGGTTTTTGAAAAGCTGTAAAAGAAGAGCTGTATACCATATTTAAACCAAGAATTAAAAAAGCATATTTCATATAATCTGCAAAGACAAGAGCAATATCAAAAGCATCTTTATCTGTTACAGGGTTTAAAAGTGTTGCTATTATTTTTTCTGGAATAAAAGTAAATAATGCAAAAACAGAAGCACCAATAAATATTACAGAAATACGAGAAAGAGATAATATTTTTTGTATTCTTTTATACTGCATAGCACCATAGTTTATAGAGATTAATGGCACAAGGGAATCACCTACTGCATAACAGAGCATATTTGTTGCCCATAAAGCATAGTTTATTACAGCAAATGCTTCTACACCATAAGTGCCAAGGTTCTGCACCATTATATTATTAAATAAGTATGCAACAACAGCAACAGATGCTTCACTTAAAAGCTCAGATGAGCCGTTATATGAAGCATATATTATTTCTTTCCATTTTCCTATTTGTTTTGTTAAATACACTCTGCCTTTTTTTAGTATAAAGTGAAATAACATTAAGAATGTAGAAGTCATAAATGAAATCCCTGTTCCAAGTGCTGCACCAGATATACCCATATTCATTTTTACTATAAAAATATAGTCAAGTATAAAGTTTAATACTGCACCTAAAAGCACAGCAGTAGAAGCAAGATATGGGTTGCCGTCAGTTCTTATTATTACAGAGAGCGAATATTCTAATGCCTGAAATAAAAAGAAAATAGATACCATTTTAAGATACGGCACAGCATACACCATTATTTCATCATTAGCACCTAAAAGCCTTGATACTTCTTCACTGAATATAAAACTCAAAACAGTAAAAAATAGTGATATTACAGTTATAGTTATCATTACTTTTGTAAAAACGGCTGATGCTTTATTTACTTTTCCTTCTCCAAGATATGTGCCAATAAGCACAGCAGCACCAATTGTAAGCATAATAGAAATACCAAATACTACTGTTATAAGTGGGATAATTATATTGACAGCAGCAAGAGCAACACTGTTTACATAGTTACCTACAAAATAACCATCAACTAGTGCAACAGAGCTCATAGCAATAAGCCCTACCATATTTGGTAAAGTAAACTTAAAAAAAGTTTTGTAAATATTGCCTGATGCAATTTCTAATTCATTATATTTCATAATATCACCTCTTTAATAAAAATTTTCTACTTAACATAAATAAAGTAGATGCAAATAATAAAGTAATAAATTCGCTTACAGGAAATGCTATATAAATACCTGTTTTTCCAAGTATATATGGTAAAGTTAAAATCATAGCAGATGGCAGTATAAGAGCATCTAAAACTGCTATAACAGATGATTCCTTTGGTCTTAACATTGCAGTAAAATAAGCGGATAATATCATATTAGTGCCGCTGAATAAAAAGCCCCATTTTATAAAAGACATAAACTCTACTGCCATTATAAAAGAATTTGAATCTTTGTTTGTAATAAATAGACCAGTAAGATTTTCATCAAATAATGTTGCGATTATAAATAATAAAATCCCATTTACAGATGAAAAAATAATACCAATTTTTAAAAACTTTTTTATACGAGTAAAATTACCTGCTCCATAATTTGTAGATATTAATGGGTTTAATGCATCTGCTGTTCCGTAAAATATTGTTCCTGCAATCCACATTAAATAATTAATAGCAGCAAATGCAGCAACACCTTCTTCATATGCATATTTCATTATAATAATATTAAAAAGTGCCATAGTGAAACCAATGGATATTTCATTTAAAAATTCAGAAAATCCATTAAAGCTTGTTTTTATAATTCCTTTTAAATCTTTAATTTTTATAAATTTTAAAAAACCTTTTCTTAATAGAAAATGTATAACCATTATTAAAAAACATACTGTAAATGATATACCTGTGGCATAAGCTGCACCAGTTAGTCCATAGCCCATAACGGCAATAAAAATATAGTCTAGAATAACATTAGTTACTGCACCTGTTATAATTGCAAATGATGCAGTAAAAGGAAACCCATCTACTCTTGCAAAAACAGTTAAGCTGTACCCTATTGTATTAAAAAATATAAAAGGTATTAAAGTTTCAATGTATTTTGCTGCTAGTGGTGTTGTTATATCGCTTCCGCCAATTTTTTTAATTATATCTTCTGCAAAAAAATAAAATATTATAATTACTAATGCAGATAACAAAGCTATTGTTACAATAGATTTTGTAAATATATGGCATGCTTTATTAATTTGTTTTTCACCAAGATATTTTCCTGCTGCCACTGCCCCTCCTATTGTAACCATTATAGAAATACCCCATACAAAACTAAAAACAGGGTTTGCTATATTAACAGCAGCAAGATTTAATTCACCAGCATACATACCTATAAATACAGCATCAACTATACCAGCTGAGCTGTATATTAACAGACCAAAAATATTAGGCAAAGCATACTTAAAAAACAGATATATTTCATTTAATGTTGTTATATCTGACTGTTGTTTATTCATAAATATAATCCTAAAATAATATTTAAATATACATATGTATATTATTATGAGCCTTTGAAAATATATTGAAGAAAATTTAAAAAAAATATTATTTATAATTTAAAAATTTACAAAAACCCAATATTGCAGATAAGATATTCCTACCTGTATGTTGTAAAGTAGTATTTTTTACATATAAAAATATAGAAAAATACTGTTTGAATTAAAAAAGAATATGAAGTGGTGGTTTAATAAAAAACCTGTCAAAAGATAGTTTAGAAAAAAGTGAGTATTGTGGATATAAATTCATAATTTTAGTCCTTATATTACCCAATCTAACACATTTATAAAGTAATGTCAAATAAAAAAAATAAATTTAAAAAATCTATCTTTTTTATTGACATATAAGTCATATACCGCTATCTTCCATTTCAAGTAGTTATGTTTTAAGTAACTGTATTACAGTATGAAGGGTTAAAGTTATGGACTTTCAAAGTTTTTCAGACAAAATCGCAGGTCTTGATTACAGCAGGTTAGAGCAGGACGCTCTCTTATGCAGAGGCGATATTCTTACTATGACAACACTTGCAGCCAGCGGTCACCCAGGCGGCTCAATGTCAACTATTGATGCACTTTTAACAGTTTATAATGTTGCAAACATTAACCGCAATAATCTTCATGATTTAAATAGAGATAGAATCTTTGTTTCTCATGGTCATATTTCTCCAGCAGTTTATTCTTGCCTTGCAAAAAAAGGTATTTTGCCGCAGGATGAATATATTGCATATTTTAGAAAAGCAGGCAGTATGTATGAGGGCCATATTGAACGCTCTATTCCTGGCGTTGAATGGACAACAGGCAATCTTGGTCAGGGGCTTTCTGCAGCATGTGGCGCTGCTGTTGCAGGAAAAGTTAATGGCAATGATTTTGATGTTTATGTATTTATGGGCGATGGAGAGCATGAAAAAGGTCAGATTACAGAAGCTAGAAGATTTGCAGTTAAATACAACCTTTCAAATATTACAGTAATTGTTGATTATAATACATTACAAATTTCTGGAGATATTTCCAAAGTTATGCCTTCTATGAATATTGCAGAAAGCTATAAATCAGACGGCTGGGAAGTGCTGCAGATAGATGGTCATAATTTTAAAGAGATAGCTGCTGCTTTATTAAAAGCAAAATCATGCAGCAAACCAGTATGTATTATTGCAGAAACTGCAATGGGCAGCGGTGTTTCTTTTATGGAGCATAAAGCAGGCTTCCATGGTGCACCACTTTCAGAAGAGCAGTATTATGAAGCTATGAAAGAGTTAAAATTAGAGCCAACTCTTGAAAAATATAAAGAAATGCGTAAAGGCTTTATGTGGGCAGCTCCACATATAAAAGCTGAAAATCCTAAAATAAATATAAATCCAGGCAGCCGTATTATGTATGGCGCTGATGTTAAAACAGATAATAGAAGTGCTTTCGGTGCTGCCTTATTAGATTTAGTAAAATTAAATAAATCTGAAGGATATACAGATGTTGTTGTTTTTGACTGTGACTTAGCAGGCTCAGTTAAAACAAATGGTGTAGAAAAAAACTACCCTGAAAACTTCTTTCAGTGCGGTATTGCAGAACACCATACAGCAGTATGTGCTGGTGCTGCATCAGTTAATGGTGTTATCAGCTTTTTTGCAGATTTTGGTATGTTTGGTGTTGATGAAGTTTATAACCAGCAGCGTTTAAATGAAATTAACTCAGCTAACCTTAAAGTAGTTACTACCCATGTAGGCATAGATGTTGGCGAAGACGGCAAAACTCACATGTGTATAGACTATATAGGGCTTTTAAGAAATATATTTGACTTTAAAATTATTGTGCCTGCTGACCCTAATCAGGTTGATACAGTTATTAGATATGCAGCAAAAGAGCAGGGCAATTTTCATGTTGCTATGGGCAGGTCTAAAATACCTGTTATTACAAAAGAAGACGGCTCAGTATTTTTTGATGAAAACTATACATTTAACTATGGCGAAATAGATGTTATAAAACAGGGCAGTGATGGTGTTATATTAGCTTACGGCTCTACATTATATAGAGCTGTGCAGGCTCATGATATATTAAAATCAAAAGGCTTAAATTTTGCAGTTATTAATGTATCAAGCCCTGCTTATATAAGCGATGAAGCATTTAATAAAATAGCTGAATACAAAAAAATATTTACTTATGAAGACCATATTTCATCAACTGGCTTATATGGCACAATAGCTAATATGGCTTTAAGCAGAAAGAAATTTATTGATGCTGCATATTTTGGTGTTAATGAATTTCCAATGTCTGGTAAATCTGATGAAGTATATGATATGCTTTCATTAAGCCCTGAAAAAGTGGCAGAAAATATTCTTAAAGAAATGGGTGCTTAATTGATAATTTCTGGTAGAAACCCTGTAATAGAAGCTAAAAAAAGCGGTAAAGCTAAAAAGATAATTGTCAGGCAGGGGGCAAGTATCCATTTTGATAATATAAACATACCTTTTGAAGTGCTTGGTAGAAGAGCTTTTGAAGAAAAATACGGCACAGAAACTCAAGGGGTAGTTTGTGAGGTAGATGATTTTGAATATACTGATTTAAAAGATATTCTTAAAAAATCATCACAGATAGAGGGTGTAGTTTTTTTAGATAAAATACAAGACCCACATAATTTTGGTGCAGTAATAAGAGCCTGCCACTGCTTTGGTATAAGGCATATTATTGTTCCACGACATGACCAGGCGAAAGTTAGCCCTGCTGTATATAAAGCCAGTGCAGGTTCATTATTTTATACAGAAATATGTGAAGTAGTTAATCTTGGCCAGGCAATAGATGAATTTAAAAGTAAAGGTTTTTCTATTGCTGCAGCAGATATTAATGGTGATATTAATTTAAAATCAACATCAAGTATTGTAAAATTTCCACTTGGTGTTATAATAGGCTCAGAGGGCAGGGGTATTAGAGAAAGTATCCTTGAACGAGCTGACTATAAACTTAAAATTGGTATGGCATCAGATATTGATTCTCTTAATGCATCTATGAGCTGTGCCGTTATACTTTATCAGCTTTTCAGCAGGTAGTATATGGCAGCAGTCAGGCTTGCAGTTGAGGGTAAAGTTAAGGATAAAGTAATACTTGACTTTATAAGCGAATACCAAAAACGCCTTTCTCCATATTTTAAACTGGAGCTTTTAGAACTGGGTGAAGGCGGTAAATATTTTGAAAAATTAAGTAAACAACAGTCTGCATCAGAAATATTTATTGCAATGGATGCAGGCGGGAAAAAGTTTACAAGTGAAGGGTTTGCAGAATGGTTTGAAGCTAAACGCAGCCTTTCAAAAAATATAACATTTGTAATAGGAGAGGCAACAGGGCTGTCTAAACAGGCGAGAGAGGCAGCATGTGAATTTATATCCCTTTCTGATATGACATTTTCATATAAACTTAGTCTTATGGTAATGGCAGAGCAGATATACAGGGCTGTAACTATCATCACAGGGCATCCCTATCACAAGTAGGAGCGTAAGATGGATAAGGCGACTAAGGAGCATTTCCGTGAAAAACTGCTTGCTATGAAAAAAGAGCTTATAGAAGCTTTAAACAGCAAGTATAACGAAGCATTAGAGCTTGGTTCTGACGGTATTCAGGATACAGCTGATGAGGCATATAATCTTTATAATAAGAATATTATGCTTGGCAGAGTTGAAACAGATGCTCTTAAACTAAGACTTGTTGATCAGGCTTTGCAGAGAATTGAAAATGATACATACGGTGTATGTATAGAATGTGAGGAAGAAATAAGCCCTCGCAGACTAGAATATGTTCCATTTGCAAGATACTGCACAGAATGTAAAAGTGAGCTGGAGAAAAAAGGCTTAATAAAAATGTAGTATGGCTTTTTTTAAGGGGCATTTTTCCCCCTTTTGAATATATAAAAGCTGCCTTATTTTATATAAGGCAGCCCTTACTGTATTTTATAAGTTATTATCTGCTTTACTTATCTTTCACTTATTATTTCTATAATAAGTATAGTTTTGCTCGCTCTAAATTCCCTAAAAATTATCATTTCTATATTATAAGTATAATGATTTTATGTTTTATATGCTTTTTATAAAATCTAAGTGACATATAAATTATGTTGTTTTTTACACTGAAACTGTCTGCTGCATCTATTATTAAGTAATATAATCTAATAAATATCAGCAGACAGAAAGAGTATTAAGATAAAGCTTTATTTAATACTTTAAAAAAGCGTATAAAATGTAGTAGTATTTGTGCCTTTTAACAATATATTTTCTGGTATAGTCTGCCATTTTTTATACTGAAATGTATAAGGCACAGCATTTGTTTTTTCATAGCCAGAATAAGTAGTAAAAGTATCTGTGAATGGTGGAGTATCTATAAAAATATCAAGCATTTCTGCAAGGCTTATATAGCTTGATAAATATTCTTGAGTATTTTCTTTATAATTAAATTCAGGCACATTATATCGTGCATCTTCAGTAACATTTCTGCCTGTAACAAGTATCATTTTAATAAAATCTTTATATAAATCATTAAAATTCATATTAGATGCTTCTTCTATAGCTTTATATCCAGTATGTGCAGATTTGATTATTTTTTTAAGACCTTCATCGCCAAACCTGTAATAAAAATAACGCATAAAAAGGTAAGAATACCCATAGCTTAAATTAGGTGTATTATTAACTAATGAAATATCTGTTTCAAAAGCAAAAAAGTTTAATACATAATCACGCATTATTGATGGATATCCTGTATAGTAGGCTGTTAATGTGGAAAATCCTTCATTTATCCAGTAATCCATAAAGGGCTCAACACCTGCATTTGTTCTAACATCAAATAATGCCATGTGATGAAATTCATGGATTAGTGTGGCAGTTAATTTTGCTTTATTTGATTCCCAGTCTGTATTATTTAATAAATAGGCTGATTCTACATACATTACATCTGCTTCATTAGAATGTATGCCAGATGGGGAGGTTAATGTATCGCTGTATTTATCTGCTGAATAGAAAAAGCCTAAAACATTATTACCTATTGGGGTAAAAAGGAAAATAATTTTACCATTTCCATCTACATCACTTTCCTGACCACATTTTTCATGGACTTTTTGATATGCTGCTTCAAACTGCTGTTCAATATATGATATTCTGCTTATATCTATATCTGAAATGGAAACTCTATCATCAAGAAAATAATAGACATTATTAGAAATATATATACATGTTGCACTTGTAAGAGACTGCTGCATTGTGGCTGTATCTGTTATCCATATATTTTCCCATTTTGTATTAAGAGATATATTTGCTGGCAAAGTTTTATAAAGTGATTGATTATTATTTTTTATAGGCTTAATATTTTTTTCTTTTACAAGTTTATTAAAATCTATCTGCTGTTTAATAAGATTTCTATTGCCGTCATTGTTTGTAGCAACAGGACTGTTTTCTATATATTTTTTCATAGATGCAGTATTATTATTTGAAGCAGTAAGAGAATAATACACAGCTGCAGGAAGATTATCTGTTGGAGTTTGTGGTATATGGCTTGAAATAGTGTATAAGTTAAGGTTTGGAGATGTTATATTATCAATTATTCCGCCGTCACTTATAGAAGGCACTGTTTCATTATCTTCTGGTTTTGGCTCAGTTGTTTCGTTATCATTTGTGCCACCAGTGTTTCCAGTATCATCATCAGTATTTCCTGTATCACCACCAGAGCCACCTGTATCACCATTATCACCTGAGCCGCCAGTATCAACACTTCCGCCACCACCTATATTATCAAAATTATTAGAAGTGCTGTTGCCTGTTCCACAGCCCAAAATAACTAAAACACAAAATATTGATAATATAATTTTCTTCATATTTCGCTCCATAAAAATGAATACTATATTAATAATATATAAGTTTAAGCAAAATATTCAATATTTTATGGGTTTGTATTCCTGCCGTATACATTAATAAATATTATTTCAGCATTAGTTCCAATTCTAACAGGTGGTCCCCATAAGCCTATACCGCTAGATACTATATAATAAAATCCATCGTCTAAAAGCATACCATGAGAAAGATGTGTCATTTTGCGGACTATTAAATTAAGAGGAAAAGTCTGCCCGTCATGGGTATGTCCTGAAATTTGTATATCTGCATTTATTTTTTTGCCATCTTCTAAACCTTTTGGCACATGGTCAAGAATGATTAATGGCTTAGTTTTATCTTCTATTTTATCATAAAGAGCTTGAATATTCTGCCTTTTACTGCCGTTATCATTAGTGTGACGCAGACTATCCCTGCCTATAATATAAAATCCTTTTTCTTCAATATAAGTAACATCATCTATTAATGTATTTATATTTGCCTGTTCTAAAAGATTTTTTATAGTATTTATATCTGCACTGTAATAATCATGGTTGCCAACAACTGCATAAACACCAAGTGGTGCACTTAATTTTTTTAATTCATCAAGATGCGCCTGTGTTAAATCTTTTATATTATTATCAACAATATCGCCTACAATGAAAATAATATCAGGCTTCATATTGTTGATAGTGTTTATTTCTTTATTCAGCCTTTTTGGGCTCATATCTGCTCCAATATGTAAATCAGAAAAGGCTGCAATTTTAAAGTATTCTTTTAAATTTTTGTTTAAAGTAATATTATATTCAGTAACTTTTGTGTTATGGCTGTTAATATAGCCATATATTGTAGTAATTAATGTAAGGATAATTACAATAGATACCTGCACTGTATGGCTTAAAAATGGAGTATGCAGCAGTTTAAAAATAAGCCTTAAAATATCTGTTGCTACTAGATACATAAAAAAATAGTTAGTAAAACCAAGTATTAAATGTGTGGCAAATACAATACTGTGAGGTAAATGTATACCAAGTGTTCTTACTAAGACTCTTGCAATTAAAAAAGTGCTGGATAAAATAAGGAATATAATAATAACAAGCCACATATTATACTTTTTAAAAAATGCCTGATAAAGTCTGAATGCAATATAGGAGCCAAAAACAATGTTCTGCAGCAAAATTAATAAAATTATACCCATACTACCTCCAATAAAATGTTAATGTAATATTGCTGTTTTATATTACTTATTAGCAACATTAATCAGCATTATTTCAGAATCAGTACCTACTCGAACAGGCGGTCCCCATAAACCAAGACCGCTTGTAACAAAAAAATGAAATCCGTCATAATTTTTCATACCGTGGGAAAGTTCATACATTTTTTTAACAATCAGGTTAATAGGGAACAGCTGCCCGTCATGAGTATGTCCTGAAATTTGTATGTCTGCATTTATTTTCCTGCCATCAAGTGATGATTTTGGTATATGGTCAAGTATTATTACTGGTTTTGTTTTATCATCTATGCGGCTGTATAAAGTTTCTATACTTGTTCTTTCATAATTAGATGAATTAGTATGACGAAGGCTGTCTCTGCCTATAATATAAAACTCTTTTTCTGGAATATATACTACATCATCTATTAATGTTTTAAAGCCTGCTCTATTAAATTTGTATAACACATCTTTTTTGCTGCCGCTGTAATATTCATGATTGCCAAATACTACATATACGCCAAGCGGTGCTTCAATCTTCCTAAATTTTTCAATATATTCATCTGTAAAGTCGTATACATTATTATCTATAATATCTCCTGCAATAAATACAATATCAGGCTCTAACTCATTTATTTTTTGTATTTCTTTATTAAGTCTTGCTGGTGATATATCTGAGCCAATATGTATATCTGCCAGTGCAGCTATTTTAAAAGGCGAATATACTGTTTTATTTAATGAAATGTTATATTCTTTTATTTTTGTAATGTGGCTGTTTAAAAATCCAAGTAAAAAAATGATAGCAGATAATGAAACAACTATAATACCTTGTATATTGTTATTAATAAAAGGTATTTTAAAAAGCTTAAATATTAATTTCACTATATCAGTAGTAAGAAAGAGAATGAATACATATATAGATAGTGCTAAAATTATGTCAGAAATAAAAATTACTGCATTTGAAAGCTGTGTATCTGAAAATTTTTCTATGCTTCTTGTAATAATGAACAGGTTGCATATTATCATAACAAATGGAGTAACTTTTGCTCTATTGTATTTAGCAAAAAAAGATAAATGTATATGGTATGCTATATAAATTGAAAACACAATATTTAGTATTAGAATAAATACCAGCATGCTCATAAGCTCTCTCCTTTTTAAAATTATATACATAAAATTGACACTTATCAAGAAAAAGTGATAACTGCCGTAAAAAAGTTTGACAAATGCCAAAAAAAGACTGCCGAAAATAAATTCCGGCAGTCCGATTCAGCTTATAGCTGCATAGGAGTTCAAATATAACACAGGGGAGGTTGTTTATATTTGAAAAAAATATATATATGGGAAAGAATAAAAAAGACTTAATTTGTCTTATATTATGAATATATGTTTTTTTAGAGAAAAATCAAGTATTAAAATATAAAAAAGTGAAATTATTTATATAATTTATACACATTTTATAAAAGTAAAGAAAGTAAAGATATAAGATATTGATAATAAAAGAAAAATGTTTTTTAAAAAAGAATGTAAAATAAAAATGCCTGCCAAAATGTCTACACAATTCAGCAGGCATATATAAATATGGTTTATTATTTTGTAATCAGTTTGCCATCTTTAATAAGATACTGTGCAGAATTAATTAATTCATCACTGAAAGTGATACCTAATAATTTTGCAGTATCTAAATCAAGCAGTTTATTATAAAATTTAGGGTCATTTAATGACTGTATTGGAAGTTCTTCTGCTTTTTTGCCCTGCAGCACTTCAGCAATAAGTTTGCCTGTCATTCTGCCCATTTCATAATAGCTGAAACCTAAAGCATAAACAACGCCGCCATTTAATGTTGGAGTAATATCGCCTCCAAAAACTGGTATTTTATTTTGTTTAGCAGTGTCAGTTAATGCAGACATAGCTGTTGCAATAGAGTTATCTGTAAAGCAGTAAAAAGCATCAACTCTTGAAACAAGGCTTTCTGCTGCCTGTTTTACTTCTGCAGGAGTTGCAATAGTCTGCACAATAAGTTCAACACCAAGTTCATCACAAACCTGTTTTGTAGTTTCTGCCATACTTACAGAGTTTGATTCAGATGTTGTATAGATAATACCGAGTTTTTTAAAGTTATATATTTTTTTAAATTCAGTAAGCTGTTCTCTTATAGGTATAGCATCTATAACGCCTGTAATATTTTTATTGCCTTGTGTGATAGATGAGGCAATACCTGCTTTTACTGGGTCAGTAACTGCTGTAAAAACAATAGGTGTGTTAGGAAGCTGATTTGCAAGTGTAACTGTAATAGGTGTTGCAATACCAACTGCTACATCAACATTATCACTTTTAAATTTACTTGCAATAGCAGATGATATATTTAAATCGCCATTAGCATTCTGTAAATCAATATTTGCTTTTACATTTAAATCTTCTAATTCATCAAGTATACCTTTTTCAGCATCATTTAATGAATTATGTGATATTAATTTTGCAATACCAATAGTAGGCAGTTCTGGTTTTTTTGCTTCATTTTTTTTACATGCAGTAAAACTAACTGCAAGGCATACAATAAGTATTATAAATAACAGTCTTTTCATAATGATACCCTATTTTTTTACTTCTTTGCCGTTTTCTAAAAATATAGTATTTTCAGAAATAAGTTCCTGCGGTATAGTTACTCCCAGTGCTTTAACTACATCATTATCAATAATAGTTTGTGTTTCTTTAGCACCTTTCATATATCTTGTTGGAATATCTTCTGTTTTTTTGCCATTTAATATATCTATAATCTGCTGGCCTGCAAGTCTGCCTATAACATAGTAATCAGCACCTGCTGTGTATAAAACGCCGCCAAACTGTAAAGAAGATGATGGGTCTGCAGAAAATACAGGCAGGTTATTAGCAGAAGCAGTTGATGTAATAGAGTTTAATGATGAGCATACATTATTATCTGTTACTACATAGAAAGCATCAACTCTGCCTATTAAGCTTTCAGCAGCCTGTTTGATTTCGCTGATATTAGTAATAGGCTGGCTTATTAATTTAATACCAAGTTTATCACATACTTCTTTTGTTACTCTGTGCATTACTACAGAGTTATCTTCTGAGCTTGTATAAATCATACCAAGATTTTTAAAAGGCACAATAGAACGGAAAGCATTTATCTGGCTTTCAATATCTACCGCATCAGAAACACCAGTAATATTTTTGCCACCTTTATCTTTGCTAGGAACAAGGTGAGCAGCAACAGGGTCACTTATTGCAGCAAAAACAATTGGAGTAGTCTGCAAAGTATTAAGCAGAGCGATAGCCATTGGTGTGCCTATACCAACAGTAATATCTGCACCGTCTGATTTAAACTTATTTGCAATAGATGTTGCAATATTCATATCTGCATTTGCATTTTGAAGGTCATAGTTTACTTTTACGCCTTTTGCTGCTAATTCATCTTGAATACCTTTTTCAACAGAATTTAATGCTGGGTGAGCAAGCAGCTTTGCAATACCTACTGTTGGAAGTTTGTCTTGAGCTGCATTTTCACTTTTTTTACAGCCTGCAATAGAAACAGCCATTAAAACTGCTGAAAACATAATAATAATTTTTTTCATTTTTTTCTCCAAATCATTATATTATATTTATTTTATTTTATTATTTTCTATTATTTTTGTATTTTCTGTAATTAATTCTTTTGGTATTTCAATATTTAAAGCCTTTGCTCTGTCCATATCTACAATAACAACTGATTCTTCAGGATATTCCATAAAAGTAACAGGCATTTCATCAGGTGATTTACCTTTTAAAATTTCTACAGCCATTTTTCCTGTTTTTCTGCCTGCTTTATAATAATCAAAACCAATGGCATATAATATACCGCCATTTACTGCTGATGTATAGTCTTCTGAAAATATAGGTTTTTTATTATTTGCTGCAGCAGTTATTAATGCAGTTAATCCAGAAACTAAAGTGTTATCAGTTACCACATAAAAAGCATCTACCCTTGAAACAAGGCTTTCTGCTGCCATATTAACTTCTGCAGGGTTGTATATTGTAATAGGTAAGAGCTCTACTCCCATTTCTTTACATACTTCTTGAGTAGTTTTAAGCATTGTAATAGAGTTTTTTTCTGCACCATTATATATAAAGCCTAGTTTTTTAAATGGATATATAGAATGGTATATTTTTAAATGTTCCCTGATAGGCAGGGCGTCACAAAGACCTGTTACATTATTTTTCCCTTTATCAAAGCTGTCTACAAGCCCTGCACCTATTGGGTCATTCACTGTTGCAAAAAGCACAGGTCTGTCTGTAATGCTGTTTGCAAGAGCAACTGCTGCAGGGGTTGCAATACCTATTGATAAGTCTTTTTTGTCTGATGCAAACTTAGAAGCAATAGCATTAATAATATTAGCATCATTATTAGCATTCTGGCTGTCAATAATTACATTCATATTTTGAGCTTTCAGCTCATCAATTATTCCTTGTTCTATTTCAAGCAGAGCAGGGTGGTTATTAATAACAGCTATCCCCACTTTAAAGGCAGATTTATTATCATTGTCTTCTGCTGCTTTTTTATTGCAGCCTGCAATTAAAATAAATATGACTAAAAACATTAGTATATAAAGTTTACTTTTCATAATATATGTACCTGTTATATTAAAATCTTTGTAAGAATAACATAAAAATTTTTATTTTAAAAGATTAATTTAGATAAAAAATAATATAAATTTGCATTATTTAAGAAAAAGAATTCAATTAATATTTGACATTGCATACTCCATACTTTAATATGGAAAGGTAGTATATTAATATGGAGCACAATATGTTTAAAGTATATATACCAATATTTTTTCTATGTTTTTTGATACCATTTGCTGCATTTTCTGAGCCAGTATCAAAATGTTATACCTCAGACAGATTTCTTTTAAAAACAAGTTATGATAAATCAAGTAAGCAAAAATATGGTGAAAATCATCAGCTTTTTGTATCTTACAAGCAAAGCAATGAAAAACTTTCTCTTAATGGAGAAGCTGTGTTAGATGATAAAGGACTGCTTAAAGGTATTCTTTATAAAACTGATGATATATCATTTTTTATAACCAGCAATGGTAAACAGGTTATTATTAATGATAAGGAAACAAAAAACATTAAAGAAAATGAATGTTTTTCATTTTTAGCTTCTTATGACAGCATAGCAAATGAAAAAGGCGATGTTGTATCTATATTTTCTTATGGAAAAGATTTTAAAACAGTAAAGCTTCAAAATAAATTTCAGCCCTCTTTTGACTGTAAAACAGCAGAATTTGCAGTAGAAAAAGCAATATGTGCTAATAATGAAATATCTTATATGGATAACCTTTTTCATTCTATGAAAGAATGTTATCAGAAAAAAGCAAAAGAATTAGATGATGAAAAAACAGTAGAAAATATTAATAAAATTGCTGATGATTTTGTTTTTTATCGTAATAATGTATACCGCTCTAATAAAGAAAATTTTACTGCACAGGAAGAAGCAGAAGTTAAAAAAGCATATTCTCTTGGCATTATGTTTCTGCCTATGACTATTGCTGCAAATGATGGTGATTTAAGAATATTAGGCAGAGATTTATTTATGTCTTACTATATGCTTTCTATGCAGGGTATAAAATATACTGGAAATTATGAAAAAGGGCTTGCTAAAAGTGAAATAGTAAAAGCAGCATTTGGCAAATATTATGATGAAATAATGTTTTACTATTCTGGAGTGTATGATAATATGAATAACAGACTTTCAAATTTATTTTATTATACAGTGTATCTTTTAGAAGAGCATAATCTGGCAGATAAAGACGGCAGCTTTATATGTAAATAAGTAAACTTTAATTTAATAAAAAGAAAAGCCTTTTTGAGTAATCAAAAAGGCTTTTTTGCTGGAGGTCTATATATGATATAATATTATTTAATATTAATCATTTTTTTAGGTGCTTCCTCTGGTTCTTTTTTAGGTATGGATATAGTTAAAATACCATTTTCAAAAGCAGCATGTATATCATTTTCAGATACTGCATCGCCTACATAAAAGCTTCTTGAGCAGTTGCTGCTGTATCTTTCTCTTAAAATAAATTTGCTGTCATCAGCGTTGTTTTCCACATTTCTGTTTGTGCTTACTGTTAAATAGCCGTCTTTTAATTCAGCATTGATTTCTTCTTTTTTAAACCCAGGTAAATCAATGTGGATTTCAAAGCCTTTATCATTTTCTTTAATATCTGTTCTCATTAAGTCACATTCACTTCTGCGGAATACTTTCTCCATATCTTTTGTAAAGTCATTATTAAGTAAATCTCTAAAAAGCTGGTTGTTAAAAATTACTGGTAACATATTTTATCTCCTTTTATATATAATGTTTTGTAGCTTTTTGCTTTATAAGACTAAATATATAAAAATTATTAGCACTGTCAAGTGGTGAGTGCTAATTTTTTTAAAATTATATAACTTATTGATATATAAATATAAAATCAATATATCTAGTATAATAATTAACACTTTCATCTAATATGTTAATATAAAATATCTTTCTTACTATCTTTCCTGTCAGCATTAAAATTTAAGGCAAATTCTTGTTTAAAAATAATAAAAGTATTTTATATAATTATTAAAATTATAAAATAAAATTATGATAAAATGTTTATAATATTTGATAAAAATATCTTGACAAATGTTGAAATTATCCTGTAATATAAAGGAAAATTATAAAATAGAAATATGTTTTATAATTTTAAAAAATTATATCTTAAAAGGTGTTGTATGGATACTGTAATGTTGGTTCTGCAGTTTATAGTTTTACTAGCTGCAATATTTTTAGGCGTTCGTCTTGGCGGTATAGCTATTGGCTATGCTGGTGGTCTTGGCGTTGTTGTTTTATCTCTTGCATTAGGTATGGAGCCTGGAGTTATTCCCTGGGATGTTATACTTATTATTATGTCAGTAATCGCAGCTATTACTGCAATGCAGGTTGCAGGCGGGCTTGATTATCTTGTACAGCTTGCAGAAAGAGTATTAAGGAAAAATCCAAAGCAGATTAACTACCTTGCACCAACAGTTACATATCTTTTAACTCTTTTTGCTGGAACTGGCCATACTGCATTTTCTATGATACCAGTTATTGTTGAAGTAGCAAAAGAGCAGAATATTAAGCCATCAGCACCACTTGCACTTGCTGTCGTTTCTTCTCAGATAGCAATAACAGCTTCACCTGTAAGTGCTGCAGTTATCTTTTTAAGCGGTGTACTTGAGCCGCTAGGTGTAAGCTATCCACTTTTACTTGGAATATGTATCCCTACAACATATTTAGGCTGTATGATAGCTGCTTTTATTATTAATAAATTCAGCAACTTAAAACTTTCTGATGACCCAGTATATCAAGAAAGACTTGCTGCAGGTCTTATTAAAAAAACATCTGAATCAGTGCAGCATAAAGAGCTTCCAAAAGGGGCAAAACTTTCTGTATTAATATTCTTAATAGGGGTTATAGCTGTTGTTATTTATGCCAGCGCTATAAGCGATGCTTTAAAATGGATAGACCCTGTTATTATGAAAAGAGACCATGCAATTATCAGTTTTATGCTTGCTATTGCAACAATTATTACTATTGCATGTAAACTTGATGTATCAAAATTAGTAGATACAAGCACATTTCGCTCTGGTATGACTGCCGCTATATGCGTTTTAGGGGTTGCCTGGCTTGGAGATACTTTTGTACGCGGACATATAGAAGGCATTACAGGTATTGCTCAGGAAGTAGTTGGCAATTATCCATTTATGCTGGCAGTTGCATTAATGTTTGCAGCTATGCTTTTATATTCTCAGGCAGCAACTGCAAAAGCTATTATTCCTGCTGTTATAATTGCTCTTGGTATCACACCAGAAAATAATGGCGATGTATATATTATTGTAGCTTCATTTGCTGCAGTTTCTGCATTATTTATTCTGCCTACATATCCTACATTATTAGGTGCTGTGCAGATGGACGATACTGGCTCTACAAGAATTGGAAAATATGTATTTAATCATTCCTTTTTAGTTATTGGTATATTAATGATTGTATTTTCTGTTGCTCTTGGATTTTTAGTTGCTCCATTTGCAATAGATTTATTTGGCAGTGTTCCTACAGCTACAGCTGCTTTACCATAAAATAGTAAAAAATAAGCGGAAGTGTTTCATATAATGCTTCCGCTTTTTGCAAATAAGGTTAGAATTATTATATTTCTACTATTTTATAATTATCGTTACCCATTTTCATTTCTTTCATATAAGTCAGCTGACGCAGACCCTGGCGGGACTCCATTCTTTCAATTAAATCTTTTCCAGCATTATTTTTCATATTATAAATAATATCTACACTTGCTTTATCAATGGCTAAAATATCAGTTGAAGCAAGTATGCCGTAATCAGGAACTGTAGGTTCTGCAGCAGATACACCTTCACAGTCGCAGCTAACACTCATTCTGCGCATAACATTTATATAAACTATCTTTTTACCAAAATGGTCTACAACTGCTTTGCCGCCTTCAACCATATTTTCCATAAATTTTTCACCAGTTGCTCCCCACATTCCTTCATGAAGCTGGGATTTACCAGTTTTACCAGATGCACAGCCTATGGAAATATTTTTTAAAGAGCCGCCAAAGCCGCCCATAGCATGACCTTTAAAGTGAGTAAGCACAACCATTGAATCATAGTTTAAAATATTTTTTCCAAAGGCAATATTCTTAAAGTGTTTTCCACCTTTGACAGGCAGATTAACTTCTCCCTCTGCGTCCATAATATCAACAGGAGCAAATGTCCAGCCGTTAGTTTTAAGTGTTTCTAAATGGCCTTTTGTAGTCTGCCTAGGGCTTGGATAAAGTACATTACATTCTACAATAGTAGGGTTTTTTATAACTGTTAAAAATTCTTTAACCCATGCTGGTGGTATAATGTTTGGTCCATGCGGCTCACCAGTATGAAGTTTAACTGCCACTTTGCCTGTTATTTCTTTATTAATATATGAATATATTTTTTTAAGACCTTCAGGGCTTAAATCTTTTGTCATATAAACTGTAGATTTATTTTCCTGTGCATATAAATCATCAACTTTTACACTTGATAAAACTGCTGGAGCAATAAGACCTGCTTTTAAAATATCTCTTCTTGACATGTCTGACATATTAATCCTCCTTATATATTTTCATTTTATAATATAATATGGTAATAAGAAATAAAAAAGATACAATACTGTCATTTTTTTGCATAATTTTATTAAAAAGTAGACTTTTATATATATTATAATATACTATATTATGGATTGGAGGATAAATGAACAGCTATTTTGAAGAAAATAAACATAAATTATTAGATGCACTGCTTCCTTTAATGCCAGAATCTCAGTCTTATAATACTAAGATTGACGGGCTTTTAATTGTTAAGCGTGATAATCCTGTTCAGTCAGAAGTATGTCTGCAGCAGCCTATATTAATATTTTCAGTACAGGGAGAAAAAAGATATGCAGCAGGCAGTGAAATAATAGACTATATGCAGGGGCAGATAGTTTTTCAGGGTGCACCTATGCCATGCTCCAGCTATGTATTAAAAGCAACTAAAGAAAAACCTTATGTGGCAATGGTATTAGCTGTTGATATGCAGCTTATGACAGAAGTTATATATTCTCTTGATGATGTAGATACATCAGCTATCACTCAATCATATTCAAGCCTTGGCAGAATAGAGGCAGATAAAGAGCTTGTTGACAGCTTTATAAGGCTTGCCGAGTTACTTAATAAGTCAGATAATGATATAAAAGTATTATCGCCACTTATGATTAAAGAAATATATTATTTTCTGTTAAAAACAGAGTTAAGAGAAAAACTTATTCCTTTTGCTATTACATCTAGTCAGAATAATAAAATATTAAAAACAATAAATTATTTAAAAGAAAACTACCATAAGCGTTTTAGTATAAATGATTTAGCAGAAATGGTAAATATGTCGCCTGCTACTTTTCACCGCCATTTTAAAATGGTTACCACATTAAGCCCTATACAGTATCAAAAATCATTAAGACTTTTAGAAGCAAGCCGTATTATTCAGTATGAAAATGCAACTGTATCTGAAGCAGCTTTTAAAGTAGGGTATGAAAGCATAAGCCAGTTTACAAGAGAATATAAAAGAATGTTTAAGGTAACACCAAAAAATAAACAGCAGTAACAGGGCAGGGTGGAAATTATATTAGTATTGATAATCTAAATTTTTCACTAAAAGCTTAGAATTAACAATTATGATTTTATATGTAATGACTGTAATATTCATAAAATAAGAAATATATAAATATTCAATCTATTTCTCATATAAATAGTAACCAGCCTCAATATATATGTATTCTTTATTTATACAGCACAATGTAATATTTGCAGCTGTATGAAAGGCTGAAAAGATTTTAATATATATATTATAATAAAAGATAAATCATGTTATTCAAAGGAAATAGTCTGCTTATATAATAATAAAAAAGGGGGCGTTCATAAGAACAACCCCCAAAGGCTTAAAAAGCCCACCAGTTTGTAGTTTTAATTAGATAGCTAATTCAGATTCCCATAAACCATGGATATTGCAGTAGCTTACAGCATGAAGTGTGCCAGGAGCTGTAAGTTTGCATTTAAATAATGCAACTGGTTCAGTGTGAAGTGATCCTTGGTTTGCACCTTTTGCAGATTCGCCATGAGCTAAAAACTCAGCTCTGCCGATATGCTGGATAGCAGCTTCACCTTTATAGTATAAGTCAATATAAGCAATAAAATGCTCAGTAGTGTTAGGGTGAGCTATTTCAGAGCCAACAGATACTTCAATATATGCAGTATCGCCGTCACGATTAACTATTTTGATTGTTGGCACATGTTTTTCCGCTTTAAAATCAGCTGTTTTTATAGAATTAGATATAGGCATATTATCCTCCCATTTTAAATTTATGCTCAAATTATACCAATTTTATCTTATTTATGCAAGTATTTTATATACAAATTATTTGTTTTTTGTGTAGATATTTCTAATTTTTTCGCATTTTTCCATATCTTTTAAGAAAATAGCTGCAGTATCATTTCTAAGTTTTTCTCTAAATTTATCAAGATATTTTATATACTGGTTTTCCTGTTCGCTTTTAATAACAGATTCCATATAAAGATATGATGATTTTGTTACAAGATATGTGCATTTTACATATTCTATATGTTTTTGATATTCTGCATTATCACTTTTTTTCTGATAGTCATCAATAATATCTAATGATTTATCAAGCTCTTTTTTAATATATCCTATAAAACGGAGCATTCTTTTATATGAAAGTGCTTTTGCAATTTCTGCTTCATCTTCCATAATATTTTTGCTTATTACAAAGAGTTTATCTTCTAACTGGTATTTATATTTTTCAATATTATTATCTGTTTCTGCATGTTCTGCCACTGTATCTATGCGTGTGCTTTCATGCTGCAAAAAAGAGGTAGTATTATTTGCAGCACAGGACGCTAAAAAGATAAAACAGGCAAAAACAGATAAATATTTCATATTATTTTTTTTCAACCATATTTTTAATTTCTTCTAAAAGTCTTTCTTCTTCTTTTAAAAGATTATCAATTTTTTCTCCAGATACAGCCACATTACTTGCAAGGATTTCTACAAATGCTTTCATTGATTTATCCTGCAGATGTTTAAAATTAGTAAGCATATCTTTTGAAAAATTACATACACTGTCAATATATTCCATTTTAACAGTAATATATTGTTTTCCAATATCTGATTTTATATTTTTAGCTTTTTCTGTAATAATATTTTTAGTATCTGTCTGCACTTTTTCTATATCACTTATTACTTTATCCACATCAAATACTGTTCCCTGCTCAAGTGCATCTCTTAACTTATATACAGGCTCTGATGATTTATTTGCAAAATCTTCCTGTAATGGCACAATATCATGTATTATAGTGTAATAATCCTGTTCCAAAGTATTTAATTTTTTACTGCAGGCAGCAGCAAGTATTAATACTAAAAGTAAAAGTAATGTTTTTTTCATTTATAAGCTCCGATTTATCGTTCTTTAATTTCTTCTATAATCTCATTTAAAAGTTTATCCTGCTGTTTTTGCAGTTTTCTTATTTTCCTGTAATATTTTATCTGGGTTAGTTTAGCATCGTTATTGCCATGTTCACCCATAGTTTTAAACTGCTTAATAGTAACTTTTACATATTCGGCTTGTATTTCCAAAAGCTTAACAGTTATTTTATGATAATTTTTAACTTCTTTTGAAGCTATATGAATATTTACTTCCTTTGCAAGCTGTAAAAGCCTTAAAAGTTCATCATTAATCAGTTTATTATCCTGCTCAAACTGTGCAAAATCATGTGTTTTTTTATATTTTGCAATAGCAGATGTCATTTGAGAATTAATCAGCTTAATTTTAACATTTAATTCTTCTTCTATTGCAGAGTATCTGCTTATATCTTTCTGTAAAGTAATAGTATCTGTTTTTGCACAGGCAGAAAGTATAAATATCAATAATATAGTTAATATTGCAGCACTATTTTTCTTTATCTGCATAGTAATCAACACCTGATAAGAAATTTATATACTCTACTTCCTGAGTGCTCATATCTTGATGAGTTGTATGCAGCATACCTGTAAATATGTCATAACTTACATTTTTTTCTTTTTCATAAATATCTGCAAGTTTATAAATCATTTGGTTTTGCAGGTTTACATATTTTTTAAGGGCAGCAAAAGCAGACTTAAAATCATTAGTTACAAATTTTTCAGCAGCTGCATCAATTTTTGCAGCTAATTCTTCATCGCCTTTTTTTATAGAGTTTAATTTTTCTGATATATCAGCAGTTTTATTATCAAGTATAATATCAAGAAGTTCATCTGTCTGCTTATTTAATATATCAAAAGTGCTTGTAATATCTGGTCTTATTTGGTTTATATAATATTCTGTATCCTGCTGTAATTCTTTAGTAGATGTAATATATTTTTTAAATTCTAAATATGCTTCTTCAGAATTAACATCTTCTTGAGCAGCTGCATTATTAGCTGCAATTTCTTCCTTTGGTGTTAACATAATAGCTGCAGCAATGCAGATAACTGTAATTAGTAGTATTATAACAGCAATTTTTTTATTCATATAAACCTCATTATATTTTTTTAAGAATTATGATTTTTAATCTTTTCTGCAATTAAGAATTATATGGCTTGAATTATAACTTTTCAAGCCATAATATTTATTTGACAGCAATTATTTTGCAGTATTTTCAGCTGGGGCAGGGTGGATAGCTTCCATTAAAACTTTTAAAACTTCAGTGTTTTCTTTGTTCAGCTTATCAAATTCACCTGCATATTTTTTTGTTAAGGTTTCTTTGTCTTTATCATCTACTTTGCCTTTTTTAGAAAAAACATCTGCAACATCTTTTAAAAAGTTATTGCGGAGTTTAATATAAGCAAGTGTAACATCGTGATATTTTCTAACTTCTGGAGTTTTGATTTTTGGTGCCTGAGCATTCATATGCTGCTCAATAGCTTTCACTTGGTTATCAACTATTTTTATGCTTGTTTTTATGTCTTTTTTACTTTTGCCCTCAATTATATTATCAATTTCCACCATTTCCTGCTCAATTTTTGCAAGTGCGTCTACTATTTTTGGGTTTATATCGCTGTTATATACACTAAGGTCTTTTGTTATATCTTCCTGTGATGAGGCAGCAAAGCATAACCCTGCGGTGATAAATACTAAAAGTAATGACATTAAGATTTTTTTCATTATATTCTCCTGATTTTATTATATATTACTCAAAAACAGCCTTTAAAAAATCATTTCTTATAATTTCTGCCTGTTTTTTAACAGCTGCTTCTTCGTTTTTATATTTTTTTTCAATTTCTTTTATTTCTTTTTTTGTAATAGAGCCTTTATTATAATAATATTCTACAGTTTCTTTTATAACTTTTTCATAAAATGACAGCTCATATACTGGGTATGTAAGAGCGTATTTCATATTTTCTGTTTTTAATGTTTTGCAGCTTTCTTTTATATATTTGTCAAGCTGCTGTATTTTACTGTTAATATTATTAAGTTTTTCTCTAATTTTATCTTTATTATTTTCAAGCATCAGCTTTTTTATTTCATCTATTTCTGTATACACTTCTTTTTTTACAGTCACTATTTTTTTATCTATTTCTTTACTATATATACCATAATCATCAAATAAATCTTTTTTATTATCTGCATAAACAATACTGAAAGATAATACTAAAATAAGGAAAAAATATATATACTTTTTCATATTTACCTGCCTGAAAAAGCACTTATTCCTGCATACCACCTGCAAGAGCAAGCACAAGCATAGTTGTTTTTATAAACTGTTTGCCAACAGTCTGCTCTTTATCATCATACTTATTTAAAAGCATTCTGTATTCTTCTTTACTTAACTGGTTATAAAGGCAGTCCATAATTTCTTCACCTAATTTTTCGTCTATTTTTTCATATTTTGTAACAATGCCTTTATATTCCTGAAAAGTAAGTGCTTCATTTTCTGCAAACCTTTTAATAATTTCATATCCTTTTGCTATTTTAAAGCGGTTCTGCTTATCTAAAAGGTTAATAAAAACACGCATTTTATAAGTTTTAAAGCCAGTAAAATTTGCTTTTAATATAGTTAAGTTATGCTCTAGATTTTTTAAAGTGTTACGCATTCTAAATACATCATTTCTAGTAAGCTGATATTTTGTAATATCAAGCATGCGGACAACTTTATCTATCTGGTCAGTAATATCTTCAAAGCGTGCTTCAAGTCCAGAGCTTAAAAGGTCTAAATCATCAGCAAAGTTTTTAATTTCACCAGTGGCGTTTTTTGCACCAGCTTCTACTATCAGTTTAGATAGATTAAATTCCTGTTCGTTCATTTTTATCACATATTTTTATATTTTTCTAATGAGCGCTGCAGCCTTTTAGCTTCTTTTTCATATTTAGCAACTACATTTTTGTAATCTCTTTCTGAAATAGCTCCATTATTTTCATATACTTCAAGTAATTCTTCTGCAACACTAATTGTTAAAAGCTGAATGGAGGCAGTATCCTGCAGCACTGTCTGTAAAGTTGAGTTGCTTATTTCTCCATAAGCCTGCGATTTAATATCATTAATAGTCTGCCTGCTAGTCTGCAGTGTTTCTTTCATAGATGGCAGCTGTTTATATATGTAAAGTCTTGTATTTGGTCTAAGAGTATCTGTAATATTTTTTATCTTTCCACCAGTTTCTAAAATAGTGCGCATTGATTCTTGAAAAAATTCTTTTTCATCTGCATAAGCATAAGAAAAAGAGAATATCATAAACATAGTTAATAAAAGTGAAATTTTTTTCATAAGTAATACTCTCAAATAATAATTAATAGTTATCTTAACAGCAGCACAGAAATTTTACAATAAAAATATGTTTAAAAATCACTGTTTCTTGATATTTTCTAAATATTCTGCCCATTCAATAGGAAGTTTGTGTTTTTTCGCATTGTTACATTCTTTGCAGGCAGGAACAATGTTATTTTTAGTAGATTTTCCACCCCTTATTAATGGCACTACATGGTCCATGGTTAATTCTTCCGGCTTAAAAATTTTGCCGCAGTAATAACATTCCCCATGTGATATTTTTTCATGCCACCAGTTAGTTTTTCTTAATTCTCTAGCTTTTGCTCTTTCTTTTGCTATTTCTTTTTCAGTTGCCTGCGGTATAAAAAAATCATTCATAAATATTCCACCGTTTTAATTCTGTAAAAATTTTTCTTTTTTTCAATTAATATTGTTGACCTTATTTCAATAATGTATTATGCTGTTATTTATAATTAAATTGAGACTGTTTGTAAATAGAAATTCAGTCACTAAATTGGAGGAAGACAATATGAGCAGCTACAATGCAACAACTGACTACTTAAAATCCTATGGAATTAATAACCCTAAAGCAATTTATTTAAATATGCCTACAGAAGCTCTCTATGAAGAAGCTATCAAACGTGGTGAAGGTCATGTGGTAAAAGGCGGTGCAATGGTTTTTGAAACTGGTGCACATACAGGGCGTTCTGCTCAAGATAAATATGTTGTTAGAGAAGCTACTTCTGAAAAAGATGTAAACTGGGACTCATCAGCTGCAAAAGAAGCAAGCGAAGCTCAATTTAACACTCTTTATAATGATATGATGGCTTTTTGCGACGGCAAAGAATTATTTGTTCAAGAATTATATGCTGGCGCAGATGAATCATGCCGTTTAAAAGTTCGTGTTATTGGCGAATTTGCATGGCACAATATGTTTGCACGCAATATGTTTATATGCGAAAAAGATTTATCTAAATTAAATGGCTTTCAAGCTGACTTTACAGTTATATATCTTCCTAACTTCCAAGCAGACACAGCAAAACACGGCACTCGTTCAAGCACAGTTATTATGTTAAACTTTGCTAAAAAAGTAGTTTTAATAGGCGGCACTCAGTATGCAGGTGAGCTTAAAAAATCAGTATTTACTGTAATGAACTACTATCTGCCAAAACAAGGCATTATGAGTATGCACTGCTCTGCAAATATTGGTGAAAAAGGCGATACTGCTATTTTCTTTGGTTTATCAGGCACTGGTAAAACTACACTTTCTTCTGACCCTAAACGCGTTCTTATTGGTGATGACGAACACGGCTGGAATGACAAAGGTGTATTTAATATTGAAGGTGGCTGCTATGCGAAAGTTATTAAACTTTCTAAAGAAATGGAGCCAGATATCTACAGAACTACTCATTCTTACGGCACAATCTTAGAAAATGTTGTTTATGACCCAATCACTAGAGAAATTGATTTAGACAGTGATAAATTAACTGAAAACACTCGTTCTTCTTATCCACTTTCTCAAATGCCAAGAATTTCTCCAGATAATAAAGGCGGTCAGCCAAAAAATATTATTTTCTTAACTTATGATGCATTTGGTGTTCTTCCACCTGTTGCAAAACTTGACTTAAACCAGGCTATGTATCACTTTGTTTCTGGTTACACTGCAAAAGTTGCAGGAACAGAAAAAGGTGTTAAAGAGCCAACAGCTACTTTCTCTACTTGCTTTGGTGAACCATTTATGGTATTCCACCCATTCTACTATGCTAAAATCTTAGCAGAAAAAATGAAAGCTAACGGCGTTAATGCTTATCTTGTTAACACTGGTCTTTTTGGTGGTAAATACGGTGTTGGTCAGCGTTTCTCTATTAAAGATACAAGAGCAATCGTTAATGCTATCTTAGACGGCGAAGTTGATAAAGGCGGATTCCATGAATGCCCAGTATTTGGTTTTGGTATTCCTAATGCTATCCCAGGTGTTAACCCTGAAATCTTAGACCCATCTAAAGGCTGGAAAGACCAGGCTGAATACACTGCAGCACTTAAAGATTTAGCTTCTAAATTTGTTGAAAACTTCAAAAAATATCCTGAAAATGATATGACAAGCGAAGTTATTAAAGGTGCTCCAAAAGCATAAATATAAAATTACATAATTTTATATACACAATAAGGCGTGCAGAAATGCACGCCTTTATTTATTTCTTATCATATATATTCCTGCAGCTGCAAGTCCTATAGCAAGCATTAAAACAGTATCTTTAATATCTGCTTTATTCAGTAAAATTAACACTACACATGCAATACCCATAGCTGCAGCAACAGCACTTAATATCTGATTAATAAGCTGTTCTTTTTTGGGCTTATTAATATATGTTTTTGTATTAAGAAGAATATTAATATCTACATTAAATATTTCTGCAAGTTTAGCAATAGTCTTAATATCAGGGCAGGATATATCTCTTTCCCATTTTGAAACAGCTTTATCTGTTACACACATTTTTTCTGCTAAATCCATTTGTGTCATATTATTTTCTTTACGCAGTTCTACAATTATTTTTCCAAGACTTTTTTCTTCCATATAATTCTCCAAAATTAATTACTTTAATTTTTGTATTGTTATATAAATTTTTATAATATTTCAACCGACGAGTAGTAGAATTAATGTAAACTGATAGTTTATGCGGCTTATTACTTTATAGAAAATATTTTTTGCATTTTATAATAAATTTTGCTACACATTTATATAAAAATGTAATAAAATAATAATCGCTGTTTAAAGTTATAATGAATATGTAATGATAATTATGGAGAAATATATATGAAAAAGATGACAGGCAGCCAGATAAGAGCTGCATTTTTAAAATATTTTGCAGATAACGGCCATACTGTTGTTTCATCATCAAGCCTTGTGCCACATGATGACCCAACACTGCTTTTTGCAAATGCAGGTATGAACCAGTTTAAAGATATTTTTCTTGGCAAGGAAACAAGAGCTTATAAAAGAGCTACATCATGCCAGAAAGTAGTTCGTGCAGGCGGTAAACATAACGATTTAGAAAATGTAGGCAGAACTGCACGCCACCACACATTTTTTGAAATGCTTGGTAACTTCTCTTTTGGTGATTATTTTAAAAGAGATGCTATTAATTTTGCATGGACATTCCTAACAAAAGAGTTAGAGCTGCCTGTTGAAAAATTATTTGTAACAGTATTTCAGGACGATGATGAAGCATTTAATTTATGGCAGGAAGTTGCAGGTCTTTCACCAGATAAAATATACAGAAAAGGTGCAAAAGATAATTTCTGGCAAATGGGTGATACTGGCCCATGTGGTCCTTGCTCTGAAATATTTATTGACCAGGGTGAAGGTGTTGGCTGCGGCAGACCAGACTGCAACCTAGACTGTGACTGTGACAGACATTTAGAGCTTTGGAACTTAGTATTTATGCAGTTTAACAGAGATGAAGAAGGCAATCTTTCTCCACTTCCAAAACCATCTATAGATACTGGTATGGGCTTAGAAAGAATTACTGCTATTATGCAGAATAAACAAAGCAACTATGAAACTGACTTAATCAGACCTATAATAGATTATACTGCACGTCTTGCTGGTGTAGAATATGGCAAAGACGAACAGACAGATATTTCTTTAAGAGTTATTGCTGACCATTCAAGAAGTACAACATTCTTAATTGGTGATGGTGTTCTGCCATCTAATGAAAAAAGAGGCTATACATTAAGGAAAATTATGAGAAGAGCTATGCGTCATGGTAAAATGCTTGGTTTAGAACATGAATTTTTCTATGATGTATGCGGCTTTGTAGTTGATTTTATGAAAGACCATTATGTGGAACTGACAGACAAAAAATCATTTATTATAAAAACTGTTGAAACAGAAGAAAAAGGCTTCGGTAAAACTCTTGCAACAGGTATGAAAATTATTGAAGAAGAACTGCTTGAAAAATATAAATCAACAAAACTTATTGACGGGGAAGATATCTTCAAACTTTATGATACTTATGGTTTCCCTGTAGATTTACTTGAAGATATTGCTTCAGATGCAGGCTACACTCTTGATATGGCAGGCTTTGATAAAATGATGGAGCAGCAGCAGGCACGTGCTAAGGCATCATCACTTGGTATTACTACAAGCGGCACTTCTGATGCTTTAAAAGAATTAAGCGGCCAGATTACTACAGAATTTGGCGGATATGCAGGGCTTGTTGCAAGTGGTAAAATTCTTGCTATGGTTTCTAACGATAAAAGAGTGTATGAAGTGCAGGAAGGGGATAATGTAGATATTATCCTTGATGTTACAACAAGTTATGCAGAAGGCGGCGGCCAGGCAGGTGATAAAGGTATCATTACTGGCAGCGAAGGAAGTCTTTTTAAAATAGAAAACACTTTAAAATTAAATGATATGATTATTCATAGAGGTAAAGTATTAAAAGGCTTCTTTAAAGAGCAGGATAAAGTAAAAGTGGAAGTTGATGAAACTATCAGACAGTATACAGAATATAACCATACTGCAACACACCTTTTACATAAAGCACTGCAGACTATTGTTGGTGACCATGCAAGGCAGGCAGGCTCTTTAGTAAATGATGAAAGACTTCGTTTTGACTTTACTCACTCTCAAGCTTTAACAAGCCAGCAGATAGATGCTATTGAAATGGAAGTAAACAGGGCTATTATTGCAAACTATCCAGTGCATAAAAGAATAGAAGCTCTTGAAGATGCTATGCAGGAAGGGGCAACAGCATTATTTGGTGAAAAATACGGTGAACAAGTGCGTGTTGTTCAGATTGCAAACTATTCAAAAGAGCTTTGCGGTGGATGCCATGTTGATAGAACTGGTGTTATCGGACTTTTTAAAATCCTGTCAGAATCAAGTGTTGCATCAGGGGTGAGAAGAATAGAAGCTGTTACTAGCCATAAAGCATTTAAATACCTTTCAGATATGGATAAAAGCATGAAGCAGGTGCTTAGTGTATTAAAATGTCAGCCTGCAGAAGCAGCAGAAAGAGTTGCAGATATTCTTAAAAACCATAAAGCACTTGAAAAGAAAGTAAAAGCAGCAGGGGAGCGTATAGTTCCAAAAGTTGCAGATACTATTTTTGAAAATGTAAAAGAAATTAAAGGCATAAAAGTTGCAAAAGTATTATTTGAAAAATCTAACATTCCTTTAATGAGAGATGTGATAGATACAGGCAGAGAGAAATTAGGCAGCTGTATTATTGTAATTGGTGCTCAGACTGATGAAGATAAAGCAGCAATTATTTGCGGTGTATCAAAAGATTTAACAGATAAATATAATGCCGGCGCAATTATTAAAGAAATTGCAGCAGCAGCAGGCGGCTCAGGCGGCGGTAAAGCTGATATGGCTCAGGCTGGTACAAAACATATTGATAAACTGCCACAGGCACTTGATAAAATATATGATTTGATATAGTCTAAAAAAAATAAAAAAATATATGTTTTTTTGTAGACATATTAAATGTAATATTATATATTGATTTATTAATGCAAAGATTATTAGGAGATTTTGATGAAAGCTGAAATGATTAACCCTTTCATTACCGCAACATTGAATGTTCTTTCTACAATGGCGGGTATTGAAGCCAAAAAAGGCGAAGTATATATTAAACAAGATGATAGAATGGCATACGATATTTCTGGAGTTATCGGCATCGCTGGTAAAATGTCAGGGTTCGTTGTAGTGAGCTTTCCAGAAAAGCTGGCTTTAGATATTGTATCTGGTTTTCTTGGCGAGCCAAAGAAAAATATGAGCAAAGATGTTGTAGATGCAATTGGTGAGTTTGTTAATATGATTGCTGGCGGCTCTAAAAGGGTGTTTGCTGAGCAGGGTTATAAATATAACATTGGTATCCCTAATGTTATCACTGGTAAAAACCACACTATTAACAGACCAAGCAATGTTGTATGCATCGGCGTTAAATTTAAAGTTGGTGACCAGGAATTCGTTATTGAAGTGGCATTAAAGCCTCGTCCTGATGCTGACTAATTATATAAAAGAGTGATTTAATGAAATATTTTAATAATATATTTAGAGCGGTGATAACAACCGCTCTTTTTTTAATATTTATTTTTTCGGAGAATGTAATGAGCGCACCTATTGAAACAAAACTTGATAATGGAGTGACTGTATTATATGAAAAGGTGCCTGGTGTTAAAGTTGTATCTGTTCAATGCTGGATAAAAACCGGCTCAGTTAATGAAAATGATAAGCTTTCGGGTATATCTCACTTTTTAGAGCATATGCTTTTTAACGGCACTAAAAAATTTAAACCTGGTGAAATAGATGAATATCTTGATGCTAAGGGTGGTTATAATAATGCTTTTACAAGCCTTGATGTAACTAATTATTATGTTACAATACCTACAGATGAGGCAGAAGCTGCTTATGAAGTAGTAAGTGATATGGTATTTAATGCACTGCTTTTACAGTCTGAGATAGACAGAGAAAAACCAGTTGTTTTACAGGAAATTAATAGAAAATATGATGACCCGTCTTATAAAATGTGGCAGGATTTACAGGCAACATTATTTGAAGGCACACCTTATGCAAGGCAGGTAATTGGTTCATCTGAAACTGTAAGTGCTTTTACAAGGCAGGAAATAGTTGATTACTATAACAGTTTTTATCATCCGCAGAATATGACATTAGTTATTGTGGGCGATATTGAAGAAAAACAGGCTCTTGATTTAGCTGCAAAATATTTTAACCAGACTAGAGATGTGCCTGCAGGTAAACTTTATAAGGGAGAAAATAAAGTTACATTTACAAAATCAATAGATAAAACTTTTAAAGCAGATGTAAATGTAGATTATGCAGTATTTTCTTTCCCTACAGGAGCACAGGATATTAATACTGTATATGCTGAAGAAGTTTTTGCAGAAGTGCTTTCTGGGGGCGAATATTCTCTTTTAAACGAGATTATTAAAAATAAAAACAATACTGCAATTTATGTAACAGATATAGGGCTTTTTAACCATTATAATGGTCTTTTTGGAGCAATGGCTGTTGTGCCAAAAGGCAATGGTGAAAAATTTAGAAATGAAGCTATGGAAATTATAAATGATATAGCTGCAGGCAACATTGAAGAAAGCCGTATAGAAAAAGCAAAAAACAGGCTGAAAAGTAAAAGTATTTTTGAAGAAGAAAATGTTTCTTCACTTGCGCAAAATATAGGCTATGCTTATGTGCTTGATTTTAAAGATTATCATTTAAATTATGAAAAGGGTATAGATAAAGTTACAAAAGCAGATATTGTTGCTGCTGCTAAAAAAATGACAAGCGGTCCAATGTATTTTGGCATTACATCAAATGAATAATATATAATTTGATATAGCTATTTTAAGGCGGTAACATATACCGCCTTTTTTTATGTCATAATAGATTTATAAACAAATATTATATAAAGTACATAATATGTTATAAAGCAGATAATTTAATAATTATAATAAATATTGAAAAACGATACTGTATAGAGCAGGTATGTAATTTATAAAATAAATAGTATTTTTTAAAATTATTTATACTGTTTAAATTTTATATGTATTATATTCTAATTTGTAAAATATTTTATATTTAAACCAACCATACAAGGCTTTTTATAAATGACTATATAAAAAGCATTCTGTATAAGGAAAAGTTCTTAATATATAGTAAATGATATTTAATCATCTATTAATAAACTTTTTTTAGATAAGTATATAAGTTATGGAATATGTAAGAATAAATATTATTTATGCATCTAAAAATCTTTTTATGTATAGTTTCAGCTGATTTACTAAAAGGCAGGATTGTTTAAATAGATTATATATACTTTTGTTACTTACTACATATATAAGTCATTCTGAGCATAGCGAAGAATCTAATATAAATAATATAAAATTAAAAAATATAATAAAAAAGCTGTCTGATATTTTTCAGACAGCTTAAAATGTATTATTATCTTAATTACAGCATCCTGCTTCACCATCTTTGTTTGGTGGAGTGTAGCCGTCTTTTAAATACTGCTGAACTCTGTTATATTCATCATCTATTTCTTTATCTGTATTTGGCTTAATATAGTTGATTATAAACATTATTATTAAGTTTGCTAAAAAACCTGGCACTATTTCATACATATATTTATTTAAGCCAGTGAAATACCATGTAAGCATAACTATTGTTCCTACAACCATACCTGCAAGTGCAGAATACCATGTTGTTTTTCTAGAATAAAGAGCCATAAGCACAACTGGTCCAAATGCTGCACCAAAACCGCCCCATGCAAATGTTACAAGCTGGAAAATGTTGCTTGATTTATCAAATGAAAGGATAAGCGCAATAACTGATATTACAAGTACAAAAGTTCTGCTTACAAAAAGAAGCTCTTTACTGCTTGCTTTTGGTTTAAGAACATTAGCATATATATCTTCTGTTAATGTTGATGAGCATACAAGCAGCTGCGATGAAATTGTAGACATAATAGCCGCTAAAATAGCTGCTAAAAGCACGCCTATAAAATATGGAGATACATAATCTCTTATCATATATATAAGCACTTTTTCTTCATCTCCACTTGGAAGCTGTTCATATAACGGTATTCCTAAAAGTCCGATAATTACTGCGCCAGCAAGGGAAATAATAACCCAAATCATAGCAATAGTTATAGAACGTGGAAGAAGTTTAATATTTTTAACGCTCATAAATCTAACAAGTATATGGGGCTGTCCAAAATATCCAAGCCCCCATGCAACACTTGAAATTATAGATAATATTACTGCAATAGCAGCACCTTGTGGAATAGGGTTAAATGTGCCGTCTTTTGCTGCAAATGCTTTTGCCATTGTGTCTGGGTCAATATTGCTGTATGCAATAAATGGCAGCACTACAATTGCAAATACCATAAGCAGTGCTTGAAATAAATCTGTCCAGCATACTGCTAAAAAACCACCTAAAAGTGTATAAAATATCATTACAGCCATACCAATAACAACTGCTGTTGTATAATCTATATTAAACATAGATTCAAAGAGTTTGCCTGCACTTACAAGCCCAGATGCAGCATAAACAGTAAAGAATAATAATGTAATAACTGAAGATATCAGTCTTAATGAGTTGGTAGGGTCTTTAAATCTTTTGCCAAGAAAAGAAGAAAGTGTCATAGAGCCAGTTTCGCCAGTGTAAAGCCTGAGTCTTGCAGCAACAAAAACCCAGTTTAAGAATGTTCCTATAATAAGTCCAACAGCTATCCATATTTGGTTCATACCAGCAAGATAAATAGCACCAGGAAGCCCCATTAAAAGCCAGCCACTCATATCGCTTGCCTGTGCAGAAAGTGCTGTTACCCAGCTTCCCATACCTCTGCCGCCTAATAAGTAGTCTTCTAGTTTACGGGATTTAAAATAAAAATGTATACCCATAAAAATTAAGATTAAAAAGTATAATACAAATGCAGCATAAGTCATCCAGTTATTCATTATAAACTCCAGTTTATTTATGATTAAGTTATGATATTATCATAGTTTTTGTGGATATGTAAACAAATTTTTATGCTTATTTATACTTATTATAAAAGTATTATAGTAATAAAAAGCAAATTACATAATATTTTAATACTTTGTAAAAATAAGACTGATAAAATTAAAGTATAAAAGCAGCAGAGTATTCAATATGGTGTGTATGTAATAAATTTATATACTGCAGGATATGTATATAGAAGATAATCTATGAATAAAGATAATAAAAAACCTGCTTTTAAAAGCAGGTTTTATATCTGAAAAAATTAATTTAATATCACTTATTTAGGAAGTGTGTGACATTTAGTGCAAGTTTTGCCAGGTGTTTTATTTGGTTTTTCTATTTTATCATGGCAAGACCAGCAGAATTTGTGAGCTGCGTTGTTAGCGTTAGCACCTTTAATGTCGCCAGTTAAAGTGATTTTGCTGTTACCATCTGGAGTAGAGTGGCAAGAATCGCATTTGTTGTTTAATTTAGCAAGGTGAGTTTCATGATTGAACATAACACCTTTTTGTGTTTGTTTAACACTCCAAGCTTCGTTTAATTTAATTTGAACTTTGTCAGCTGGAACTGTTTGAGCATAAGCTATAGCAGCAAATGTAAAAAGTGCAGCCATTGCAAGTAAGATAATTTTTTTCATAATCAATCTCCTTTATTACACATTAAAATGTATATACTCCTTTTTCAAGCATATGTCAATAATAGATTTTATATTTTAAAAGATAAATTTATAAAGAATGTTTTATTATTAAAAAAACTACAATAGCTGCACAATTATCTTATTTTTACTATATTTTCGCCACTTATGTCATATATAGATGAGCTGATATTTTGTATTGTGCGGCCTTCAATAAAAAGATTTATACTGTTAAAGTTTTTAATAATATCAGATATATTATTTAAAAAGTCCTGTCCGCTTTCATTTACACTTGTTGCAGTAACTGGAAAACCATGCTGCAGCAGTGCTTTACATAAAATTTCCTTATTTGGTATACGGACAGCCACTTTATTATCTTTTTTAAAAATATCTAACAGACTGTCTTTTGCTTTTATAATAAAAGTAGTATGTTTATTATAATTTTCACACATAAATTTGTAATTAGTATTATTTAAGCTTTTTAAATCAGCAATTAACTCTGCCTGCTCAAAACTGCCTGCTAGTATAGGAAATGGTTTGTCTATCGGTCTTTTTTTAATTTTATATATTTCTTGATTTGCTAAAATACTAGAGATTGATGCACCAATGCCGTATATTGTATCCGTTGGAAAAATTAAAGGAATGTTTTCTCTGGCAGAGATATTAAATATCTCCGCCAGATTATTAATATTTTCTTGTAAAACTAACATTATCCAATTAAAGATTTAAGAGCTTCATTATCTTTAGCTATTTTTTCAGCCATTTCTTTTCTGTAAAGTTCTAGTTTTTCGTAAAGTACTTCATCGTGTAATGCAATAATCTGGCATGCATAGATTGCTGCGTTTTTAGCACCAGCCTTGCCTATTGCCATAGTTGCTACAGGTATACCGCCAGGCATCTGCACAGAAGAAAGCAGGCTGTCTAATCCGCCTAATGTTGTAGAAGCAACAGGCACTGCAATAACTGGCAGATTTGTTTTTGAAGCAATAACGCCTGCTAAATGAGCAGCAGCTCCAGCAAAGGCAATAATCACAGATATTCCTTTTGTTTTTGCAGCCTTTGTCCATTCAACAGTCTGCTCTGGTGTTCTGTGAGCAGAAGAAACTATAACATCACATTCCACACCAAACGATTTTAATGTATCAATACTTTCTTTTACAATATCAAAATCAGATTTACTGCCCATTATTAATCCAACTTTTGCCATGATATACTCCTATTTATTTAATCCTTTTTTACCAATATCTTTTCTGAAAAACATATCTTTAAATGATATTTTTGCAACGCCTTCATAAGCCTTATCAATAGTTGATTTTAAATCTTTATTTACTGCTGTAACGCAAAGCACTCTACCGCCGCTTGTTAAAATTCTGCCATTATCGGCTTTTGTACCTGCATGGAAAACTTTTATATTTTCTATTTTATCAGCATCAGCTATACCAGATATTTCATATCCTGATTTATATTCTTTAGGATAGCCGCCTGAGATTAAAATAACACAAGCAGCAGTCATATCTTTATTTATAACTTTAATACCATCAAGGCTGCCTTTTGCTGAACCAATAACTGCATCTAAAAATCCGCTGTCTATACGAGAAAGCACTACCTGACACTCAGGGTCACCAAATCGGCAGTTAAATTCAACTACTTTTATACTCTCACCATTAATCATAAGCCCTGCATATATTACACCTTTATATATAATACCACGCTTTTTAAGCTCTTTAATCATAGGGTAAGCTATTTCCTTTGTTACGCGCTCCATTTTGCTGTCATCGCATATTGGAGCAGGGGTATAAGCTCCCATACCACCTGTATTTGGTCCTTTGTCATCATCATATACTCTTTTATGGTCCTGGCTTACAGAAAGTGGTATAATATTTTCCCCGTCTGTAAAAGCAAGATATGTAGCTTCTTCGCCTTCCATAAAGTCTTCTATAACAACTACATTATTATTTTCGCCAAATATTTTATCTAAAAATATTTCTTTTAAGGCATTTAATGCTTCATCTACTGTTAATGCGACAGTTACACCTTTACCAGCAGCAAGTCCGTCTGCCTTTACAACAATTGGAGCACCTTTTTTATTAACATAAGCTGCTGCATCATCATAGTTTGTAAATTCAGCATAATCAGCAGTTGCAATACCTGCACTTTTCATAACATCTTTTGCAAATGCTTTTGATGCTTCCATTTGTGCAGCTGCTTTATTAGGGCCAAATATTAAAAGTCCTTCTTTTTCAAAAGCATCTACAATACCATTTGAAAGCGGGTCTTCTGGACCAACAACTGTTAAATCTATATTGTTTTCTTTAACAAATTTAATTAATGCATCAAAATCATTAACTTTAATGTTTACATTTTCGCATTTATTTTCGTATGCAGTCCCGCCGTTACCGGGAGCTGCATATATTTTTTCTACTCTATTATCCTGGCTTAATTTCCATGCTATTGCATGTTCTCTTCCGCCTGAGCCAATTACAAGTATTTTCATTAACTTACACCCGTTTATCTTAATGTCTGAAGTGGCGTATGCCTGTAAAAATCATTGCAATATTATGTTCGTTTGCTGCCTGAATAACTTCTTCATCTCTTACTGAGCCGCCAGGAGAAACAATAGCTGTTACACCATAAGCTGCAGCAGCATCTATATTATCTCTAAATGGGAAGAATGCATCACTTGCCATAACAGCACCTTTAACTGCATCTTTACCAAAAGCCTGTTCTGCTTTCATGTGTGCAATTTTAGTAGAGTCAATACGGCTCATCTGGCCAGCACCAACACCTATTGCTGCACTGCCTTTAACATATACAATAGCATTAGATTTAACATGTTTTGCAACTTTCCATGCAAATTCTAATGACTGCATTTCTTCATCAGTTGGTTTGCGTTTAGTAGGGCAAGGAAGTGATTTAAAATCATCAAATGTATGTAAATCTCTATCCTGCAGTAAATAACCGCCAGTAACTTTTTTCACATCATATTCAACGCTTCTGCCTTCAATCTGTTCCATAACCATAATACGGATACTTGGTTTTTTAGAAAGAATTTCTACTGCTTTTTCGCTGAAAGATGGAGCTGCAACAACTTCAACAAATATTTCTGCTATTTTTTTAGCAACATCTTCATCAACTTCTCTGTTTAATCCAAAGATACCGCCAAAAGCACTTACAGGGTCGCATGCAAGAGCTTTATCATAGGCTTCGCTTAAAGTATCAGCTTCTGCAACACCGCAAGGGTTATTGTGTTTTATGATAACGCATGCTGGGCGTTTAAATTCTTTTAATAATTCTTCTGCAGAGTTTAAATCCACTATATTATTAAATGATAATTCTTTACCATGTTTCTGCTCAGCATAGCATACACCAGTTTCTCTCATTAATGGTTCTTTATAAAATGCAGAATCCTGGTGTGGATTTTCCCCATATCTCATAGTCTGGATAAGTCTGCCGCCAACAGTAAATTCTTCTCTAAATCTAAGCTGGAATTTTCTGCCTAAATAGTTTGAAATTACAGTGTCATATAATGCTGTATGGCTGTATGCTTTTGCAGCTAAAACACGCCTTGTTTCAATACATGTAGAGCCTTGCTCTTTAATTTCCTGTAATACTTTATCATAATCATGAGGGTGAACTACAATTGTAACATAAGCATGGTTTTTTGCCGCACTTCTTACCATTGCAGGGCCGCCTATATCAATATTTTCAATAATGTCTTCTAATGTAGATGAAGGATTTCCTGCTACTTTTTCAAAAGGGTAGAGGTTTACAGCTACAATATCAATATTTTCAATATTCATGTCTTTTGCTGTTTTTTGATGTGCTTCATTATCTCTAATATTTAATATACCGCCGTGAACTTTTGGGTGAAGCGTTTTAACTCTGCCGTCAAAAATTTCTGGTGAGCCTGTAAATTCAGAAACTTCTGTCACTGGTATACCAGCTTCTTTAATAGCTTTTGCAGTGCCGCCAGTAGATAACAATTTAACGCCAAGGTTATGTAAACCACGAGCAAATTCTACAATACCTGTTTTGTCTGATACGCTTAATAAGGCGTAGTTTGGTTGATTTCGCATTTTTTACCCTCTATAAATATTTAAAAATAAGTCACAAATAGATTATATTATTATAAGACAAATTGCAATAATAGATTAAGAAATGGACACAAAAAAATTGTAATTGTTATTATATTTTGTAAAATAAAAAATCCGCAGAATACTCTGCGGATTTATATGTAATTTAAATTTTAATTATTTTCACCAGTATGCTTTTTTTTGTTTAAAAAAAGCATATCAATAATTATTAATGCTACCCCAATTGTTATGCAGCTGTCTGCCACATTAAATGCTGGAAAATGATATGTTGAATAGTAAAAGTCAAGAAAATCTACAACTTTTCCTATATATATCCTGTCAATTAAGTTGCCTGCTGCACCGCTTAAAATCAGAGCAAACCCTGCAATACTTACTTTTGATTTTTCTAATGTAAATATGTAAAGTATTATAAATATTGCAATTATTGTAACAGTTACAAAAAATAACTGTCTGTAGCTTTCATTCATATCATGCAGAAAGCTGAAAGCTGCCCCAGGGTTTAATACATACACTATATTAAAAAATCCATCAATTACAGGTATCGCACTGTAAAGCTCCATTGTGGATTTAATAATATTTTTTGTAACAATATCTACTATTAAAGGCAGCAGAGTAAAAATCAGCAGATATTTTTTTCTATTAATCAATTCTTTCCAAACATTCTTTATATTAGCCGCTAAACTCATCTATTTTAAAGCCTCCGCACATCTTTGGCAAACTTCTGGGTGAGTTTCATCTTGACCAACAGTTTCAGAATGTGTCCAGCATCTAGCACATTTTGGAGCATTGCATGGCTGCACTAATACTTTTATCTGACCGTCTTCTGATACATAAGCCTTTTCAATATCGCCAGTAACTACTACTGCTTTTGAAACAATAAACATTCTTTCAAGGCCTTCATCTACTGTTAAATGTTTAGCCATATCTTCGTTTACAGAAATAACTACTTCTGCATCAAGCGGGTGGCCTATAACTTTATCTGCACGGGCAATTTCTAATGCTTTATTAACTTCTTTGCGAACATTAGTGATAACACTCCATTTATAGTCGATTTTATAATCTTCTACTTTTGGGAAGAATTCTTCAAAAACAAATTCTTTTTTATCACTCCATTTTGGCAGATATTCCCATATTTCATCAGCAGTAAAGCTTAAAACAGGGTTGATAACAACAGCTATTTCTTTAATTAAGATAAACATAGCAGTTTGAGCAGAGCGTCTTTCATAAGAATGGTTTTTAGATGAATATGCTCTGTCTTTAATAATATCTAAATAGAATGATGATAAATCATTAATACAGAAGTTTAAAAATCCATGGTAAAATCCGTGGAACTGGTATGTATTATATGATTCATATATTTTTGCTTTAGTTAGCTGCCATCTGCCTAATATATTTTTATCAAGCTCCATAAGTTTATCATATTCAATCATATCTTTATCAGGGTCAAAGTCACTTAAGTTGCCTAATATATATCTTGCAGTGTTGCGTATTTTTCTATAGCTTTCAGTAATGCGTTTAATAATGTCTTCAGAAATACGTACATCTTCAGTATAATCTTCTGCAGCAACCCACAGTCTTAATATTTCTGTGCCGTATTTGTTTATAATATCCATTGGGGCAACAGTATTGCCGAGAGATTTAGACATTTTTCTGCCGCTTCCGTCTACAACAAATCCATGTGTTAAAACTTCATCAAATGGCGGCACACCCCTTGTAGCCATACTTTCTAAAATAGAGCTTTGGAACCAGCCTCTATGCTGGTCGCTTCCTTCTAAATACATATTAGCTCGTTTGCCAAGCTCTGGGCGTTTTTCACATACTGCAGCATGGCTTGTACCAGAATCAAACCACACATCAAGAATATCTTTTTCTTTTTTAAGGTGAGTAGAGCCGCATTTAGGACATTTAGTGATACCATTTAAGAAAAATGTTTCATCATGTTCAAACCAGGCATCTGCACCTTCTTTTTTAAATGCTTCTACTGTTGTTTTTTCAATATCATCATTAAATATTATTTCGCCGCAGTCATGGCATGTGATAAAAGCAATAGGTACACCCCATAATCTTTGACGAGAAATACACCAGTCAGGGCGGTTTTCAACCATAGATTGAATCCTGTTTTGTCCCCATGAAGGTATCCATTTAACTTTATTTTTTATAGCATCAAGAGTGCGTTCTCTTAAGCCGTTTTCGCTCATAGAAATAAACCATTGTGGAGTTGCGCGGAAGATAACTGGTTTTTTACATCTCCAGCAGTGCGGATATGAGTGAGATATATCATTTTGAGCAAGCAGTGAGCCATGTTCCTGCATATATGCAACTATTTCTTTATTAGCTTTATTAATGTGCATGCCGTCAAATATACCAACATTTCTTAATATACCATTATCATCAACAGGTGATAATATATCTAAATTATAACGAAGCCCTGTTTCATAGTCGTCCTGACCATGTCCTGGTGCAGTGTGAACAAGACCTGTACCTGCATCAAGAGTAACATAATCAGCTAAAACTATCATAGAGTTTCTTTCATAAAATGGGTGGCGGGCATTAAGATATTCTAGCTCTGAGCCTTTTAATATTTTAACTTCATCATAGCCTGTGATTTTAAAAGTGCCTGCTAAATTTTCAAGCATTTCTTTTGCAACTATAATATATTCGCCTGCAGATAAGTTGCTGTTGTCAGCATTATTTATTTTAATTATAGAATATTCATAATCTCTGTTTACAGCGATTGCCACATTGGCAGGCAGAGTCCATGGAGTAGTTGTCCAAATAACAGCAGATACTGTACCTGAAATACCTATTTTATTTTTTGCTTCATCATCAAGTGGAAATTTTACAAAAACAGATGTAGATGTATGGTCAGCATATTCAACTTCTGCTTCTGCAAGAGCCGTTACGCATGAATGACACCAGTATACAGGTTTAGAGCCTTTATAAACTTCGCCTTTTTTATAACATTTATAAAGTTCAGCAAGAGTTGTTGCTTCATATTCAAAATCCATAGTAATATATGGTTTATCCCATACACCAAAAACACCAAGTCTTTTGAAATCTGTTCTTTGTATATCTATATATTTGCCTGCATAATTTCTACATACTTTACGGATTTGGGCAACAGTCATATCTTTTTTCTTTTCGCCTAATTCCTGGTCAACTTTTAATTCAATAGGAAGTCCGTGGCAGTCCCAGCCAGGAACATAAGGTGATTTAAAACCCTGCCCAGTTTTAATTTTAATAATAAAATCTTTTAATATTTTATTTAAAGCAGTCCCTATATGAATATTACCATTAGCATAAGGAGGGCCGTCATGCAGAATGTATTCAGGACATCCATTTCTAGACTGCTGTATTTTATCATATACATTATTTTCATCCCATTTTTGTAATCTTTTAGGTTCTTGTTCAGCCAGGTTTGCTTTCATGGGAAATTCAGTTTTAGGTAAATTAAGAGTATTTTTGTAATCTGTCATTATATATTCTCCTTAAATAATAGCACAAGGTAAATTCATAGAAGTATACTTTTATCACTTTATTATATTATAATCAAGGCTTTTTATAAGGTATTAAATTTTTTTTAAAATTTTTTAAAAAAAGTGGTTGACAAATTAGAAGAAGTTTGATAGAAAATACTTCCCTTGATGATGAGGCACTTTTAAAAAGGGTGTTTTAGAAAGAGAGGATATGATGCTTTAAAAGATTTGTAAAGAGCTTAGAAAAAAAGTTTTGAATAACATAAAAAAAGTTCTTGACAAGTTTTGAAAAAAGTATTAAGGTTATCTTCCCTTGCGGAAGTGAGGGGATGAGAGATTGACAACAGAATAGGTTAAATTGTGATAGACAGCTTAGTAATTAGTTAGGTAAGAATTTTTTGGAATAC
>CALVEY010000007.1 GCA_944326705.1 uncultured Mucispirillum sp.
TAGAAAATATAAAACACAAATTTTACTGTAAAATAATTACTTTTCTATGCAGTTTTAAAAAATGGGGTACCCCCAGTCAAAAATATTTCTTGACAAAAAGTAAGCATATCTATAATATACTAAAGTTTTGCCTACATTTAGATAAAACTACAAAATCAATAAATACGGGGTAAGATTATATGAGTTTTAATTGGAAAGAGAAACGCTTAAAAAAAGCTTTTCTTGCTCTTGAAAATGGAGAAGTATTTAAGGGCTATTCTTTTGGTGCCTCTGTTGATAAACTTGGGGAAACAGTTTTTAACACAGGTATGAGCGGATATGAAGGTATCATAAGTGACCCATCTTATGCAGGCCAGTTTGTTTCGCTAACTGCTCCAGAAATAGGTAACTATGGTATTGATTTAAACTTTTTAGAATCACGCAGTCTTTTTTTAAACGGGCTTATAGTTTGTGATATAAATGAGCCATCTAACTATTCTTCTCAAATCAGTCTGCAGGATATGCTGAAAAAACATAATATTCCAGCTATTGCAGGAATCGATGTTAGAAGACTTACATTAATGATTAGAGAGCAGGGTTCTTTAAAAGGCTTTTTACACTGCAGCGATGAAAATATTTCTACAGAAGATGCTGTTGCAAAAGCAAAAGCATGGGAAGGGCTTGATAATCAAGACTATGCATCTCGTGTTACTGCTGGTGAAGTTTTTAAATGGAATGAAGAAGGCACATATAAAGTTGTGGCTTATGATTTTGGTGTAAAATATAATATCTTAAGAAGTCTTGCAGCTCACGATATGCAGGTGACTGTTGTGCCTGCTGGTTATGATGCTGCAAAAGTTATGGAAATGAAACCCCATGGCGTATTTTTATCAAACGGACCAGCTGACCCCTCATCTCTGCATTATGCAATAGATGCTGCAAAATATTTTACAGGTAAAGTTCCTTTAATGGGTATATGCTTAGGTCATCAAATTATGGGAATATCTGCAGGCTGTTCATGCTACAGGTTAAAATTTGGTCACCATGGTCTTAATCATCCAGTAAAAAACTTACTCACTAATCAGGTAGAAATTACATCACAAAACCATAACTTTGCTCTTGATGTTAAAAATATACCATCTTCCTTAGAAATAACTCATATAAATATGAATGATAATACATTAGAAGGTATCAGACATAAAACTGAACCATTTTTCAGTGTCCAGTATCACCCAGAAGCTGCACCTGGACCAAACGATTCACTTTATCTTTTTGAAACATTTAGAAAAATGATGGAGCGTTAAGATGCCTAAAAGAAATGATATAAAAAAAGTAATGATTATAGGCGCAGGTCCTATTGTAATAGGTCAGGGCTGTGAGTTTGACTATTCTGGTGTGCAGGCATGTAAAGCTTTAAAAAATGAAGGCTATGAGATAGTGCTTGTAAACTCAAATCCTGCTACAATTATGACTGACCCAGAATTTGCTGATAGAACATATATTGAGCCATTATCTGCAGATATTTTACATGAAATAATAAGAAGGGAAAGACCAGATGCTATTCTGCCTACTCTTGGCGGCCAAACTGCCTTAAACTTAGCTGTAGAGCTTTATGATAAAGGTATCTTAAAAAGATATGGCGTAGAAATGATTGGTGCTTCTGTTAAAAGTATTAATAAGGCAGAAGACAGACAGCTTTTTAAAAAGACCATGAAAGAAATTGGTCTTGATTTACCACGCTCAGGCTCAGCACACACTATGCAGGAAGCTGTGGCAGTTGCTGAAGCTATCGGCACATGGCCATTAATTATACGCCCAGGCTTTACTCTTGGCGGCACAGGCGGCGGTATTGCCCATAATAAAGAAGAATTTCATCAAATAGTTACACGCGGTCTTTTTGAAAGCCGTAACAGCGAAGTTTTAATTGAAGAATCACTTCTTGGCTGGAAAGAATATGAAATGGAAGTGATGAGAGATAAAAAGAATAATGCAGTAATTGTATGCTCTATTGAAAACTTTGACCCAATGGGCGTGCATACTGGTGACTCTATTACTGTAGCACCTATTCAAACTTTAACTGATAGAGAATATCAGGCAATGCGTGATGACAGTTTAAGAGTTATGCAGGCAATAGGCGTTGAAACAGGTGGAGCAAATGTTCAGTGGGCAGTTAACCCAAAAGACGGCAGAAGAATAGTTATTGAAATGAACCCTAGGGTATCTCGCTCTTCTGCACTTGCTTCAAAAGCTACAGGCTTTCCTATTGCTAAAATTGCAGCATTACTTGCAGTTGGATATACTCTTGATGAATTAATTAACGATATAACAGGCGAAACACCTGCATGCTTTGAGCCAGCTCTTGACTATATAGTTACAAAAATCCCACGATTTACTTTTGAAAAATTCCAAAAGGCAGATTCAACTCTTGGCACACAAATGAAATCAGTAGGGGAGGCAATGGCTATTGGTAAAACTTTTAAACAGTCATTCCAAAAAGCACTGCGTTCTCTTGAAATTGGCAGAAGCGGCTTTGGCGCTGACGGCAAAGATGAGTCTTATGAAAAAATGACAGATGAAGAGTTAAATGTAGCTCTGCAGGTGCCAAAAGCTGATAGAGTTTTTGCTTTAAGGGCTGCTTTTAAAAGAGGATATTCTATTGATACTGTATATGAACATTCTAAAATAGATAAATACTTTTTAAGGCATTTACAGGAAATTACTGCTTTTGAAGATGAAATCAAATCTGCTGGCAGTTTAGATAATTTATCAAAAGATAGAGAGCTTTTTATTCAAGCTAAAGAGTTTGGATTTTCTGATAAACAAATAGCATTTTTATTACAGGTTACAGAAAAAGATGTTAGAGATAAAAGAAAAGAAGTAAATATTGTACCAAGCTATGCAGCAGTTGATACATGTGCTGGTGAGTTTTATGCAAAAACTCCATATTATTATTCATCTTACAGTGAATACTCTGAGCCTGCACGCCTTGATAATAACAGGAAATCTATTATGGTATTAGGCGGCGGACCAAACAGGATTGGTCAGGGTATAGAATTTGACTATTGTTGTGTTCATGCTTCCTTTGCATTAAAGATGGCAGGATATGACTGTATTATGGTAAACTCTAACCCAGAAACAGTTTCTACTGACTATGATATTAGTGACAAACTTTATTTTGAGCCATTAACTATTGAAGATGTGCTGCACATTTATGAAAGAGAACAGTGTGTTGGTGCTATAGTGCAGTTTGGCGGCCAGACACCTTTAAATCTTGCAAGAGAACTTGAAAACTGCGGTGTAAAAATTATAGGAACTAACCCAGACAGCATTGAGTTTGCTGAAGACAGGGACAGATTCCAAAAACTTATTAATAAACTTAATATTAAACAGCCAGAAAATGGTATTGCTTATAAAGAGCAGGAAGCGTTAGATATTGCTGATAGAATTGGATATCCAGTTCTTGTGCGTCCGTCATTTGTTTTAGGCGGCAGGGGTATGGTTATAGCTTATACTCGTGAAACACTTGAAAAATATATAAAATATGCTGTTCAGCTTTCTAATGATAACCCTATATTAATAGATAAGTTTTTAAATGATGCAGTAGAAGTGGATGTAGACTGTATATCTGATGGAAATACAACTGTTATTGGCGGTATTATGGAGCACGTAGAGCCAGCAGGTATTCACTCAGGGGACTCTGCAGCAGTTATTCCTACAATGACATTAAGTAAAGAAATACTTGATACTATCAGAAGCCATACTTTTGCATTAGCAAAAGAATTAAATGTATGCGGTCTTATGAATATTCAGTATGCTGTGCATAATAACCAGGTATATATTATTGAAGCAAACCCTAGAGCATCAAGAACTGCACCATTTGTAAGTAAATCTATTGGTGCGCCATTAGTTAAATATGCAGTTAGGTGTATGCTTGGTGAAACATTATCACAAATCGGCTTTACTGAAGAAATTATACCACCATATACCACAGTGAAAGAAGCAGTATTTCCATTTTCTAAATTTATAGGGGCAGATATCTTTTTAAGTCCTGAAATGCATTCTACTGGTGAAGTTATGGGTATGGATACAAGCAAAGGACTTGCATATCTTAAATCACAAATAGCAGCAGGCGGCAAACTTCCAGAAAGCGGAAATATTTTTGTATCTCTTAATAACAGAGATAAAGAAAGAGCTGTGCCATATTTAAAAGATTTAGCAGAGCTAGGATTTAATATTTATGCAACAGAAGGCACTTCTACTATGCTTTATGATAATAATATTAAATCAAATGCAATATTTAAAATATCAAAAGGACGCCCAAACCTTGTAGACCTTTTAAATGAAGATAAAATCCAGTGGATTATAATGACCAGGGAAGATGGGGAAGATGCGATTACAGATGAAATTAAAACACGCTCTATAGCAATCTTAAAAGGCGTGCCTATGACATCTACATTTTCAGGTATTGCAGCGGCTGTTGACGGCTTAAAAGAAAAAGCTGACTTTGGCAGATTTGAAGTATATTCTCTGCAGGAATATCATAGAAAAATAAAATTAAAACATAAATAATTTTTATAATCTATAATGGGGCAGAAATAAAAACTGCCCCTTTTTTGTATATACTCTAAACAGAATAATAAGTATAAAAGTATATAATTTTTTAGTTTTTATTATTTACTGCACAATAAGATACTGCCTTACAAAAGATGATGTTATCTTTTTAAGACCAGCTGATTTAAAATATGAAACAAAAGCATACTTTCAAAGTATGCTTGAAAAACCACTTGTAACTGGTGTGATTGTAAAAAAATTAAAATAAGTATGAATATTATTCATAACTTTTAATAAAATCATACTCTATGTATTTTTTTATAATATAAGCAGTTTCATAATAAAACTTACTGTTATCATATTTCTTTAAATCTAAAATTAAATAATGAATAAGCGGCAGTATATGTTCTTTTATAAAATCATACTGCTCATAAATATTATCATCAAGCATTTGATTACTATAATCATCTGCTAATATCTCTTTATTTTTCATAGAAATATAAGAAAATTCTGCTGCAATATGGTCTTCCTGCTCTTGAAATGTTTCAGCAAGACTTAGTTTATTTTTAGCGTATATTTCAAGAACAGTATCTCTTTTTTCTCCCATAACAAGTCCTGTATTTTCAAGATAAATAGATTCAACAGGGCATATTATTTTTCCATATCCACCAGATACAAATAAAGATGTATATATTCTATTTAATTCTTCTTCATTATTTTTTTGTAAAAAGTTTATAACAAATTCAAGGCTGTTTTTTAAACTGTCATCTTGTATCTTTTTTGCAAACACAATAAGACTGTTAAACAGATTTATTATAATTTGTTTTGTATTATTATCAACAGGACCTGCAAATATTTTTGAAAAGACGGCATACTCTTTATGCCGTCTTATATATAATTCTTTTTCCATTATTTTGCTGCGTATTTAGCTTTTAATAAAAGATTTGGTTTATGAAGATTGATTTTTTCTACATTATTAAAATTAGCTGTAGAAGTAACCGCATCTTTATATTTAACTTTCAGTTCTTCAATAGGACCTGCATCTAATGCTCTAGCAGGACATACAGCAACACATGCTGGTTTTAATCCTTCTTTTATTCTGCCTATACATAAGTTGCATTTTGTCATACGCGGCCTTGCTGGGTCTTCTTCTGCATAATCTGCATAGTTTTTATCATAATACTGTGGTGCACCCCAAGGGCATTCTGCTTCGCAGCTGCCACAAGATATACATATACTTCTATCAGACTGCACAATACCATATTCACTGTCTTTACTGATAGCTTCAACAGGGCATGCAGGAATACATGCAGGGTTTGTACAGTGGTTGCAGGATATAGAAAGGTTTGTCATTTTTAATGCTGGGAAAGTGCCTTCTATTGTTTGTGATACTCTTCTCCAGTTTTCTTTCATATAATATTTGCTGCATTCTTCCATAGAAGGAAGGTTTACTTTATTATCTTTTGTATAATCTGTATTAACATCATATTGGTGAATATGAATATCGCCTCTTAATTCTTCATTATTTTCTTTGCAGGCAATCATGCAGGCTTTACAGCCAACACATCTTGTTTCATCAAAATAAAAACCCCATTGTTTCATAATATTCTCCTAATTTGGTTTTTTAACACTTATTTCGCATAAGTTACCGCTGGCAGCAAATCCGCCTGATTTATTTGTAAACTGATGAGTAACTGGGTCGCCTGCGCCAGATTCCATATCAACAGTAAGAGTAGATACACATGCACCTAAATCAACAGGTGTTACTACTTCTTTATATTCACCTTTACCAGTAACATCAAAATAAGCTGTATATGTTTCTTCGCTGCTTGGGTTATATATTCTGCCTTCATTAATAACTATAACACCAGGCATAGGACGTGAGCTTACAAGTGCAGGAAGTTTTATACATCCATAATCATTATAAACATACACAATATCTCCTGTTTTTATACCCCTTGTTTTAGCATCTATATCAGATATTTCAACACAGTTATCAAATGTATTTTGCAGTAAAGGAACAGTATCAAAAGTAGAGTGTGCTCTGTGGATAACATGCGGAGTTATAAATTGTAAACTATAAGCAACACCTTTACGGCTTTTTTCTTTTTTCTGTATTGTTTCATATCCTTCTTTTAAAGGGATATATCTAGGGCCGTAAACTGGGTTTTGTGCCCTTTGTCTCATAGCCATATATGGAGAATAAAAGTTAATTCTGCCAGTATCAGTTGGGAATTCCCCTGGTTTATATTTCATAGTATCAATATAAGTTTTATCAAGTGGAGTTGGCAGCTGGTATTCGCCCATTTGCACCATTGTATTATAATCAGGCATAGTTCTTTTTGGGTTTATATCTGCATATCCTTTTGGAAATTCTGCTTTTTCCCACTGAGCTTTCATTATTTCTTCATCTGTATAATTTTTAAGTTCAATACCAAGTTCTTTACAGATAAGTCTAGTTATTTCTCTATCAAGTTTACATTCATAAAGTGGGTCTGACACTTTATTTGCCACATCAAGTTCACAGTTCATTTGACCATAAGTAAAGAATGACTGCTCTAAATTCATAGCTGCAGGAAGAACAATATCAGAATATTTTGCTGTTGTGCTCATTTGCTGTTCATAACATACAACATATTTCACTTTTTTAAATGCTTCTATTTTTCTGTTAATATTTGCTTTTTGAGTAAAGAAATCACCAGAACCTTCGCCTTTAATAACCATTTCTATATGAAGCCTTGGGTCATCACCTAAATCAATATTATTTAATAATTTCACATCATCTCTTAACTGCTCTGCAGTTCTTGCGTCTCTGCCTGTTAAAATAACTTCTGGCAGTGAAAAAATAGAAAATTTAATAGAGCCGTATTTTTTAGCATCAGTTAATGGCGGGTTAGAGCCTATTTTAATTTTATAACCATCACTTGGTGCAATCATACCAAAACCGCCGCCTCGTCTTGCAATGTTGCCAGTCATAGCAGCAAGCGCTATTAAAAACCATGAATAATATAATCCATTATTTGTTCTTTGTGCACCGCCTGTAGTCCAGCCGCAGAAAAATGAAGCTGCAGGAGCTTTTCCATATTCTAATGCAAGGTTTTCAATATTTTCTGCAGTTGTACCTGTTAATGATGCAGCCCAGTTGAGCACACCTTTATAATCTTTATGTTCTTTTTCAAGGCTTTCAAGATATTCTACAAAAGATTCGCCTGCTGGCACTGTAAATGTCTGACCTTTATAAGATTGTTTTGTCACAGGGTTTTCTATATTAGAATTGCTTGTTACAGTATCATTTGGAAAAAAGCCAAAAGTATATTCTTTTAAAAATTTTTCATTATAAAGTTTTTTCTTATAAAGAACGTAAGCCATAGCAGCAAGCATAGCGCTGTCTGTCCCTGGTCTTATAGCAATAAAGCCTGGAACTTTGCCTATACCTGTGCTGTATGTTGCTGCAGTATCTGTAAATCTGCTGTCTACTACAACAATAGGAATACCAGCTTCTTTTGCTTTAGTTAAAAAGAATGTTAAATGTGGCTGTGTAGTTCTGGTATCTGTAGACCATATAATTATTAATTTAGAGTTTAAAACATCTATTGCAGGGTTACCCTGAACTTTTGGTCCAAGAGCTGCATACATTGCGTCCATTTGGTTACCAGCAGAGTGGTGGCCGTATATATCAAGAGTTGTACCTAAATATTTTGCAGGAGAATTTCCTGTTGCAAAAACTGGCAGATATCCAAGCTCTTTTGCTCTTTCCTGCATTTCTTTTAAATAAGATGCTACTGTTTTAGCAGCTTCTTCCCAGCTTATGCGTACAAAACCTGTTACATCGCCTCTTTCTTTCGTCTGTTTCATAGGATATTTTATTCTATTTGGAGCATATAAGCGTTTCTTTTCAGAAAGACCTCTAGGGCAGGCTCTGCGTTGACGCATAAATAAATCTTCATCTTTTTCTTTTGAATTTTCTCTAGGAATATCTCCCATAGATGTAAGGTTTACAAGTCTGCCGTTTTTCACATATGCTTTTAACATACATGAGCCGTGGCAGTGGATTCTGTGGTGAGTATTAACCACTTTTAATGAAGTATCAAATACTGCTTCAGGGTTTTTAATAAGTGGCTGGTTTTCAGTAATATTATCCACTGTTTTTTCTTCTACCGCTGCTTCTTCAACTGCTTTTTTAGATGTGCAGGCAGTAAGCATAAAAGCTGCACTGCCTTTAAGCAAAGTTCTGCGGGTAATACTAAGTTTTTCTTTTCCTTGACTTTTTCCCATACTTTTACTCCCGTTGTGTATTTATTTTATTATTTCATAAATATTTAAAATAATAAATATAAATACCGAGTAAAGATTGTAAAAAATGTAAAAGATTTCTTGTAATATTGATAAAAAATACTTGTTATATTATTTTGTAAATATTATATATTATATATATTAGTAAATTACATAAATAAAAGGATAATTATATGATAGATTTACACTGCCATTCTTTAGCCTCTGATGGCTCATACAGCCCTAAAGAGCTTATTAAAATGGCTGAAAATTTAAATATTACTCATCTTGCTTTAACTGACCATGATACTACTGCAGGAATAAAAGAGTTTATGGCTGTAGAAAGCTCAGTAGTAAGAATACCAGGAATAGAAATAAGTGTAGAAAAAGAAAAAGGAGAGCTGCATATTGTAGGTCTTTTTATTGATACATCAAATAAAGACTTACAGGAAATGGAAGAAGAAGTTCAGTATTATAGAAAAAAAAGAAATGAAAAAATGCTTGCAGCTTTATCTAAACTGGTTAAAAAAAATGTAAAAATAGAAGATTTAGTAGATAACCCTAACTCTCAGCTTGGCAGACCTCATGTAGCTAAATATTTATTAAGAAATAATATAGTCACATCTATTCAGGAAGCCTTTGATTTATATTTAAAAGACGGCGCAAGTCTTGCATTTAAAAAACAGCAGGTATCAATAGAAAGAGCATTAAATGTAATAAAAAATGCAGGTGGTATATCTATTATTGCTCACCCATATACATTAAAACTTGAAGATGATAAACTTGATGAATTAGTTAAAGAATATAAAAAATTAGGGCTTAATGGACTTGAAGCATACTCAAGTCATAACCCTGTTGATAAAAAAAATGTATTTGCAGATATTGCAAGAAAAAACGGGCTTATTATTTCCTGTGGCAGTGATTTTCACGGAGCAAATGGAAAAGTTGCATCTCTTGGTGCAGATATATGCGGTTTATCAGATGACGATATATTACAGCCAATGTATAATATATTAAAAAACAGGTAATCTTTATATGGATACAGAAACCAAACCTTATAAGTATAATGAATTTAAACAGTTTTTACGGTTTGAACTTGGAATGAGTGATAATTCTGTTATCTCATATCTTTCTGATTTAGAAACTTTATATAAATTTTATAAAAAGGATATTAAAGATATTACACCTGAAGATATTGTTGCTTTTATGTCATATATGCGTAAAAATCAGCAGTCACTTGAAACTATTCTTCGCAGGCTTTCAGGGATTTCTCAGTATTTTGACTTTTTAATAATAGAAAAAGAAATAAAAGTAAATCCAGTAGAGTTTATAGCAAAGCCTAGACAGTGGCATAAACTGCCAGATTTTCTTGATTTTGATGAAGTGGAAAAATTAATATCAAGAGATGATTTATCTACCCCTGTAAAAGAAAGGGACTGTTTAATAATGGAAACTCTTTATGCAACAGGTATGCGTGTAAGTGAATTAGTATCTGTTAAAATCAGAGATATTGATTTTAAAAGGGGCATAATAAAAGTAACAGGTAAAGGTTCAAAACAAAGAATTGTTCCCCTTTATCCGTCGTTATTAAAAAGATTAGAAGATTATCTTGCTTTAAGACAGGAATATTTTGTAAAAGAAAGCGATACTGGTTATTTATTTTTAAACCAGCATGGAAGTATGCTTACAAGGCAGCATATATGGAATATTGTAAAAGAAAAATGCAAAAAAAATAATATTACAAAACATGTATCACCACATACTCTGCGCCACTCATTTGCAACACACATGCTTTCAAATGGTGCAGATTTAAGAACTTTACAGATATTTTTAGGGCATTCTAATATTTCTACAACAGAAATATATACTCATGTTACAGATGATGATAAAAGAAAAACTATAATGAACTTTCATCCGAGATTTGCTAGAAAATGAAGATAGTTATAACTCATATTAACCCAGATTTTGATGCAGTTGCCAGTGCTTATGCAGTATATAAATTATATAACTGTGACCATATCGCTTTATGCACTAATATGGAAAATAATGTATATAATTTTATTAAAGACAGTGGATTTAATATTAATATAAAGCAGTATAATGATAAACTTTTAAATGAATTAGATAGTATTGATACTTTAATCATTACTGACTGCAACCAAAGGCAAAGGCTTGGCAGGCTGGCAGTTTTAATAGATATTGCAAAGGAAGTTATAATTTTTGACCATCATGCAGGTATAAGCTGTGATATATTAGCAGATAAAAGCAATATATTAGAAATAGGTGCTACAACATCTATTCTTTGCCTTAAAATGCAGGAAAAAGGTATAACATTATCATCTTTAGAAGCTACACTTTTAGCTCTTGGTATATATGAAGATACAGGGCTTTTTACTTTCAGTAAAACTACATCAAATGATGCACTTGCTTTATCATACTTATTATCACAAAAAGCAGACACAACAGCAGCAAATGATTATGTGCAAAGAGAATTAAGCAATATTCAGGTTATGCTTTTAAACGAACTGCTTTTAAACCTTTCAATTATTACAGTAGGTGGTGTAGATGTTGCTTATTCCTGTGCTACGGTAGATGAATATGTTGATGAGGCAGCCTTTATTGCCCATAAGCTTATGATAATAGAAGGTTTAAGCTCTCTTTTTATTCTGCTTTCAACAGGCGGCAGACTTGTTCTTATAGGCAGAAGTAACGATTCACGAGTTAATGTATTAAGTATTGTATCTCAATTCGGCGGTGGCGGTCACAGTGTTGCAGGCAGTGCTATTATTAAAGATAAAATGATTGCTGAAACATTAGAAATGCTTAAATATGTTATAAGAGAAACAGTAAAGCCTGTTAAAACTGTTCAGGAAATAATGACAACTCATGTTAAATCAGTTAAAAGCCATTCTATATTAAAAGATGCTATGGATTTAACTATGAAGTATAATCTTAACTATCTTCCTGTTGTAGAAAATAATAAAACAATAGGTATTATTTCAAGAAAAGATATACTTCATGGTGTTAAACACGGCCTTGAATATGACAGCATTAATAATATTATGCAGACAGAGTTTGAAACTGTGCATCCTGATACTTTATTTTATGAAGCTGAGGCTATTATGGTTTATCAAAACCAGAAACTTCTGCCAGTAGAAACAAATAAAGGGCTTGTGGGAGTTATTACAAGGACAGACCTTTTAGGGCTTATGCATGAAGATATTATCCTGCAGTCAAAATATGCAGAAAGTAAACGGAAAGAGCTTGGCATATTAAAAAACAGAAATGTTTTATCTAAAATGCAGGAAAATCTTGATAAAAAAATATTATCTTTATTAAAAGATATAGGTGCTGCAGCAGAAGAAATGCACTATAAAGCTTATGTTGTAGGCGGGTTTGTTCGTGATTTGCTTATGGATAAAGATAATTACGATATAGATATTGTTATAGAGGGCGATGGAGCAAAATTTGCAGTAGATTATGCTAAAAAACATAATGCAAAAGTTTTTGTTCATCAAAAATTTAAAACCGCTGTTGTATCTTTTGATGATGGATTTAAAATAGATTTTGCAACTGCTAGAACAGAATATTATGTAACGCCGGCAGCTGCGCCAGAAGTTGTGGAATCATCTGTTAAAAGTGACCTTTTCCGCAGAGACTTTACAATAAATGCTATGGCTGTTAGATTAGATGGAGCTCAGTTTGGTTTACTGCTTGATTTTTTTATGGGGCAGAAAGATATTCTTGATAAAAAAATAAGAGTGCTTCATTCATTAAGTTTTGTTGATGACCCATCACGAGCATACAGAGCAATACGCTTTGCTGTTCGTTTTGGATTTGAGATAGGAAGCCATACAGACAGGCTTATAAAACATGCAGAAAGTTTAGATTTATTCAGCAGAATAATAGGGCAAAGGCAGTTTTTAGAGCTTAAATATATTTTAACAGAAGATGGTTATTTATTAGCATTGCAGTTAATGAATAAATATAATATGCTTAGATTTTACAGCACTAAAATAAAATATGATGAAGAATTAATAAATAAATTTAAGCGTTCAGAAAATCTTTTAAACTGGTATAAGATACAGTTTGAAGAAGATATTGAAGTATGGAGAATGCGTTTTAATATACTATTTTTCCCTGAAAAAGGAGAAAATTTTATATCTTTAATAGATAAATTTGAGCTGGCATCTAAAGAAGCAGCAATATTAAAAAATGACCATAAATATATGGAATATGCTGTAAGCCTGTTTAAAAGATATAAAGACCATAAACCATCATTTATATATGGAGTATGCTCTAATTTATCAGCAGAAAGTGCTCTTGCTCTTGCAGCACTAATGGGGGAAAATAAGCAGGATATTATAAAAGATTATCTTACAGAATATAAAAATGTAAAAATTGATTTATCAGGGCAGGATTTAATAGATGCAGGTGTACCAAAAGGCCCAGAGATAAAAAAAGCACTTGATATATTATTAAAAGCAAAGTTAGATGGTATAGTGAAAACAAAAGAAGATGAAATCTTATTTATAAAAAAGGAATATGGAGTATAAGTTTTGAGCATTACAAAAGAAATTATAGTTCCTTCTGTTATTCAGCCTTATATTTTTGGCAGGCAGGACAGCAATATTAAAGTAATTGAAAACAATCTGCATGTTAAATTATCAGCACTTGGCGATAATGTTACTATTGAAGCAGAAAATGAAGATAATGCCATAAAAGCATTTAGATTATTTGAAGAATTAATGAAAACAGCAGAAAAAAGAGAGCTTTCATTTGAAGATGTGGCTTATGCTGTTAAAATGATTAATAAAGATAATAATGTAGATGTAAGCGGCGTATTAACTGAAAAAATAAAAGTAGGCGGCTGGGCAAAAATTGTAACAGCAAAATCTCCATCGCAAAGAGAATATATTAAAGCTATGAGCACAAGCGATATGATTTTTGGTATAGGACCAGCAGGTACTGGCAAAACTTATCTTGCTATGGCTATGGCTGTAAACCAGTTTTTATCTAAAAAAGTGGCTCGTATTATATTAGCCCGTCCTGCTGTAGAAGCTGGGGAAAAATTAGGCTTTTTACCGGGAGATATTGCTGATAAAATAAACCCATATTTAAGACCACTCTATGATGCACTTTATACAATGATGGATATTGATTATGTTACTAAATTAATAGAAAAAGGTGTTATAGAAGTTGCTCCACTTGCATTTATGAGAGGAAGAACATTAAATGATTCTTTTGTTATATTAGATGAGGCACAAAATACAACAGAAGAGCAGATGAAAATGTTTTTAACACGCCTTGGTTTTAATTCAAAGGCAGTTATTACAGGCGATGTTACTCAGATTGATTTGCCAAGTGATAAAAGAAGCGGTTTAGTAACAGCTATGCATGTATTAAGTAATATTCCTGAAATTAAATTTATAAAATTCAGTGATAAAGATGTTGTGCGTCACCCGCTTGTATCAAAAATTGTCAGAGCATACGATGCTGCAATGAAAAAGGATTAGTAATATGAAAATATTATATACTGATGAAATGAACTGTAATTTAAGTTATGAATTTTTTACGCTTGTTGCTGAAGCTGTATTTAATGAGCTTGATATGAGTAATAATGAATATGAAATATCGTTACTTATTACTGATGATGAAACAATAAGGCAGTATAATAAAGAATATAGAAATAAAGACAGAGCAACAGATGTATTATCTTTTCCTATGGAAGATGAAGTAATGCTTGGAGATATTGCAATATCACTCGATACTGCAAAAAGGCAGGCAGAAGAGGCAGAAATTAATATAGACAGGGAGACTGCATTTCTTTTTATACATGGTTTACTGCATCTTTTAGGTTATGACCATGAAACAAGTAAGGAAGATGAAGAAGAAATGTTTGCATTACAGGAAAAAATATTAAAAAAACTTGTTGACTATGGCTCTGTTTCATAGTTAATATATAGTAAATATTATTTAGTATTGGTGACTTTTTTATATGGACTATCACAGTTGCAGCTTATATTTTTCATTTAAAACTTTTCTAATTTTATTATCATGTATTTTAACAAACTAAATTTTATATATGGAGTTTAGCCGTGGATATTAGTATCTGGTGGGAGATTGCAATACTCATAATCTCTTTATTTTTATCTGCTTATTTTTCAGCAATGGAAACAGCAGTAGCTTATTTAAGTGAAGTAAAAACAAGGCAGCTTTTTGCAAAAGATGATGATGAAAATAATCTATCTATGTGGATTACTCAGCGTAACAAAGTATTAAACACTATATTTTTGGGTAATACATTATTTAATATAATTAATGTATTTTTAATAATGGATATATTAAGCAGGTATATTTCATCATATACTCTTTTGATTTCAGCAGTTGCTGCATTTATTTTAATATTAATGTTTGGAGAAACTATCCCTAAAACTCTTGCCAGATATGAAGTAATTAATATGTCAGTTGGGCATGTGAAAATATTAAATAAATTTTATATTCTTTTTTCTCCAATTATATTTATATCTGATATTTTAACAGCTTTTTCTTTAAAACTTTTTGGCAAAAGCTTGAAAAAAGACCCTAAATTTTCTGAAGATGAGCTTGAGTTTTTAATAAATGTTGGAGAAAAAGAAGGCAAACTGCAGCCAGATAAAGGGGAAATGATTACTAATATTTTTGATATTTCAGATATAGATGTAAAAGAAATTATGGTGCCGCGAACTGATGTAACTGCTGTACCTGAAGATATATCTACTGAAGAAATAAAACAAATAGTTAGAGAAACAGAATATTCAAGAATACCAGTTTACAGAAACTCTCTTGATAATATTATAGGCATATTATATGTAAAAGATTTAATACGCCTTAAAGGCACAGATTACAGTGTAGAAGATTTACTTAAACTTTTACGCAAGCCTTTATTTGTGCCGGAAACTAAAAAAATAGACTTAATGCTTAAAGAATTCCAAAAAAATAAACTGCATATAGCTGTTGTAGTAGATGAATATGGCGGCACAGCAGGTATTATTACAATGGAAGATATTTTAGAAGAAATAGTTGGCGATATTTTAGATGAATATGATATAGACAGCGAAGAAATTAAACAAATCTCAGAAAATAAATATATTATTAATGGTAGAATGACAGTTAATGATTTTTGTGACCATTTTAATATAGAAGAATTTGATGAAGATGATGATTATGATACTGTTGCAGGTCTTGTATTTGATATAGCTGGTGAAGTGCCTAAAATAGGTGATGTTTTTACATGGAATAATTTTAAATTTACAATTAAGCGCCTTGAAAATAGAAGAATAGATTTAATGGAAGTAGAAGTTTTAGGCGTTAAAAGTGAAAATCAAGAGGAGCCAGGCAATGAGTAATGAAGAAACTAAACCTTTTCATGCAGGGCTTATTGCTTTAGCTGGGCTTCCAAATGCAGGAAAGTCTACATTATTAAATACTATTATTGGCGAAAAAATAGCTATTGTATCCCATACTCCACAGACTACTAGAAATGCAATATATGGAATAAAAACTACAAAAGAGTATCAGGCAATTTTTGTAGATACTCCAGGCTTTCATTCTCCAAAAAATACTCTTAATAAAGCAATAGTCCAGCAGGCAGTAGACAGCCTTTCTATTGTTGATGTTATATGTTTATTGGTGGAAGCAGGCGGTAAAAGGGGAAAAGATTTTAATAACCTTGTATCTCTTATAAAAGAAGCACCACAGGAAAAAATATTGATTATTACAAAAATAGATGCAGTGCCAAAAGAAACTGTTTATAAAACTGCAGAAGATATTTTCCCACTGTGTAAATTTAAACATGTTCTGCCTGTTTCTGCTGTTAAAAATATAAATGTAGATACACTTATGAATCTGCTTTATGATGAACTGCCTGAAAATGTTATGCAGTATGATGAAGATTTAATTACTACTCAGCCAGAAAAGTTTTTGATTTCTGAATATATTAGAGAGCAGATTTTTATGAGACTGCGTAATGAAGTGCCACATGATACATTAGTGTATGTGGAAGACTATTCTGATAAATCTAAGTCAATGGAAATAAATGCAATTATCTATGTTAATAGAGAATCTCAAAAAGGTATCGTAATAGGTGAGGGCGGCTCTATGCTTAAAACTATAGGCACTGCAGCTAGAAAAAATTTAGAATCTTTTTTTGAGAAAAAAGTAAGGCTTAATCTTTGGGTTAAAGTTAAAGAAAACTGGGTTGCAAGGCCTGAATATTTAGATATGCAGGGGCTTTAATCTGTCTTTAATCATTTAATACATTTTTTAAAAGGATAGATGCATTCATATTGTTTGATACACCTTTTTTAAGTTTGTAATCAAAATGCATCTCTCCGCTTTTATCTACTTCAAAATCAAAAAAATAGTTTTCAAAATTTTCTTTATATTCTTCAGAAAGGCTTCCAAGAGCTGTATCATGAGTAGCTAAAATACCTGTAATATTTAATTTAATAAATTTTAATAATACAAGCTTTGAGCCCTGCAGTTTATCCTGAGAGTTTGTGCCTTTTAATATTTCATCAAGCAGCACAAGCATTTTTTCACTTTTTTCTGCATTTTCCTTTAATAGTTTTAACCGCTGCAGCTCTGCATGAAAATAAGAGGAGCTGTCCATTAATTTATCACTTGTTCGCATACTTGAAAAAATATCTACACTTGAAAACTCAAAAGAAGATGCACATACAGGCGCACCCATAGATGCAAGTATTAAATTTACACCTATACTTCTTATAAATGTGCTTTTCCCTGCCATATTTGCACCAGTTATAATCAAAAACTTATGGATTTTACTTATTTCTATATTATTTCCAATTCGTTTTGAGCTTTCTATCAATGGATGAGACATATTTTCTGCTTTTATAATAGTGCTTTCATTTATTGCTGGAAAAATAAAATCGCTGTTGTTATATCCAAATACTGATATACTATTTATAACATCTATATATGCAGCTGCTTTATTCCATGCAGGAATATCATTAATATTTTCTTTTATCCATTTATTTATTTTATAAGAAAGGATAATATCTTTTAAAAGCAGTCCATTAGATATTAAATAATATAGTCCACTGTTTCTTTGGTCAAACTCTCTGTTTATTTTCTGCAGCTCTTTTATTTTACTGCTGAGAGCACATATATCATTTTTTATAGATTTTAACATTTCTGACTGAAAATCAGTATCTTTAATAGTTTCACTAATTAAAAGATATATTTTAGCAGCATTATTTGCTTTATTCAGCTTTGCATATTCATCATTTGTTTTTTTGGCAAATAATGAAGCTGTTGCAAACTGGTAAATAAAAAGCCCAAGCGGAATAAATGATGGTATTAACCCTAAGCTGTATGCAATAAGTGATAAAATCGTTATAGATGCTGAAATATACGCATAAATTACAGTTGATTTTTTAGGCGGAGTAATATCCCTGCTTACTGCTTTAATGAAATTATCAAGTGATACAGGGTTTTTATAAGAAATAGATGATATATTATGGCTTAATTCTCTTAAAGGTATCATTTCTTTAACAGAATCCTGTATTTTTATTATATCTTCATTATTTCTTTTAGGGCTTAAAAGCAGCTGTTTAAGTAATTCTTCCCCATCTGCTGTTGTACATCTGTTTATAGAGTGGTATATGGCACCTTTTTCAAATATATCTAAATCATAAGCATAGTTATGGTTATAGTCTATAAAGTGAGTATTAGGGCGAAAAACATTATAATCTTTATTGAAAAAAGATATTTCGTCACTAATAAGCTCATGAAGGCTTTTATATCTTGCATATAAATCTATATATTTTTGACCAAAAATTACTAAAAATATATATACAAGAAAAGGGACTGTAAGAAATAATATATTAAATATGCTGTTAAAATACCAAAATATAAAAAGTCCAACAGCAAAAACAAATGATACAAGTTTTGCAACTGCCGTATATTTATTAATGTTGTTATATTTATTTACTTCTTTTGATAAAGCATTAAGTTTGTCTTTATAAAATAATAAAGCCTTACTATCCATTATTTCTTAATAAGCATTTCTTTTATTTCTTTACCTGGTTTAAAGTATGGCACTTTTTTATCAGGAACAGTAACTTTTGTACCTGTTTTTGGGTTTCTGCCAACTTTTGAAGTTTTTTCTCTAATTTTAAAACTTCCAAACCCCCTGATTTCTACTTTCTCACCTTTTTGCAGAGATTCTTTAATGGAATTAAATACAGAATTAATAATAAATTCAATATGTTTCTTAGTGATGTTAGGATGCTCAGCAACAATATTTTCAATTAATTCAGATTTTGTCATAGTATTCCCCCATTTTACTTTACTTTTATCTCTAATTCAAATATAACTGACAGATTAGGAAAAGTAAAGTAATATTAAAGGATTTTTATGACAAATTTTATATTTAGTTTTATCCGCTCAGGAGCAGGGGTATTATTAAGCCGTGTTTTTGGTCTTATAAGAGATGTGGCAATAGGTGTTGTATTTGGAGCAACAGCAGTAACTGATGTATTTTTTGTAGCTTTAGCTATACCAAATTTATTTAGAGAATTTTTTGTTGAAGGTGCAATGTCTTCAGCATTTATGCCTTTTTTGGCTGAAAAATATAAAAAGGGAGGCAGACCTGCCCAAAATTTATACCTTACGCAGATAGTTATTATGCAGACATTTTTTGTTACTATTATCAGTATAATAATAATGGTGTTTGCAGATTATGTATTAAGAATATTTTTAAGGGGTAAAGATTATCTTTCTGATGCAGCATTAATGTCTATGGGTGCAGACCTTATTCATATTATGATGCCTTTTCTTATATTAATATGTATCATTGGTATGTTTTCCGGCTTTTTAAATATAAATAGAAGTTATTTTATATCTTATGCTTCAAGTGCACTTTTTAATATATGTATGATACTTGGTGCATGGGTTGCATATCATAACTCAAAAGATATTGCATATCTTGCTTATGGTGTAATTGCAGGCGGCGTTTTACAGCTTATTATAGTATATATTGTTGCAATTTATTATGGTTATAGACCAAAATTTTCTAAAACATTTGATGAAGATGTGAAAAAAACTTATCTTTTGCTTGTGCCGTCTTTAGCAGGTGTAAGTATAAGCCAGCTTAATTTTGTAATAGGCAGAATATTAACATCATATCTTGCTCAAGGCTCTATCTCATGGCTTTTTTATGCAAGCAGGCTTTTCCAGTTTCCGCTTGGAGTGTTTTCTGTAACTCTTGGAGTAGTAAGCCTTACAGAGCTTTCAAAGGCAAGGGCTGATAATGATTTAGAAAGACGCAACGAAATAATTAATAAAGCATTTTTATCACTTTTTATAATAATTATTCCTGCAACTATTGGGTTAATTGGACTTTCTACAGAGCTTATAAAGTTTGTTTTTCAGGATTTATCATCATTTTTCCTGCATAGAACAAGTGCTTTCTCTGATGAATCAGTTATTAAAACATCTATTGCATTAAAAATGTATGCATCAGGGCTTATTTTCTTTTCACTTGCTAATTTATTAACAAGAGTTTTCCACTCAGAAAAAAACACAAAAACACCAGTAAAATGTGCTTTTTTTGCATTTTTAGCAAATGTAATGTTAAGCCTAATTTTAATGCAGTTTTTAGCTCATGCAGGTATCGCTTTGGCTGGTGCTTTAGCTGCCGTTGTTAATTCGTTATTATTATTTTATCATATAAAAGATTTTAAATTTGATGTAAAAAATAATGCTCAAATATTAGTAAAAGTTTTATTTGCCAATATTTTAATGGGTATAGCGTTAGTTTTATGTCAGTATTTAGGTGTATATGTGCTTATTAATATTGCAGTATGTATTATAGTGTATTTTGCAGCTTTAAAATTAATGAAAATAAATATATTAAGGTTATTAAGATGATATCAGTAGTTCAAAGAGTTTATGAAGCATCAGTTAAAGTTGATGGTGAAGTAAAAGGCAGTATAGGCAGTGGTTTATTAGTATTTTTCTGTGTAGAAGATGGAGATACTTATGATAAAATATCCTATATGTCTGAAAAAATACTTAATTTAAGAATTTTTGAGGACGATAATGGAAAAATGAGCAAAAGTCTGCAGGATATAAATGGTGATATGCTGATTATAAGCCAGTTTACACTTGCTGGAGACTGCTCAAAAGGAAGAAGACCTGATTTTACAGGGGCAGCAAAGCCAGATATTGCAAAAGAAATGTATAATAAATTTATAGAAGATGTATCATCTAAAATAAACGGCAATACAGCCTGCGGTATTTTTGGTGCAGATATGAAAGTATCTTTAATAAATGACGGCCCTGTTACAATGATTATAAAGAGGTAGTGATGCAGATAGAAAGACTTACATTAAAACTTTTAGCAGAAAACTGCTACATTTATCACAATGAAAAAGAATGTATTGTATTTGACCCAGGCAGTGATTATGAGCATATAAAAGCATATCTTGAAAAGAAAAACTTATCAGTAAAAATGATACTTTTAACCCACTGCCATTTTGACCATGTGGGCGCAGTAAGTGATTTAAAAGAATGTTTTAATGCAAAAGTAATGTGCCATAAAGATGACTTAATAATGCTGAAAGCTGCTAATAAAAGTGCAGCAAGTTATGGGCTTATGCCTGTAAAAATTCCAGAAATTGATGAATTTTTTAATGATAATGATATTATTTCTTTTAATGATGCAAAATTAAAAGTCATTCATACTCCAGGTCATTCTGCAGGCAGTGTATGTTTTTATGAAGAGCAGGATAAAATTTTAATCAGCGGCGATACATTATTTTTAGAATCTGTTGGCAGAACTGATTTTCCGTCAGGCTCGCAGGCAGAACTTGAAAACTCTATTAGAAATAAACTTTATGCTTTGCCAGATGATACAATGGTGCTGCCAGGCCATGGTTTTCATACAACTATAAAACATGAAAAAGAATACAACCCATTTGTTCATGTATAAAAATATGATTATCAATCTTGACTTATTGAAACAAAGTGGTATATATTAAAAATATGACACGATTGTTAGTAGATACATCTAGTGATTACCTTGTTATAGTTGTTGCTCGCGATAATAATATCCTTGCAAGTCAGCTTATATACGCAGGTAAAAAAATGAGTGAATTACTGCTGGAGCAGGTTGATAACATTTTAAATTCAATATCTTTAACTATTGATGATATTGATGAATTCTATGCTGGTATCGGACCTGGCTCCTTTACTGGTGTAAGAATTGGGGTAGCTTTAATATTAGGCTTATCATCTGGCTCTAATAAAAAAGCTTATGGTATATCATCTCTTGATGTGGAAGCTGTTGTTTCCAGCAGAGATACATTAAAAACAGCATCACTTTTAAAAGGTGACTGTTATGCAGTCAGGGATTATGATTTTACTAATAATGTGTTTTCTCCATATTATTTAGAAGAAATTATTGATAACATTAATGATTATACTCTTATAAATAATGGCAAATCTTACTTTCCCAATTTAATGTTTGCAGTGCAGAGTGGCAGATTGTGGGATTTTCGTGCAGAGTGTTTGCCAATATACTTGAGAAAATCTGAAGCAGAGATTAATCTTGATAAGAAAAGCCTCTCTTGAAGATTTAAATGATATATATAATATAGAAGTATTATCTTTTGAAACACCATGGGAAAAAGCTTCCATTGAAGTTGAGTTTTATAAAGATTATGCCAGTATTTATGTATATGAAGTAGATGGAAAAGTTGCAGCATATATTATTACATGGCTTATAGGCTGTGAAGCAGAATTAATTACTATTGCAGTTGATGAAGGCTGTCGCAGGCAGGGGATAGGTAAAGCCCTTTTTGCCCACATGAAAAAGCTATATGGCGAAAATGTTTTATGGCACTTAGAAGTTGCATGTGAAAATAATGGTGCAATACAATTGTATAAAGGCTTTGGTTTTGAAATAACTTCAACCATAGCAAACTACTATGGAGATGGTAAAAACGCTTTTAGAATGATTTTATCTCCAAATAACTAATTATAGGAGCTGCAAATATGACTGAAGATAAGTTTGAGCTGTATGAGCGTATTAGTAAAGAAAATATGGAATTTAAGAAACTTTTTGATGAACATATCCGTTTTGAGCAGGATTTAGAAGCTTTATACAGCTTAAAATATATTCCACCTGAAGTTGATGCAAGAATCAAAGAGATTAAAAAAAGAAAATTATTTGGTAAGGAAAGAATGGAGCAGATTATTGCTTCTTATCAATAAAGATATAACACTATAAAGGAGTGTATGAGATTAATGGATAATCGTAATTATTTATTCACATCAGAATCTGTTACAGAAGGCCATCCTGATAAAATGGCTGACCAAATCTCTGATGCAATTTTAGATGCTATGCTAAAAGATGACCCTTTCAGCCGTGTAGCATGTGAAACTATGCTTACAACAGGCTTAGTAATTGTTTCTGGGGAAGTAACAACAAAAACTTATGTTGATATTCCTGCTGTTGTAAGAAACACAATAGCTGGTATAGGATATACTAGAGCAAAATTTGGCTTTGACCATGAAACATGCGGCGTTATATCTACAATTAACCGCCAGTCACCAGATATTGCTATGGGAGTAGATACTGGCGGTGCAGGTGACCAGGGTTTAATGTTTGGTTTTGCCTGCAATGAAACTCCAGAGCTTATGCCGCTTCCTATTATGCTTGCTCATAAAATCACTATGAAATTAGCAGAAGTTCGTAAAAGTGGTGAATTAGACTATCTCCGTCCTGATGGTAAATCACAGGTAACTATTGAATATAACGGCTTTGAACCAGTAAAAGTTCATACTGTTGTAGTATCTTCACAACATTCTGACAGTGTAAGTATGGACCAGTTAAAACATGATGTTATAGAAAAAGTTATTAAACCTGTTATGCCTGCAAACCTTTTTAATGAAAAAGAAACTATTTTTCATATTAACCCTACTGGCAGATTTGTAATCGGCGGCCCTATGGGTGACTGTGGTTTAACAGGCAGAAAAATTATTGTTGATACATACGGCGGTATGGGACGTCACGGCGGCGGTGCATTTTCAGGTAAAGATGCTACAAAAGTTGACCGTTCTGCTGCTTACGGTGCAAGATGGGTTGCAAAAAATATTGTTGCAGCAGACCTTGCTAAACGCTGTGAAGTGCAGCTTGCTTATGCTATTGGTGTAAGTGAACCTGTATCTATTATGGTAAATACTTTTGGTACAGGTACTATACCTGATAACGAAATAGAAAAAATTGTTTCTAAAGTTTTTGATTTAACACCAAAAGGGCTTATTTCTGCTCTTGATTTAAGAAAACCAATATTCCAAAAAACTGCAAGTTATGGTCACTTTGGCAGAGGCGAATTTGCATGGGAAGATACACACAAAGTAGCAGATTTAAAAGATTTAGCTGGTAAATTAGGGAGTTAATAATGGCTTACGATATTAAAGATATTAATTTAGCTGATAAAGGTAAACAGCGTATTTTATGGGCTGATAAAGATATGCCTGTATTAGCACAAATTAGAAAACGTTTTGAAAAAGAAAAACCTTTTCAAGGTTTAAAAATGTCATGCTGTCTTCATGTTACTGCAGAAACAGCAAACTTAATGAGAACATTAACAGCAGGTGGTGCGGATGTGCTTTTATGTGCATCAAACCCACTTTCTACACAAGATGATATTGCTGCATCTTTATGCAGAGATTTTGGTGTAGAAGTTCATGCAATCAGAGGCGAAGATAATGAAACATACTATAAACATTTAGCTTCTGCTATTGCTCACAACCCAAATGTGACTATGGATGATGGTGCAGATTTAGTTTCTGAAATCTTAAAAAAACATCCAGAATTATATGACAGAATTTTATGTTCTATGGAAGAAACTACAACTGGTGTTATCCGTTTAAGAGCTATGGAAAAAGACGGCGTTCTTAAGTTCCCAGTTATTGCTGTAAATGATGTGCAGACAAAATTTATGTTTGATAACCGTTACGGCACAGGTCAGTCTACTCTTGATGGTATCATTAGAGCAACAGATGTGCTTTTAGCTGGTAAAACTTTTGTTGTTGCAGGCTATGGCTGGTGCGGTAAAGGTTTAGCTTCAAGAGCAAGAGGTATGGGTGCTAATGTAATCGTTACAGAAGTAGATAATATTAAAGCATTAGAAGCTGTTATGGATGGCTTTAGAGTTATGCCTATGATTGAAGCTGCAAAAATAGCTGATGTTATATGCACAGTTACTGGTGATATCCATGTTATCAGAGAAGAGCATTTTAATGTTATGAAAAATGGATGTGTTGTATCTAACTCTGGTCACTTTGATGTAGAAATAGATTTAGTTGCACTTAAAAAAATTGCTTCTAAAATAGAAGAAAATGTTAAACCAAATGTAAATGCTTATCATTTATCTGACGGAAGAGTAGTATATGTGCTTGCAGAAGGCCGTCTTGTAAACTTAGCATGTGCAGAAGGTCACCCAGCATCTGTTATGGATATGAGCTTTGCAACTCAAGCATTAGCTTCTGAGTATGCTGTTAAAAATAAAGGTAAACTTGATAAAAAAGTTTATGTTCTTCCACATGAAGTTGAGCAGCAGATAGCAGCTACTAAACTTGAATCTATGAATGTATCAATCGATACTCTTACAGAAGAACAAGTATCATATCTTAATTCTTGGGAAACAGGTACTTAATGGTTAAATCAACAGATTATATAATTATCGGTGCAGGCCCTGCGGGGGTCTGTGCCGCCAATATCCTTTCAAAAAGCGGCAAAAAAATTATTATAGTTGGCAAAGTTTTAGGGGGTTCATACTGCTCTACTAATAGTATTGTTTCTGAATCACTTGTTGGACTTTCTAAAATGTTTGAAAAATTTAGAATTATAAAAGATTCTTTTATTGAAGATGATGTTGCCAATGTTGCTCTTGATTTTAAACGAGTAAAAAAAATTGTAGACAGCAACTTAAATAAGGCTAAAAAGCAGTTTTTAGAAGTGATAGAAAATTCTCAGGCAGAATATATTGAAGGAACAGCTGTTTTTACAGACAGTAATATGCTTGATATAACTTTACCTGATAATTCTGTGGTATCTTATAAATTTAAAAAATGCTTAATTGCAACTGGTGCTGTAGTTCCTAAATCAAGCCTTTATCCAAGCAAGAAAAATTTAGATGTTTCTACATTTATTAATATGGAAGATATTCCTGATAGTGTAGCTATTATTGGTGGTGGTGCATTAGGAGTGGAAGTTGCATCTTTTTTTAGTCGTTTTGGCTCAAAAGTAACACTTGTAGAAAAAAGTGACAGATTACTTCCTATTGTAGATACTCAGATTTCTAAAAAATTAGAAGATACTTTGAAAAAACGCGGTATTAATGTGGTTACATCTCATAATATCACAAAAATAGAGCGTGTTGGTCAAAAATATATAGCTTTATCAGAAGCAGGTCCTGTGGAAAGTGAAGAAATTTTTATATGCACAGGCAGAGTTCCTGCAGTGCAGGAATTAAAGCTTGAAAATGCAGGCGTAACTATAGATGAAAATGGATTTATAAAATACAGCAATAATTTACAGACTGATAACAAAAATATATATATTGCTGGTGATGTTTCATATATTATGATGAATATAAGTTGGGCATATTATTCAGCAACTGTTGCTGCTAGAAATATGCTTGGAGAAAATATTGAATATACACCAGAAATACTTCCTGTCTATATTGATACAGACCCAGAAATTGCTTTGATTGGTCTTTCAGAAGAATCAGCAAAAGCCCGTGGTCTTGATTATGGTGTTTTTAAATATGTTTTTGGAGATATTTACGGCATACAAAATAATGCAGGTGGGCAGCAGACTGTAATTAAAACAATTTATGATAAAAGCAGTAAAACTTTTTTAGGCATACAGGCTATGGGGCGTGGGGTTAATGGTTTAATTGCCACTTTTGCTATTATTATAAAGCTGAAAATAACAATAGAGCAGATTCCAGATTTTGTATATATTAATCCTGTATTTAATGAATTTTTTAAAGAGGTATCAGAAAAACTGTTATGAAAAAAGTAGGTGGAATTTTAAGGTTTATTAAAGCAGTAATATTTGTATTAAATTATGCAATAGCAGCATATGTTGTAAATATATTTGGCAGCGGTGAAAAATTTTTAAAGTCAAGAACAGGTACTGGTGCTAAAAAACTTATGGATATAACTGGTGCAACAATAACTGTTTCTGGAACAGAAAATATTGATACAAATAAACATTATATATTTGTTGGCAACCATAGAAGTTATACAGATATTTTAGTTTTATTTGCAGCAGGCGGAGTGGCAGGCTGTCATTTTACCTTTATGGCTAAAAAAGAGCTGTTTCGTATACCTTTTTTAGGAAAATCAATGAATTTTCTTCATGTAATAGGTGTAGAAAGAGGCTCTACTTCAAAAGCTATGAAAAGTCTTTTAGAAGCAATTGAGGTTATAAAAACAGGCAGAAATGTAGTTATTTTTCCAGAAGGCACAAGGAGTAATGATGGCCATACATTAAGCCCTTTTAAAAAAGGTGCTTTTACTATTGCTAAAAGAGCAGAAGTTGATGTTATTCCTTTTGTTATAGAAGGAACAGAGAAATATATGCCTAAGAAAGGTTTTGGAATGTACAAGGCCGATTTAAGTATTAAATTTTATCCTCCGATTTCTACTCATGATAAAACAGATACAGAAATTATGAATGAAGCTGAAAATGTAATAAAAGAAGCTTTATGTCAGAAGTAATGTTTGGTTTAGGTTCAAACCTGAATAACCCAGTTATGCAGCTGCAGAATGCTCTTAATAATTTAAGCATGTATTTTGCACTGCAGAAGGTTTCAAATACATATAAGTCTCAATCACTTTTAAAAGATAATCAGGAAGATTATTATAATATTGCTGTTCTTGCAAAAACAGATAAAACACCTCAGGAAATATTATCTATTACCCAGAAAATAGAGAAAGATATGGGGCGTATAAAGCTGAAAAAGTGGGGTGAAAGAGTTATTGATATTGATATTATAGATTATAATAGAGAAATTTTTAAAAGTGATAATTTAGAAATACCCCATAACCAGATGATTTACAGAAGTTTTGTATTAAAACCACTGCAGGATATTATGCCTGATTATATTCACCCAGAATTAAAAATATCAGTTCATGATATGATTAATAATTTAAAAGATGATTATAATATTACAATTTGCCAAAATAAGTTTGTTTTTTGATAAAAAATACATATAAATAGAAGATTTTTATTGATAGAAAAAAAATATTGTTTTATATATATTTTTTAGTGTTTAAATTTATATTAGGGATAAATACATTGTTACAGAAAGTAAAAGGTTTTAGAGATATTTTTGGTGAGGATACTGCATACTGGCATAAAGTAGAAGCAAAATTGCAGAAATTTTTTAAAAGCTGTGGGTTTAGTGAATTTCGTCTTCCTGTTTTAGAAAAAACAGCTGTTTTCAAACGGGGCATTGGAGAAACAACAGATATTGTTGAAAAAGAAATGTTTACTTTTATTGACAGTGAAGAACAGGTAAGCTTAAGACCAGAGGGAACAGCAGCTTTAATGCGTGCTTATATTGAAAATAATCTTCATAACCCGCCGGGTATAAAAAAATATTATTATTTAGGCAATATGTTCCGTAGAGAGCGCCCACAAAAGGGGAGATTCCGCCAGTTTACTCAAATTGGAGTAGAAGTGCTTGAATGTGATGCTCCACTTTTAGATGCTGAAATTATAGGAATGTTATATAAAACTTCTGAAATATTAGGGTTTAATAATTATGTGTCTATGGATATAAACTCTATTGGCTGTCCAGACTGCAGGCCAAAATATAAAGAAGATTTAATAAAATATTTTGATAAAGAAAAAGACAAGCTTTGTGATGACTGCAAAAGGCGTCTTGAAACAAATCCATTAAGAATATTAGACTGTAAAGTAGAAAGCTGTAAAAATATCGCAAAAGATGCACCAAGTATTTTAAACTATTTATGTGATACATGCAGCAGCCATTTTGAAAGTGTAAAAGAATATCTTACAATGATGAATATTCCTTTTAAAATAAATGAAAGAATGGTGCGCGGTCTTGATTATTACATAAGAACTGCTTTTGAGCTGGTAACTGATAAATTAGGGGCAGCAAGTGCTGTTGGAGCAGGCGGCAGATATGACGGTCTTGTTAAAAGTCTTGGTGGTAAAGATACTGCAGGTATTGGTTTTGCAATAGGTCTTGACAGAGTTGTGGAACTTTTAAAGGAAGTAAACCCAGTAGATTATCACTATACAGATGTATTTATACTTGTATTTGATAAAGAAAATCTTCCATATACATTTAATCTGGTGGAAAATCTTCGCAGTGCAGGGTATGTGGCAGAATATGATTATAATATTGCATCAATGAAAAGCCAAATGAAAAAGGCAGATAAATCAAAAGCCAGATATGCTGTTATATTAGGCAGTAATGAAGTAAAAGAAAATAAAGCATCAGTTAAAGATTTAATAAGTGGTGAGCAGTCTTTAATAGAGCTTGATAATGTATTTGAATATTTAAAAAATAAATTAATCTAAATATAAGTTGGAGAATATTATGTTAACAAATATGGCAGATTGGAGAAGAACGCATAGCTGCGGTGTTTTAACTGATAAAAATATCGGTGAAGAAGTTTTATTAATGGGCTGGGTTCAGCGCAGAAGAGACCATGGCGGCGTTATTTTTATTGATTTAAGAGATAGAGAAGGTATTACTCAAATTGTATTAAACGAATCAGCCCCAGTTGCAAGAGAAACTGGTGAAGCTGTTAGAAATGAATATGTTATTGCAGTAAAAGGTAAAGTTGTTGCTCGTCCTGATGGTATGATAAACCCTAATATTAAAACTGGTATGATAGATGTTATTGTAAGCGAAATTAAAATATTAAATAATGCTTTAACTCCGCCATTTATGATAGATGAACATACAGATGCAGCAGAAGATGTGCGTTTAAAATACAGATATCTTGATTTAAGACGCCCACAGCTTCAAAAAAATATTATAATGCGTAATAATATTACTAAATCTATTAGAGAATATATGTGGGCTAATGGGTTTATTGATATAGAAACACCATTTTTAGGTAAAAGCACACCAGAAGGTGCAAGAGATTATCTTGTTCCAAGCCGTGTAAATGCTGGTAAATTTTATGCTCTGCCACAATCTCCGCAACAGTTTAAACAGTTATTAATGGTTGGCGGTTTTGAGCGTTATTTCCAAATTGTAAAATGTTTTAGAGATGAAGATTTAAGAGCAGACAGGCAGCCTGAATTTACTCAGCTTGATATTGAAATGTCGTTTATTGATAGAAACGATATTATAGATTTAATAGAAGGCTTAATTGTTAAATTATTTAAAGATATTTTAGATATAGATGTGCCAAGACCATTCCCAACCATTATGTATAAAGATGCTATGGAGCTTTATGGTCACGATGCACCAGATACTCGTTTTGGTCTGCATTTAAAAACTATTAATAATATGGTTGAAAACTGCTCATTTAAAGTATTTTCTGATACTGTAAAAAATGGCGGTATAGTAAAAGCTGTTAATGCTAAAGGGGCAGGCAAAGCATTTTCAAGAAAAACACTTGATGAACTTACAGAGTATGTTGTAAGCCTTGGTGCAAAAGGTTTAGCATATATTAAAATTAATGAAGATGGTATCCAATCTCCACTTGTTAAAAATTTAGGTGAAGAATTAACTTATGAAATTATAAAAGTTATGGAAGGTCAGCCAGGCGATATTATATTCTTTGGTGCAGGTGATGAAAGCCTTGTTAACCTTACAATGTCTAAACTTCGTCTTAAACTTGGAAATATGTTAGGCTTAATTAATCCAAAACAATATAATCTTGTGTGGGTATTAGAATTTCCACTTTTAGAATGGTCACCAGAAGATAAACGCTATGTGGCTGTTCACCACCCATTTACTGCTCCAATGGATGAAGATATTGAAAATCTTGACAGCAACCCAAAAGCTGTTAGAGCAAAAGCTTATGACCTTGTATTAAACGGCTCAGAAATAGGCGGTGGAAGTATCAGAATACATAGAAGTGATATTCAGCAGAAAATGTTTGAGCGTTTAGGTTTAGGTGAAGAAGAAATTAAAGAAAAATTTGGATATTTTGTGGATGCTTTAAAATATGGTACACCACCACATGGCGGTATAGCTTTTGGGGTAGACAGAATTGCCTCAATTTTTGCAGGTGCTGAATCTATTAGAGATGTTATAGCATTTCCAAAAACACAAAAAGCAACTGATTTAATGAGTGGTGCTCCTGATTATGTTGAACCAAAACAGCTTAAAGAATTATATATAAGAAGTGATGTTCCAGCAAATAAAACTGTTTAGTTGCGATATTGCTTGACAAAAGTATAAAAATAAATCATTATAGTATATATAAATTCACAAGGAGGTTCGTTGTGAGAAAGAGTATAATTTTTGTTAGTGCAGTAGCATTGTTATTGGCATCTTGTGGAGGCAAATCTACTACAGACAGCATGACTCCAGAAGAAATTGTCAGGCAGACTTTAGGCAGCCCAAATAAAGCTTGTGTTGATAAGTATTTACCAAAAACTAAATCAAAAATGGCAGAAGCTGATAAATTAAAAGCATCTGGTGATGAAGAGGGCAGCAAAAAAGCAGAAAGTGAAGCTGTTGAAATTTTTAAAACTGAAGAAAGTTCTTATAATCAGCAGGTTGATTCTGTAAATGCTCAAAATTCCAGATATGATGAAACAGTTGCTAGAAAAAATAATATAGCATCTCATCCTGGTGCTGCTAATTCAAGTAAATGGAAACAAATTCAAGCTAAAGTTGATAAACATTTAGCTAATGCTAAAGCAGCTATGGATAACTGTGATGCAGAAAAAGCTAAATCAGAGCTTGATGCAGCTAATGTTCTGCTTGCTGAAATGGAACAACTTTTAGGTATTGGTGGAAGTAAATCTTCTGCTAACAGCTCTGTTTATATAGTTAAAAAAGGTGATAATCTTTGGTACATCGCTGGTAAACAGTATTCTAACCCATTTATGTGGCCTATAATTTACTGGACAAATCAGCAGCAGATTAAAGACCCAGACTTAATATTCCCTAAACAAGAGTTTACAATAGTGCATGATTCTTCTGCTGATGAAAAAGCAAAAGCAGAAAGACTTGCTAAAACAAGAGGTCCTTGGTCCTTATACGATAACAAATAATAATTGTTATAAAAAAATATATAAGCGACTGCTTTTAGTGGTCGCTTTTTTTTGTGAGAAAATATGCATAGTGATGATGTAGTTTATAAAACACCTGAAAATTTTGATATTATTTCATATATGGATACTGTAGCAGATGAATTAAAATCTGGTATTTCATTATTTAAAAATAAAGATGAAAAAATAGTGGCTGTTTTTGGTTCAGCACGGACAAAAGACAGTGATAAAGAATATTTAATGGCAGAAGAAATTGGTAAAAAGTTAGTAGAAAACGGGTTTTCTGTAATGACTGGCGGAGGACCTGGGATAATGGAAGCTGCTCTTAAAGGTGCATGTTTAAATAATGGTAACACATACGGAGTAAATGTAGTGCTTCCCCATGAGCAGGAAAGTAATAAATATGTAAAAAATGGATATGTATGCAAACACCTTTTTACAAGAAAAGTTCTGCTTACTAGAAATGTATGCGGTTATATTGTGCTTCCTGGTGGTTTTGGCACTCTTGATGAGCTTTTTGATGTGCTTACATTAATGAATACTAAAATTCAAAATCGTCTGCCTTTTGTGCTTTTAGGTATAGATTTTTGGTCTGGGCTTTTAGAGTGGATAAAAACCCAGCTTTTATCAAAACACTATATTACAGAAGACGAGTTAAATTGTATTTCACTAACTGATAGTATAGATGAAGCAGTAAAAATTATTAAAGGCTAGTTTGTATTTTTCATATAATTGATAAGAAAATCACCAATTTTCTCATAATCATTTATATGAAAAATATTTTTTACATCTTTAAATTCTTCAAAATTATCTGTTGCCACAGCTACAATATTTTTTTCAATACTATATAAGTTTGGTTTATTTATTTCTTTTCTATAAACTAATATTTTTGGTATATCTTCATCTTTAAATCCTTCACCAATAATAATATCCATACCCTGCGGCACTTTTTCCATTAATTCATAAAAAGTAAGCCTGTGGCTGCTGTCAGCAATAACAGCATATTTACTTCCTGAAGAAATAGCAATACAGTCTGCACCAGCTTTTTTCATACGGTATGTATCTTTTCCTTCTTTATCCATTTCAAAATCATGGCCATCGTGTTTTAATGCAGCTACTTTGTAACCTTTTTCTTTTAAATATGCTATTACTTTAAGTAATAGTGTAGTTTTTCCACTGCCGGAATATCCTGCAAAAGTAATGTAAGGTGTCATATAATGTCCTATTAATTTATTATATTTGTATAATCACTATATACATATTCAAATTATTATATTATAACATTAAAAGAAAATAAAGGGGACATTATGCCAGTATCGCAATTTTTTTTGGAAGATAAATATTTAAAGTCAATAATACCTGGATATATTCACCGTTCAACACAGGTAGAAATGGCAGAAATAATTGAAAATGCTTTTTCATCTTATACAAATACATGTATAGAAGCTCCAACTGGTTCAGGTAAAACTATGGCTTATTTAATACCATCTCTTTCAAGCAGCAGCAGAATAATAATTTCTACAAAAACTAAGCAGCTAATGAATCAGTTATTATATAAAGATATTCCTGTTGTTCAGAAAATTGTGGGCAGGAATAAAAGTATACGCTCTTTAAAGGGAAGAAAAAATTATTTTTGTCCATATAGATATTTTAGGTTTATTAATTCAAAAGCAGCGTTTTATATAGATGCTGTATCATGGTTTGAAGAAAACAGCAAGTATGGTATTATTATAGAAGCACCATGGGGCAGGCTTGATAATGATGTTTGCTCTTTAATGACTGCTGACAGATACCAGTGTATAGGCAGTAAGTGCCCATATTATGAAGATTGTGCATTTTATATGCAGAAAAGGGAAGCAAATGCAGCAGATATTATTGTTACAAACCATTTTCTTCTTCTTTCAGATATTGCTATGAAAAGCAAGGATTCTTTTGGCTCTATTTTTGAATACAGAGATAATATTATATTTGATGAAGCCCACTCTGTGCCTGATATATTTTCTCAGTATGCTGGAGTGGAGTTTGCATTATCTTCTTTAATGATATTAGTATATGAAAATAAAGATATTATAACTATTGATAATGTTGATAAAATATATAGAGAATACTTAAAAATTATTGATAAAATAAAAGAGCCAAAAGAGCTTTTTGAGCCTTTAAGGCAGGATTTTGATAATTTTATTAACCTTATATCAGATATAATTTTATCACTTGATAATGAAGAAATTAAAGAAGAATATGGAACATATCTGATGCTTTATAAAGAATTTAACAGCGATAAAGCTGGTATAAGGATAGTAGAAAAAACAATGCAGAAAAATAATACTGTATTAACATTAAAGTTTATACCTTTTGAAGCAGGTGCAGATTTTATATCAGGCTTAAAAGAGGCTGCAGTATCCAGCATATTTGTTAGTGCAACATTAAGCTCTGGCGGCAATTTTGAATACTTTTTAAAAGAAACAGGGTTAGAGGGCAGCTGCCAGACTCATATATTAGAAAATGTATTTGATTTTCACCAGCAGGGCAGGCTTTTTGTGCCTAATATATCTTCTTTTAAAGAAAAAGATGAAATATATAAAGAGCTTATTAGTAATATGCCAGGCTCTGCCTTAATAATATGCAATAGTTTAGAAAGAATGCAGTATATAGAGCAGCTTTTAAGAAAACTGAAAATTAATAAAAAAATATATACTCAGTCTGATGTAAATATTGGAGAGCTTGATTTTTGTAATGAAGATATGGTATTAATAGGCAGTGCTACACTTAGAGAGGGGATAGATATTTCAGGTGGTGGTTTTAAAGCTGTTATATTAGACCAGCTTCCTTTTGAATATCATAAAGATATAGTTCTTCAAAGCAAAGCTGAACAAATTTCTGAAAATAGTGCAAAGTCTTTTATTGATTTTTTCCTGCCACGTGCTGTATTATATTTTAAACAGGCAGTAGGCAGGCTTATTCGCCATGAAGATGATTACGGCTTATGGGTAGTGCTTGATAATAGAATTTTAAATAAAAATTATGGAAAGTATTTTCTAGATGTGATACATAATGTAGAGGTAATAGAAGATATAGAGAAAGCTCTCTATTTTATAAAGGAGGAAAAGCATGGCTAAACTGACTTGTGACTACAATTTTGCCGCTTCCAAAAATCTGCTTGGAGGTATTTCTGAAGAAGACTTACAGGCATACAAAAAAAAGGCTGCTCTAGGGTATGAGCGTCTTCAAGCGATGGTTGATGATGGAAAAGTAGGTTTTCCCCATTTACCAAAATATAATACTACAGAGTTAAAAGAGTTTGCAAAAGATGTGAAAACAAACTTTAATGACTTAATTGTTGTTGGTATTGGTGGTTCAGCTTTAGGTATTGAAGCTGTCGTAAATGCTGTATTACCTTATGGCTATAATGCTATGAGCTATACTGACAGAGGCTGTCTTCCAAGAGTGTGGGTAGCAGATAATGTGGACCCATCTAAAATCCAGTCAATTTTAAAAATATGTGCTCCTGAAGATACTTTAGCAGTTGTTATTTCAAAATCAGGCAATACTGTGGAAACTGCTGAAAACTATTCTTTAATCCATGAATGGTTTAAGTCAAAAGTGCAGGATTTAAAAAAACATATTGTTGTTGTTACTGACCCAAATAAAGGTCCATTAAGAGAATATGCTAACCAAAATAACCTGAAAAGTTTTCCAATAGATGCCTCTATTGGTGGCAGATTTTCTGTAATGAGCCCTGTAGGTCTTGTTCCTGCTGCATTTTTGGGTATAGATATTGATAAAATATTAGCAGGTGCTGCAAGCATTACAGAAGAAGGTATGGAGCAGGTGCTGACTCTTGCTGCTATATATTTATACTTTATGGATAAAGGTAAAAGTATAAATGTTCTTATGCCTTACAGCTCAAGACTTGATAAATTTGCAGAATGGTTCTGTCAGTTATGGGGTGAAAGTCTTGGTAAAAAATATACAATAGATGGTAAAGAAATTACTTTCGGTACAACTCCAGTAAGAACTGTTGGTGCAATAGACCAGCACTCACAAATACAGCTTTTTAGAGAAGGTCCGCTTGATAAAGTTGTTACTTTCATAGGTCTTGAAACTCATGATAATGATGTTAGTGTTAAAGGTGACTTCTACGAAGCATTCAGCTATTTAAATGGACTTCATTTAGGTAAACTTTTAAATTCTGAATTAAAAGCAACAGAAGCTGCATTACTTACATCTAAAGTTCCTTCATTAAAAATAGGGCTTAATATTCTTGATGAATACAGCTTAGGTCAGTTATTTATGCTGTTTCAATATATTGTGCCTATTATTGGCTTATCAGTTAATATTAACCCATTTGACCAGCCAGGTGTTGAAGAAGCAAAAGAATATGCTTATGGTATGATGAACAGAGCTGGTTTTGAAGCTAAAAAAACACAATTTGAAGAAATATACAAAAAAGATGACGCATTCATTATATAATGATATATTGCTTCAAGAATTAAAAAAATATAGAGATAAAAAAATCCTTGTCGCTTTTTCTGGCGGCAAGGATTCTCTTATGCTGCTTGACTTTATTAATAAACAAAGAGAAAGTTTAAATATTTATGCTGGAGCATGTCATATAAACCATGGGTTAAGACATACTGCAAAAAGAGATGAAGATTTCTGCCGTTTATACTGCTTAAAAAACAATATAGAGTTTTATACATATAATATTTCAGAAGAGTTAAAAAATGATAACATCGGCGGTACAGAATCATCTGCTAGAAAATACAGATATAAATATCTTTTACAGACAGTAAAAGAAAATAATTATGATTTTTTATTTACTGCACATACTTATTCTGATGATATAGAAAGTTTTTTTGTTGATTTATATACTGGTGCATCATTATTTACATTAGGCGGCATAATGTATGAAAATAATCAAATTATTCGTCCTATGCTTAATATTACTACAGAAATGGTTAATGATTATATTGCTGAAAATAATTTAGAGCCTGTGTTTGATGAAACTAATAACGATATAAAATATGTACGCAATAGAATAAGACATAAATTAATACCTGTTTTATATGGCTGTGGTAATGAATTTGAAAAATCAGTTATTAAACTGCAGAAAGAATCAAACAGATTAAATGAATATTTGTATAAAAAGGTAAAACATGTTATTTTAAAACAGGATAACATTATTATTTTAAAAAGATACAGCTTTATGGAGCTTGAAGATATGGAAAAAGAATACCTGCTTGGAAAAGTTTTTTCTTTATTTTTCAGGGTTTCAAAAAGCATTTTAAATGAAGCTTTATCTTTTTTAAATAATAATGATTCAAAAAGACTTGATTTGCCAAATGGTTATGTGATAGAACAATCATATAATTCTATAAAGATATTTAAAAAAATACTTGTTAGTGATTATTTTTATAATAAACCTGCAGGTGCTGCTTTATTTAAAACTGATGAATTTCAGATAGAGTTTTTTAATGAATTAAAAGATAAAAATTTAATTATTAGAAATAGAAATAAAGGCGATAAATTAGGTAGAAAAAAACTAAAAGATTTATTTATTGATAAGCAGATAGAGCTTTTTGAAAGAGACAGGGCAGTTATAATTGAAGAAAATAATGTTATTATTTGGGCTGAATATATAAGCAAAAATAATAATATAATATTAAAAAGGTATGGTATATAATATGCACAAAATGGAAGAATTAATATCTGAAAAAGATATTGCAGTAAAAGTTTCTGAAATTGCAGCATTAATTTCTCGTGATTTTAAAGGTCAGGATTTAACTGTTGTATCAGTATTAAAAGGCAGCTTTATTTTTACTGCTGATTTAGTCCGCAGTATTGATATTCCGCTGGAGGTGGCTTTTCTTGCAGCTTCTAGTTATGGTGCATCTACAGAATCAAGTGGGGAATTAAAAATCAGATATGATATTGATATACCAATAGAAAATAAAACAGTTCTGCTTGTAGAAGATATAGTAGATACTGGGCTTACAATAAGCCGTTTAAAAGATTATTTATATGAAAAAGGGGCAAAATGTGTAAAAATTTGCACAATATTTGATAAACCAGATAGACGGAAAATTCAAGTAGATGTAGACTATTCTGGTTTTGTTATTCCTAACGAGTTTGTTGTGGGATACGGGCTTGATTATAATAACAAATATAGAAATTTAAAAAATCTTTGTAAAATTACCATATAATATTTGGAGGATAAATGAATAGTGGTATTTATAAAAATCTTGCACTTTGGCTTGTAATAGCTTTAATGATGGTGCTTGTATTTAATCTTTTTAATACTAATACTCAGACAAATCAAAAAGTTACTTATACTGAGTTTTTAGACAGTGTTGCTAAAGAGCAGGTTAAAAAGGTAACTATAAAAGAAAATAAAATAACTGGTGAGTATAAAGATAACAATACTCGTTTTGAAACTTATGCACCTAGTGACAATAATTTAATTTCAGAACTTCGTGATTATAATGTAGGAATAGAAGCAACTCCGCCGGATACTACACCTTGGTATATGCAGCTTCTTATTTCATGGCTTCCAATTATACTGCTTATTGCTATATGGATATTCTTTATGAGGCAGATGCAGGGTGGCAGTGGCTCAAAAGCTTTTTCTTTTGGTAAAAGCAGAGCTAAACTTTTAAATCAGGATAATTTAAAAGTAACTTTTAAAGATGTTGCAGGTATTGAAGAAGCAAAAGAAGAATTAACTGAAATTGTGGAATTTTTAAAAGACCCTGCAAAATTTCAAAAATTAGGCGGCAGAATTCCAAAAGGTGTGCTTTTAGTTGGTCCTCCAGGAACAGGTAAAACTCTGCTTGCAAAAGCTGTAGCTGGTGAAGCAGGTGTTCCCTTTTATTCTATAAGCGGCTCAGATTTTGTGGAAATGTTTGTTGGTGTTGGTGCTGCTCGTATTAGAGATTTATTTGAGCAGGGCAAAAAAAATGCTCCATGTATTATATTTATGGACGAAATAGATGCAGTTGGACGCCATAGAGGTGCAGGTCTTGGCGGCGGTCATGACGAAAGAGAGCAGACTTTAAATGCACTGCTTGTTGAAATGGACGGCTTTGACTCTAATGAAGGTGTTATATTAATAGCTGCTACAAACAGACCTGATGTATTAGACCCAGCATTACTTCGTCCTGGTCGTTTTGACAGACAGGTAGTTGTCCCTCGTCCAGATTTAAAAGGAAGGCTGCAGATTTTAAAAGTGCATGCTGCTAAAATTAAAATGGCACCATCTGTAGATTTAGAAATTATTGCAAAAGGAACTCCAGGTTTTTCTGGTGCAGATTTAGCAAACCTTATGAACGAATCTGCCTTACTTGCTGCAAGAGCAAATAAAAATGAAGTTGATATATCAGATATAGAGTCAGCAAAAGACAGGGTTATAATGGGTGCAGAAAGACGCAGTATGGTAATACCTGAAAAAGATAAAAAAGTTACTGCATTCCATGAGGCAGGGCACACTATTGTGGCTATTATGACAAAAGGTGCAGACCCTGTTCATAAAGTATCTATAATACCTAGAGGTATGGCTTTAGGTGTTACTATGCAGCTGCCTAGTGACGACAGATATAACGAAACGAAAGACCATCTTTTAGGTATGATTAGAGTTATGCTTGGCGGCAGAATTGCAGAAGAAGTTGTATTTAATTCTATGTCAACTGGTGCAAGCAATGATATTGAAAGACTTACATCTATTGCTAGAAAAATGGTTATGAGCTGGGGTATGAGTGATAAACTTGGTACTATATCTTTTGGCAAAAGAGATGAAGCTATCTTTTTAGGCAAAGAGATTTCAAGCCAGAAAGATTACAGTGAAAAAACAGCTGAATTAATAGATGATGAAGTTGAACGTATTATTACTACTTGTTACAGCGAAGCAAGAAAAATTATAGAGGATAACAGACTTCTTTTAGATAAAACTGCAGAAGCTCTGCTTGAAAAAGAAACTATTGAAACTCCAGAATTAAAAGAGCTTGTTAAAGAATATGCAGCAGAAGGATATAAAGATAATATGTTCTCTGAAAAAGAGCAGGAAGAAAAAGAAGAAAGTAAAAACGAAAATAATTAATTTGGAAGAGTTTGTATGAAGTTTTATAAACTTACACCTGAACATGATAGAATAAAGCAGGAATTAGCACGTATTGGTGTAGATAATTATGCATTAAATATGGTTAAAAAAGGTGTCAGTTTAAATATTTTAGTGCGGGATATAAAAGCTCCCGCTGCTAATATTTTAAAGCAGGAATCAATTGCTTCAGGAATGGACGCAGCAGTAAAAAGGGGCGCTGTTTCCTGCTCAATAGATAAAACTGATGTGCTTTTAATGGGTAATGCTGCTACATTTGCAAGGCTGATTAAAAGACTTTCAGTGCAGGTTTTTGGATTAAAAGAATTAGGAAGTGAATTAAGTCTTTTTTTAAAAAGCAAAGAAATAAAAAATATTACATATCATAAAGGGGTAATAGATATTTCTAAGCCATTATGTATGGGTATTTTAAATACTACACCAGATTCTTTCAGCGATGGCAGTATGTATGTTACAGAAGAGGCAGTTGCAGCAAGAATTAATGAAATGGCAGAGCTTGGGGTAGATATTATTGATATTGGTGGTATGTCATCAAGGCCTTTTTCAGAAAGTATAAGCAGTGATGAAGAGATAAAGAGAATAAAATTTGCTCTTGATTACATAAAACAATATGATATGATAGTATCAGTAGATACTAATAATTATAAAACAGCAGAATATGCATTAAATAATGGGGCAGATATTATCAATGATATATCAGGCATGACTGATGATAATATGGTTTCTGTATGCAGTCAGACAAAGTGTGCAGTATGTATTATGCATATGCAGGGCAGCCCAAAGGATATGCAGACTAATGCTAATACAGAATATAATAATATTATATATGATATTCATGATTTTTTTACAAAAAGTATAGATAAATGTCTTAATGCAGGTATTGATTATTCATCAATCATACTTGATGTTGGCTTTGGTTTTGGAAAGACTGTTGAGCAGAATTATATTTTATTAAAGTATTTAAAAGAGTTTAAATCTTTTAATCTGCCGCTGCTTGCAGGTATTTCTCGTAAGTCTATGATTGGTGCTGTTATTGATAAAGATGTAAATAACAGGCTTGCAGGTACAATTTGTGCAAATACTGCAGCTATATTAAACGGGGCAGATATTATACGAGTTCATGATATTAAAGAAGGTATTGATACAGTAAAAATTGCTGATTATATTTTAAAGGCGCATATATGATTACTACTATTTTTGAATTTATTAAAAGTTATGTTAGTATTATAGATGTAATAGATATTGCATTTATAAGTTATATTATTTACAGAATTCTGCTTCTTTTAAGAGGAACAAGAGCTATATACATGCTAGTATCTATTATGATACTTTTGGTGCTTCTTGGTCTTTCTGACTTTTTAGGTATGAGAGTAACAAGATGGGTGTTAAGTAATATGTCAGGTTACTTATTTTTAGCCTTGATTATCATATTCCAGCCTGAAATAAGAAGAGCTCTTGCCTTTATTGGAGAGTCAAAGTTTTTTGAACGCTCTGTTACCATGAATTCTCAAATAGTAGATGAGCTTGTTAGAACAGCAACAATTTTAGCAAACAGGCAGCTTGGCGCATTAATTATTATTCAAAGAAATACAGATATTGCTCACTATGTTACATTGGGTCAGAAAATAGATTCAATTGTTAGTAAAGATTTACTGCTTAGTATATTTATTCCATACTCACCTTTACATGACGGGGCAGTATTACTTGAAGGTTCAAGGCTTACATACGCTGGATGTATTCTGCCGCTTACAAAAAGAGAGGATATTGCTCAGCAGTATGGAACAAGGCACAGGGCAGCAATAGGTATTACAGAAGAAACTGATGCAGTAGTTATTGTAGTTAGTGAAGAAAGAGGTGAAATTTCTGTAACAGAGGGCGGAAATATTATTCCAAATTTAGATGCAAATGCTTTACGGGAAACTTTAAGCAAGCTGATTAAAATAAATAAATCAACGGAAGATTAATATGTTAAACAATAAAACTTTATTAAAAATCCTTAGTGTATTAATTGCTCTTGGTATGTGGATAATGGTTGTATCTGGTCATGAAGAAACAAAAGAGATGACTGTTCCTGTAAAGCTTATTAATGTAACTAATGGCAAAGTTGCAATTGCAGATTATCCAAATGTTTCTATAAATATAAAAGGTGCTGCAAGACTTATGCAGTCGCTTACTAATTCAGATGTTCTTCTTGATATTGATGTATCAGCATTTACTGATGGTCAGTCTATTAGAAGAATACTGCCTGCAGACTTTAAAACACCACTTGGGCTTGAAGTTGTTGATGTAAAACCATCAGAACTGCGTATTACACTTGATAATATCTCAGCAAAAGAAGTGCGTGTTCTGCCATCTATTATTGGTGAAGTTAAGCAGGGTTATATGGTGGAAAGTATTACATTAAAACCAAACTCTGTTACTGTAACTGGTGCTAAAAGCGTATTATCTAAACTTGAAAATATTTCAACAATGCCTATAAACCTTTCTGAAAGAAATGAAAATTTTGTTCAGAATGTTTTATTAAAAGATTACGAAGGTGTTACAAAAACACAGCCTTCATCAGTTGAAGTTCGTGTTAAATTAAGAGAAAATATGGTAGAGCATGAGTTTACAAATGTTCCTGTAGAATGTATGAATTTAAAAAGTAACTTAATGGTAGCAAATACTCCTTCACTTTCTTATGTAAAAGCAAGGGGAAGGGAAGATATTATTGATACATTTTTAGATACAGTTACTTTTGTTACAGACTGCAGTAATATAAATGGTCCTGGAAGTTATACTGGCTCAGTTGCATATAGAACAAATTTAATTGTTGATATATTAAACTTAGAGCCTCAAACAATAAATGTAGAGATAAAAGAAAGATGAGAAAATATTTTGGAACAGATGGTGTGCGCGGCAGGGCTAATATTGAGCCATTAACTGCTGATTTCGCATTAAAACTTGGCAGAGCAGCTGCTGGATTATTTAAAAATAATGATACACACAGGAAAATTATTATAGGTAAAGATACACGCCTTTCCTGTTATATGTTTGAAAATGCGTTAGTATCTGGTATCTGCTCAGCAGGTATTGATGCAGTAATGGTTGGAGTTATTCCTACGCCTGCTATTGCATTTTTAACTAAATCAATTAGAGCAGATGCTGGTGTAGTAATAAGTGCATCTCATAACCCATATTATGATAACGGTATTAAGTTTTTTAATGCAAATGGTTATAAACTTGCAGATATTACAGAGCATGAAATAGAAAGAATGATAGATAATAATGAGCCAGCTTTAGACCCAGAATCAATTGGTAAAGCATACAGAATTGAGGGTATAGGCAGATATGTGGAATTTGTAAAAAACACATTTCCTAAAAATATCGATTTAAAAGGGCTTAAAATTGTTGTGGACTGTGCAAATGGTGCATCATATAAAGCAGCACCCCTTGCTTTAAGAGAGCTTGGTGCAGAGCTTATCTTAATTAATGTTGAGCCAAACGGCACAAATATTAATGATAACTGTGGTGCAGTATATCCTGAAAATATGGCAAAAACTGTTTTAGAGCATGGTGCAGATGTAGGTATCTCTTTTGACGGCGATGCAGACAGAGTTGTTTTTGCAGATGAAAAAGGCAATATAGTTGACGGCGATAAAATTATGGGAATTTGTGCCATAGATATGATGGAGCAGGGCACATTAAAAAATAACACTATTGTTGCAACTGTTATGAGCAACCTTGGTTTTGAATATTCTATGAATAAAAAAGGCATAAAACTTATCCGCTCTCAAGTTGGGGACAGATATGTTATGGAAGATATGCTGAAATATAACTGCAACCTTGGCGGTGAGCAGTCAGGACATTTAATATTTTCTGATTTTAACACAACAGGTGATGGCTTAATCAGTGCTATGCAGGTACTTGGTTTACTTGTTAAAAAAGGCAAGTCTTTATCAGAGCTTTGCAGTTTTATAGAAACATATCCGCAGGTATTAAATAATGTATTAGTTGATAAAAAAGTCCCACTTGAAGAATTAACTAAAACTTCAGAATTAATCTTAAAAGTAGAAAAAGAGCTTGGAACTTCCGGCAGACTACTTGTAAGATATTCTGGAACAGAAAATAAATTAAGAGTAATGCTTGAAGGAAAAGATGAAAAAATAATTACTGCTTATGCTCAAGATATTGCAGATACAGCAGTAAATGAAATTAAAGGTAAATAGTAATGATAAAACTTGGAGTAAATATTGACCATGTAGCTACTCTGCGTCAGGCTAGAATGGGAATAGAGCCTGAGCCTTTAATTGCTGCTCAGATTGCAGAAAAAGCAGGTGCTGATGGTATTACAATACATTTAAGGGAAGACAGGCGTCATATACAGGATAAGGATGTATATGATATTAAAAAAGTTATTTCTATTCCATTAAATTTAGAAATGGCTTGCAGTGATGATATTATAAATATTGCAAGAGATGTACTTCCAAATACATGCACAATAGTGCCTGAAAAGCGTCAAGAAATAACAACAGAAGGCGGTCTTGATGCAGCAGGACAGTATGATATAGTTGCAGATACTGTTGCAAGGCTGCAGGAAAAAGGAATAAAAGTAAGCCTTTTTATAGAGCCTGATAAAATACAGATTGATGCAGCTAAAAAAATGGGTGCAGAATATATTGAAATTCATACAGGGCTTTATGCAAATACTGAAGGTGATGCTCAGCTGCAGGAATTAAACCGTATAAAAGAGGCAGCTGCTTATGCCCACAGCATTGGTTTAATTGTTAATGCAGGCCATGGGTTAAATTATACTAATACTCAGAATATGGCAGCAGTTCCTTATATGCATGAATTTAATATAGGTCATTCTATTATTTCAAGGGCTGTTTTTACTGGTCTTGAAGAAGCCGTTAAAGAAATGATAAAAATAGTTAAAAAATAGTTATGCTTGGTTGTGATATTATAGAGATAGAAAGAATAGAGAAATCTATTTTAAAATTTGGGGATAATTTTTTAAAACATATACTTTCAGATAATGAAATAGCATTATATAATAAACGAGGAAAAAAGGCAGAGTTTGCAGCTGGCAGATTTGCAGCAAAAGAAGCTGTTTCAAAAGCCTTAGGTACAGGTATAGGCAGGGGCTACAGCTTTACTGATATAGAAATACTGCCAGATGAACTTGGCAAGCCTTATGTTTATTTAAAAAGTCAAAAAAAAGAAAATATGGAAGTATCTATATCACATTCCCGTATGAATGCTATTGCGGTATGTGTTATTAAAGAGGCAGAATGAGTGCAGTAATAATTCCAGCCAGATATGGCTCAACAAGATTTCCAGGAAAAGTTCTTGCAGATATTGACGGTAAACCAATGATTGTAAGAGTGGCAGAACAGGCAGTGCAGACTTCTGCTGATAAAGTTATTGTTGTTACAGATAATGAAAAAGTATATGAAGTATGCTCTAATATAAAAAAAGTTTCTGTTATGATGAGCCCTTCAGATTTATCAACAGGAACAGATAGAGTTGCCTATGCTGCAAAAAATATTGATGATGATATTATTATCAATGTGCAGGGAGATGAGCCGTTTATCCCGCCTGCATTAATTGAGCAGTTAATACAAGGATTAAAAAATGATAAATCTCTTAAAATGATAACAGCATGTGTTCCTTTTGCAGATATAAATAATTCTGAAAATCCGTCAGCTGTAAAAGTGATTCTTGATAAAAATGATTATGCTGTATATTTTTCACGTTATCCTATTCCATATAACAGAGATAATATTGAAGGGGTAGTTAGATACCGCCATATAGGCATTTATGGTTTCAGGCGTGATTACTTATTTGAGTTTGCTTCGCAGGAGCGGACTTATTTAGAAAAATGCGAAAATTTAGAGCAGTTAAGAGCAATAGAAAATGGTGTTAAAATAAAAGTAGTAAAAACAGATTATAATCCGTTATCTGTTGATACTTTAGAAGATTTACAAAATATTTTAAAAATTTTAAACATGAGGAATAAATAATGGCAAAGTATATTTTTGTAACAGGTGGTGTATTATCATCATTAGGTAAGGGGATTACAGCAGCTTCTCTTGGAGCGTTACTTGAATCAAGAGGGTATAAAGTTGCTTTAAGAAAGTTTGACCCATATTTAAACTATGGTCCTGGCACAATGAGCCCGCTGCAGCATGGAGAAATATTTGTTACAGCAGACGGCTGTGAAGGCGATTTAGACTTAGGTCATTACGAAAGATTTACTACAACTAATACTGATAAACATTCAGATATTACATCTGGTAAAATATACTATACTGTTATTGAAAGAGAACGCAGAGGCGAATATCTTGGAGCAACAGTGCAGGTTATTCCTCATATAACTGATGAAATAAAAGGCTGTATTACAGCTGGTGCTGAAGATTATGATATCGTTATTGTTGAAATAGGCGGCACTGTTGGAGATATTGAAAGTCTGCCGTTTTTAGAAACAATCAGGCAGATGAAATTTGATTTAAGTGAAGATGATGTGTTATTTTTACATGTTACACTTGTGCCTTACATTAAAAGTGCAGGGGAGCTTAAAACTAAACCAACTCAGCACTCAGTGCGTCAGTTACAGGAAATAGGGATAAGCCCTGATATTTTAGTATGCAGAAGCGAATACCCACTTAGCGAAGGAGTTAGAAATAAACTTGCATTATTCTGCAATGTGGAGAAATCATCTGTTATTAACTGTATGGATGCTGCTACAATTTATCAAGTGCCGCTTGTTTTAAATGAAGAAGGTCTTGACAGTGAAGTTATAAAAAAACTTGGTTTAGAAGAAAGAGAATATGATTTATCTAAATGGCAGGATATTGTCAGGCGTATTAAACAGCCAAAAGATACAGTATCTATTGCTGTTGTTGGTAAATATCTTGAAACAAAAGATGCATACTTAAGTTTAACAGAAGCATTACTGCATGGAGCTGTTGCAAACTATTTAAAAGTAGATATTAAATGGATTGATGCAGAAAAATTAGAAGAAAAAATGGCAAGTGAATATTTAAGCAATATTGACGGTATATTAATCCCTGCAGGCTTTGGTGAGCGTGGTATGGAAGGCAAAATTAATGCTGTAAACTTTGCAAGAACAAAAGATATTCCATTTTTAGGTATTTCTATGGGGCTGCAGGCTGCAGTTATTGAATATGCAAGAAATGTATTAAAATTAGAAGATGCAAGAAGTGCTGAAATGACAAAACCAGAACATTCTCAAAATCTTGTAATTGATTATAAACATGATGAACACTATAATGAAGAAATGGGCGCATCTATGCGTCTTGGCTCTTATGTTACTTCTTTAGTGGAAGGCAGCCTTGTAAAAGAAATTTATAATGCTGATACAGTAACAGAAAGACACAGACACAGACTTGAAATAAATAATAACTATAGAAATGCATTAGAAAGTGCAGGTATGGTAATTTCTGGCAATAATGAAGAAAGCGGATTTGCAGATATTGTTGAGTTAAGTTCTCACAGGTGGTTTATAGCTACTCAATTCTGCCCGGAATTTCAATCAAAACCATTTAATCCGCACCCACTTTATAATGCTTTTGTTCAGGCTGCTTATAAATATAAACAGGATAAAAATAACTTATCTGTTGAATAATAAGGTGTGCTTATGGATAACAAAGAAATTATTAATTTTGGAAAAAATACTTTTCAAATAGAAATAGAAGCTATGAAAAAAGCTATGAACAGCTTATCAGAAAGCTTTGCTCAGGCTGTTAATATTATTTTAGGCTGTAAAGGCAGAGTTGTAGTTATTGGTATGGGTAAATCTGGTATAATTGGTAAAAAAATAGCTGCAACATTAGCAAGTACAGGAACACCTGCATTTTTTATGCACCCTGCAGAAGGTATGCATGGTGATTTAGGTATGCTTGTAAAAGGCGATGTGGTAATAGGTATATCAAACAGCGGTGAAACTGATGAAATGAAAGTGCTTCTGCCATTAATTAAAAGGCTTGGCTCTAAATTAATAGCAATAGTTGGCAGGGCTGATTCTACTTTAGGCAGAGAAAGCGACTGTATACTTGATGCATCAGTTGCAAAAGAAGCCTGCCCATTAAACCTTGCTCCTACTGCAAGCACAACTGTAGCTTTAGCAATAGGTGATGCATTAGCTGTTGCTCTTGTAGAATGCCGTGGCTTTAAAGCAGAAGATTTTGCAATGTTTCACCCATCAGGTTCTCTTGGCAAAAGACTGCTTACTACAGTAAGCGATTTAATGCATACAGGAGATGCAGTCCCTGTTGTTCATGAAAGTGATACTGTAGAAAATGCTGTTAAAGAAATTAATGAGAAAAAATTTGGCTGCACTGCTGTTGTAGATGATAATAATAAACTTACAGGTATTATAACAGATGGCGATTTAAGGCGTGCAATTTCAAAATATTCATCAGTTCATCAGTTAAAAGTTTCTGAAATTATGACACGCGGTCCTAAAATGATTGTAAAATATGAGCTTGCAGCAAAAGCACTTCATATTATGGAAGAGTATAAAATATCTTCATTATTTATTATTGATAAAGAACAGCGGCCTGAAGGTATAATTCATTTTCAGGATTTATTAAAGTTTGGATTAGTATAATATATGTTGACTTTTAAAGGCAGACTAAGAATAATTAATGTTTTTTTGGTTATTTCTCTGCTGATATTTGCTGTTGTTGTAGTAGTTATCATTATAAGAGAAGATGAAGATATGGTACCATATCAATCTGACCTTTTAAAAAATATTGTAAAAATGAAAGAAATTGATTTATTATATGTTATTGATAATAATACATATGTAAAATTAAAATCTGAGCATGGTAATGTAAATATTATAGATTATAATATTGATTTAATTAATCTTGATGTAACATATACCAGCAAAGATTTTTCTATTGATGCAAAAGCTTTGCGAGGTGAATATCTTTCTCAAAGATTTTTAAAGGCTTATGATAACATAACTGGCCATATGGATAATATGACATTTAAAACAGGTCCTGCTGGTATATTAGAGTATGATTATGCAGAAGGTAAAGGTGTTGTAAAAAATGGAGTAACTATTTATCAGGATAATAATTCTATATCATCAAAAATTGTTGAGTTTGATGTAAAGAATAACTTTATTATCTTTAAAGATAATGTTACAGTAGATTATATACCAGCTCAAGAATAAGATGATATGGTGAATAATATGTTTTATAAATATAGATATTTAATAATATTAATAATTGTTTTATCTGCACCTTTTTTAATGGGGGCAGATTCAAAAACTAAAAATATAAAGCCAACATCTCCTGTAAAAATACAGGCAGATGAAATGCGCTATTACGGTTCTGAACGTAAATCAACTTTTCATGGTAATGTGGTAGCTGTCAGCGATAACTATACACTCACTTCTGATGATGTAGTCGTATTTCTTAATAAGGATATGGATGTTTCAAAAATTCAGTGCACTGGAAATGTAAACTTTAAAAGTGATGATATTGTTTCTATTTCAAAAAGGGCAGATTTAGACCATAATAAAAAAGTGGCTGTTATTACTGGTAATGTAAAAGTATGGCAGGGCGAAAATTATCTTGAAGGTGAAAAAGTTTTTATATATTATGAAGAAGAGCGTATTGTAGTTGATAAAGGAACAGATAAACGGGTAACAATAATATTTAAACCTGAAAATAATGAGGGTAAAAAATAGTGGCTTTAGAAGTAAAAGACCTTAGAAAATCTTTTAAGAAAAGAACTGTTGTAAATGGTGTTTCTTTAAATATAAGCAAAGGTGAAATTGTAGGGCTTCTTGGACCAAATGGAGCAGGCAAAAGTACATCATTTTATATGATTGTAGGGCTTTTAAAACCAGAAAAAGGCTCTATTGTGCTTGACGGCGAAGATATTACTAAACTGCCTATGTATAAAAGATGTAAAGCAGGTATCGGCTATCTTCCACAGGAAGCATCTGTATTTAGAAAAATGACAGTTTATGATAATGTTATGGCTGCATTGGAATTTACTTATGATGATAATAAAGTTAGAAAAGAAAGAGCAGAAGTGCTTATAGATGAATTTCATTTAAACCACGTTGCAAAAAGCTATGGTTATGCTTTATCAGGTGGTGAAAGAAGGCGTGTGGAAATTGCCAGATGTTTAGCAACTGAGCCTGATTTTATTCTGCTTGATGAGCCTTTTGCTGGTATTGACCCTATCTCTGTTGCAGATATTCAAGAAATGGTTTATTCTTTAAAAGACAGGGATATAGGTGTTTTAATTACAGACCACAATGTTCGCGATACATTAAAAATTACTGACAGAGGGTATATTATTACAGAAGGCCGTGTGCTTACACAGGGCTCTCCAAATGATATACTTTCAAATAAAGATGTTATTGATAAATATTTAGGAAAAGGATTTTCTATTTAATGAATAATTTAAATCAAAATCTTGATATAAAAAATACGCTGCAAACTACTGTTTTTATTACACCCCAAATGAAACAGTCTCTTGCTATCCTGCAAATGCCAATAGTTGAGCTTGAGCAGGAGCTTTCTAATATTTTAGAGGAAAACCCTATATTAGAAGCTGTAGAAGATGGGGGGAGTGATGATTTTGATAATATAGATGATTTTGATGATAACGAAAGTAAAGATTTATCTGAAGATATAGAAGATACTCAGGATAAAGATAAAAACCTTGATAATCTTGTTGAAAAAGTAACAGGAGATGACTGGGAAGAATATATTGGCTATGAAAAGCTTGATGATATAAGCTATAAATCTACAAATGATGAAAATAATTTTGATTTAGAGCAGGTTATTGGTGCAAAAGAATCGCTTTATGAGCATTTAATGTATCAGTTAAATATAAATATTATAGATACAGAAGAAAGACGCATAGGTGAATATATCATTGGCAATTTAGCAGAAGATGGATATTTTAGAATAGATATACATGATGCATGCAGTGAGCTTAATGTAGAAGAAAGTTTATTTGAAAAAGTATTAAATATCATAAAAACTTTTACACCATCAGGCATTGCATCATCAAGCCTGCAGGAATGTGTTATTACTCAAATAAAAGATATGAATTGCGATGCAGTTTATATTGATTTAGCTGAAGAATTATTAGCAGGCTATTCTGCAGAGCTTGCAGCTTTTAAATATGATGATATATTAAAAGGTATGAGTATTGAAAGAGATACATTTGATTATCTGCTGCAGTTAATTAAGAAAACTGACCCGCGTCCAGGGCTTAATTTTTCAGGCAGTGATACAAAATTTATTACACCTGATGTTTTTATAGTGCCAAATGAAGAAAACTTTGATATAATAGTTAATGAAAAAGGTCTTCCTAATATAAGACTTAATAATTACTATATAAAAATGCTGCAGGGAAGTAATTTAGACAGCGAAGCAAAAAGCTATATTAAAGACAAAGTTAAAAATGCGGTATGGGTAATAGAAAGCCTGCAGAAAAGGCAGAAAGCTATTTATAAAGTTGTAAAAGCTATCAGTGACTATCAGGGAGAATTTTTGCAATATGGCATAAGTATGCTGAAACCTTTAAAATTAAAAGATATTGCAGAAGCTACAGGACTTCATGAATCAACTGTGAGCCGTGTAACTTCTGGTAAATACGCTATGACAAAACATGGCTTAATAGAGCTGAAATCATTTTTTTCTAAAAGCCTTGAAAGCCAGGACGGTGATATGTCAATAGGCGTTATAAAACAAAAAATTAAAGAGCTGATTGATGAAGAAGACAAAGAAGTTTGTCTTTCTGACCAGCGAATAGTAGAGTTAATGGAAGAAAAAGGTATAAAAATTGCGAGACGCACTGTTGCGAAATATAGAGATGAGATGAATATTCCAACAATGTCGCAAAGAAGAAGGCTAAGGAGGTAATATTATGAATATTACAGTTAACGCAAAACACACTACTCTTACAGATGCTATCAGAGATTATTCTGAAAAGAAAATCCAAAGAATAGCAAAATATTTTGATGACAATATGGATGTTCATGTTAACCTGAATGTTGAAAAAAATATGCATATTGCAGAAATATTTGTAAATGTAAAAGGAATGTTTTTAAAAGGGATAGAAAAATCTGAAGATATGTATGCTTCTATTGATATGGCAGTTGATAAAATAGAAAGGCAGGTTGTTAAGTATAAAGAAAAACTTACATCTCGTAAAAACATAGAAAACAGAGAAGCTATGGAAGACTTAAAACTTAGTGTTTATGACTATAATGAAGACAGCGCCATAGATGAACCAACTGTTGTTATATCTAAACAAATACCTGCAAAACCAATGGATATTGAAGAAGCTATTATGCAGATGGACTTAATGAACAGAAACTTCTTCGTTTTCCGTAATGCAGAAAATTCTGAAGTTAATGTTGTCTATAAAAGAGATGACGGTAAAGTTGGTATTATTGAACCATAATTATATAAGTGTGGCTGAATACCAGCCACACTATTTATAATATTTATATAATCCTTGATTTACAGGAATTTTTATGAATAACCTTTCCATAGTAATCATAACAGGTCTTTCTGGTGCAGGTAAATCTCATGCTGCAAAAGTATTTGAAGATTTAGGCTATTATACTATTGATAATGTGCCACTGCCTATTCTTGAAAAAGTAGTAGAGCTTTTTTACAGTCTTGATAATGGTATAACAAAAGTAGCTTTTGTAATAGATTCAAGAGCAAAAGATATTAATTTAGTTTATCAATTTATTAAGATGCTTAAAGAAAAATATAATGCAACATCTATTTTTATGGATGCATCTAGTGAAACTTTAATTAAAAGGTATAAAGAAACAAGGCGTAAACATCCCCTTGGAAGTGATGTGCCTGAATCTATTAAAAAAGAAATTACTCTTATGGGTAATGTAAAAGATATTTCTGATATTGTTTTAAATACTGATAATAAAAGTATTCATGATTTAACAAAAGAAATAGTCAGTATTTTTGCTATGCATGCAAATGATTTTATAATCACTCTGCAGTCTTTTGGATTTAAAAATGGTGTCCCTACTGATGCAGATATGATGTTTGATGTTCGTTTTATGCGCAACCCTCATTTTGATGACGGCCTTAGGACTATGACAGGCTTAAATGAGGAAGTTCAGGAATATGTAAAAGCTGATGAAAGTTATTATGAATTTATGGAAAAGCTGACAGGTATGGTGAAAATGCTTATTCCTTTATATGTAAAAGAAGGTAAAAAATATTTTAATATATCTATAGGCTGCACAGGTGGAAAACACAGATCTGTAACTGTTGTTGAAAATTTAGCAGCTGCATTAGCTGACAGCTCATGTAATATAAGGATTAAACACAGAGATATTGATAAATAAAGGTGAAAAGGGTTTGGGATGGTAATTGTTATATTAACTCATGGAATGTTTGGTGAAGAGCTTCTTCATGCTGCTGAAATGATTATTGGAAGGCAGGATAAAGTGGAAGTTATATCTATACAAGGCGGAGTATCTATGAACGATGCGTCTTTAAAATTAGAAGATATTTTAAAGCAGTATAAAACAGAAAGCTGTCTTGTATTTACAGATATGTTTGGCGGAAGCCCTTCTAATATATCAATGGCATATTTAAATAAAAATACAGTGGAAGTAATATCAGGAGTTAACCTGCCGATGCTTTTAAAAGCATTTACTATGCGCATGGATAACTCTAATACTCTTGAGCAAATAGCTAAAGAATCAGCAGAAGCTGGACGAAATAGTATAAAAGTAGCAGGAGAATTGCTTAATAAAAAATGAAGCGTCTAATATACAGAGTAGATGACAGATTTATACATGGTCAGGTTTTAGAGGGCTGGGTAAATTATCTGCATATTAAAGATATTATTATTGTTAATGATGTTATAGCTAACGATAGTATCCGTGCGTCTATTTACCAAAGCACTCTGCCTTCTGGTTCAAAATTTTCTGTATATACTGTAGATGATTTCTGTGCAAAAAAACCTTATCTTAAAACTAAGAAGAAATTTACATTAATTTTGCTTGGCTCTGTTGATGATTTATTAAAAACACAGGAAACTTTTTCATCAAATATTTATTTTAATATTGGATGTGTTGCAGACAGAACACATGATGTGTGCATTAATGACAGCGTATTTTTATCATTAAATGATTTTCATAAACTTCAAACATTATCAGAAAATTATGATATTTACTTCCATAAAGTTCCATGGGAAAAACCAGTAATATTTTCTCACAACCAAAGAGCGTAGGTGCGGTATGGAAGAAATATCTATTTGGCAGATAATATTTCTTATCATTTTCTCTGGGTTTATTTCTATAGACAGGCTTGCTGGCTTAAATATAATGATTTCTCGTCCTATTATTGTATCAGGTATTATAGGTATAGTTTTTAATAATATTTATGCAGCACTTATGATAGGGCTTATATTTGAGTTTATAGGTATGCTTGAAGTGCCTGTTGGAACAACTATTGCTCATGATGATACTTTTGGCGGTTACGCTGGAGCATCAGCTGTGCTTCTTGGGTATATAAACCCTGATGCTGTTAATATTTTAGCTGCTATTTTTATTATTTCACTTTTAATGTATCCTGTTACTTTATCAGACAAAGGTTTTAGGGAAATCAACAGATATCTTGTTAAAAAAAGTGTTATTAATAACAAAACAGGTAATGAAAACAGGCTGATTTCTTTAGGTATTTTTTTAGCATTTATACGCGGAGTAGTAGTTTATAATGCAGGTCTTATAATTGTTTTAGTTTTTATGAGCATTATAAGCACTATTGAGCTTCATTTTACAAACCTTTATAAACCAGTTGTAGCTTTAACTATTATAGCTACATTTATGTCTGACTATTTGTTAAGATTTTTAATTATTAATAGATTATATAAAGTATTACTGCTGGCATTAGGTGTAGCTGCAGGCTGGTGGATAATATGAGAAGATTGGTTATATTTCCAACACTTTTAAAAAGTATGTTTTATCAAGGCAACTGGAATATTACCAATATGCAGGGCACAGGCTTCAGGTGGCTTTTAAAAGATTTTTTTAAACATAATAAAACTGAGCTGCCATCAGATTTTGATTCTTCGCCACTTTACTATTTTAATACTAACCCTTATTTAGTGACTTTTATTTTAGGTTTATTATTAAAAGAAACACAGGAAAAAGGCAAAATAGGGGATTATGATAAAATATATTCATCTGCGCTTGCTGCATTAGGTGATACTTTTTTCTGGCATTCTTTAAGACCTTTTGCGTTTTTTGTTTCAATATGGGCAATTGTAGTAAACCCTGTATTATTGATAATTTTATATCTTGTTGTTTTTAACTTATTTAACATAGTTTTTAGAGTGCTTGGTTTTTATTACGGCTATACATTTGGTGCAAATGTAATGTTTTTATTTAATAAGATAGGCTTTAATAAATGGAGTGCCATTTTTGATGCAATGACCACCTTTATGGCTGGTTTTGTAATAGCCTATGTTATTAAATATCAATATTATGAAGGCTCTATACACGTTATTAAATCAGTTTTATTGTTTATTGTAGGTATAATACTTTCTAAATGGGTGCGAGGACCGTTAGAACTGATAATTGTAACTACAATACTTGGAGTGCTGTTATTATTTGGAGTATAATATGAGTTATACATTTGAAGCAGTTATCAAAAATAAATTAGGAATACATGCGCGTATTGCTGCATTACTTGTGAAAACAGTTAATAAATATGATGCAGAAGCATATATACTTTTCCATGGTTATAAAGTAAATATAAAACATTTAATAGATGTTATATCTTTATCTATTACTCAGAATTCTGTAGTAGAAATAAATGTGGAAGGAAAAGATGCTGCAGAGTGCAGTGAAGAACTGCAGCAGTTAATAGAAAATAGTTTTGGAGAAATATCTTGATTATTAAAAAAGGTGCTGCAATATCAAATGGTATTGCTATTGGTAGAGCGTTAGTTATATGTCGCGATAAAATCAGTGTTAAAGGTTATAAAATACAGGATACTAATACTGAAATAGAAAAACTGCATACTGCAGTATCCCACACATCAAAACTTTTAGACCAAATGCAGCTTTTAAGTAAAACATATAAAGAGCTGTATGATGTATATAAACTGCTTTTAACTGATGAATCATTTATTGGAAAGGCAGTATCAATTATTGAAGAAGAAAAAGTTAATGCAGAATATGCTTTGAAAAAAGTAACTGATAATTTAATGAATAAACTCTCTCTTTCAGATAATGAATATTTTCAAGCAAGAATGCATGATATAAAAGATATATATATGCGTCTTGTCCGTTATATGTCAAATATTGTTGTAGAAAATATTGAAGAAGCAGACGAAAATTCTATTTTAATATTTAGTGATTTTACTGTTTCAGATATTGATGCTATGGTGAAAAAGAAAGTTAAAGGCTTTGTTTCTTCATCAGGCAATAAAATGAGCCATAAAAGCATAATAGTTAGAGAATCAGGCATTGTATCAGTATCTAATATAAAAAATATAGATACAGTAATAAAAACTGGCGATACTGTTATTGTGGATGGGTTTCTAGGCTATGTTACTGTTAACCCAGATGAAGCAACATTAAAAAAATATAAAAAGAAAAAAGAAGATTATGATAATTTCTTATATTCTGTAAAAAATGAACATGATACAACATGCAAAACAAAAGACGGCAGTGTTGTTTCATTATATGCGAATATAAATAGTAATGACGAATTAACCCATATAAATGTGCATGGATTAAATGGAGTAGGGCTTTACAGAACTGAGTTTTTATATATAAATAATGGTCTTTTATCAGAAGAAGAGCAGTATAATATATATAAAACAGCACTGCTTGCTTTACATAATAAACCGCTTGTAGTAAGAACTTTTGATTTAGGCGGTGATAAAATCAGCAGATTTATGCCAAACTCTATAGAAGAAAACCCTGCACTTGGTCTTAGAGCTATAAGATATAGTATGAAATACCGTGATTTTTTCAGTGCGCAGATAAGGGCTGTTTTAAGAGCTGGCACATCTGGGGATATAAGACTTTTACTGCCTATGATATCATCTGTTGATGAGCTTTTGGAAGTAAAAGCTATTATAGAAAGCGAAAAAAAACGCCTGCAGGAAATGAATATTCCGTATAGAGATAATATACCTGTTGGTATAATGATAGAAGTGCCGTCTACTGCTATTGCAATAGACAGGTTTATTAAATATGCAGATTTTTTCAGTATAGGGACAAATGATTTAATTCAGTATATGATAGGCGTTGATAGAAATAATGAAGATGTAAGCAGCCTTTATTCACCTGTGCATCCTGCTATCCTTTACACTTTAAAAAATATTTACGATAAAGTATCAGAATCAGGCAAACCAATATCAATATGTGGGGAGTTAGCAGGTGACGGTAGATATACTGCAGTATTAATCGGGCTTGGATACCGTTCATTCAGTATGAATCCGCGTTCATCTTATATGATTAGAAAAATGCTTTCAACTTTTAATGTTAATGACTGTAAAAGGCTTGCAAATATCTTGTTAAGCTGTGATACAATAGATGAAATTGAAGCATTAATTACTGATTTTAATGGAAAACAAATTTTGTCCGATTAATAAATATATATTTGACAAATAATATAATTCTATTTATAATATAATAGTAAATTATATAATATTTAGTAGTGATAATTATATATTATGTTTAGGTGAATTATGAAAAAAGTGATTATTTTACTTGTTGTTATAGCAGTATTAGCAATAGGATTTTTTGCAGGATATAGATATTTATATAAAAAAGCCGACAGTGTTTTCAAACTTTCTGGTGAAATACAGATGACACAAGTTGATGTTGCTTTTCAAGTGCCTGGCACTATTTCTCACAGATATTTTTCAGAAGGTATGGCAGTTAAAAAAGACCAGCTTCTTGCAGAATTAAATAACGAAACATATTTAACTCAACAGAAAATGGCTAAAGCTAATGAAGAAGCAGCAAAATGGGGCTTGGAAGAATTAAAAGCCAGCTTAAAAAAAGCAGGCACAACTAATAACAATTTATTAGAAAAAACTCAGGCACAGTTAGATGCTGCATCTGCAAATAGAGAGCTTGCTGATTATCAGTTATCATATACTAAACTTAATTCACCATTAAACGGAGTTATTTTAGCAGCTTATAAAGAAGAAGGTGAAGTGGTTGCAGCAGGTGCTCCTGTATTTTCTATTGGTGATACAGATAAACTTTGGCTTAGAGCATATCTGCCAGAAACAAAAACTGATGCTGTTAAATTAGGTCAGAAAATGATTATAAAAATTGATAGTATGCCTAATGAAAAATTTGAAGGAAAAATTGTTTTTATTTCTGATAAAGCAGAGTTTACTCCAAAACAAATTTATACTACAGAAGAAAGAGTTAAACTTGTTTATAAAGTGAAAATAGAAATTACAGATACAAAAGGTATCTTAAAACCAGGTATTCCAGCAGATGCATTTTTAGAGGAATAATCTAATGTCTAAATCAGAATTGATTATTTCTGAAAACTTATCAAAATCCTTTGGAGATAACCATGCGTTAGTAGATTTTTCTCTTTCAGTTAAGCAGGGAGAAATTTCTGGTATTGTAGGACCTGATGGTGCAGGTAAAACTACAGCTATGCGCATATTATCTACAGTATCTATGCCTGATAAAGGCTCTTTATTTATCAATGGTGTAAATGCCTTAAAAGATTACCGCGGTGCAAGAAAAAGTATTGGTTATATGAGCCAGAAATTTGGCTTATATATAGATATGAGTGTAGAAGAAAATATTAATTTCTTTGCAGATTTGCAGGGTGTTCCTAAATCAGAAATAAACGATAGAAAAAAAATGCTTTTAACAGCAAGCGGTATGTATCAGTTCCGCTCTCGGCTTGCAGGCAGGCTTTCAGGTGGTATGAAGCAGAAACTTGCATTATGCTGTGCATTAATCCATGAACCAAAAGTATTAATATTAGATGAACCTACAAATGGGGTGGACCCTGTTTCTCGCAGAGAATTCTGGCAGATATTAAACAGGTTTGCTTCAGACGGCACAGCTATTGTATATGCTACAAGTTATCTTGATGAAGCAGAAAGATGTAATACTATTAACTTAATGAATAAAGGAAGTATTATTGCAGGTGGTCATTTAGAATATCTGCAGTCACTGCCTGAAATAGAAGTTATTGAAGTAAAAGGGGAAAAAGTCCGCAATATAATGGAAAATATACCTGCAAAATATGGTAAAGTATGGTCTTTTGGTTCAGCTTTGCATATACATGCACCAAAAGGTAGAAATTATGCGGAAAGTCTTAAAACTTTATTAAACAATAATTATGAAATATCTGTTATACCACCTTCGCTGGAAGATATTTTTACTTATCTTACATATAAAGGTGATACAAATGAGTAATATTGCTGTTTCTGTTAAAAACCTGACAAAAAAATTTGGTGATTTTACTGCTGTATCAGATGTTACTTTTGATGTGGAAAAAGGTGAGATTTTTGGCTTTTTAGGTGCAAATGGTGCTGGTAAATCTACAACTATCAGAATGTTATGCGGGATTTTGCCCCCAACTTCAGGCACAGGTATTATTGCAGGATATGATGTTTTAAAAAATCCTGGTATGGTCAGGCAGAATATTGGATATATGAGCCAGAAATTTTCTTTATATGATGAGCTTACAGTTTATGAAAATATGAAATTTTTTGCTAAACTGTATTCTGTTTCAGGTAAAAATATAAATGATGCAGTTAATGAAGCTGTTGAACAGGTAAAATTAAACGGTTATGAGCATGTGAAAACTAAAAGTCTTTCATCAGGTATAAAACAAAGGCTTTCTTTAGCATGTGCTATTATCCATAAACCACAGATTATTTTTTTAGATGAACCAACATCTGGTGTAGATCCTGTATCAAGACGCAATTTCTGGGACTTAATTTATAATTTTGCATCAGTTGGTGTTACAATATTTGTTACAACTCACTATATGGACGAAGCCGAATACTGTGATAGAATAGCAATGATAAGCTCTGGTACATTAAAAGAAATAGGCACTCCAGAAGAGCTTAAAACAAGTAAAATGATATGGAATGTATATAAAATTAAAGGGTTTGGGTTATATGATGTGGCACAAACTATATTAAGAATGGAAAATGTTTTTGATGTAGGGCTGCTTTCTGATTCTATCCGTATTTTATCATCTAACTTAACGCCTGATGATATTATGAAATATTTAGATAAAAATGGCTATAAAGGTTATATTGTTGAGCAGGCAGAAGCTGTGTTAGAAGATGTATTTGTCAGCTTTGCTGGAGGTCAAAACAGATGAGTATAAGAAGAATTAAAGCCATAAGCTATAAAGAATTTATTCATCTGTTTCGTGATATTAGAAGCCTTATGGTTATAATACTTGTGCCTGTAATACTGCTTGTATTATTTGGTTATGCATTAAAACTTGATGTAGAAAATGTAAGCATAGGAGTTCTTGATTTTTCTAACAGTGAAAGAAGTAAAGAGTATATTGCAGGTTTTGATGCAACAAGTGCTTTTAATGTAAACTATCATCTATCTAATTATGAAGAAGCGGAATATCTGCTTGATACTAATAAAATTAAAATGATACTTGTTATTAAAAGTGATTTTGATAAAGAACTTAATACTAACTATAATACAAAAATACAGGCAATCATTGACGGCAGTGATATAACAACTGCATCATCTATTATGAACTATGTAACAGGAATTACTGCTGAATATAACAGATCATTTATTGAATATGTTTTAAGAAATAACCAGATAAATGTTGCTTTTGGTACAGTTATTCCAGAGATTAGATACTGGTTTAATGAAGATATGAGAAGTGTAAACTATCTTTTTCCTGGTCTTGTAGCTATTATTATGTCAGTTGTTGCAGGTTTTTTAACATCTCTGACCATTTCAAGAGAGTGGGAAACTGGCACAATGGAGCAGCTTATCCCTACACCAGTTACAGAAGGAGAGGTAATTACAGGAAAACTTATTACTTATTTTTTAATAGGCTTAATAGATGTTATAATATATATACTTATGGGTGAGTTCCTGTTCCATGTGCCATTAATGGGTAACTCTTTATTAGTATTTTTATTTGCCACAATCTTTTTAATGTGTATGCTTTCTTTTGGTATTTTTGTAAGTATTGTTATGAAAAGCCAGTTAGCATCAAGTCAGGTAACAACAACGACAACAATGCTTCCTGCATTTTTATTATCAGGATTTGTTTTTGATATTAATAATATGCCTGTAGTTATCCAGTGGATAACATATCTTTTCCCTGCAAGATATTTTGTGGATATTTTAAGGGGGCTTTATTTAAAAGGTGTTGGAATAGAATATTTATATATTAATGCAGGCTTTTTAATATTTTATTCTGTAATACTGCTTGTGCTGTGCAGACTGTTATTTAAATTGAGAGCATAACTATGAAAAATATAATTAATCGTTTAATGGCAATGCTTTATAAAGAATTTATCTACCTTATACGCGATAAAAAAATGCGTATAATAATTATTGCTGTGCCAATAATACAGGCAGTTTTATTAGGTTATGCTGTTAATATGGATTTAAAGGAAGTAAAAACAGCAGTTGTTAATATGGATAACTCTATAGAAAGTAATGAGTTTATTGATTCATTTTTTTCAAGCAATATATTTACTCAAGTATCTGCATCTAATATGCACCAGGCAGAAGAACTTGTGCTTGGCGGCAAAGCATTAATGATAATAGTTATACCAAAAGGGTTTTCTGAACAGCTTAAAAACAACAGAACAGCACCAGTGCAGGTTATTTTAGATGCTACTAACTCTGTAAATGCTGGTATGGCTTCTGGATATATTGTTAACCTTATAACAAAATATAATGTAGAATATGTAGAAAATAAAACAGGCTTTAAAAACAGTATGGGTGTAAATGTAGAGTATAGAACATGGTTTAATGATGATTTTGAAAGTAAAAATTTCTTTGTGCCATCTATGCTTGCTATGCTTTTAATTATTGTAACAGTAATGCTTTCTGGTATGGCAATAGTGCAGGAAAAAGAATCTGGCACATTAGAACAGCTTACAGTAAGCCCTATTACTGCATGGGAATTTATTATTGGTAAAAGTATTCCTTTTGCTATTGTAAGCTTTATTGATGTATTATTAATTATTGCAATTTCTGTATTTTGGTTTGGTATAAAAGTAACAGGCAGTTTTTCACTTCTGCTTTTTGCATCAGTTTTATATATTATGTGTACATTAGGTATAGGTCTTTTAATTTCTGCAATCAGCTCTACTCAGCAGCAGGCAACAATGAGTATGTTTATGATTATTTTCCCAGTAATACTTCTTTCTGGCTTTGCATTTCCAATAGTTAATATGCCTGAAGTAATACAGTGGATAACATATATTAACCCTATGCGTTATTATCTTGATATAATAGTAGGTGTATTTTTAAAAGGTCTTTATTTTGACAGGCTTCAAGACCCTACATTTGCGTTATTTATCTTAAGTGTATTATATATTGGTCTTGCAGCTTTATATTTAAGAAAAAAATTAAATTAGAAATATATATGCCGTCATCAAAAGAGTATCTTGATTTTATATTAGACTGTTTATCAAATATAGATAATATAACATATAAATCTATGATGGGTGAGTATCTGATATATTATAATGGTAAGCATATTGCGGGAATTTATGATAACAGATTACTGCTTAAAAATGCAGATAATCTTTCATCTATTATGCATGAATATATTCTTGAAAAACCTTATCCAAATGCAAAAGATATGGTAGTTGCTGATGATATAGAAGATAAAGAGTATTTAGCAGATATATTTAACTTTTTATATGAAAGACTGCCATTTCCAAAAAAGAAAAATAATAAGAATAAAAAAGCCTTATAAATTTTATATAATTTATAAGGCTTAAAATTTTATAAATAAGTAATATTATTAGGTTTTCTTGAAGTTATCTGGCGAGTTTTATATACTGGAACGCCAAAAAGCTGTGCGCCAGCAATATATTCATCATCTTTAAGCCCTAAAGCATCTCTTAATGGTTTATATACTCTTGCCACACTTGTAAAATAACCAGCCCATACGCAGCCAATATTATGAGCATGAGCAGACAGTTCAAAATAAGCAAGTGCAGTGCAGCCGTCTTCTGCTTTCCAGTCATAATTATCTGGAAGAACTGATACAACAATATGTGGTGCATCTCTCATAATAACATCTCTTCCACTTTTATATGCTCTGCATAAAAGTTTATAGTGAAGTGCATGTTCTTCCGGCACTTCTGAAATATGTTCCTGCATATACTGAGCTACTAAATCGCCAAGTTTAACAGTTTCTTCTCTTGATTTAGTAATAATCCATCTATTGTTATGTGTATTTTTTGCAGAAGGTGCATATCTAACATTATCCATGATTTTATTGATTGTTTCATCATCTACAGCATTTTTTCTAAAAACACGCACACTTCTTCTTGTTTTTATAAAAGTATCAAGCTGCTCAGGTGTAGCAAGTGTATCTCTATCTACCTTGCTGAACTGTGCAGGGTCTAAGTTTTCAACATAACATGCTTCATGAGGGCAGAAAGCAACACACAGCCCACAGGAAATACATTTATAAGTATTTTTTTCATCAATATATGGTGAACGCTCATCATCATTTTTGATAATTCCTGTTACACATACTGCTGAACATATTCCATCTTTTTTGCATTTCTCTTTATCAAGGTGAAAAAATGGCATAGGTCCTCCCAAATTATACATATTTTTATCTTTTATATATAAAAAATAAGTTTATTACAATAAAAAATTATAAAAAAGCAAAAAATAAACCAGCATTTCTTATAAAGCCAGATTTATAAAAACTGTTTTTTATAACGCTTTCAATAAAATATATATTTCTTTTGTTTTTAAGGTCTATAAACTCTTTTAATATTTTTTTCTGATTATTATTTAATATATTTTCATACTGTTTTAAAAAGCTTTCTGCCTGAATAATATTTTTAAAAACAGCCTGCTGCATATTTTTTCTGCCTTCTTTAAGTTTTTGCAGTGCATATTTTATGGAATATGATTTTGCACCAAAAGTATTATTATCATGCTGCCTGTAATACATTGAAGGCTTATCTATATAGCTTATATGTCCAAATGCAGCTGCAGTTAAGGCTATCCAGTAGTCATGCATTAAAGCATTTTCATTAATATGACCGCATATTTCTTTTAATGGTTTATTTATCATCATAGTGCAGCCTGATACTACATTACCCATTAAAAGCCTGTTAAATGTTATATTTTTTGTATTAAGTTTTTCTATTTTATTATGTGATGGACTGATTATATTTAAACTGCTGTCAGTAACTGTTTTATCTGTAAAAACAAGAAGTGGAGTAGAGGCAGAATATTTTTTTTCAAGGGCAGTCATTTCATTATATGTTATTTCTATTTTATTATTAAACCATACATCATCATGGTCAGAAAACATAATATAATCAGCAGTTGATTTATCCATTAAAGCAGAAAAATTTTCTTTTATACCTAGTCTTTTGCTATTTTGATTAACGGAAAAAATATTATTGTGTTGCTTTTTATAATTTTGTAATATATTTAATGTATTATCAGTAGATATATCATCATTAATATATATGTGATAATCGTTGTATGTTTGGTTTAAAATAGAATTAATCTGGCTTTCTATATATTTTTCAGAGTTATAAGAAGCCATTAAAATATCAATATTACTCATAATATCTACTTTTAAATTTTTTTATTAATTATATCATTTGATATAAACTTGTCAATCATTTATAGGATGGTAGTTATGAAAATAAATATATCGGAAGTTTTTTATTCTGCTCAGGGAGAAGGGAAATATATTGGTGCAGCCCAGGTTTTTATCAGGCTTTCACAATGCCCATTTGACTGTCCATACTGTGATACAGATACGCAGGATAAAGAATATTTTGAAATAAATAATCATAAATATAATAATCCAGTATCAGCTGATGAGTTAGCAGAAATTGTTTTAAAAGAATTTGGAGCAGGGGATAATTTCCACAGCTATTCTATTACTGGCGGTGAACCCTTAATTCATTATGAATTTGTTAAAGAACTTGCTGGCATTTTAAAAAGTAAATCAAAAGCAAAGCTGTTTTTAGAAACAAGCGGTCTTATTACAAAACATTTTAAAGAGCTTGATAATATTTTTGATATAATGAGCATTGATATAAAAACTCATTCTGAAAAAGTATTAAAAAATCTTCCTGTTTTATTAGAAGTAATAAGTAGTTTAAAATATAGTGATTACTATTTAAAACTACTGCTTCCACAGGAAAATGCAAAAAATATTATTGACTATACAGCACAGGAATTAAATAAATATAATATAAAAAATATTATTATTCAGCCTGTTGACAGCATAATTAAAAAAGATACTATTGATTACTTGTATAATATGTATTATAGTAAAAATATAGAAGCAAGGATAATTCCTCAAACACATAAAATTCTTGCGATACCATAGTTGACTTTTTACTTTAATAGTGATAAGATTAGTTTATGATGATACAAGATAAATTACTTCTTCTTGAAGAAAAGCTTGATAAACTGCTTGCGGAATATAATGCAGTTAAGCAGGAGAGAGATTTATTACTTGAGAAGAATAATAGTTTATTAATTCATATAGGTAATATTGAAACAGAAAACAGTCTTTTAAAGCAAAACAAAGAGATTGTTAGAAAACGTATAGAAACTATGCTTGCAAAGCTGGAATCTTAGTTTGAGGGAATATGCGTTCTTTTGAATTAACAATATTAGGACAGCATTTACTGCTTAATATACCAGAAGGGCAGGAGCAGTATTATAAAGATATTGCTAATGAGCTTTCTGATATGATGGATGAATTTTTAAAAAAATCTCCCTTAAGGTCTGATGTTAAAGCAGCAGTAAGTGTAGCTTATAAATTACTGCTTGAAAATAAGCAGTTAAAAGAAACTATCTCTTACTATGAAAGCATTGATAGTAAGATTGATGATTTAATTACAAAAGTGGATAATAAATAATCCCCTGCGGTGTTTGTAAAACTTTTTGACATGCTGGAGCCAACACTTTTTAATTAATAGTCGCGATGCATGTTGTGGTGTGCAGGTCGGACTTGTATCCGAAAGCCTAAAGCAGCACAGAGCGGCGCCTGTTTGTAACAGGCTACAATGTCAGTTGTGAACGGCATTTGCGGGGGTTAATAAAAATAATTTCGTTGTTTGACTAAAACACGGATTTTTATAGATTTATCGGATAATATTTTAATGAATTTAGCTGATGCAATGCGTCCGCATACATTTGATGATATAGTTGGTCAGGAGCATTTAACAGGTCCTGATGCATTATTGATATCGTTAATAGAAAGCGCATCTTTTGACTCTATTATGTTTGTTGGCCCACCGGGAACAGGCAAAACAAGTATGGCAGAAGTTACAGGGAAACAAATGGACTGCCCTGTGTATAAAATCCATGCTGCTGTTAGTGGTGCAGCTGATTTAAAAAGATTAGCTGAGCAGGCTGTATATGAAAAAAACATAATAGTTTTTATAGATGAAATTCATAGATACAATAAATCTCAGCAAGATATTCTGTTAAAATTAATAGATGACAGAAAAATCAAACTGATAGGCGCTTCTGCCGAAAATCCGTATTTCAACCTAGTTCCTGCTTTGCGTTCAAGAAGTATTATGTTTAAATTCAAGGCTATTAGTGATGAAGCCTTTGAAAAGCAGTTTGTTAAAGCCTGCGAACATATAAAAAAAATGCAGAAAGTTTCTGAAGTAATAGAAAATGGTGCATTAAAACATATTATTTCTTTAGCTCAAGGAGATTGCAGAAGGTTTTTAAATCTTCTTGAAATATCAGCATTAACAGGCAACAGGCAGGGAGATACTCTTTATCTTTCTACAAAAGAAATAGAAAATATTATGCCTGTTAACCAATTTTCAGATGACGAATTTTATGATATTTTATCTGCTATGATAAAAAGTATCAGGGGAAGTGACCCAGATGCTGCATTATTATGGTGCTTTAAATTAATTAAAAACGGGGTAGCTCCTGAGGCAGTATTTAGAAGATTAATGATTTCTGCTTCAGAAGATGTTGGCAACGCCTTCCCAGACGGGCAGATTTTTGTTAATGCCTGTTATAATTCATTTATGAATGTGGGAGTACCTGAAGGGTATATTATACTTGCTCATGCAGTAACTTTTCTTGCCTCATGCCCTAAAAGTAACAGAAGCTATAATGGGTATCATAAAGTTATGGACTACCTTAAAGACCATGACCCTGTGGTGCCAGAGAATATAAGGCAAAATCCAAAAGGGTATAAATATCCTTTTGATTATGGTAATTTTATTAAACAACGCTATATAAATGATAATCTAGTGTTTTATAAGCCGTCTAATTTTGGCTTTGAGCAAAAGATTAAAGAAAGATTACATAATCTATGGAATAATATTAAAGATTATGAATAAACAAGATATTCGTAATAAAATAAAAGTGTTAAGGAATAGTTATTCTTGTGATGAATTAAAAGATAAATCATTAAAAATAACTAATGCTTTTTATAAAAAATATTCTTTTTTAAACATTTTCTTATTCTATTATCCCATAGAAAACGAGGTAAACACTCTGCCGCTTATAGAGAAGCTTTTTGCTGAAGGTAAAGATATATATTTGCCAGCAGTATGCGGTAAAAATATGATATTTAAGCAGTTTGAAGGCTTTGATAAACTAACCACTGGCAAATTTGGTATTTATGAGCCAGCAGGGAAAGAGCTTGATACACTGCCGGATATTATGTGTATCCCTGGTGTTGCTTTTGATGAAAGTTGTAATCGCATAGGATATGGCGGTGGTTATTACGACAGGTATTTAGCAGTAGAGAATACTATTATCAAATCGGCTTTTGCCTATGAATTTCAAATTATAGACAAAATTGAAACAGAAAGCTTTGATAAACCTGTAGATGAAATATTTACAGAAAATCGTATTATTATCAGGAGGGCGTAATGAGCTATTATATTATAGTAGGGCTTGTTTGCGTATTGGCAGGTCTTACATGTGGGTATTTAGTTGCCAAAAAAGTAAAAGAAGAAGAAAATAAAAAATTAAACAATACAGCAGAAGATATAATTTCTAAAGCTAAGAAAGAAGGCGAAGAAATTATAAAAGAAGCTAAACTGGAGTCTAAAGAAATTATCTTTAAAGGACGTCAGGATTTAGAAAAAGAAATAAAAGAAAAGAAAAAAGATATCAGCCATATTGAGCGTAAACTTGAAGCTAGAGAAGAAACTTTAGAAAAGAAAATGGAATCAGCTTTACGCAAGGAAGAACAGCTTGTTAAAAGAGACCAGGAATATGACAAACGAATGAAAGATATTGATGCTCTTAAAGCTAAAAATGAAGAAATAAAACAAAGCTTAATTAAAGAAGTTGAGCGTGTTGCCTGTATGACTGGTGAAGAAGCTAAAAAAATGCTGATTGAGCAAATGGTTGATGAAGCTAAAAAAGATTCTGCAAGAACTATTAGAGAGCTTGAAGAAGAAGCAAAAAATGAATCAGAAAAAAGAGCAAGAAGTATCATTTCTACAGCTATTCAACGCTGTGCTTCTGAATTTACAAATGATATTACTGTTACATTAGTAAACCTGCCAAATGATGAAATGAAAGGCCGTATTATAGGCAGGGAAGGTAGAAACATTAGAACATTTGAAACTATTACTGGTGTTGATATTATTGTTGATGATACACCAGAAGCAGTTATTTTATCAAGCTATGACCCATTTCGCAGAGAAACAGCAAAATTAACATTAGAAAAATTAATTACTGACGGCAGAATACATCCTGCTAGAATTGAAGAACTGCACCAAAAAAGCAGGCAGGAAATGGATAAACATATTTTAGAACTTGGTGAAGAAACTGTATTTAACTTAGGTATCCACAACATGAGCCAGGAAATTTTAAAACTTATTGGCAGGTTAAAATACAGGACAAGTTATGGTCAAAATGTATTAGGTCACTCTATAGAAGTTGCAACTATTGCTGGAATTATGGCAGCAGAGCTTGGTCTTGACCCAAAAATAGCTAAAAGAGCAGGGCTTTTACATGATATAGGTAAAGCAATAGACTATGAAGCAGAAGGCTCACATACTACAATCGGTGTAGAAGTAGCTAAGAAAAATAAAGAAGACTGGCGTATTATTAATGCTATTGCCAGCCACCATGGTGAAGAAGAATTTAAATGTATTGAAGCTATACTTGTGCAGGCAAGTGATGCTATATCTGCTTCACGCCCTGGTGCAAGACGAGAAGTTTTAGAAAGCTATATTAAGCGTCTTGAACAGCTTGAAGAAGTGGCATCTTCTTTTGAAGGTGTTGCAAAATCATTTGCTATTCAGGCAGGAAGGGAAGTTAGAATTATTGTAGAGCCTGATAAAGTAAATGATGATGGATTAGTTGTTCTTTCTAAAGATATTTCTAAAAAAGTAGAAGAAGAATTAACTTATCCTGGACAGATAAAAGTTATGGTTATTAGAGAATCTAGAGCTATAGAATACGCTAAATAAAGTAAATATTATAATTAAAACTTATATTAAGCTGGATAGTTTTTTGCTGTCCAGCTTTTTTTATTCTGATATTTACTAATATATTATGCTTAAAGTAAAGATACTTTATTTACTTTTTGTTATTATACAATAAAATAAGCCATATAATAATATTTTAATATTACAAATTTATAAAAGATATGATTATATAAATATTAAATGAAATAGAAAAATTTTATAATTATAATATAGTGCAGCAGTTAAAAAATGTAAATGGTAGGTGATATATAAACTAATATTCAGCTTATATTTATTCTGCTTTTATTTAGTTTAGATAGTCATTTAATCTTTTTTTAAGAGCTTTCTTTTTTAACTTTTCTAACGCTCTATTTTCAAGCTGCCTTACACGCTCTCTTGAAACTCCCATACTTTCCCCAAGCTCTTCTAATGTTTGAGGCTGGCCGCCATCAAAACCATATCTTTTCATAATTATTTCAGCTTCACGAGGGTCAAGACTTGAGATAATTTCATCAATTGATGATTTTAATGTTTTTGCAATAATAACTTTTTCCACATCAGAATCTTCATCCTCTATGGAGTCAAGAAATGTTTTATCTTCATCATTTCCTATGTAATTATCAAGTGAAAGGTATGACTTAGATGCCATTAATACTTCTTCAATTTCTTCTGCAGAAATATCTGTAGCTTTTGATATTTCTTCAACAGATGGTGCTCTGCCAAGTTCTTTTGTAAGCTTTTCTGTTGCTGAATTTATTTTATAAAGATAAGTAGTGTGTTTTACAGGCATTTTAACAGCACTGCCTTGCTCATTTAAAGCCTGTATAATAGCCTGTTTAATCCACCATACAGCGTATGTAATAAATTTAGTTCCTTTTGATGGGTCATAACGCTTTGCTGCTTCTAAAAGCCCAATATTACCTTGATTTATTAAATCAAGCAAAGGAACATCTTGAGTTTTATATTTATTTGCAATGGAAACTACAAACTTTAAATTAGCAAGAATAAGTTTTTTTAAAGCTTCTTTATCTCCCTGTTGTATTTTATAGCCTAACTCCATTTCTTCTTCATGAGTATATGGTTTATATGCAGAAATATTTTTAAAATACTGCTGCATAGCATCTTCTGTTGCATTGTCATTAAGTTCTGTTACAGGGTCAATATTTAAATCTAATATTTCGTCATCTAAGTTAGAAAAATTATCCTGTATATTATCGTGTAATTTATCTTCCATACTATACCTTAAAAAAATATAAAGTACTATATCATAAATTATATGTTTTGTCATTTATTACTTTTATAAATTTTAAAATTATTTTTTATAATTAATATTTTTATTAAACATTTGATAATATTAGATTAAATTCCTTTAAATTTATATAAACATAAGCTGTATAATATAAATAGATTATAAGATATAGAAAAAATAACTGTAATATATAATAAAATATAACTCTTTATTTAAATATTATAATGTTGCTGAAAATATAAGATATTATTTATTATAGGTATTTGCATTGAATAAAATATTTATACAAGAATTTATATAATAAAAAAGCGGGCATGCATAAGGCGAACCCGCTTTTATTTTATTAGATATGTTTAGTAATATTTTACATAAATGTGTCAGAAAGGATATTATTACCCCAGCTGTGCCCATTTATTCTGTTTTCAACAGATGCTTCTTTTGGTATACCATTTGCACCATTTCTTGTAATGATTTTATTTTTAGTTGCATCATATTCATATAATGTAGCTATCCATATACCTTCTTGTTCACTTACAAGGCTGTAGCATGTATTACCAACAAGTGGAACGCGTGGTTCTTTACCTGCAAATATACGTACTAAGTTTTCAGCAACAACTTTAGCTGTAGCATTTGCAATAGTTCCTGATTTTGGCATTTCTGTAACAGGTGCAGAATCAATTGCATCACCAATAACATATACATCTTTAATTAATGTAGATTCAAAGGATTTAGGATCAACACTTGCCCATTTTTTACCTGGCTCAACAAGTCCAAGAGTAAATACAAGTTCGCCAGCTTTTTGGTTAGGAACATAGTTTATTAATGCGCCTTGAAAATCCCCTTTATTAGTTTTAACAATTTTTTTATCGTAGTCTATACCTGTAACTTCAACACCAGAATAGTAAGTTAATACATCTTTATAAAGGTTATTGAAAGCTGCTTCAAATAATGGTTTTTTACTCATTATTTGTGGGTTAGGGTCAAGCACGATAACTTTAGCGCCTTTTTTAAGAGCTTCATTTCCAAATAAGCATGCTCTTTCGTATGGTCCAGGTGGGCAGCGGTATAAAGCAAGAGGTGTTCTAAAGATTATAGTATCTCCAGCTTTTATTTTGCTTACCATATCTTTAAGCTGTAATGTCTGCGGACCTGCAATCCATGCATGAGGTATTTCTTTTTGTCTTTCTGCTGTAAAATTAAGAGCAGGGTCATAGTCCATGCTGATACCAGGAGATACAATTAATTTATCGTATGCAACATCGCCGGCACTTGTTTTTAATATTTTTTTCTCGCCATCAAGTCCTGTAACTTCTGCTTGTTTAAATTCTATTCCATATTTTTCTGCAAGTTTTGTCAGTGGCATAGTAATTTCTGAAATATTTCTTAATCCAAAAATTACTTCGTTACTCATAGCGCAGGATACATGTTCTGCATTTCTATCTATAAGAATAACATTTATAGATGGGTTTAAAAGTTTTAAATATTTAGCAGCAGTAGCACCACCATAACCGCCGCCTGCAATAACAACAGTGTGGCCTGCTTTTTTAGCTGCAGCAGTAGAAGCAGTTTCTGCTGGTTTTGCTGTTTCAGCAGGTGTAGCAGCAGTTTCTGCTGATTTTTTACAGCCATAAAGTCCTAATATAGATAATGATGCTGCAGAAATAGCTGTTGTTTTAACAAAATTTCTTCTTGAAAGTTTTTTCATATGTGCACCTCGTTATCTAAGTGAAGAAAAATATTCAGCTAAGGCTCTTAATTCTTCATCACTAATTTCTTTTACAACATCCATTTCAAGAGCTCTGCCATCTGCATTTCTTTTATTATTTTTATATTCAAGTAATGCATGATATAAGTAAGTAGGAGTTTGTCCACCAATTCTAGGAATACCAGTATCTTCAATATTGTTACCGTCTGTTCCATGGCAAGATGTACATGTATCTAAATTCGCACTTGCTTTGCCTTTATTAACAAGGTCTTGATTTAAAGGGTAGTTAGTAGGAACCCATGGTCTGCTTGAATACCAGTCTGCCATTGCTTTAATTTCATCTTCAGAATAGCCTTTAAAGAAAATCTGCATAAGAGTAGAGTATCTTTTTGGAGCTTGTTCTTTACCATCAACTACTTGTGGTTTCATTTCCAGCATAGAAGTGATAAGAAAATCTTTGTGCTGTCCACCAATAGATGGGATAGCATCACTTACTGCAGCTCCAGCTGTTCCATGGCAGGAAGAACAGAAATTGCCATATCTTCGGCCGTCTTCATTTTCTTGAGCCATTACTACATTTGATGAAGTTGCAATCAGCAAAACAGCAAATGTAAACTTAATAATGCTTTTGTGCATACAATCCTCCTTATAGTTTCGGTTTATTATAACCATACTAATAAGATTATTATAGTCTTATTTTAAAATAAAGCAAGTAAATAATATCAATTTCAGTATTTTTAAATAAACATTCTATATTATATTGTATCATTGAAAAAAACTTTTAGTTGTGATATATATGTTTGAAACTAAAAATAAGGAGTGAAAAATGTTAGATTCAAAAGAGCGTATCAAATTAGAAAATGTAAAAAAACTTATACGCCGTAATGCAAAAGTTCCTTTAGAAAAGCTCCTTAATAAACTTCATCCTGCTGATTTAGCTTTAATTATTACTAATTTATCAGATTTAGACAGAAAGAAAATATGGTCTTTTATTGAAGACCGTTCAAAAATAGCAAAGATTATTCTTGAAATGCAGGATGTGGATATAGTTAATATTATAGAAGAATTAACTCCACAGGAAGCTGCCACATTACTTTCTGAAATGGATAGTGATGATGCTTCTTATGTGCTGCGTATTATATCAAAAGAAAAACAGCACAGCTTACTGCAGTATATTTCAAAAGATGAGTTAATAGATGTAGAAGAGCTTCTGCATTATCCAGAAGATAGTGCAGGTTCTATAATGAATACATCTGCATTTGCGCTGCATATGGATACTTCTGTTAAAGACGCCACAAAACTTTTGCATAAAGCAGAAGATTTAGAAATGGTTTTTTATCTTTATGTAGTAGATGGAGAAAACAGGCTTACAGGTGTTCTTTCATTAAGGCAGCTTATACTTAACCCACCTGAAAAAAAATTATCAGATATTATGATAAGAGATGTTATATCTGTATCTGTTACAGATACTCAGGAATATGTGGCGGGTTTAGTTGAAAAATATGATTTTTTAGCACTTCCTGTTGTAGATGAACAGCATAAACTCTGTGGTATTATTACTATTGATGATGTTATTGATATTATTAAAGACCAGGCATCAGAAGATATTTATGCTATGGCAGGTTTAACTCAAAACGATATGATGTTTGATAAAAGCCCATATAAAGTTGCAAGCACTCGTCTGCCATGGCTTTTAATAACATTTATTGGTGAGATAATTGCAGGGCTTGTTGTAACATTTTTTCAAGGTAAAATTACAGATTTTGCAATACTTGTTACTTTTATGCCAATAGTTATGGCTATGGGTGGTAATGTAGGCAGCCAGTCTGCTACAGTTATAATTCAAGGTGTTGCACTAGGAAAGATAGATACAAGTAAATGGAGCAGGGTAATTTTAAAAGAATTAACTGTTGGTGCGTTAATGGGTATAGTAATAGGGCTGCTTTTAGGTATAGTTGCTCCATTATGGGAAGGCGATGCACAGCTTGGTATAATTGTTGGTATTGCAATATTTTCTGCTATGCTTTTTGCCTCACTAACAGGCTCTATTGTGCCTATTACATTAATGAAATTAAAATTTGACCCAGCTATTGCATCAGCACCATTTATTACAGCATTAAATGATATTACAGGACTTACAATTTATTTCTTAATATCAATGATACTGCTTATGATTATGTAATATGGAAAGAATTTTATCAGAAGGTATTATTTATAAAATAAGCAAGTATGCAGATAATTCTGCAATTGCTTCAGCTTATACTTTAGACTATGGTAAAATAAAGCTTTTTATGCCTAAAGCATATTCAAGTAAAGGCGGAGTGCAGACATTTATCCCTGGTGAGATTGATTTTCTTAAAAAAGATACATCAGAGTTAAATAAGTTTTATAATTTCCGCCCAGATACAACTTATATAGAGTATGCTTCAACTCCAGCAATTTCTTTGCGTTTAAGCCTTTATTTTGATATTTTTGATAAGTTTTATGAACTTGAACAGGCAGATACTGTTATTTGGACTATTATAAAAAAATATAAAACATCAGATTACAGTAAAATAAATCTATTCAGCATATATGCACTGCTTAAAAATACAGGTCATATGTTTAATTTTAATATATGCAGCAGCTGTGGTGCAAAAATTGAAGAGCAGGGTGCATTAAATAATGGACTTTATTACTGTAATAAATGTGCTCCAGAAAACTCATTTTATACAGAAAGCTATGTAAATACAATACTGCGTGCTTTTTCAAGTCAAGAGTTATACAGGAATATAAAGATAAGTAAGTATGATGAGCTGTCTGTATTAGATTTATTTGCTTATCATATAGAAAATGTTACAGGCAGCTTTTTAAAAAGTTATAAGCTGTTTAAGGAATTAATTATTACTATATAGTATCTATTAAAGTAACAAAGCCTGCATAAGCAGGCTTTGTTTATATATTATTAGTCTTCACTTCTCATATATGGGAAAAGTAATACATCACGGATAGATATTTGATTTGTTAAAAGCATAACAAGTCTGTCTATTCCCATACCAGCTCCCGCAGTTGGCGGCAGACCATATTCTAACGCACGGATATAATCTTCATCCATCATGCAGGCTTCTTCATCGCCAGCATTACGAGAATCTACCTGTTTTTGGAAACGCTCTTTTTGGTCGATAGGGTCATTAAGCTCATTAAATCCATTAGAAAGCTCCATACCCGCTACAAAAAGTTCAAACCTGTCAGTTAATTCTGGATTTGATTCTTTTGATTTTGAAAGTGGAGATATTTCTTTTGGGTAATCAATTATAAAAGTAGGGTTAATAAGTTTTTCTTCTGCAACTGCTTCAAATATTTCAGAAATAATTTTACCATGTCCCCATGATGCATCTACTTGAATATGCAGTTTTTCAGCAGCTGCTTTTGCTTTTTCATAATCAGCAATATCGTCTTGGGAAATATTGCCATATTTTTCAATAGCTTCTGCCATAGTGAGCCTTGCCCATGGACGCTGCAAGTCAATATTTAAATCACCAAACTGTATTTGTAAAGTATTATTGATTTTTTGAGATATAGTTGTAATAAGCTCTTCAATCATATCCATTAATGTATGGTAATCTGCATAAGCCATATACCATTCTATCATAGTAAATTCTGGGTTGTGTTTTGTATCAACACCTTCATTTCTAAAATTTCTATTTAATTCAAAAACTCTTTCTATACCGCCAACTACAAGTCTTTTTAGATAAAGCTCTGGTGCAATACGAAGATACAGCTGCATATCAAGAGCGTTATGGTGAGTAATAAATGGTTTTGCAGCAGCACCGCCAACAAGTGAATGCATCATTGGTGTTTCTACTTCTACAAAGCCATAGTTAGTGAAAAAGTCACGAATTTCTTTTATTATACGGCTTCTTTTAATAAATACTTCTTTTACATCATTATTAACGATTAAGTCTAAATAACGCTGTCTGTATCGTATTTCTACATCTTTTAATCCGTGAAATTTTTCAGGTAAATCTCTTAAAGCTTTAGTTAAAAGCCTGTAATGCAGTGCTCTTATAGTTAATTCCCCTGTTTTTGTGCGGAAAAGAGTGCCTTTTACACCTATAAAATCACCAACATCAGTTAATGTATATACTTCAAATTCTTCTTCTGATAAAAGTGCTTTTTTAATATATACTTGTATTATACCGCTTCTATCTCTAATAGTTAAAAATGCAGTTTTTCCAAACTCTCTTTTTGCAAGGATTCTTCCTGCTGCGCTGAATTCTTCGCCTTCTGGAAGTTCTGCTTCGCTGCTGCTGTATTTTTCTAAAATATCAGCAATAGGGGATGTTATAATATGAGAATTTACATAAGGATTTAACCCCATTTCTCTAAGTTTGTTACATTTTTCTAGTCTGTGCTGCTCCATTTCTGCTCCATTAAATTATATTTGTTTTATAAAATTTATACTTTCATTATCACAAGTATTTTTTACAAGGAATTCTTTTTCCTGAATTAGTTTATCTATATCATTTTCATTTAAATCATCAATGTTAAAATATTTTCCATCAGAATTATCATAATATTTTATTGCATTATTATTATATATTTCTATAATTTTTTCCATATCAAACATCATTTTTCTAAGGCTTCTGTATTCTGCATCTGTAATAGTATCTTCCTGCCTGTAGTTAGCTGGTGTCTGGTGGATTATTCTGCCAGTATATGAGTTATCTTTAAACTCAATTAATGAAGAACATATTGACTGTGACTTATTATTTAATGCTGCATGAATATTACAGTAATAACCTTTAAAATATTGAGTATATCCAAATGTCAGTTTCCAAATATCATTTTTGATTAAGGATAATGTATTATCATTAATATTATCTACATCATAAATAATAGTTAAATCTATACCAGTGCTGTTAATAAAATCTACCAGTTTATCAGTATTTATATTATTTTTATTAAATGTAACAGTTTTAATTCTAGAAATATTATTAAATTTATTTCCAAAAAACTTATGCTCTGAATTAATATAGTATTGATTTAATTTATCTATATTACTGCATACATTATCTTCATCTATAACCATAGCAGCACAGGCTAAATGCCCAGTTTCCATAAGAGAGACAATAAAATCAAAATGTCTTGGAAAGTTTTTTGTTATAACTGCAATTTTTGACATTTATCCTCCATAATAAAAAACATAGATTATATTTTTAATCCAAATAAAATAAAAAAACAAGTTTAATATTTAATAAATTCATTGATTTTTCATAAATTTATATGCTAATACATTATCAGCAAAAAATATAGAGGATTTTTTATAATGTTAAAGAGTGGTATATATATAACAGTTGCTGTTTTTTTATTTATTGGCTTTCTCTATATGTTTGTAGTAGATGTAGACACTTCCGATTTAATTACTAATAATCAGGTTAAAGATACTAAAAAAATCCATCATATTAATGATTACTTAATTACAGATGATTTTAATTTAAAAACTTTTACTCATAAAATAACATCATCTTGTTTAAATGAAGATAAAGCATGCCAGGTATTAGAAATATATAAATATGTCCGTTCAAGTTTTATTATAGATAATATTACTAGTGATATATCTGCTCCAAATCCTTTAAATGCTTTTAAAAACAGGCAGGGCACATATCTTGATATTACGCTTTTATATTCTTCCTTACTTTTGCACAGCGGTATTTCTACATATATAAAAAAAGACGGCAGTAAATATTACAGTTATGCATGTGGAATAAATAATTTTGATATGTATAATGCTATTAAGGCAGACCTGCATTCTAAACCTCTGGCAGATAAAGACTTAACTTTAAGAAATGGGCAGGTATGGGCATTTGATTTATCAAGAGAAGGCAGTGATAATTTAATTATAGATATTGAATTTTTTTCAAAATATCCAGTAGATATGGTTCTTTTTCCTAATAAGCAGGAAATGAATGCTCATTTAAAAGGTCAGTATGGCAGATATAATGCTGACTGCTCATTATTTAATGTAACTGAAGCAAATATAAGCTGCCAGGCACCGCAAAAAACAGGTATTATTATATTTAAATCGTTAAATAATGATAATAAATTTAAAGCAGGAATATATAAGGGCGGTATACTTGCTGGCGATATAAAAAGCGAAAAAAGCAGACAGGGCAGCAACTGTATAAAAATAGATGTAAACAGCTCAGGAAATTTTTCTTATCCAGGAATAATTTATTAAACTAATAGTATAAAATATTAAAAATATAATCTATCTATATCATTTTTTCAAAAAAAATAAGGTACATATTATATTACTGGGGGTACCCCATTTTTTTGTAAGAATATTTATAACTATTTAATAATAAATAAGAAAGTGCTTTATAAGTATAAAAAGAGACTTTTAAAATTAATATAATATTAATATGTTTTTTCTCCGCATTTTAGAGAGCCCCGTGTTATTTCATTACCTTTGCGACTAAATTTCTTATGAGCTGTTTTTTTGGAATGTTTAGCTGTCAGATTGTTTGAGCGATAGCGAGTTGCTGCAGCTATGGAGAAAAAATAGCGAATGTTTAAGGAATTGGAGTACAAGGAATGAAATAACAAAAAGTTTGCTTTATGAAATTTACGGCGGTTAGATAGTGTAAAATATCATAAAAATACATATTATTAGAAAATATAAAACACAAATTTTACTGTAAAATAATTACTTTTCTATGCAGTTTTAAAAAATGGGGTACCCCCAGGTATTATATTAATATTGACAAATATGTAGAAAATATGTATTTATATGTCTTAGTTTGATTAATTCATACTAAGTTTAGGATATAGGAGGATTACATGAAAAAATTATTACTCTCATGTATGATTGCACTTTTAGCAGTGCCAGCATTTGCAGTAGAGTTTACTTCAGGTGATTTCAAAGCAAACATCTATGGTAATATTTATGCAGATGGTTTTTATACTTATTCTTCAAAGGAAGCTACACCACTTTTTTCTTCTTTACAAATGAGTGATGGCCAGCATTCTTTTGGTTCTTATGCTTTTGTTGGTTCTTCAAATTTTGGTGTTACTATGAGCTACCAAAATATTTCTGGAACTATTGAAGCAGGTCTTGGTGACCCTGTAAGAAAATTCTACTTAAAATATAATATTAATGGTAAAGCAGACCATTACATATTAGCTGGAAGAGATAACAACATTGCATTTTATAACTATGGTCAAATGTCAAACGATGGTCAGTGCATGATTGACTATGGTGCACTTGCTAACAAAAGAAGACTGCAGCTCCGTTATGGTATAGGCGGTTTTGAAATGGCTATTATTATGCCACAAATCGGTTTTGGTTCAGGCGATGATAAAGCTTATACTGACAGCTTAGGTTACATATACAGTATGGATGATGGTACAGGCAATCTTATTAATGTATATGATGAAATCAGTACATCAGATTATATGTTCAACTATCTTCCTAGATTAGAACTTGCATATACTATAGCAAATGATAACTTTAACTTTAAAGTATTTGGCTCTTATGGTGCTTATATGTATTACAATGATACTGCATCAGCAAATCTTGATTCTTTTAACAAAACAGCTCACATGTTCTATGTAGGTTTTGGCGGTCAAGCTAATTTTGGCAACTCATTCCTTAACTATGTAGGCTATTTCGGTCAAAATATGTATCTTTCTAATGCACAAGGTGATTACAGAACTGGTTTTTCAAAAACTGCTTTAAATCCTGTAAGTCTTGCTTCATCTAATGGTAAATATACTATTGATATTAATGATATTTACAGTGCAGGCGGCTCTATAGGTTATGGCTATAAAGCATTAGATGGTAAACTTGTTTCTCAACTTGGTTTAGGTTACAGTGCAAGCTTTGCAAACCACTATACAAATGCTGACCAAAATATTGGTGCATTTATAAATACTCAATATTTTGTAACAGACTGGTTTTCTATAATTCCAGAAGTTGCACTTCTTTATAATATAGATGGTGCTAATGGTCAAAGTCAAGGCTTTTCTATAGTAGCTGGTTTAGTTGCAGCTCTTAATTTTTAATTTGAGAAATACATTTTAAATATATAAAGGGGTAGAGAAATCTATCCCTTTTTTTATAATATTGAAATATAATATCAAATAATAATACTTTTTAAGTATTATTTAAAAATATATTTATTTAATAATATTATAAAAAATAATATTTACAATATTGTTTTTATTGAAATTTAATATCAATAAGTCTTGACTTATATGTAATAATAATATATAAAGAATTATGGTTTATACCAAAAAAGGATTTCTTTTAGGTTTTAGGAGGTTCAATGAAAAAGGTTTTATTTTCATTAATTATGGCACTTTTTGCAGTGCCAGTATTTGCCGTAGAATTTGAAAGCGGCGATTTTAAAGCCAATATTTATGGCGAAATATATGGAGATGCTTTCTACACTTATAGTGAAGGATATGGCGAAAGCTCTAATTCTTTTGGCTCACAAACATTTGTTGGCTCATCTCTTTTAGGTATAGAGCTTAGCTATGGTAATGTTTCCGGCACATTTGAAGCAGGTCTTGGGGACCCTGTTAGAAGATACTTTTTAACATACCGTATTGGTGGTTCAGAAGACCATTATTTAGTAGTTGGTAGAGATACTACTATTGCAGCATATTCTTTTGGTATGGTATCTAACGACTTTCAGGCATTAAATGATTTAGGTACTTTAGCAGATAACAGAAGGCTGCAAATTCGTTATGGTCTTAATGGTTTTGAACTTGCAGTGGTTATTCCAAGCTTAGGTGGTGCCTGGAATGCAGATAATACAGATGATACAGGTTATAAATTAGGTGATGGTGTATCTAACTCTGTATTTAATGTTTTACCTAGGGTAGAATTAGCATATACTTATGCAACTGATGCTTTAGAATTTAAAGTGTTTGGCGCATATGGAGCTTATATGTATTCAGATAATAGTAAAATTGCCAGCGATAAAGTGTTTCACTCTTATAATGTAGGTTTTGGCGGTCAGGCTAATTTTGGTAACTCATTTTTACAATTTACTGGCTGGTATGGTGCAAACTTAGACTTAATGGATGCATTAAGCAACTATCAAAGCCGTACAGTTTCTATTGACCCATTAAATAATAAAAAAATCAGCATGTTTTTAGAAAATGGTACAAAAGCAGAAAATATTCAATCTGCAGGTGTTGCAATAGGTTTAGGTCATACATTTAATGAAAAATATACTCCACAAATTGGTGTAGGTTATACACTTAACTTTGGTGATGGGTATGAAAAAATGGATGACAGCCTTGGTGCATACTTAAACTGTGTAATTCAAATTAATGACTGGTTTGCAATTACTCCAGAAATCGCATACATTAATAAAATGCAGGACAGCTCTGGTGCAAAAGAAGGCTATGACTTTATAGCTGGTGCAATGGCTTCTGTTGTATTTTAATAAGCTGATAAATATCTGATTTAGTACAGTTAAAACGGAGCGGGTTAATCCCCGCTCTTTTTATATGTATATTTTTATTTTCAGTATCATATATATTTTGTTTCTTATAATAGCAGTTTAATTTTTTATAGATAATTTTAATCATATATTAACAGGTAAAATATTATTATTTCATTATAATGCTGCTGTTTTAATTATTATATTCCATTATATTATGATATATGAGCACAGTGGCAGAAGATTATAAAATATATCTTAAAATATAATGTGTGCAATTCTAAATAATAATATTTTGATAATTATATTATACCAGATTTCTACAATAAATATGAATATTATAATAATATAAATCATAATACTTCATAAGCAAGTATTTTAATTCTAATATTTTATAAATTACAGATGTTTAAATAAGATAATTAATGATATTAAACATAAAAATTATGATTATTTTTAATACTATTATTGATTTTATTAATAATTATGAGTAAATAAACAAGACAGGTTACTAATATATAAAACAGGTTATTTTAAATATAAAAAAGGGCAGGTAAGAAAACCTGCCCTTAACTAATATATATTTTTTATATTTAGCTGCATTTAGAATAGCCGCATGACTGGCATGTAAGGCATCCTTCAATATATTCAACTGGAGCACCACATTCAGGGCATGCACCATTTGACATAACTTGTTTACCAGCTTTTTTATCAATATCAGCAAGAAGAGAATCTACAGTAATGCTGTCATTTCTCACAACCTGCACATTTAACGGGTTATTTATAGCTTCTTCTAAAGCTTTACCTACAGCATCTGCACATGAAAGTATTCTTTGAGAGCCAAATCCATGTGGAGTGTGGCATGAAATACCTTTAAGCTGTCTGATAATAAATTCAGGCTCAACACCACTTCTTAAGTTAAGAGAAATTAATCTTCCAATAGCTTCTGCCTGACTTTGAGCACATCCACCAGCTTTACCGATACTTGTAAATACTTCAAAAACTTTACCGTCTACATCCTGGTTAATTGTTACATACATTTTGCCGCAGCCTGTAGTTTTTTCAATAGTTTTGCCTATTAATATAGCAGGGCGTTCTTTTGGTTTAGCAGGCACTGTAACAACAGTTTCTACAGGTTTTTCTTCTTTAACAGAGCCAATATTTAATACCTGTCCAGAGCGGCTGCCGTCTCTGTATATTGTAATACCTTTACAGCCTAAATCATAAGCCAGCATATAGGCTTTTTCTACATCTTCAATAGTTGCACTGTTTTGAAAGTTTACTGTTTTACTAACAGCATTATCTGTATATTTTTGGAAAGCAGCCTGCATTTTAACATGCCATACTGGTTCTATTTCATGAGAAGTAACAAATACTTTTCTAATATCTTCTGGCACTTCTGTTAAGTTGTGAGCATTGCCAGCTTCAGCTAATTTATTCATTAAACTTTCAGAATAGAATTTACCTTCATGAGCTTTTTCTAAAAAGTATGGGTTAACTTCTGGAAGTTTATTGTTATCCATAACATTTCTATAATATGCAAGTGCAAAATACGGTTCAATACCACTTGATGCTCCAGCAATAATAGAGATTGTTCCTGTTGGTGCAATAGTTGTAATAGTTGCATTACGCATAGCTTTAAATCCAAGTCCTGGATAGATACTTTTATCAAATCCTGGGAAGCTGCCACGCTGTTCTGCAAGCTCTACACTCATTTTTCTTCCTTCATCTCTGATAAATTTCATAACTTCTTCAGCAAGTGATATAGCTTTATCAGAATTATAAGGAATGTTTAACATAACAAGCATATCGGCCCAGCCCATAATACCAAGACCGATTTTCCTGTTTTTCTTAGTCATTTCATCTATCTGCTTAATAGGGTAGTTATTCATTTCAATAACATTATCTAAAAAGCGGACAGCTATACGGCATGTATTTCTTAAATCATCCCAGTCTATTTTGCCATTTTTAACAAACTGCACCAGGTTAATAGAGCCTAAGTTACATGATTCATAAGGAAGCAGCGGCTGTTCACCACATGGGTTTGTACTTTCCATTTCACCTTCAGCAGGTGTAGGGTTTGCATTATTTATTCTGTCTAAGAATATAATACCTGGGTCGCCGCCTTCCCATGCTAGTCTAACCATTTCATTAAATACTTCTTTGGCATTTTTAGAGCCAGTTTTTTTACGGTCTCTAGGAGTAAGTAAATCATAATCTGTGCCGTTTTTAACACTTTTCATAAATTCTTCTGTAATACCAACAGAAAGATTAAAGTTAGTTAATTTAGTTTTATCCTGTTTAGCATAGATAAATTCTATAATATCTGGATGGTCTACACGAAGGATACCCATATTAGCACCACGGCGCATGCCGCCTTGTTTGATTGTTTCTGTAGCAGCATCAAATACAGACATAAAAGAAACAGGACCAGAAGAAACACCTTTTGTTGTTTTTACAGAATCATCTTTTGGACGAAGTCTTGAAAAAGAAAATCCTGTTCCGCCACCAGATTTATGAATTAAAGCAGTATATTTTACAGCTTCAAAAATACCTTCTAATGAGTCTTCAACAGGTAATACAAAACATGCAGATAACTGTTGGAGTGCATTACCAGCATTCATTAAAGTAGGTGAGTTTGGTAAAAATTTTAATGAAGCCATTTGAGTATAGAAAATATCAGCAACAGAATCAACGTCTGCGTTAGAATCAAATTTTAATTCTGCCTCTGCAATATTTTTTGCTACTCTGATAAATAAATCTTTTGGGGTTTCTACCTGCCCAGATTCCTTTTTACGAAGGTAACGCTTTTTCAATACAGTAACAGAGTTAGCCAATAATACAGGCTCTGCTTGAAAAAGTTGTTTATTACTATTTGAAGCCATATTTACTCCTAGAAAATATAAATTAGAGTGTTATATTATCAGAGATTTCAAACTAATCAAGAGAAAATATTTTAAAATTTTATAAGTGCTTGTATTCTTTAATAAAAAAAATTCCAAGCACTTATTTTATGAATTTTTTATGAATATTTTTAATTTAAAAAGGTAAGATTGTGCCTAAATTTTCAGCAACTGCTTTTCTGTATATAAATTCAGCACATATTATATCCTGCAGTCCCATACCTTGAGATTGAAATACAGTTATCCCGTTTTCAGAAAGTCTTCCTTTACGGTATCCACATGTAATTTCTCCAAGTTCTAAAATAGAATTCCAGTGCAGTCTTCCTTTTTCAAGAGATGGCAGAATATCACCACATTCAATTGCTGCAACATCTTTATTATCTACAGCTAAAACTTCGGCAGCTTCTAATGTTTTTTCTGGAACTTCAGCTCTTATTAAAGCATTTGAGCCTGCAGCATTAATATGCACTCCATTTGGATTAAGCATTGTATGGTCAAATAAAGGCTTAACAGATGTTGTGATAGTAATAATTGTATCTGCTTTTGGTAAATCTTCTTCAATATTTAAAGTTGGGATTATTTCAATATTTAAAGATTTACTCATTTTTTCAGCAAAAGCAGCTGCATTTTCTATTTTTCTAGTAGCAGCATAAACTTTCTTTAAAGGTGTAGTTTTGTGGACTGCTTCAAGCTGTGCTTCTGCCTGAAACCCGCCGCCAAAGATAAATGCTGTATTTGTATCTTTTTTAGACATATATTTTGATGCTATACCACTTGCAGCACCAGTTCTAAGCCTGCCTATTTCATTAGCATCAATAATGGCAAGAGGGCTGCCATTTTCAGCATCATATAAGTGCACTTTAAAAATAAGCCCTGCACGAAAAGATGTATATGCTTTAAACCCTATAACACCTTTATATGGAACTGCACCAGGAAGCATATGTAATGCTCCCTTACGAATTCTCATTCTCTGGCGTGTCATATTAAATGATTTACCTTCTGAGTAACTTGAAAATGCTTCTTCAACTAATTTTAATGCGTCATCCATATTAATAAGAGAAGCAGCAGTTTGTTCATCTATATATAAAGCACTCATAGCAATACTCCTTAATTATGTTTATATATTTATTGTGGGCAGCCTTCAGATATATCTGCTAATGAATATTTTTTAAGTTTTTCTACTAAAGCAGACTAAACATCTTTCCACATTTTATGAGCACAGCATGACTGGTCAAAACAGCACCCAACTTGTTCATCAAGGCAGTTATTAATATTTAATGGACCATCAACGGCAACAATCACATCATATATGCAGATATTTTTAGGTTCTTTTCCAAGTCTAAAACCACCTTTTTTACCTCTTTCACTAACAAGAATATCTGATTTTGCAAGACTTTGAAGTATTTTACCTAAAAAACTGTCAGGTACATTACAAGCCTTAGCAATGTCAGAACGCATAAATGCTGTTCCCATAGGTGATTGAGCCATATAAACTAAAGCTCTAATAGTGTAATCACATGCGCGTGTTATTTTCATATAAAATCCTTTTAATTTAATATTTACAGTCATTAATATAATATAATTATATTTTAATATCAATAGATTTATTTACTGCTTAACCCCCATTTTTTTACAATAATACTAATAACTATATAATAATTAAAATAAAATATTTACTAGAATTAA
>CALVEY010000008.1 GCA_944326705.1 uncultured Mucispirillum sp.
TTATACTTATAAAGCACTTTCTTATTTATTATTAAATAGTTATAAATATTCTTACAAAAAAATGGGGTACCCCCAGTGATAAGCATAAAAGATATTACTCTGTAAAAAGTTTTTACCCGCAGTTTTACAGCAATATCTGCCCCAATCCATGCTCCAGCAATACTTCCTGCTAAAATATTAATAATTATATCCCAGTGAGAAAAAACTGTGCTGTATGGAATAGAAACAGCTCTAAAAATAAAGGCAGAAATGACTACAATTAAACTCATTATTTTATTTAAAATTACTGCTTCAAGTGGTGGAAACTTAAATAAGCCTATTAATACAGGAAGCCTGAATTCTGCTCCACCTAAACCTATCAGACCGCCAAGAGTGCCTATAACAGAGCCTGATATAAAAGCATAAATCTTTTTTAACATATAATTACACCTGTTTAAATAATATTAATATTTCTTTAAACAGCAAATAAATATTTATCAAATATTTTTATAGATTAATAAATATAAATATGAAAAGAGATAGTTATAGTTTTGCAGAATTTAGATGTATACTTTTTTATTTAATATAATAATGGGCTTATAATTACAGTGGTGTGAAATGGTTTATAATTATAAGCCCTTGAGGCTGTGTGATTTACTAAGCACAAAATGCTTAATATTTATATTATTTTATTTCAGTGCCAGCTTCAGAAATAGCTTTGCGAAGTTTTTCTTCATCTTCACTTGCAAGAGATGTTTGAATAATTGTGCCGCCAGTGCCTTTTAATTCTGCTAAAGCTTTGTCACTTAAATCAGAATGGAGAAGAATAAAAAGTGTAGATGTGCCTGGCTTCATTTGCTCTGACAGTTGTTTCATAAACTTATCATCTATACCAATATCACTTAGTGCACCGCTGACAGCACCTGCTGCTCCGCCTATTGCAAAGCCAAGCAGTGGGTTTAAAAAGATAGCTCCAATAAGCATACCCCAGAAACCGCCGCCTAATGCACCATAAGCTGTTAAGTTATTCATCTGGCGAAGTTTTACTTTGCCGTCTTGTTTTTTTACTGCAACAACTGCATCTTCTAATTCCACCAGATAGCTTTTCTGCATTTTTAGAAAGTCAAGCCTTACCTGTTCTGCTTTTAATTCATCATCATAAGAAACAACTATTAATTTGCTCATGTTTTACTCCTATATTTTATGATATAATGGATTTTATAGAATATTAGACATTGAGTCAAATATAAAAAAGATATTTATATTATCAAATACTTGATATTTGTTAAGAATATATACAGGTTAATAACAAATCTCAAAAAATAGTGATGTACTAATCACGGTATATATTAATAAATTAAAGAAACATATATTTTGAATGGGAAAGATTTTTTATCTTATTGCTTTCTTTATCAAGTATCATAATAATGATTTTATCCTGCTCAAAAGGTATTTCCCATATAACTCTGTTTTCGTTTTTATAATAATGTAAACCTACTGCGGCAATTTTATCTTCTAAGTTTATCTTATTTTCTTTGCTGTCAGCAAGCATAGGTATCACTCTTGATGAATATATAAAATCATAGCCTGCAAAAGCAGAGCCTTCTGTAAAAATATTACCTTTCATCTGCATTTTTAATGTGGAGTTAATAACATTGCCTGTAATATTTAAATCAATAGTTACCTGGCCTTTACTGCCTGTAATAGAGTTTTTATCATCTGAATCTATAAATATTCGCTTATCTTTTAATATTACAAACCTTTCTATTTCATAAGTGCCGTTAAGGCTTACTGGGTTTTCAGTAATATTTATAGTCAGAGGGTCAGAAATATCTGCAAAAGCAAATGTATAGTTTAGAGTTATTATAAGCAGTATTAAAATAATGCGCATATTAGTCCTCAATAATTATAAAAGGCTTTTTATCTATTATAGTAGATATATCATTTTTCTTTTCTAATTTTAGTATAAGAGTATATCCTTTTTCAAATGGCATTTCCCATATTAAATCTTCATGGTCATATATTGTCATACCTATTGAAGAAAGTGCTTTTGAAAGTGACATACCTGATGGCCTTTTAGCTGTAAATGTCTGGCTGTCATATAAAAATGAATAGTTTGAAATTTCAGGGCGTTTAAAAGCAGGACCTACCATCTGCATTTTATATATTAAATCAACAGCAACATTATTCTGGCTTATTTTCATATTAATTGTTGCTATACCTTTATTGTCATATACATCATAGCTGTTATCAGAATCAAGGAGAGTATTATCACCATTTCTAATAATTAATCTTTCAACTTCATAAGTGCCGTTAAAGCTTAATGGGTCAGTTAATGATATAGGGACAGGAACTCCTGCATATCTGTTACTTTGTGCAAAACCTGCAGAATAAATGCTTATTATTAAAAGGCTGAATAATATTAATTTTTTCATATTTTCACTCCATTATAAAATATAGTCGTTTATAATTAAAAGAAGTTACACTATTATTGTATTTTTGTAAAATATTCTTTTATTTTTTCTGCTTCATTTTTAGATACTATCCTAACAGAGCTTTCACTGTTTCTTTTCATAGCACTGTATGTAAAGTTGTGGCTGCCTGTATAAATAATATTATCATCAATTAAGCATAATTTTGCATGAAGTTTTCTGCTTTCATTATCAAACAATACTTTTATGCCGTGTTTTTCTAAATATGTGGCAGTATTTTCATTATATTTATTTGATAAATCATTTTCATCACTTGATTTTTCAAAGATTATGGTAACATCTACGTTTTTTTCTGCAGCATTGATAAGGGCAGAAGTAATCAAAGGAATGGGCTCTTCAAGGTTTTTAATATTATAGTTATCTATTTTATACATAAATAATGCACATGTAATGCTTTTTTCAGCACGAGCAGTATCAGCAGTAAACGATGCAATATATTCATCATTATTTAATATTCTAAATGAGCCTTCTATATTATCTGGTTTTGAAATAATATTTGTAATAAGCACAAAAAGGGCAAAAAGAACAGGGGAAATAATTTTTAAGATAGTAATTAAATAGCTGTAATTTTTTCTATCTCTTGCCATATCTGCTCTTTTCCAGTGCCTGTAACAGCAGAAAAAACAATAAGATTTTCTTTTGAAATACCTGTTTTCTCAGATATTATTTTTATCTGTTTAGCTTTTTCGTTATTGGATAGTTTATCAGATTTAGTAAGCACTGCAATTAGTGGAACATTTCTTGACTGCATAGCAGCTATCATTTTCATATCATCATCGTTTGGAACGCGCCTTATATCAAGAAGCAGCATACATAATGCAAGATTTTCTCTATGGGCAAAATAATATTCTATTAATCTTCCCCATGCTGCACGCTCTGATTTAGAAACTGCTGCATAACCATAGCCTGGCAAATCTGTAAAAATATATTTACTATCAATATTAAAAAAGTTAACAAGCCTTGTTTTCCCTGGTGTATTGCCTACTTTTACAAGATTTTTACGGTTTAGTATTTTATTAATCATTGATGATTTACCCACATTACTTCTGCCAGCAAAGCATACTTCAGGCAAATCACTTTTTATAAACTGCTCTGGTTTTGCAGCTGATAATATAAATGATGCATTCATTATATTACACCAGTATTTTTCAGAAGATTATCTAAATCAAATGTTTCATTTTTTATAGAAAATGCTGCTGCATTTTTATGACCGCCGCCCCCATTTCTTTCTGCTATATGGCGAATATCTACATCTTTTCTTGAGCGGAGAGATATTTTTTTAGACTGGGCGTTAATAAGCATTACATAATCAGAAATATCTTCACTTATAATATAGTTGCCAAGCTCTGAAGCATAACTTTCTGCAAAAACTACTGTAAAAGTTAAGCCGTCTTTATCTTTTATTGTTTCAATATTTCTCATTGCTTTTTTTATGTAGTTATCACGCCTTTCTTCTTCTAATGTAATAAGAAGTTTTTCTGTATCAGTGAAGCCTTTATATGCAGCAGATAAAAAGCGTTCTTCCATTCTTGTAATACCCATAAGGTTAAAAAGAACGCTCATTTTTAAGCTGTCTTCTCTTTTTAAAAACCACATATCTACATCGTTTATACAAAGGGCAAATTCTTCGTATTCTTCTACTTGAAAGCCTTCCTGCAGAAGATATTCATAAGTAAGCAGAGTGGCGCATTTGGTTATATCATGATAAGTAAAATGAAAATCCTTTAATGCGTCACTGCTTGCATGATGGTCAATAATTAATACATCTTTCTCACCAGCCAGCATTTCAACTGTGCCATACTGAGGGGAAACATCTGTTATTATGATTTTGTCATAATAATGGTAGTTATCTTCAATATATCTATCTATATCATCATAGCCAAGATATACTGTTTTAATATTTCCAGGCATAAATTTTTTAATTAATACTCCACAGCCTAAGCCGTCTAAATCATTGTGAGAAATATGTAATGTATGCATTTATTATCCTTATTTTTTATCCTGCGGCCAAGTAATTTTTCCGCCATTTGCTGCAATAAAAGTAACTACTGCCATATTAATAATAGTAAAAAGTGAATAAAGTGATGTTAATGGATTATATTTTAAAAAAGAAGCAAGTGTATCTCCAGCACCAAGTATATGACCTGCATCTGTTAATTCTATTTTACCAATTATTATAGCAATAACGCCTGTAATTAATAATATTACTGAGCCAATCATTTTTTGTTTAAGTATAGAGTTTGCAAAGCCATTATAGTTAATGTAAAAGCTTAATGCCCCAGAAGCGATTGCAGGAATTAAAAACAGAGTGCCAAAAACTGTTGCAATAAGAGATGTAGCAGTAAGGAAACTGCCTGATGCTCCACCTAAGATTGCTGCAAGAACCTGCACGAAAAATGCAAAGCCATACATACCAATAGGGAAATGAACTACTTTTGGGTGTGGGTGGTTCTTTTTATACCACTGTCTTTTTGCTATCATTTTTTTATCCATATCAGAAAGCATATTTTCAGAATTTGGAACAACTGTTTCTGTATTTGTTTCTTGAGCTGTGCCGTCTTCTAATACATCAACTTCTGCAAAACGGAAGATATTTTTTTCGCCATGCGGGCTCATATCAATACTGTCAGTTAAATCTTCTCCAGCTTTAAATCTGCCCATATGTTCGCCAGCAGGCCAGAAATCACTTTTTGATATATCGTATACTTTACCTTTATATCCGATATATGCAGGCTTGCCATCTTTGCCATTAAATTCTTTTAATTGTTCTTTTGTCATTTGATTCTCCTAATATTTGCACTATAATGTCTGCTTTATACATCATTATATATTATTTTGCAAGAAGAAAATAGTAATAGTTATTATTTTTATTTAATGCTTTCATAATAAGTATTGATTTCTTCATATTTTTTTGCATATTTTTTTGACAGCTGGTTTAAAAATCTGTCTTCTTCGCTGTATATGCAGCCGCAGTAATTCTGCCTGTATATCTCAAGCTCTTTTGAAATATCTATGCCTTGTTGCCAGCCTTCTCTAAAATCGTAATAATAAAAAGGAATATTATATTCTTTTGCGGCTTTTTCTGCCATTTCTTTAATAGATTCATGGTTTTGCATTTTACTGTATAAAAGGCTTGATGAAAAAGCGTCCATTCCTAATTCTTTTGCTTTTTCTGCTGTTTTTAAAAGCCTTCTTTCATAACAGTAGCGGCATCGTTCTTTTTCATGATAAGCATTCTGGCGTAAAAATTCTACTAAACCATAATAGTCTTCTACTATACATTTAATGTTATAGTGTCTTGAAACAAGCACTGCACCTTCCATACGCTTATAATATTCCTGAACAGGATGTATATTATGGTTGAAAAAATAAGTTGTAATATTATGGCCTTGAGCCTGCATAGTAATAATAGGATATATAGAGCATGGCCCGCAGCATTGATGTAATAATATATTCATTGAAAGTATTTACTATATAATTTTATCTATTTCAATACAAAATATTTAAAAAATTTAAATTTTTTACTTGTATTTATTTCATAAGCAATCTATTATACTAAGCTATTGCAGGAGAAGATAATTGGAGGAATATTATGTCTTTTAAAAAACTTTTATTAATCACATCTTTATCTATACTTGCAGTATTATCCCTTTCTGGCTGTAAAAAAGCAGGTGATAATAATGCTGCAGAAGATGCAAATGTATTAATAATCGGCGGTCAAAACCCAGAAACTGGTGCTATGGCTGACTATGGCTCTAAAACTGTTTTAGGAGCTCAAATTGCATTTGAAGAAATTAATGCTAGTGGCGGAGTAAATGGTAAACAAATTAAATTTGCTCACTATGACAGCCGTGGCGAAAAAACTGACGCTGTAAACTTAACAAGGCGTCTTTTAAAAGAAAATGCATGTGCAATTATTGGTGAAATTACATCAGGCGGCTTTTTAGCTATGAGAGAATTAGCAAATGGCGGCGGCACAGTTGCAATCTCTACTGGTGCAACAGCAGAACATGTTACTGAAAAAAGAGTGGGCAGCGGCTATGAACATATTCCGTTTGCTTTCCGTAACACTTTACAGGATTCTGACGGTGCACCTAGCTTAACTAAATTCTTAGTGCATAACAAAGGCTTTAAAAAGTTTGCTATCATTACATCTACTAACAATGAATATTCTGTTGGTCTTTCTAACTTCTTTAGAGATGCAGTTAAAAATGCTGGCGGCACAGTTGTTATAGAACAGTCTATTAATGACGGCGATACTGATGTATCTGCACAAATCACTTCTATTAAAAACAGTGATGTTGATGCAATTATTTTCACAGGCTACTATCAAGAAGCTGCACGCCTTCTTTTAGCTAAACAGACTCAAGGTGTAAAAGCTCCACTTGTTGGCGGTGACGGTTTCCAATCACCAGACCTTTGGAATATTGCAGGAGATGCTGCTATTGGTGCTATATTCTACTCTGGTTTCTCAGCAGAAGTTGACAGACCAAATATTCAGTCTTTTAAAGCTAAAATGCTTGAAAAAGGTAAAGAGGCAGATACTTTCTCTGCTCAAGGTTACGATGCTGCATACTTACTTGTAGAAGCAATGAAAGCTGCAAATGTAACAGACTGCTCAGATGCTTCTCAAAGAGATGCTATAAGAGCTAAACTTATGGAAATCAAAGACTTTGAAGGTATTACTGGTAAAATGTCTATTGATGCAACAGGCAGCGCTATTAAAGAGCCATTCCTTTTAGAAGTAGTTAAAAAAGCAGACGGCACTTTCGGCACACAAAGCTTAAATTAATTTTATAAATATTTTATATTACAGACCTCCGTTATATACGGAGGTTTTTTTGTTATAACTCATTATGCCTTATATGTATAGATTGACTTAGTAAAATAATATAAAAAAAATGTTATATTTTTATTGCATAGAAATAAAAAAATTGATACTCTATAAGTGTAGTGTAGTATTTATATTTTTAATCAGGGGTTATGTTTATGGCAATGATAGCAGACGAAGTATTAAAAGCTATGAAATGTAAAGAGCTTGAAACTAAATATGGTAATGTTAGAAAAGGTTTAAGAATGTCCCTTGTTGCATTTTTAAAAGATAACCCTAACTATGAAAAACTTATAGAAGGCTTTGTAGGTATTGACCCTGCTGATAAAAAAACAGAATCAAAGCGTAATTTTCTTGATGAACTTGGCGAAATCTCTAAACTTATGGATGATGCCTTTAACAAGCTGGGAGATGCAGAAGATGGTGCTCTTGCCCATAAACTGACAACAGTATCTGCTATTTATATGGAGCGTATAGGGCAGACATGCTTAGAAGCTAAAACAAACTATTTTCCAATGCATAAAGAAAAGTTTGCAATGTATGTATCAGAAGACCAGGAAGCAAAAGCTATTGTTCCTAGAACTACATTAAAAACTATTAAAAATTATCTTGATAAATGGTTTTTCTTAATGCAGCAGTATTCTGTTAATGCAAAAGCAAAAATTATTTATACTAAACTTAATGATTTTAGAGATAAACTGCACCATTTTGAATATGTAATGGGTAAATCAGTTAATAAATTACAGCGCGAATATGTAAAAGAGATTATCCCTTTTATGAAAGATACAAAACTTGCTCTTTTGCGTATGCGTAAGTTTTTTGAAGCAATAGATGCTTCTGCTTTTGGTAAAATGATAAAAGCCTTAACTGATGTGGCTATGGAAAACGGCACGCGTGTATATGTAAAATATAATGCAGTGCTTACAATAGTTGCTGGTAATGTAAGAAAAGGCAGTGTTATACCTGTGCAGACTATTGTTGATAAATATGATAATGTAATGTTCCCTATCAGGCAGACAGTGGCAGAGCTTGATACTAAACTTGGGGGCAGTCGTGCAAAAGACCCAGCAAAAGCATTCTGGGATATTGCTTCTCAAATTACATCATTTAGAGATGGTATGCACTCTGTTATTGATGAATTTTCAAAAGGTATCAGCCCGTCAGATGAAGATTTTAAATTTTTCACTCATACAGCACAGGCTGTGCTTATACCATATATGAACCAGACAAAAGGGGAAGTTAACGATACCTTTATTAATGGTGTTAGAAATTTAGATACTTTTTTCTGGAAAATTATGACAAAAGCCATAGAAAACTCTCAGGAAAAAGGCGAAAAAATGGATGAAATCGTTGGGCTTGCTGTTAGAGTTACACAAAAAGAGCTTGATAATTTCTTATCAGAAAATAAAGAACTTGCAGATGATAATTTAGCAGATGAAATTGAAAATGCTTCAAGCAGTTCTGAAAAATAGAGTTTTTTGAGCAGTTATTTTGAAAGAATTAATAAAAAAGCATTTATACACATCAAGGTCACCAGTATCAGATGAAAATAATAATCTTGTGCAGGACGTTGCTTCTAAGCTTAATGCTGATATTATAAAAAGCAAATGCGGAAGCGAAGTTCTTTCCTGGATTATTCCTTTATACTGGAAAGTTATAAAAGGTCAGTTAAAAGATATATCTGGCAATGTGCTTGTGGATTTTAAAAACAATCCCCTTCATCTTTGGACAAATTCTACAAGCTTTCAAGGCAGAATAACTAAGCAGGAATTAGAAAACCACATTCTGACAGATAAAAACCGTCCAGATTTAATTCCATATCACTATAAATTTGGTTTCAGTACATTACCGCAAAACTGGGGATTTTGTATTTCCTATAATGATTATGTTAAAATGCAGGATAATGAATATATTGTAGATATTGAAACAGAACTGCATAATGATAATTATATGTTTACAGGCGTAAAGACTATTAAAGGTCAGGAAAATGGCAGCACTTATCTTTTTGCAGCACACACATGCCACCCAGCTATTGCAGTGGATGGTCTTACAAATGTTATAATGCTTATGGAGCTTTTTCTTGAGCTTGCAAAAAGAAATGTAAAAAATACATATAAATTTGTATTCGGCTCAGAATATTATGCAGCAGCTGCATTTTTAAATACATTAAGTGAAAAAGAAGAAAAAAGTATAAAAGGTGCTTTTTTCTGCGACTTAATAGGGGCAGACACTAAGCCTGCATATTCTTCATCATTTCAAGGCGACAGCCTTATAGACAGTATTACCGCACATATATTTAAACATAAGGTAAAAGATTATAATGTTTATGGTTACAGACAGTTAATCGGTAATGATGAAATGTTTTATAATGGGCCATATTATAATATACCAACAGTAACACTTGGGCAGAATGTGCCAGCATATTATCATTCAAGCGGTGATAATTATGAAAAAATAGATTTTGATATGCTTGAAAAGTATAAAGGGTATATTTTAGATATTATAGATATTTTAGAAACAGATTATATACCATTGCTTAAATATAAAGGCCCGCTTTGCTTATCACGATATAATCTTTATATAGACTGCAGAACAAACCCAGAAGGATACAGGCACATAGAAGCTGCACAGATATTAGCTGATGGCAATACTTCATGTTTTCAAATAGCAGAAAAAATCGGAGCAGATTATAAGTTTATTAAAGATTTTTTTGATGAACTTATAAAAAACAGCTTGATAGATAAAATACATAATTAATGGAGTAGAATGAATATGAAATGTTTATTTTGCGGAAATGAAGATTTATCACTTATTAGAAAAACTGAAATTTTTAATAGAGAAATTTTTAAAACTGAATATAAAAAAGATATTCATAAAGAACTTTTAAATATTTATATATGTAATCACTGTGGATATGGTTTTTATGATAACCAGTTTGATGAGGAAACTATTGAAGAATATTATAAAAATTTTGAATATACAAATCCATTTGATGGACTTTCAATCAGCAGCTGGTTTGATAGAAATTTAAGTGTTATAAAAAATAAATTGAATAAAGATGCGATGATTGTTGAGATAGGCTGTTCTGATGGCTTTTTTATGAACAAGCTTCAAAGTGCTGGTTATACTAATATTATGGGTATTGAAGCATCAGAACATGCAAAAAAAGGCATTGAAAGAGGCTTTAATATAAAAAATATATTTTTTACAGAAGAAACAATAAAAGAATATTCTTTATTTGAGAAAAGTTCTGTAGATGCATTTGTTTTACTGCATACATTTGAACACTTTTTAAATCCATTTGTTATTTTTGAAACTATGTGTATGTATCTTAAAGATACAGGATTTATTTTTATAGAAACTCCAAATTTTAGTATTTTTGCTCTAGGTCATATTTCATATTTTTCATGGTTTTTTTATGAAAAAATGGCAGAGAAATATAATATGAAAATAGTTGAAGTTATTGATGATAATGAAAATATTACTGTTGTGTTTACAAAGAAAAACAATAATCAGTATAAAGAATTATCATGCCCATATTCTATAAATCAATTAAAAGAAAGAGTTAAAAATAATATTAATTCTAAGGAGTTATTTTATAATAATATTATTGAAGAAATAAAAAATGCTGTTTGTAAGTCAAATAAAGTTTTAATATGGGGAACAAAAATTGTAGCAGCTAATATAGTTTCTGCTATTCCTGATATTGAGAACCTTGTTGGTAAAGAGTTGGATGCAATGGGGGGCAAAGTAATTATACCTGTTGACAGCTATAAAAGCCGCAAAGGATATATTTTGAAAAATATTACGAAACCAACAGTATGTCCAGAAGATATTAAAGACTCATATTATGATACAGTGATTGTTACAACAGAATTTATAAATGAAGTAAAGAAAACTATGCATGAATACAATATTACATGTAATAATATTATTCATGCTGTTAATGTTTAATTATAAATACATATTATTTCTTTAATACTGGACCATCATTTGGTATCTGACCATGAATAAAATTTGGTTTATTAGTTAGGAAAAAATATGGATTTTTATACAGCTGTTCTTTAAAATATGCAAATATATCTGATACTTTTACAACATATATTTCAGAGTTTATATATTTATGCCTATTTACAAATTTTTCTTTTAGCCATGTTTTCTCACTCCATGATTTATTAATCTGCCATGAATATTTAATATCATATTCTAAATATCTGACATATCCAATAGAATATTCAAAAATTATTTTTCCATTATCTAATATTGGAACATTGTATATTTTATTATATAAATATGGAACTCCTACTTGAAACTCGCATAGATGGCATATAGTAAAAGCAAGGTTATTTCCTATAGATATGAGTTTTGCATTAACTTTATACAGCCTGTCAAATGCTGAATTTTCTCCATATGCATGTCTGTTTACATATTCGCATATATAATCTGCATTTTTACCAACAGCACATACAGATGTTAATGGATTGCAGCTGCGTTTCGAATTTGGTAACGATTGAATAAATTTAGGAAATAGGCCTACTTCTTTAGATATTGGTGATAGTGATATATCAAATGGTATTCCATTTCTTGCATATTCATAAAAAAAAGCTGGCACACATAATGTTCCTTCATCTCCAATTACTTCCATAATGGCTTCGTAGTACATATTAAGTGTTTCTCTTAATGATAAATGGTTTGTTCTCCCAATAGATGTTATATCGCTGTGAATGATTAATGTATCTCCACTTTCTATGCTTGATATTTTTAGCATATCTTTTAAGCCCTGTTTTGTAACATACTGCATATATCACTCCATTATAATACAGATAATGTAAATAATAAAAAATAACACATATATGTGTTGGTGTTATGAAAATAAATTAGTAATCTAAATATAGTATAAAATTCAAAATAAGTCAAAATAATAAACTTGACTTTTTTTTGTATATGAGTGATAATATCATTTAATAAAAATAAAACAGGGTAACTATATGACTAATTTAGAAAAATATTGTAACATATATAGAAAAGTATTTGAATTAGATAATAATTCAGATGTTACAACTCTCTCATTTCAAGGCATTCCTTTGTGGGATTCTATAGGACATATGAACTTAATTGCAGCATTGGAAGAAGCATTTGATGTTCAGTTTGAAATTGATGACATTATTGACCTTAGCTCATTTGAAAAAGGAAAAGAAATACTTACAAAGTTTGGTGTTGATTTTAATTAATTTTAATATGATTTATGAAAGGCTGGATAAATACAGGAATAATATTGCTGTTATAGAAAAAAATAATAATTTTTATTATAATGATATAATTGAGCATAGCATAAAACTTGGATATTATTTTGGAAGTGATATTTTATGCCTTATTGTTACAGGAAATAATACTGCAACTATTATATCCTTACTCTCATTAATTGAAAATAATATTCCAGCACTTCTTGTAAATAAACCAAAAAATATTGCATCACTTATTAGTATAATTAAATCTTATAAACCAAGATATATTTTGTTAAACAGTTATGACTGTTTAGATGAGAATATTAAGAATATTACTTGCAGGCAGTTATATTCTTTTTTTGATTATACTCTTATAGAAACCATTTATGAAACAGATTATGAAATAAATAAAAGTTTATCAGTTTTATTAACAACATCAGGTTCAACAGGAACAAATAAATATGTAAGATTATCAAAAAAAAATATATTTTCTAATGCATCTTCAATTATTGCATATTTAGATATTTTAGAAAAAGACAGAGTTATTACAACACTTCCATTTGGTTATTCTTATGGATTGTCAATAATCAATACTCATCTTTTATCAGGTGCATCAATTATTTTATCAGAATATTCTGTTATTCAAAAAGAATTTTGGGATTTGCTCCATGAAAAAAATGCAACTACTTTTGGTGGTGTTCCATACACTTATGAGATGATGCAAAGGCTAAGGTTTGAAAGAATTAATATTCCAAATATTTCATACATAACTCAGGCTGGTGGCAGGTTAAATACTAAACTTACATCATATTTTTTAGATGAATGTGCTAAGAAAAATATTAAATTTTTTAAAATGTATGGGCAGACTGAAGCAACTGCTAGAATATCTTATTTAGAGCCAGAATATTTGTCTGAAAAAACAGACAGCATTGGTAAAGCAATACCAAATGGTGAATTATTTGTAGCAGATGAAAATAATAACTACCTTGGCAGTAATGAAACAGGTGAACTTATTTATAAAGGCGATAATGTATGTCTTGGTTATGCTGAAAGCTGTTATGATTTATATAAAGGTGATGAAAATAACGGTATACTGCATACTGGTGATATTGGATATTATGATAAAGATGGCTTTTTCTATATTACAGGCAGAAAAAAACGCTTTTTAAAAGTTTTTGGTAATAGAATAAATCTTGATGAACTTGAAAATAATTTAAATAACAGCGGCTGTTTATGTGCATGCAGTGGAGTTGACGACAAAATAAAAATATATGTTTGTTCTGAAAATATGAAAAATCAAGCAGCATTATTACTAAAAGAAATATTAGATATTCATCCAAGCGGATACAGTATTGAAATTATAAAAGAGATACCACGCAATTCAGCAGGGAAAATACAATACAGTTTATTAGGTTGATTATGATTAATAGAGAAGAACTTTTTAAATATAAGCCATTTCAGCTGGATAAAATAACAAAAGAAAAAATTTTTGGCAATATTATTACAGAATTATCTCGTTATCATTATGAAAATTGTAATAAATACAAAAAAATATGCGACGCCCTTAATAATAAAAATCCATTGATTCCAGTAAGACTTTTTAAAGAGTTTGAATTAAAAAGCATAAACAGTGCAAATATTGTAAAAACAATGACATCTTCAGGAACCAGCGGTCAGAAAGTATCAAAAATATTTCTTGATAAAGAAACAGCAGCAATGCAGACAAAAGTTTTAGCTGCAATAATGTCAGATTTTACAGGCGGTAAAAGAATGCCTATGCTTATTATTGATACTAAAGCTGTTTTAAAAGACAGGAATATGTTTTCAGCAAGAGGGGCTGGTATACTAGGATTTTCTATGTTTGGAACAGATATCACTTATGCTCTTGATGAAAATATGAATCTTGATATAGAAACTGTCCAGAAATTTTATGAAAAGCATAAAGATGAAAATATTTTTATTTTTGGTTTTACATATATGATATGGGAGTTCTTCTATAAAAAGCTGCTGTCATTAAATATTACTTTACCAAAAAATAATGGTTTTATTCTTCATGGCGGCGGCTGGAAAAAGCTCATACATCAGGCGGTATCAAATGATGAATTTAAGCATGGATTATCTAACACCGCAGGATTTGATAGAGTTTATAATTACTATGGAATGGTTGAACAGACTGGCTCTATTTTTATGGAATGTGAGCATGGGCGGTTTCATACATCTATTTATTCCGATATTAATATATTAAATTACAGAGATTTTTCAGTTAATAATATTGGCGAAGAAGGATATATTGAGCTTATATCTGTTATTCCAAAAAGTTATCCAGGGCATATATTATTAAGTGAAGATGCAGGTATTCTTCTTGGAGAAGATGACTGTCCTTGCGGCAGGCTTGGTAAAACTTTTAAAATAATAGGCCGAATAAAAGAAGCTGAAGTGAGGGGCTGCAGTGATACATTTGAATAATGTTAAATATATGGCAGGTGGGGCTGTAACAGTAAGCCCTGCACTTCCATATAATGATACAGCAGTAGAATTTTTAGAATATCTTTCAAAGTCTTTAATGAAATATAGAGAATATCCTGATATTGTATCTTTTGGCTTTTATATAAGAAAAGCAAATATATTAAAATTAAAGGAAAGCTTTGAAGATAAACGTTATAGAATAGGCAGAGGTTTAATTTTTCATATAGCACCTTCTAATGTTCCAATTAATTTTGCATACTCATTTATTTTTGGACTATTATCAGGCAATAGTAATATTGTTAAAATTTCATCAAAAGAATATGAACAGGTAAATATTGTATGCAGTGAAATAAATAAACTTTTTCAAGAAGAAAAATTTAAACATATAAAAGAAACAAATGCTTTTATAAGATATTCTAATATTGATGAAATAACATCATATATATCATCTATTTCTGATGGCAGAGTTATATGGGGTGGAGATAAGTCAATTAATCATATCCGTTCTTTTCCAATTAAGATTAGAGGAGTAGAGGTTGTTTTTGCAGATAGATACTCTGTATGTATATTAAGCAGTGATGCAGTTCTTAATCTAAGCAGCAGCGATTTGCAAAAATTATCTGATAAATTTTATAATGATACATATTTATTTGACCAAAATGCCTGTTCATCGCCACAAAGTATTTTTTGGTACGGCAAAAATATAGAAGAAGCAAAAAATATATTTTGGAGCAGTGTAAAGCATTCTGCAGCAAAATATGATTTAGCTCCAATCAAAGTGGTTGATAAATATACAGATATGCTTACAAATATTATTAAATATGATATAAAAAAAGCAGAAATATATGGTAATGAAGTTTACTGCCTTGAACCAGAAGAATATCAGGAAAATCTAAATGGCAGGTTTGGTTTATTTTATGAATATTCTGTTGAAGAATTAAATGAAATTGCCGATAATATTAGAGATAAGTGCCAGACAATAACATATTTTGGTGTAGATAAAAATGAGATTATTTCGTCATTGACTGCTAAAAATATATTAGGAGTAGACAGGGTTGTCCCTGTTGGTATGGCTCTTGATATGAATGTTATATGGGACGGATATGATATTGTTAAAGAACTTTCACGAGTAATTGATATAATTTAAGAGGTAATACTTATGATTTTTGGAAAAAAACCACGAATGATGGCAAAATTTAAAAAACATTATGATAGACATAAAAATAATAACTTTATTGGGGGGGGGCAAAAAGAATTTGTGCCATGGGGCTTTACTCTAAATTATGATAACAAATGTAATTTTAAATGTCAGCATTGTTTTACAAAATCATCTCTTGGTGATTTTGGTAAATCAACATTATCTCTTGAAGATGTAAAAAGTCTTGCAGACCAGGCAGATGAATTAGGCTGTTTTGAAGTAGATATTCAAGGTGGCGAGCCTTTAATGAATAAAGACTTATTTAACATATTAGAAGCTGTAGATACCTCAAGATTTTATACATATCTTACTTCTAATGGCTGGTTTATGACTGAAGAAATGGCAAAAAAATTAGCTGAGGCTGGTGTTGATAGAGTATTGATTTCAATAGACAGTTTCACACCAGAAGAACATGATAAGTTCCGTGGTAAAAAAGGTGCATATGAAAGAGCTATGCAGGCTATGAAGTATATAAAAGATGCAGGTATGAGAGCATTTTTTTCTGTTACTATTGGCAATTATAATGCACAAAGCAAAGAGCTGGAAGATTTTACAAAGTTTGCAGCAGCAAATAAATATGGTTTAATTTTCAACTGTGCTTCTCCATCTGGTGCATGGAAAGGTCATTATGATATGATGATGAGTGAAGCTGATACGAAAAAAGTTGAAGAATTAAGGGCAAATAACCCAGAAATTATAAGAGACTTATGGAATATTTTAGATAATAATGATTTAATTGTAGGCTGTCCAGCAGTAAACTTTTTCTATGTAAATCCTTATGGTGATGTGCTGCCATGTGTATTTATGCATACATCAATGGGAAATATAAAAGAAAAACCGTTAAAAGATATACTAATGCATGGCTTTGAATTTGAACAGTTAAATAAATTAAGTCCGAAATGCTTAACAGGTGAAAATATTGATTTTGCAAAAAAATACTTAAATCAAGAAACTTCTGTTATGCAGCCTATGATGATTGATGAATTTTTTAAGGCATAAAGGTATATTATGAATAAATATCAAAGATTAATGAAATTAAAAGAGCAGTTAAAGGCAAACCCTATGACAATAGGTATTAGTACTCAGATTGATATGCTTCAGGAAAGATATGGTGACGAATATCTTGCTGTTTCTGAAAGTCTTCTAAAACTTATTGAAGATTTAGGGTATGATACATTTGAACAAGCAAAGCATTATATGGTTGATTATATAAAAGGAATGATGAAATTTCTCCAAAAAGGCTCTTACAGTAATGGCACTTATGAAGAAATTCAAGAAGCTGTATATGATAATGAAGAAAAAATGCTTAATATTTATCTGCCAGGACTTATTTTAGCACATGCAGTTACTATACTTGTTTATACAAAATGCCATTTATTTTTTAATGGATTTTTAAATAAAATAAAACCAGGAGCAGTAGGTGTTGATGTTGGTTTTGGAGAAGGTTTTTACCTTCTTGAAATAATGGAAAATATAAAAGACAGTAAATGTTATGGATTTGACATAAGTGCCCATTCATTAAAATTTGCTCCAAGATTATTTAAGCAGGCAGGTATAGATGAAAAAAGATATACACTTTCTCTTGGTGATATAAGGAAAAATCTTCCACTTGAAGATAACTCTATGGATTTTGCTGTTATTGCAGAAGTAATTGAACATATTACAAATCCAGAAAATGCATTAAGTGAATTATCAAGAGTTCTTAAAAAAGATGGTCTCTTATTTTTATCAACAGTTAAAGACAGCAACCATATGGACCATATAACCAATTTTCCATCATCTGAGTATGTAGAAGAAATGATTGAAAATGCAGGCTTTAAAGTTATGGCAAAATCTATACAAAGAAATCAAGATGATTTTCCAGACTCTAAAGATATAAGTGTTGGTTTAGCTTATGTTTGTAAAAAAATATAAATTTTAAGGTGTTATATAATGAACGAAGGAAAGAAATTTTTAGACAGTCTTATGAACTCTGTTAAAATGGTAGGCGTTGGAGCAAAAGATGTATGTGATAAACATGATAAAGATTGTTCCTGGCTTTTAGACCCGCTTGCCAGATGGAGTGAAAAAGCATATGGAGAAGAAATTTTCTTATCAACTGCAAAAGGTTATGCAGAATACAGTATTAATGTATCAAGAGCCCAGGCAATTTATGAAAAAAATGGTAAATATATGCCAGAACTGCTTGATACTATAAAAGCTACTGTCTATGATGATGAAAAATATATGGTACCATATATGTGGGCTGCTATTTTAATATATGCTTTCTGGCCATCTATGGTTTCTCACATTCCTTTTTTTAGAGATGAGTTTTTAAATAATGTTGCAGAAAATGGCAAGGTATTAGAACTTGCATGTGGACATGGTGTATTAGGATTATTAGCAGCTGATTATAGAAAAGATATTCATGTTGATGGTCTTGATATTAGTGCACCAGCAATCAATATTGCAAATAAACTGTTAGCCGCTTCTGGTATGCAGGATAGAGTATCGTTTCAAGTAAAAGATGCTCTTGATTTAAGCAAGGCTTCAGAAGGTGGTTCATATAAAGGTATTATTGCGGCTATGCTGGCAGAACATTTAGAAAACCCTAAAATATTATTTAAAATTCTTAAACATCACTTAGCAGAAGATGGTATTATTTATTTTTCTACTGCATTAGAATCTTTTCAAAAAGACCATGTATATGAGTTTAATAATGAAAGTGAACCTATTTTAATGGCAGAAGAAGCTGGACTTCGTGTTGAAAAACTAATAAGCTGCAGCAGTAAAACAAATACAAGGCCAACAAGATTTAATCCAAGAGCGATGGCTATGATTTTGAGACACAAATAAATTCTAATTTTTTTACTTGACAAATCAATTAAAGTTATATATAAAGAATATCCCTGATTATTTTTAGGGATATTTTTATACAAAAGAATAGGACGCAGGAGATTGAAACTTGTTTGCGGATTTAAATGAAAAGCTTTCCGGCGTTTTTAAACGCTTAAAAGGGGAAGCCCGCATTAGTGAAGCGAATATTGCAGAAGCTGTTAAACAGGTTCGCATGGCTTTACTTGAAGCGGATGTTAACTATAAAGTTGTGAAATCATTTGTATCAGGAGTGCAGGAAGCTGCTCTTGGTGAATCTGTTATTAAAAGTGTATCTCCAGCTCAGCAGTTTATCAAAATTGTCCATGATAATCTTGTGGAAATCCTTGGCGGTAAAGATTATGAGCCGTCACTTCCATTACAGCCTATACCACCTACAATAATAATGCTTTCAGGTTTACAAGGTTCTGGTAAAACTACAAGTGCAGGTAAGCTTGGCAGATATTTTGCCAAAGATGGTAAAAATGTATTATTAATTGCAGCAGATATTTACAGACCTGCAGCTATTGACCAGCTGGAAGTTTTAGGTAAAAATTTAAATATAGATGTATATTCAGATAAATCTTCAAAAGATGCAGTTAAAATTGCCCGTGACGGCTTAGAGTATGCAAAAAAAGCTGCAAAAGATGTTGTGATAGTGGATACTGCAGGCAGGCTTCATATTGATGAAGAACTTATGCAGGAAGTGGAAAATGTAAAAAAAGCAATAGCTCCACATTATACATTCTTTGTTGCTGATGCTATGACAGGTCAGGATGCAGTTAATGCTGCAACAGAATTTAATAACCGTCTTGAAGTAACTGGTGTTATTTTAACAAAAACAGATGGTGATGCAAGAGGCGGTGCAGCACTTTCAATTAGATATGCAACAGGCAAGCCTTTAATGTTTATAGGTACTGGTGAAAAGCCTGATGAATTTGAGCTTTTCCACCCAGATAGAATGGCTTCCCGTATTTTAGGTATGGGGGATATTGTATCTCTTGTTGAGCGTGCTCAGGAAGTTATTGATATAGAAGAAGCTGAAAGTATGGCAGACAAGATTAAAACAGGTCTTGACTATAACGACATATTAAAGCAGTTTTCTATGATGAATAAAATGGGCTCTCTTGAAAGCATATTAAAAATGATACCAGGGCTGCCAAAAATAAGCAGTGCAGATATTGACGAAAGCCGTATTAAACGCACACAGGCTATCATATACAGTATGACAAAAAGGGAGCGTACAAAACAGGATGCTTTAAATGGCAGCCGTAAAAAGCGTATCGCACGCGGTGCTGGTGTTTCTGTTAATGAAGTTAATAAGTTAATAGACCAGCTTACTAATATGAATAAGATGATGAAAAAAGTAAGCCGCAAAGTTGGCGGCAAAACGCCAGATATGAATATGAAAGATTTGGCAAAAATAATGAAAGGTATGAAGTTCTAAGAACTTTGTAATATAGATAAGAACGAGTGAAGTTTACGAGAGCTGTTTTTCCCGCCAGAGTAGGAAGGAAAAAGAAAAACAGCTTTGGAAAATTTTTAATAAAAATTAAATAAATTAAATTAAAAGAAAAAATAGACTAAAGTCTATATAATTTAGGAGGCATAAGTGGCAACAAAAATTAGACTGATGCGTATGGGTCGTAAAAAACGTCCTTTCTACCGTATAGTAGTTGCAGATTCAAGAACAAGACGTGATGGCGCTTTTATCGAAGTTATCGGTACATATAACCCATTACCAAATGAAACTGAATTAAAAATTGATGAAGAAAAAGCATTAAAATGGTTATCAGTAGGTGCAATTCCAACTGATACAGCTAAAAGCCTTATGAGCAAATTAGGCATCATTAAAAAATTTGCAGAAAATAAAGTAAAAGCTGGAAAATAAGTATGAAAGAATTAGTTAATTATATTGTTACATCAATAGTAGAATTCCCTGAACAGGTTAAAATTGAAGAAGGGGAAAATGATAAAGGTAAAGTATTAAAACTCTATGTTGCTGAAAGCGATTTAGGTAAAGTAATTGGCAAACAGGGAAGAACAGCAAAATCTATCCGTTCTATATTAGCTGCAGCTTCTGCTCGCAAAGGCGAACGCTACGGTTTAGAGATTGTTGAATAGTTACTTATCAGCAGGTATTATATGAAGTTTATTTCCATAGGCAGAATAGCGGGTACTTACGGGCTTGAGGGTGAGCTTAAAATTAAGCCGAATACAAGCCATCCTGAACTTTTTGGCCAAATGGAATTTTTATTATTAACTCAAGATAATGAGTTAAAAAGGTCTTTGAAAATTGAAGATATAAGAGAGCATAACAATCTTTTGATTGTCCGCCTTAAAGGAATTGCTTCTGAAAGTGATGCTGCAAAGCTGAAAGGCTTACATGTATCTATTACTGAAGATATGCTGCCAAAAGCAGATGATGATGAAGTTTACTGGTTTGAAATAGAAAACCTTCCAGTAGTAACATCAGATAAAAAAGAGATTGGCAGGCTTATAGATGTTATGGAATCAGGCTCAACTGATATATTTCGCATAGCATTGCAGGATGGCAGATATGCGCTTATATCTAATAATAAAGACCATGTGCTTGAAATAAATACAGATGATAAATATGTAGTTGTATCAGAACAGGGGTTAGTATATGAAGACTTATAATGTAATAACTATTTTTCCTGAGATGATAGAGTCTGTATTCAAGCAGGGGGTTATATCAAAGGCTGTAGAAAAAGGAATTATCAGCATTAACCCTGTTAATTTAAGGGATTATGCAGAGGGCCGCCATTTAGTTACTGATGATTATCAGTATGGTGGTGGAGCAGGGCTTGTAATGAAGCCAGAGCCTATATGTGAAGCTGTAGCTGCTCTTAAAGAAAAATCAGATACCTTTGTTGTGCTTTTAGACCCACGAGGTGTAAAATTTGACCAAAAGGCAGCTGAAAAATTTGCCACAGATTATGATAATATAACATTTATCTGCGGCAGATATGAAGGAGTAGATGAGCGTGTAAGGCAGCTTGTTGTAGATATGGAGCTGTCACTTGGTGATTTTATACTTACCGGTGGTGAGTTTGCTGCAATCACTGCAATAGATTCCATTGCCCGTTTAGTCCCGGGGGTTCTTGGAGATGAAACAAGTGCAGATGATGAGTCATTCACTACGGGGATGCTTGAGTATCCACACTATACACGCCCAGTTGAATATAAAGGCTTAAAAGTGCCTGAAGTGCTTACTCAGGGCAACCATGCAGAAATTTTAAAATGGCGCAGGGAGCAGTCCTTAGAGATTACGCGCAAAAACAGGCCGGATTTATTAGATATTTCTCTGCAAGATATAGAAAGCAGAAAAAAAATATGTGCAGAACAGAAACGAGGTTTAAGTAAAAAACTTAAACTAAATGTTGCTTTAATGCACTATCCAATGAGAGATAAACAAGGGGATATAGTTGCAACAGCTATAACAAACTTAGATTTGCACGATATTTCCCGCAGCTGCACTACATACAGTGTTGAAAAATATTATGTAATAACACCTATTGAGGCCCAAAGGGAGATAGCTTCAAGAGTTATAAATCACTGGATGGATGGTTTTGGCTCTACTTATAACCCTAACAGAATGGAGGCTTTTTCTCACACTGAGATAAAGGAAAGTTTTTCTGAAAGTATACTTGATATTGAAAAACGCCACAAAAAGCGTCCATTAATTGTAGCAACAACTGCTAGACCTGACAGGGCTACAATTACAGCAAAGCATTTAGGTGTTATAGCTGAGCAGCAGCCGGTTTTATTAATATTTGGTACAGGCTGGGGCTTTGCTGATGAAGTGCTTGAAACAGCAGATTATATTGTGGAACCTATTGAAGGGGTTGGAGAATTTAATCACTTATCAGTCCGCAGTGCTGTTGCAATACTTCTTGATAGAATTACAGAAATATAACATATTTCAGGAGGAATAAAATGAAAAACAAAATCATCGAGGCGGTTGAGTCAGAATATATGGCAAAAGAAGTGCCATCATTCCGCTCAGGCGATACTGTTCGTGTAAACTTCCGCATCGTAGAAGGTAACAAAGAGCGTGTTCAACCTTATGAAGGCGTTGTTATCAGAATCCATAGAGGAGGCGTAGGCAGCACTTTTACAGTTCGTAAAATTGTTGGTGATGTTGGTGTTGAAAGAACTTTCCCATTATATTCACCAAGAATAGACAGCATTGAGCTTAAAAGAACTGGTCGTGTTCGCAGGGCTAAACTTTTCTATCTCCGTGCATTACGTGGTAAAGCTACTCGTATTAGAGAAAGGAAAAAAGGTTTCTAATATTATATTAGGGAAAATAAGGGAAAATTTAATGTTTTCTCTTGACAATGTTTAATATTTTATTTAAAAAAATCTAACGAATGAATGAGGATTTATAAACTATGAAATCAACATGGGCTAAACCAGGTTCCTTTGAACAAAAATGGTATCTTTACGATGCAGAAAATGTTATCTTAGGTAGACTGGCTTCTAAAATTGCTATGACCCTTATGGGAAAAAACAAACCTATCTATACACCATCTATAGATACTGGTGATTTTGTTGTTGTTGTTAATGCAGATAAAATAGCTACAACAGGTAAATTTAAATCAAGAGATAAAAAATATTACTGGCATACAGGCTATCTTGGCGGTATTAAAGAACGTTCTTATGCAGAAATGATGGATAGATGTCCTGAAGAAGTTCTTCGTCTTGCAGTAGAAAGAATGCTTCCTAAAACTCGTCTTGGCCGTAAAATGATAAAAAAATTAAAAATCTATGCAGGTGCAGAGCATCCTCATGCAGCTCAAATGCCTGTAAAAGTAGAAATGTAGGAGGAGTTTGAAGATGTCTAACTATAACTACGGAACAGGTAGAAGAAAAACATCAGTTTCCCGCGTTTTTATTAAACCAGGAAAAGGTGATATTAAAATCAATAACAAAACACTTGAAGAATACTTTGAGCGTATGACACTTCGTCAAATCGTATTACAACCACTTGCATTATTAAATCAAGAAGGTAAATTCGATTTATACATCACAGTAGCAGGCGGCGGTAAATCTGGCCAGGCTGGTGCTGTTCGTCATGGTCTTGCAAGAGCTTTAGAGCAATTCAACCCAGAATTCCGTTCTGAAATGAAAAAAGCAGGCTTCATGACAAGGGATTCTCGTATGGTTGAAAGAAAAAAATACGGGAAACCAAAAGCAAGAAAAAGCGACCAATACTCAAAACGTTAATCGCAGCGGGTATTCGCTTTTACGATATTTCATATCCTTGCCCTATATGTTTTATTATTCCTCTTGTAAAATATACAATGGGGCGGGGCATAATAGTAAAAATATCACTGTTTACATATATTACGCCATTTGCTTATGCAGGTGGCGTTTTTTATTTATTTTGTTATTTATATTTTAAAAGTTATGTGTTCCACATTTTTTATTATCATGTAAAAAATAAGTGTATTTTCTTATAAAATGCTTGCAATTTATATATATTACATATATTAATTAAAGATTATATTACTATGTGGAGAAAAATTAATGAGTCTTATTACAGATACTCTTAATAAAATGAAAAAAGAGCAGGGCAGTGAAGAAAATGATGATAAAATGATGGCACCCCCTGCTTTGCGTAATGCTGTTATTAATACTAAAAAGTATCAAGAATTTGTTAAAAATGCAGAAATTAAGGATATTAATGGTCATAAAGCCCCATTAAAAGGCTTTGTTGTGGTTAGTATTGTTTTAGTAGCAGTTATTATTGCTGCCACACTTTATTTCATTAATCAAGAAGATGATACTCTTATTAAGCAGGCAGGTATTGTTTCAAATAATCAGCAGTCTGCACAGGCTGTAAATAATAGTAGTAATGTAAACTCACTTGGTAAACCATATAATCCTAATGCTCAAGGTGGCCAAAAAACACAGTCATCATCAAATGCGCAGGCTGCAGCTGCTAAGCCTGCACAGGCTCAAACTCAGCCAGTAGTTAATAAAGGAACATCTGCTCAGCCGCTTAATAATATGCAGGCAAGGCAGACTCAGGCACAAATGTCATCTATGCCAGACAGCAGTAAAAGTGTAAGCTCTAAAAAAGATAACAGTAATGCTCAAATGCAGCAGGGACCTGTTGATATTATTCCTGCAAATCAGCTTTTTATAGTGACACCGCAGGCTGTACCAGTAAATAATCAGCCTGTAGAAAAACCTGTTCAAAAACCAGCACAAAATGATAATGCTGCACCAGTAGAAAATAATATGCAGAATAATAAACCTGCAGTAGAAAAACAAAATGTTTCTTCTAAAGAACAGGCAGGTAGTGAAAGCAAAAAAAGTTTTACAGAAATCAGTCAGGAAGACCTTAAAAAAGCTAACGAATATACTCAAAAACAGGTAGATGAAGAAAAAGCCCGCGCTGTAAAAAATGCGCAGGCAATTCAGGAAAATTATTCTGTTAAAAATCAAAATCCAGCGCTTAGTAAAAACAGTGCAAATGATTATACAAATAAAACAGAAATAGCAGAAGTGAAAGCTATAAAAACAAAAGACCCAGTAGGTACAGTATCTGCAAGTACAATTTCATTATATAATCAGTATGTAACAACTGGCAACAAAGCAAAAAACGAAGGCAGCTATGAAAGAGCTATAGAATATTACACAAATGCACTTGCATTAAATAAAAATGATGTATTATCAGCAAATATTGCAAATATGTATTTAGAGTTAAAAAATCCTAATATGGCATTTCAAGTGGTTGTAAGAAATGGTATGACTGATGCTAAATTAATCAGTGCGTTAGCTGTCCGTATGATTAATTCTAAATATTTTCTTGAAGGCAATAAATTACTTCAGTATGCAAATACATTAGAAAAGTCATCATATATTTTATTTGCAAACGGCTACTATTCTCAGTCACAAGAGCAGTATGATGCAGCTGTTAAATATTATAAAGATGCAATGACTGCTAATCCTGCAGATGTAAGCTCAGCATATTATGCTGCACTTTGCTATGAAGAGCAGGGCAAAAATGGTGAAGCTGTAGAAATGTATCAGTATATTCTAAGTAACAGCTCATCACCTGATAATATGAAAAAACAAGCATCAGCAAGAATTGAAAAACTGGGAAATTAATATATATTTTATTTTTAACTGCTGCAAAAAAATGTCTTGAAATTTATAATATAGTATGATAGATATATCTACTATTTTATAAGGACTATGACGGTCAGAAACCGTCAAATATAATAAGGAGCCCTAAAAATGAAACAAGGAATTCATCCAGATTATCATGAAGTAGTATTTAAATGTGCTTGCGGAGCAGAGCATAAAACTCGTTCTACTACTACTAAAACTTCTGTTGCAATTTGCTCTAACTGCCACCCATTCTACACAGGAAAACAAAAATTTGTTGATACTGCTGGTAGAGTTGAAAAATTTATGCGTAAATACGAGCAGGCGCAAAAACAAACTGATAAAAAAGGCAAAAAATAGTTTTTTATTGTATATAATTACAGCTTATAATCATTATAAGCTGTATTATATTATTTATTAGTGGTAAGCAGGAAATTAAATGCAAAAAAATACAGAATTAAAAGTAGAACTTCTGCAGCATAATGCAGAGCCTGAAATGATAGCAGCACTGGCAGCTAAACTTTGCTACTCTGGAGCAGAGCTTTCTGATTTACAGGAAAAAGTATCTAATGCAGAACAGACTGATTTTATACAAAAATTAATCGGTATGGGGCATTTTTCTGTATTTGAGCATGTTTCTTTTTCCTTTGGTATAGAGGGTGTTTCTCGTGCCTTAACTCATCAGCTTGTCCGCCACAGGCTTGCAAGCTATTCACAAAAATCTCAGCGTTATGTTAAAGCAGGTGCTGAATTTCCATATATTATACCACACACTATTAAAGATAACAGCGAAGCTCTTGAAATTTTTAATAATGCTATGAAAGAGATTGCAGAATGTTACAATAAACTTTCTGCTTTAGATATTCCTGCAGAAGATGCAAGATATGTGCTGCCTAATGCATGTGAAACAAAAATTATTGTTACAATGAATGCAAGAGAGCTTTTACATTTTTTTGCATTAAGGTCATGCAACAGAGCTCAGTGGGAAATAAGAGAGCTTTCTGATAAAATGCTTGCGTTATGTTATGCTGTTGCCCCTGCAATATTTGAAAAAGCTGGTCCAGGCTGTGTAAATAAAGGCTGCACTGAAGGAAAATTTACATGTGGTCAGGCTGCACTTGTCCGCAAGCGTATTGCTGCTCTTAAAAAACATTAGCGTCCCTTATCCATTTCATATTATTATTCTTGAAGAAAAAGTGTCTTTTTCTAAATTAGGTATTTATTATTGCATTAATTCAGCTAATATTTAAAGCAAATTTTAAGAAACTGTAAAAACAGACAGTAGATTTTAATAAAATAATAAAAAGGTGAATAAAATGAGTGAAGAAAAGAAAAATATAGGAGGACAGGCTGTTATTGAAGGCGTTATGATGAGAGCCCCAAGTAAGTTTGTAATAGCTGTCCGCCAGCCTAACGGCACAATTGCAGTTAAAAGAGATGATATAAAGCTTGATTCTAATAAAATATTAAAGAAGCCTATTCTTCGTGGTTTAATAGGTCTTTATGATGCGTTAGTATTAGGTATAAAAGCATTAAATTTTTCAGCAGAAAAAGCAATGCCTGATGAGTTTGAAAAAGAAGGTAAATCATCTAAACTGGAAACTTTTTTCTCAATGGCTTTAGGACTGCTTTTAGGTGTGGTATTATTTTTATACCTGCCTTTGCAGCTTACAGAATTATCTAAAAAATTATTCCCTATTGTTGAACATTCATTTTTAGTATTCAATTTGGTGGACGGCGTTTTAAGGATAATATTTTTTGTACTGTATTTATTAATTATATCACAAATGAAAGATATAAAAAGAGTATTTTCTTATCATGGAGCAGAGCATAAGTGTATATTTACTTATGAAAAGGGTCAGGATTTAACAGTTGAAAATGCAAGGAAAATGAGCAGATTTCACCCACGATGCGGTACAAGTTTTCTGCTTATTGTATTAATTGTTTCTATTTTTGTATTTTCATTAATCCCAAAAGATTCCCACTTTTTAATAAAACTGGGCTCAAGAATTGTATTTCTTCCACTTATTGCAGGCATAAGTTATGAAATACTAAAATTAAGCGGAAAACATGCAGATAATTTTATAGTTAAAATATTAATAGCACCAGGACTTTGGCTGCAGAGAATTACAACAAGAGAACCAGATGATTCTATGCTTGAAGTTGCTATTGTATCTATTAAAGAGGCTTTAAGAAAAGATGATGATGAAACATACCAAAAGCCTGAGAATGTGGAATATTGTAATTAATTAGGAGATATGAGAAGATGTATGATAAGTTAGAGGAAGTAGCTAAAAGATATGATGAATTAACAGCAATGCTTTCTGACCCTGAAATATTAAAAGACCAGTCTGCTTTTGCAAAATATTCAAAAGAGCACGCAGAAAAAAGACCGATTGTTGAAACCTTTTTAAAGTTAAAGGAAGTAAAACAGGCAGTAGATGATGCTCATGAAATATTAAAAGGCGATGATAAAGAGTTAAAAGAGCTTGCAGAAATGGAAATAGAGGAAGCAAAAGAAACTATTCCAGCATTAGAGCATGAATTAAAACTTCTTCTTTTACCAAAAGACCCGTATGCAGATAAAAACATATATCTTGAGATAAGGGCTGGTACAGGGGGCGATGAAGCATCACTTTTTGCTGCAAACCTTTTTAGAATGTATACAAGATATGCAGAGCTTAACAGGTGGAAATTTGAAATTGTAGAAATGAATGAAACAGGTGTTGGCGGTTATAAAGAGATAATTGTAGCAATCCGTGGAAAATCAGTATACAGCAAATTAAAATATGAAAGCGGCGGCCACCGTGTGCAGCGTATTCCAGATACAGAATCTTCTGGCAGAATACATACTTCTGCCTGCACTGTTGCAGTTCTTCCTGAAGCAGATGATGTGGAAGTGCAGATAGAGCCAAAAGATTTGCGTATTGATGTATACCGCTCTGGTGGTGCAGGTGGTCAGCACGTAAATACTACTGACTCAGCAGTTCGCATTACTCACCTGCCTACAAATATAGTTGTTACATGTCAGGACGAAAGAAGCCAGATAAAAAATAAAGAAAAAGCTATGAGATTATTAAAATCAAGGCTTTTAGAAGAAGAAATAAGGAAAGCGGAAACTGAGCGTTCAGAAGAAAGAAGACTACAGGTTGGTTCTGGTGACCGTTCTGAAAGGATTAGAACATATAACTTTCCACAAAACAGGCTTACAGACCACAGAATTAACTTAACAGTATACAGCCTTGATAAAGTAATGGAAGGGGAGCTGGAAGAAATTTTAGAAGCATTAGCAGCTTATGACCAGGCTGAAAGATTAAAAAGTGCCGGCTTATAATTTTATAGGATTATAAGATTGACAGTAAACAGCTTTATAAAAAGGGCAGAAAAATATAACCTGCCCATTTCTCAAGTTTATGATTTAATTGCATTTATGCTTAATATTGATTATTCAGAGGCAAAATATGCCTGTGATAAAGAAATAGATGATAAAGTGGTAGAAAATGTATTATCTTTACTTGAAAATAAAGAGCCATGTGCATACATAACAGGCAGGCGCGAGTTTTACGGCAGAGAGTTTATAGTAACCCATAATACTCTTATACCGCGGGTAGAAACTGAAATATTAGTAGAAGAAGTAATAAAAAGATATAAAAATGCAGAAAATATTGAGCTTATAGATATATGTTCTGGAAGTGGAGCTATAGGACTCTCTCTTATGCAGGAGCTTAATATATCTTCTTTAACACTTTTAGATATAGATGATAATGCATTAAAAGTATCTAAACAGAATGCAGAAAAATTTAATATTACAAAAAATATAGAATTTGTGTGCAGTGATATATTAAGCTATACTACTAATAAAAAGTATGATATAGTAGTCTGCAATCCGCCATATATAGCAGAAAATGAGTATGGTGATTTGCAGGAGGAAGTAAAAAAAGAGCCTTATCATGCATTAGTTGCAGAAGATAACGGACTTATTTTTTATAAAAAAATATTGAGTAATTTTGAAATATTGTGTAAAAGTAACGGAGTAATATTTTTTGAAATAGGAGCATATCAAGCTCACAGTGTGATTGATTATGCTGCTGCATGTAATCTTTATGGAGAATGTGTTAAAGATTACAGTGGCAATGATAGAGTAATTATAATTAAAAACAGTAAAAGGGGTATTTAATGGAAAAACTTATTATAGAAAGCTGTCCAGCATTACATGGGGAAGTAATAATAAGCGGTGCAAAAAATTCATCACTGCCTATTTTAGCTGCAACAATTTTAGCAGCAGGCTCATACCATATAAGTAATATTCCTGCTTTAAGAGATATAAAAACAATGTTTAAGCTTCTTAAAAATGTTGGTATAGATTCTAGTTTTGAAAATAATAATGCTGTTTTAACAAATAATGATAGTAAAGAGTTTGAAGCACCTTATGAGCTTGTAAAAACTATGCGTGCATCTATTTTAGTATTAGGTCCGCTGCTTGCTAAAAAAGGTAAAGCAAAAGTATCACTTCCTGGCGGATGTGCTATTGGAGAAAGACCTGTTGATTTGCATATTGCAGCATTACAAAAAATGGGTGCAAAAATAGAAGTAAAAGACGGCTATATTTTTGCTGAATGTGATAAATTAACTGGCACAGAAATAGTATTTGATAAAGTAACTGTTACAGGCACAGAAAATATTATGATGGCTGCTGCAATAGCAGACGGCACTACCATATTAAAAAATGCTGCTCAAGAGCCTGAAGTGCAGGATTTGGCAGATTTTCTTCGTAAAATGGGTGCTCAGATTGAAGGCGACGGCACAAATACTATTACTATTCATGGTGTAGAGAAACTGCACAGTGCAGACCATGAAGTTATGGCAGACAGGATTGAAGCAGGTACTTTTTTATGTGCAGTAGCAGGGGTAGGCGGCGATATTACATTAAAAAAATGTCCAGTGTATGCTCTTGATGCAGTAATAGAAAAACTTCGCCTTGCAGGTCTTGAAATTAATATTATTGATGATGAAACAATTAATGCAAAAATGAATGGTAAAATAAAAGCGGTAAATGTGCAGACAGCACCATACCCTGCTTTTCCAACTGATATGCAGGCACAGTTTATGGCAGTAATGCTTAAAAGTGACGGTGTATCAGTAATAAATGAATCTATTTTTGAAAACAGATTTATGCATGTTCCAGAGCTTAAAAGAATGGGTGCAGATATATCATTAAATGATTCTAATGCTGTAGTAAAAGGCGTTACTCATTTCAGCGGTGCACCAGTTATGGCTTCTGATTTAAGAGCAAGTGCAGGGCTTGTTATTGCTGCACTTATGGCAGACCATACAAGCTCAGTACATAGAATATACCATTTAGACAGAGGCTATGAAGGTTTTGAAAAGAAACTTAATAATCTGGGTGCAAAAATAGTCAGGGCAGAAGATAATGAGTAATACAATAAGAATTGCTTTGCCAAAAGGCAGACTTGCAGAAGAAACTCTTGATTTATTTATAAAAAAAGGCATCTGTAGAAATGATGTAGTAGATTTTAATTCAAGAAAGCTTATTTTTACAGATGAAGAAAATAATATAAGTTTTCTTCTTATAAGAAATACAGATATTCCTGCTTATGTGGAATATGGCGCTGCAGATTTTGGCGTTGCAGGAAAAGATGTGCTTGCAGAAAGCAAAAGTCCTCTTTATGAGTTTATGGATTTAGGTTTTGGTTACTGCAGGCTTTGTTCTGCAGGTATTGCTGGCAGAGATAACTCATACAGGCAGAATATGAAAATTGCTACAAAATATCCTCATATAACTAAAGAATACTTTGCTAAAAAAGGTATTATGGTAGATATTATTAAACTTTATGGCTCAATAGAGATAGCACCGATTGCAGGGCTTTCTGATTTAATCGTAGATTTAGTATCAACTGGAGAAACAATGCGTAAAAACGGCCTTTGTGAAGTGGAGACTATTATGGAATCAACTGCACGCCTTGTTGCAAATAAAAGTTTATCAAGAGCCAAGCATTTAAGAATAAAAGAGATTTTAAACTTACTGGAGCAATAATTATAATGATGAAAAGAATATGCCTTATTTTTCTTACGGCTGTTATTGCAATAACATCTTTTAATATAAATAATATTTACGCTGCTGTTATAGATGAAGTTCGTTTTGAAGGCAACAAGCGGATACCTGATACAAGAATTACTCCATACCTTATAAAAGCAGGTAAAGAGTTTGATATTAAAGAATTTAATGACAGTATTAAAAAGTTATACGGCACAGGTCTTTTTTTAAATATTGATGGTGATTTATCTGTTGACGGGGATAAATTTGTTTTAACATATGTACTTGAAGAAATGCCTATTGTTGGAAGCATTATATTTAAAGGCAATAAAGAAGTAAAAAGTTCTAAATTAAAGGAAGATTTTCCATTTAAAACCGGCTCTGTCTTAAGTTTTTCAAGTCTTGAAAAAGCTCTCTCAAAAATCAAAACAGTATATGAAGAAGAAAATAGATACGGCACTCAGGTTAATTTCAGAATCGAGCCAAGAACAGTAAACAGTGTTGATATTTATTTTGATATAGAAGAAAAACCAAAAGCAAAAATTTATAATATTTATATATACGGCAACGATAATATTACGCGAGATGCAATAATTTCTGCTATTCCAACAAAAGAGCGTGGATTCTGGTCCTTTATTACAAGCAGTGGTAAAATATCACAGGAAATGATGGATGCAGACAGAGAATTAATCAGAATGTTATATCTTGAAAAAGGTTATGCAAAAGTATCTGTTGGTCACCCTGAGTTAGTTTATGAAGAAGATGCACCGGACAGAGCAAGCCTTTATTTCAGAGTGCAGGAAAATGACCAGTATTTTGTCCGCTCTGTAGATATTATGGGTAATGAAAAGCTTTCTAAGAATGAGCTTTCAAAATATATTACATTAAAACCGAAAGATGTATTTAATATTCGTAAGTATCAGGAAGATATTGCAAAATTAACAGAAGCATATACATCTATTGGTTATGCTTATGCCAACGTAGAACCTGTAATTAACCTTGATGATGAAACAAAAGAGGTTGATATTACATATAAAGTGGAAGAAAGTTTTCTTGTACATATTGGCAGAATTAATATTAAAGGTAATACTGTTACAAATGACCGTGTAATTAGACGCCAGATTGACCAAATGGAAGGTGCTTTATATAACAGCCGTCTTATCCGTGAAGCAAAAGCTAACACTATGGGCACAGGTTACTTTGAAAATGTGCAGATAGCAGAAAAAAATGTTACAAAAGATGTGGTAGATTTAGATGTAACAGTGAAAGAGCAGTCTACAGGAACATTCAGCTTAGGTGCTGCTTATTCTACAATAGATGGTCTTTTAGGTATGGTGCAGTTATCTCGTAATAACTTTATGGGCTGGGGACATTCTCTTTCATTAAGGGCGGAAATTTCTCAGGAAAGAATGGACTTTTATTTCAGCTATACAGACCCATGGCTTTTTGACTGGCCGGTATCAGCAGGTATTGACTTGTTCTCTCTTGAAAGGGAATGGTATGAATACAGCAGGCGTTCTATTGGTGGTGCACTGCGTTTAGGTCACTCTATTATAAAACGAAGACTTTTTATGAACTACAGATTTTCTGTATATACTGTAGACATATTTGATATACAAGATGATGCTTCTTACTATGTAAGGCAGCAGCAGGGTATGCTTGAAACACACAGCTTTTCTCCATCTATTATGTGGAACAGCCTTGATAACCCAATGGACCCTACAAGAGGTAACAAAAGCCAGCTTTATTTTGATTTTGCGGGCAGTTTCTTAGGTGGTGATGCGCAGTTCTTTAAAATAGGTGCAGAAACTACTCAGTATTTTCCAGTTGCTTTAAATGGAGCGTTAGGCTTTATGCTGCATGGTGAAGCTGGCTATATTACATCTATTAAAGAAGGTGTGCCGCTTCCTGTTGATGAAAGGTTCCGTCTTGGTGGTATTAACAGTGTCCGTGGTTATGATTATGGTGATATAAGCCCTATTGATAAAGACGGTCATAGATATGGCGGCGATGCATATTATCAAGTAAATGCAGAGTTTATATTCCCTATTAAACAGGATATTAAATTAAAAGGCGTAATCTTTGTGGATATGGGGCAGGCAGTAGATACTAAAACTGAAAATTATTTTACTAAAATGCCGCTTTTTACTGCTGGTGTAGGTTTAAGATGGGTAACTCCAATGGGACCGTTTAGGATTGAATGGGGTTATAAACTTAATAGAGAAGCCCATGATACTGCACAGCCATATAAATTTGAATTTTCTATTGGCGGCACATTCTAAAAACTTGCCTGTAATGAAGAATTGTGCTATAACTATTAGAAATATTTTATAAAAATAAATAAATTACAATATAAAAAATAGGAGATTACAATGAAAAAATCTTTATTATTAGTAGTTTTATTCTGCTTTTTAGCAGCTAACACTGTTTTTGCTCAAGGAAAGATAGCAATTATAGATGTTCAGGCTATTACTTTCCAGTCAAAGGCAGGTCAAAAATCAATTAACGAGCTTAAAAGTTTAGAACAGGCTTCACTTAAAAAAATAGAAGCAAAAAGAGCAGAAGTTAAAAAATTAGCAGACAGTATTAATAATCAAAAAGCTTCTCTTTCTCCATCAGCATTACAAGATAAAAACCTTGAATTAAATAGAAAAAGTGTAGAACTTGAAAGACTTGAAAAAGATTTACAGGCAGAGTTCCAAACTGCTCAGGCTAAAAAATGGGACAGCATATTAAAAGAAGTTGAACCAGTTATCAATGACTATGCAAAAGAAAAAGGCTTTGATTTAGTATTTATTGTTCAGCCAGGTATTTTAGCTTATGCTAACCCTGCTATTGATATAACAAAAGAAATTATTTCAAGATTTGATATTAAATGGTCAAAAAAAGGCACTAAATAAAAGGTAAGCTTTTTATGGCACATCATAATATAAAAGTTAAGTTATCTAATATAGCCGCTCTTTTAGGCGGCTCTTTACAAGGAAATGATATTGAGATTACTGGTTTCTGCACACCAGAAAATCAGGAAAAGGGCTCAATATGTATCATCTCAGCAAAACAGTATATTCAATATACAAAAGATGGAGAAGCTTCCGCATATATTGTTACAGAAGGATTAAATATTGAAACAGATAAACCTTTAGTAATAGTAAAAGATGCAAGACCTGCACTTGTTAAAATATTATCTTATATTTATCCAGCAGAGCCAGTGAAAGAATATCTTTCAAAATTTGCAGCAATAGATGAAAGTGCAGTTATTGAACAGCCATGCCATATAGATAATTTTGTATCAGTTGGAAAAAATGTGCGCATTGGTAAAAATACAAAAATCTATCCTAATGTAGTTATTGGCGATAATGTTACAATAGGCGAAAACTGTATTATATATGGCAATGTTACAATATATGAAAATATTACTGTTGGTAATAATGTAATTATTCATGCTGGGGCAGTTATTGGTGCAGACGGCTTTGGTTTTATCCCAGGTGAAAATCCTACAAAAATACCACAAAAAGGCACAGTTATATTACATGATTTTGTAGAGATTGGAGCAAATGCCTGTATAGACAGGGCAACAATTGGTTCAACAGAAATAGGCTTTGGAACAAAACTTGATGATTTAGTTATGGTGGGGCATAATACTCATTTAGGTAAAGCATGTTTAATTGCCAGTCAGGTTGGTTTCAGCGGCAGTATTAAGGCTGGAGATTTTATTGTTGCAGGTGGTCAGGTTGGCTTTGCAGACCATATAACAATTGCATCAGGCTCAATGTTTGGCGGTCAAAGTGGGGTGCCAAGCAGTGTTGAGAAAAAAGGTATGTATCTTGGCTCACCATGTATGGAATTTGGCAAGTTTGCTAAATCTCATGCTGTATTTCAAGAGCTGCCTGAATTAAAACGGAGGGTTAGAGACCTTGGAAAATAGAGTAATAGAAATAGATGAAATAAAACAAATTCTTCCACACAGGTATCCTTTTTTACTTGTGGATAGAGTAACAGAAATATATGATAATAAAATAATTGGCTATAAAAATGTAACAGTTAATGAAGAATTTTTTAACGGCCATTTTCCAGATTTTCCAGTTATGCCTGGAGTATTAATAATAGAAGCTCTTGCTCAGATTTCTGGTATATTTGGAATTTTAAAAATGAAAGAAGACGGCACATATAAAGAAGGACTTAAAACATTATTTACTGGTATAAATAATGTGAAATTTGCTCACCCTGTAAGACCAGGGGACAGACTTACACTAGAAGCTGAATATATAAAGCAGAAAATGGGTATCTGGTGGTTTAACGTTTGTGCAAAAGTTGATGATAAAACAGCTGTAAAAGCAGAATTATCTGCAGCATTAAAGTAATATAAGGGGGAATATATGGCAATACACCCAAGTGCAGAAGTTCATAAAAGTGCAATTGTAGCAGAAAGTGCAGAGATAGGCAGAAATGCTTATGTAGGACCACACTGCGTGATAGGTGAAAATGTTAAAATAGGCATGAATGCTATTGTAGAATGTCATACAGAGATAGGTGACAGAACGATTTTAGCACCAAATGCACATGTGGGTGGTGCGCCACAGGATTATTCCTTTAAAAATGAAGATACAAAACTGATAATAGGAACAGACTGTCTTATAAGAGAGTTTGCACCTATCCACAGGGCAACAACAAAAGAAGACTGGAAAACAGTAATAGGTAACGGCTGCTTAATTATGGCTTTATCCCATATAGGACACGACTGTAAATTTGGTAATAATGTTACACTTGTAGCATCAATGATACCTGGCCATGTTCATGTGGATGATTATGCTTTAATTTCAGGTTATGCAGGAATACACCAGGGTGTTCATATAGGGACAATGGCTATGGTTGCAGGTATGAGCCATATTTCATTAGATGTGCCGCCATACTGCATTGCAGCAAACCCTGTAAAAGGCAGAATAGCAGGTCTTAATGTGGTTGGACTAAAAAGGCGGGGAGTAACAAGTGAAGCAAGAAGAGAGCTTGCTCGTGCATTAAAAATATTCCTTGACAGGTCATATACATTAGATGCTGCTAAAGAAAAGTTAAAAGAATTAGAACAGTTTGATGAAGTTGTTACTTTTAGAAACTTTATAGAAGAATCTTCTCGCAGAGGCATAACAAGAGTTTAGTGTTTTAGAAAATATCTAAAACATTTTAATGCATATAATATATGAAATATTTAGTAGATATTCTGTTTAACAGGCGAATTTATTTCGCCAGAGCGTTAGTTATAAAAAAACAGGACGTTTTTTTATATAGAGAGGTTAATATGTTGAATGTAGGTTTAATCGGACTAGGTAAAATGGGAAAATATCACTTAAATTTATATAGTGATATAAGAGATGTAAAATTAGTGGGTATATGTGATGCAAACCCTGATGTAGTAAATGAATTATCAGAAAAAACAGGTGTGCAGGGCTATACTAACTATAAAGAAATGTTTCCTTATGTTGATGCAATAACTATTGCTGCACCTACAAGATTTCACTATGAAATAGCCCGTGAATGTCTGCTTGCCGGTAAACATTTACTTGTAGAAAAACCTATAACTACAGATTATGACCAGGCAAGAGAGCTTTTTGATATTGCAATATCTAAAAATTTAGTTCTTCATATTGGCCATGTGGAGCGTTTTAACGGCGCTGTGCAGGAAATTCGAAAAATTGCAGAAAACCCAAGATTTGTAGAATCAAAAAGGGTTGCTCAGTTTAACCCTAACTTTAAAGCAGACAGCATTGTGCTTGATTTAATGATACATGACATAGATATAGTATTAAATTTAATAGGCAGCCCTGTGAAAGCTATTCAGGCTATGGGTTCAAAAGTGCATACTGATTTAGCAGATTTTGCATCAGTAAATATTGCTTTTGAAAATAATGCGGTAGCTAATTTATATGTAAGCCGTATGAGTCAGATAAAAGAAAGGTTTATGACAGTTTATGAAGATAATGCACTTTATAAGCTTGATTTTACTACTCAGGATATTAATATTTATCGTCAAGGTCAGACACAGCAGACTATCAGTGAAAAAGAATTAAGATATAAAAACGAATTTATACAAGAAAGACTATTTGTATATAAAGAAAATCCATTAAAAAGTGAAATAATGCACTTTATTAACTGTGTAACAGGTAAAACAAAAAGAACAGTTACAGTTGAGCATGATTTACTTTCATTAAATGTTGCTCTTAAAACAGATGAACTTTTACGCAAAGGCATATTTGGGCAAGTAGAGTTATAGTGTAAATATATGGAGCATAATAATCAGGCGCCAATAGCTGCAGGCAGTTATTCAAAAGTAAAGCCGGATAAAAAAATATTAGCCGATGCTGCTTTTGGATATTATATCAGTAAAGAGATAGGAAGAAATGACGCAGGTCAGACTGTTGTTGTAAAAAACAACTCTATAATGGCGGTGGAAGCATTTGAAGGCAGATTAGATACTATCAGCAGAGGTTGCCATTTTGCAAACGGTAAGGCTGTAATAGTAATTTCTGGTAAACAATCTAAAAGTGATGATAGTGTTAATCCGCTAATAGATTTATCCCTTTTAAGATATGCTGTAGAATGCGGCAGTAAAGCAGTAGCTTTAGAAGCTGAAAAAGTTAATGTATTAAATCTTAAAGAATGCAAAGATTATGCAGCTAAAAGCGGGCTTGTGTTTTTTGCATTTAACGGCGCTGATTTATTAAGGTATATGAAAAAAGGCAGCTGATGGATATATTATCAATTATTTTTATTGGCATTATTGGTTTAGTTTTTGGCAGTTTTATGAATGTGTTAATAATGCGTGTACCAAAAAATATCAGCATAGTAAAACCATCATCATTCTGCCCACAGTGTATGGAAGATATAGCATGGAAAGATAACATACCAGTAATCAGCTATATTTTATTAAAAGGCAGATGCAGACACTGTAAAAAAAGTATACCTATAATGTATCCGCTGACAGAAATTTTAACAGCACTTTTATTTGTAGTAATATATTTAAAATTTGGCTTAAATTTAATGTTTTTTAAGTATGTTATATTTGTATTTTTAGTTCTTACTGTTTCATTAACAGATATATATACATCATCTGATGATAATTTTGAAACTGGTATGATACCAACAGTTTATATTGCGCTTGGAATACTTGCAGGGCTTATATTTGGCATAATTGAGGGCTTTTTTGCTTACTATCTTGCAGGTATTGCTGCTGGATATTTAGTGCTTTTCTTCCCAGCTTATTTTTATTCTAAAATAAGGCATAAAGAAGGTATGGGGGAAGGCGATTTTATGTTTTTTGCTATGATTGGTGCTTTTACAGGTCTTGGCTCAATACCTGCTGTTTTAACTTTTGCAGCATTTTTTGGTATAGTTGCAGGCTTAGCAGTGATTATAGTAACAAAAGATAGAAATTATCCGATACCTTTTGCACCAATGCTTGGTGTATCGGCTATTATATATGTATTTTTTGAGGAACTGCTTAACAGTTATAACTGGAGCAGTTTTATAATAAATTAATTTAGTGAGGATTGCTCATGCAGGATATTGAAAGCCAGTTAGAGCTTATAAAACGCGGCACAGCAGAAATTATTTCAGAGGAAGATTTAATTGCAAAATTAAAACAAAATAGACCGCTTAATGTAAAAGCAGGATTTGACCCAACAGCACCAGATTTACATTTAGGTCATACAGTAGTGCTGCAGAAAATGAAACATTTTCAAGAACTTGGTCATAATGTAACATTTTTGATTGGTGATTTTACTGGTATGATTGGTGACCCTACTGGCAAATCAGAAACAAGAAAACCGCTTACAAAAGAGCAGGTACTTGCTAATGCAGAAACATATAAAGAGCAGGTCTTTAAAATATTAGACCCAGAAAAAACTAAAATATGCTTTAACTCTGCATGGCTTGAGCCATTAACTATGAAAGAAACATTATCTTTAATGGCAAAATTTACAGTAGCAAGAATTATAGAAAGAGATGATTTCCAAAAAAGATATAAAGCTGGCGAACCTATTGGTATGCATGAATTTATGTATCCAATAATGCAGGGCTTTGATTCTGTAAATATGAATACAGATATAGAGCTTGGCGGCACAGACCAGAAATTTAATCTGCTTGTAGGCAGGGATTTATTAAGACAGTATGGCAAAGAAGCTCAAGTTGCAATCACTATGCCTATTATTGAAGGCCTTGACGGTGTTCAAAAAATGAGTAAATCTCTTGGCAACTATGTGGGAATATCTGAAAGTCCAAAAGATATGTTTGGAAAGCTTATGTCTATTACTGATGAATTAATGTTTAGATACTATACATTATTAAGTGATATGAGCTTAAAAGACATAGAAAAAATGAAACAGGATATAGAAACTGGTGATTTCCACCCAATGACAGCTAAGAAAAACTTAGCAAGAGAGATTGTATCTCGCTACCACGGCACAAAAGCAGGTGTAGAAGCCGAAGAAGAATTTGTGAGAGTATTCTCAAATAAAAATATTCCAACAGATATTCAGGAATATAAAATACAAGGCTGCTTTTTAGATATAATATTAGCATTAAATTTTGCATCATCAAAATCTGAAGCAAGAAGACTTGCAGAGCAGGGCGGCGTCCATTTTGAAAATGAAAAAGTATATGATTTAACTCTTACACCAGAGCATGATGGTATATTAAAAGTTGGCAAAAGAAAGTTTGCAAAATTAATAAAATAAACGAATCTAGGCAAAATATACTTGTAATGATTATCTTAATATGATAAAAAGACAGGTAATGTTTAGATTATATAGATTAAAAGAAATCTAATTTTAATTTTTAGCTTTATAGCAGGAGGCAATACTGTGGCTATAGTTAGGCCTTTTAGAGGCGTAAGATATAATACTGAACAAGTGTTATTAAAAAATGTTATTACACCACCTTACGATGTTATTACACCAGAAATGAGAGCAGCTTATGTGGCTAAATCTCCTTACAATGTGGCATTAATTGATTTACCTGTTGGCGGAGATGACAGATATGCTGTTGCTGGTAATCTATATCGTAAATGGAAAGATGAAGGTATCTTAGTTAAAGATAAAGAAAAATCTTTCTATCTTTATGAACAGGTGTATGAATACGGCGGTAAAACTTATGTCCGTTCTGGGTTTGTTGGAGCGTTAAAATTATCTGAATTTGGAAAAGGTCAGGTTTTCCCACATGAAAAAACACTTTCAGGTCCAAAGGCTGATAGATATGAGCTTATGAAAGCATCAAAAGCTAATTTCTCACAAATTTTTGGCTTATATCAGGATAATGAAAACAGGCTTTCAGCATTATTTAACGATGTTAAAAAAACAATGCCTTCCGCATCAGCTATTGATGAAGCTGGTGTAAAACATTCTGTATGGGCTATATCTGATGAAGAAGATATTACTAAAATAGAAAGCTTTATGAGAGATAAAGCTATATATATAGCTGATGGTCACCATAGATATGAAACAGCCTTAAAATACAGAGATGATATGCGTGCTCAAGAAGGTTTAACAGAAGGCGAAGAACGTAACTATGATTATGTTATGATGATGTTTGTTAACTTTATGGACGAAGGCTTAAAAGTCTTCCCTACTCACAGAGTTATAGATGTGGCAGATAATTTTGAAGATAAAGATTTTCTTGACTATGCTTCATCATTATTTGAAGTTCATAAGTTAGAAAACAGGGAAATGGCAGAAAAATTCTTAAAAGATAATGTAAATCATCCTGGCGCATGGGTATTCTATGGCAAACAGGGTATATACAGCATGAATTTATTACAGGAAGCTAGAGAAAACCAGCACCCAGTATATAGAAAAGTAAGCACTTATCTTTTAGAAGATTTAGTATTAAAAGGTTATTTTAAATACAGCGATGAAAGACTGCTTGCAAAAGCAGGAATCCACTTTCTCCAAAGCTGGGAAGAAATAGATGACTACAGAAAAAATCATTCTGCAGTTGCATTTATATTAAACGGGGAAAATATGGAATCTATCAGAGATGTTTCTGAAAGCGGTCTTGTTATGCCTCAAAAATCAACTTATTTCTATCCAAAATTAGCAACAGGATTATTATTTAACGATTTATAAAATGAAAACCCTGCTTATTATAGTAAGCAGGGTTTTTTATTTAATATTTTAGAAGTTAAAAAATACTTGATAAAATACAGTTCCTGATGAAAAAAGTATTTTTGTGCCAGTTTCTGCTTTTATTATATAAATATTAAAATTACCGCCAGTATCTATCATTATTTTTTCTTCAGTTTTTTGTATATTTATTTTATATCTTTCATCAAATATTGGTATAGAATAGTTTGTTTTGTTATAAAAATCACTTTTCATGATTTTTACAGCCTCAGGGTATACGGATTTATATTCGTCAGAATCTTTCATAAGATATGTAAGAAGATATAAATGTTTCATAACAAAGCTGTAAACATCATCAAGTTTTGCTTTTGGAAAAAAGTATTCATTTATTTCAACACTGTTACCTGTTTCATGAATATTATCTGTATATTTTAAAGTAATTTCTGGTCTGTATTTTTCTACCTTAATATATGTTTTATTATCAAGAACTTCATATAGATATGTTATATTTTTATTTTTAGGTTTTAAAACAATTCTATTACCTGTTGTAAAAGGGCCATATTCATCATGAAGAATTCTAAAAGAGTATATAGATTGTTTAAGGTCTTTAATACTTTCTTCTCTTAATAATAAAAGCTCTATTTTATCTGCTAAATCTGGCATATTATTTTTTTTAGCATTAATAAGCTCTACATCTAATATATGTTTATACATATTATCATAAGCCTTTTCTGTAATACATTTTTCTGCATTAAATACTATATTACCTTTTTCATTTATATCTATTTTCATTTTTTTACATGTATCTGCATAAGCTGATTGAAAAGCTAAAAGCAGAGAAAATAAAATTATTATTTTTTTCATATTTATTATTCTCCTGTGTAAACAACTCTAACATTTTTATTATTTTGTTCCATAATTGCTTTTTTATATATTTTTTTATCCTCTTCATCAATAAGAGTAATGGCAGCTTTATTATTACTTTTCTCTATTTTTAAAGTATATAAATCAAACTCATCTATAATATTCTTAACTTTCAAATTATATGAAGCATTTTTAATATTAGAGCATAAGTTATTATCTTTTATAATTTTATTTATTTCATTTTGAATCTCATTATTATATGTAAAATAATTTATTTCACCACATACAGCTTCATTTAAAGTAACATCTTTATATTCATAACCCATGATAATTTTATTATTATGCTCTGTAATAACATTAGAATAAAGCCCAAATTCATGTATATAATTAAAAGAATTAAAGTTTATTCTATATTTTGAATAATATGCACCCATGTATGGTTTAAATACTATGGTATTTCCAGCAGGTGACCAGTAAAATTCATAATCATTTATTCCATAGCTGACATTAGTGGTAAATATAGCTGCTTTTCTTGGTATTTCAATATCAGGAAATACTTTTGGGTCTTCAAAGTAGTATTTATTAATCTGCTTAACAAGGCTTGTATATCCATATTTTTCTGCTCTTTCTTTTTCAGCATTCATAATTTTTTCAATAAGCATTTTTTTATCTATATAATCTTTGTATTCAGTAATAGATTTAACCTGCCTTATACCATTAACTACCTGTGGTTTATTTAAAAGGTTTGCAGTATTTTTATCCTGCTGATTATATTCTTTTTTAGCGGGCAAAGGTTTATTCCAAATTCCTTTATTTTTTAATTCTACAATTACATCATAATATGTTCTATCAATATCAAATGGATAGTTTACATCAAACCCTAATTCTATAAGTTTTTCTGCCATTTCTATAAGTGGTTTTTTAGCAGTAAGAGCAGTTTTTAAAAGCATTTCTCTTGAAGATGTATATACAGACATTTTTTTATCTTTTATTAAGTATTCTGCAATTGAAATATTATTATATTTGACAGCATCAGATAAAAAATCATCATAAGTGCTTTGACTAATAGAATAATTGTTTTTTAAATTAAATCCTGCTTCATAAAGCTTAAACATTTCTTTATTTCCATATTTTAAAAGAAAATCAACAGTGCTGCATGTATCATACTTATCAATAGAAATATATTCTATGCCAGTAGTAGCAAATTCTTTAAACATATAGTTATTACCATAAATGATAGATAATGCCGCAGGGGTAACACATTCCGTGCTTATATCTTTACCATTATAGTGAAAAATACCATATTCCCGTTCAGTTATAGGAGTATTTATTCTTCTTCCATTTTTAACATAAGTATTAAGAAGTGTTTTAAATATTTTTTGGCTGTTATAAACAACTGTAACATGAATAGGTGTAACACTAATCTCACTATCCATAATAGTAAATGTTTCATTATATATATCATCTAGTTCATATTGATTTTTTTTAATAAGATTATCAAATTCTTTTAAATTATCTTTTTGAATAGCCTTTATAAGGTTTCTTTCGTATTCACATCTTTTGACAGCATCTTTATTATTGTAATAATCCTTATTACTTTCTAATTTTGTAAATTTGGAACAATTTGTTTTAAGCACTGAATCAAAATATTCATTCAATGTCATTGTTTTTTCTTCTGCATATACGGTTCCAGTAACACATATAAGCATAATAAATGCTAAAAATAATTTCATTTTTCCCTCTCTTTTTATTTATTTATTTATGATAACATTTGCTTTTTTATAGATTTTCCATTTATAAATGCAGGTATTATGAATAGAGATATGGCATATACAAATATCCCTGCTAAATTATCTTTGACTATTAATACTTTTATTCCAGCTGCTAGAAGTATAATATAAGCTGTAATAATAGAAAATTTTATATAGAAGTTGTTTGTAATATCATTAAGTCGCAAAATAAATAATAGAAAAAATAAAATAATAGTAATGGCTGCACATACAGCGAAACTTATGAATATTATTAAATATGGACCAACAACATCTAATACAAATGGACCATCGCCTGTAAATATATTTGCAGCATTTAAATTACTTCTGTAAAATATTCTTAATAATATAACTAATATATATGATAAAACAAACATGCAAATAGGCAATATAAAAGCTAATATGCAGGATGTAATATACTCTACTTTATTAATAGATGCTTTTAAATTTAAAGTAATCAAATCATTAAAAATATGTAGTAAATTTGATTTTTTATTATCTTCATTTATCTTTTCATAATTAATTTCTTTGATTTTTTTAGAAACTGGTAGAATTAACCCTGCTAAAAATAATAATGGAAAATATGCAAGAAATATAATGTTATAATACTTTTCAAGAGGTATAATCATTTCCAGGTCAGCAGTTGATACTTGAAGAACTAAAATTATATAAGGAATTATAAAAGATAATATAAAAGCAGAAATAGTAGTAATAATAGTATTTTTTAACCTGTTAAAAGTTGCAATTAATAATAATGGAATAAATAAAACTAAAACTAAACCTGCTAATGCTGATACAAATTTTATTGGGACAAAATAAAATAATAAAGTAATAAGTGAATAAATCACTAAAACTATCAAATATTCTTTTCTTGTTACAGGTTTAGTGTCATATAAATCTACTATATGTTTATATAAGTTATTATTATCCATATTACAGCCCTGCTTTTTGATAGGATAGTATATTAAATATAATAAATTTTTTCAACTTTTAAAATAATATTATTGATTTTAATTTCTATATAGGTTATCTTTTATAGTCTATAATTTAAAAAAGTTAAATATATAATGGAGGAATAACACTATGGCAGGACATAGTAAGTGGGCGAATATTAAGCATAGAAAAGAAGCTCAGGATAATAAAAAAGGTAAAATTTTTACTAAAATAGCAAGAGAATTAACTGTTGCTGCAAAAATTGGCGGCGGCGACCCTGCGTCTAACTCTCGTCTTCGTTTAGCTTTAGATAAAGCTCGTGCTGCAAATATGCCAAAAGATAATGTGGAAAGAGCTATCAAAAAAGGTACAGGTGAAGGTAACGACCAGGTATTTGAAGATATTACTTATGAAGGATACGCTCCAGGCGGTGTTGGTATTTTAGTAAAAACTCTTACAGATAACAGAAACAGAACTATTATGGAAGTGCGCACTGTTATTACTAAAAGAGGCGGTTCTATGGCAGAAGCTGGCTCAGTTGCATGGCAGTTTGAAAATAAAGGTATTATAGAAGTGCCAGTAACTGCATGTTCAGAAGATGATATTATGAACTATGCATTAGAAGCAGGTGCAGAAGATGTGGTAACAGACGGCGATGTTTATTCTATTACTACAGAGCCTTCTGAATTTGAAAATGTAAAAAAACATTTAGAAGATAATAATATTCAAATAGATTTTGCAGAGCTTTCTATGAAACCTAAAACTACAATAGATGTAGAAGGCGAAGCTGCTAAAAAATTAATTGCCCTTGTTGAAGCATTAGAAGATTTAGATGATGTTCAGGAAGTTTACGGCAATTATAAAATAGATGATTCTGTATTTGATGAGCTTTAATATATTATGATATTCATGGGTATAGACCCAGGGCTTAATAAGACAGGTGTGGGCATTGTATATGCTGATAATTCAAAGGTAGAATATATTGCCCACCGTCTTATAAAAACAAAAGCCAGTGACCCGCTGCCATTTCGTCTTGGAGCATTAATCAGCGGTGTGGCAGAGCTTGCTTTAGAATATAAGCCTGATATGGGGGCAGTAGAAGATATTTTCCATTCAGTTAATGCAAAAAGTGCATTACTTTTAGGCCAGGCTCGCGGTGCGTTAATTGCTGCGATGATAGCCCATGATATACCAGTTAAAGAGTTTACTGCATTACAGATTAAAAAAGCTGTTACAGGATACGGCAAGGCAGAAAAAGAGCAGGTTAAAAAGCTTGTAGAATTACAGTTAAATATTGTAGTAAAAGGCGGTGTGCCTTTAGATGTAACTGATGCTCTTGCTTGTGCTATGTGCCTTGCTTATAATGAAACAAGAAGTATTATAATATAAAGTATAAAGGGGGTATTCCTTTTGATTTACAAAATAAAAGGGGTAATACTAGAAAAAGATACAAATATGATTGTTGTAGATACTGGGGGTATAGCTTATGAAGCTATGTGCTCACTTGCTACATATTCATCTGTTGGAAATATTGGTGAAATATGTGAGCTTTATACATATATGGCTGTTAGAGAAGACGGCGTATATTTATATGGATTTGCAACAAAAGAAGAAAAGCGTTTATTTTTAATGCTTACATCAGTTTCTAGTATTGGTCCTAAAATGGCAGTAAAAATATTAGGTGGCATAGGCTGTGAAAGCCTTATTTCTGCCATATCTTCAAAAGATTATCAAATGCTTGCCACAATTCCAGGCATAGGCAAAAAAACTGCTGAACGAATAGTTGTAGAGTTAAAAGATAAATTTGACAGCCAGCAGATAGTATATGCACCGCAGGATGTTCGTGAAGAAGTAGTTGGTGCATTAGTAAACTTAGGCTACAAAGTGATAGATAGCAGAAAAGCAGTAGAAAAATCAAGCCCTAATGATGATTTTGAAACAGTTTTAAAAAATGCTCTGCAGCTTTTATCAGGTAAAAAATAATGAAAGAAACAGATATATACAGTATTTCAGAAACAACTGAAGATAAACTTGGTGCACTTCGCCCTGAATCTTTTGATGATTATACAGGTCAGAAAAAAGTTATAGAAAACTTAAAAGTCTATGTAAAAGCAGCAAGAGAGCGTGGGGACAGCCTTGACCACTGTCTTTTTTATGGACCTCCAGGGCTTGGAAAGACTACTCTTGCAAATATTATTGCTCATGAGCTTGGCGTAAATATAACTGTCACAAGCGGGCCTGCAATAGAAAAATCTGGGGATTTAGCAGCACTTTTAACTAACCTTTCACCTAGGCAGGTGTTATTTATAGATGAAATCCACAGGCTTCATTCTAGTGTAGAAGAAATATTATATCCTGCTATGGAAGATTTTAAGCTTGATTTATTAATAGGTCAGGGACCAGGTGCAAGAAGTATGCGAATAGATTTGCCAAAGTTTACTCTTGTGGGTGCCACTACTCGTGCAGGGCTTTTAACTTCCCCACTCAGAGACAGATTTGGCATGATTATCCGCCTTGAATTTTACAGCGATGAGGAACTTGCTCAGATTATTACACGCGGTGCAGGGCTTTTAAATACACCTATTGAAGAAGAAGCAGCTTTAGAAATAGCTAAATGCAGCAGGGGCACTCCACGTATAGCCCATAGAATACTTAGAAGAATGAGAGATTTTGCCCATGTATTTAATAATGGAGTAATCTCTTTAGATATTGCAAAAGACGGCCTTAAACGCCTTGAAATAGATAATGCAGGGCTTGATGCAAACGACAGGCGCTTACTTGAAACTATAATAGAAAAATATGACGGCGGCCCTGTTGGTTTAGAAACATTAGCTGCTGCAACAAGTGAAGAAAAAGACACTATAGAAGATGTTATAGAGCCATTTTTAATATATAAAGGCTTTATTAAAAAAACTCCAAGGGGCAGAGTTGCTTCTAAAATGACTTATGACCATTTAGGTATAAGATATAATCATAAAACATCTATTGAAGAATTTTTGGAAGATGAATAATGGCAAAATTAAAAACAACTTATGTATGCCAAAACTGTGGGGCAGTCCAGTCTAAATGGATGGGTAAATGCCCGGAATGTAATTCATGGAATACTTTAGTAGAAGAAGTTATTGAAAAACAGTCATCATCAAAATCCACATATACTCAAAACTATATCCCTAAAAATACACCTGTTGCATTATCAAATGTGGCAGGCATAGAAACTTACCGTTTTGAAACAGGTATAAAAGAATTAGACCAGGTATTAGGGGGCGGAATAGTTAAAGGCTCAGTAGTTTTAATCGGCGGTGAGCCAGGGATTGGGAAATCTACTGTAATATTACAGGTAGCTGGAATATTAAATAAGCAGAATAAAAAAGTGCTTTATGTATCTGGAGAAGAATCGCCCTCACAAATTCGCATGCGGGCAGACAGACTTAATGTAAAAGCTGAAAATTTAGAGCTGCTTGCAACAACTTCTTTTGAAGATGTGCTATCAGCAACAGCCTTAAAGCAGTATGATTATTTAATAATAGATTCTATCCAGACAATAACAAGTGAAGAAATTATATCAGGCGGCGGAGCAGTTGGTCAGATTCGCCATGTAACATACAGACTTGTTGAGCTTGCAAAAAGCACTGGTCTTACAGTTTTTATTATAGGACAGGTTACAAAAGACGGCAATATTGCAGGTCCAAAAGTATTAGAGCATTTAGTAGATACTGTTCTTTATTTTGAAGGTGATTATTCAAGGGGTGTGCGTATTCTGCGTTCAGTTAAAAACAGGTTTGGCTCAACTGATGAAGTAGGTATTTTTGAAATGAGCCAGTCTGGCTTAATAGAAGCAGGGGACAGGGCATTTTTTGATAAAGACAGCAGTCAGGCAAGCGGCAAAGTAATCTGCCCAGTATTAGAAGGTACAAGGCCCTTTTTAATAGAGATACAGGCTCTTGTTGCTCCAACATTTTTCCAATACCCTAAAAGAAATGCAACTGGTTATGATAATAACAGGCTTGCAATGCTTATAGCTATTTTAGAAAAAAAAGGCGGCTTAAATTTATCTGGAGCAGATGTTTATTTAAATATTGCAGGCGGTATTAAAATCAATGAGCCAAGTGCAGATTTAGCAGTATGTGCTGCACTTATTTCTTCTTTTAGAGATAAACCAGTGCCATATACAATGGCTTTTGCTGGAGAAGTGGGCTTAACTGGAGAAATCCGTGCAGTTTCTAATTTACAAGGCAGAATAAATGAGTGTTCCAGATTTGGTGTTGAAACTTTATATGCTAATATAAAAGATGAAAAAAGTAAAAATATAAAGCTGGTTAATGTAAAAAATATTGCAGATTTATTAAAGCATTAAGGGGTAATAAATGGATATTAAAAAAGAGCAGGAACGAGCAGAACTACATAAAATAATATGGAATATTGCCGATGATTTGCGAGGCACTGTTGATGGCTGGGATTTTAAGCAGTATGTATTAGGAATGCTTTTTTATAGATATATATCTGAAAATATTACAGACTATATCAATGACAATGAACATAAAAGTGGCGATAAAGATTTTGATTATGCAAAACTTGATGATAATGAGATAAATGATGATATTATAGATGAAATAGTAAGCACAAAAGGATATTTTATATATCCAAGCCAGCTTTTTAGTAATGTATGTAAAAAGTCAGTTAGTGATGAAGATTTAAATGAAACTCTTAGCAATATTTTTAGAAATATAGAAAATTCTGCCATAGGTAAACAGAGTGAAGATAATTTTAAGGGTTTATTTGATGATTTTGATGTAAACAGTAAAAAATTAGGTTCATCAGTAGTAGAAAGAGTAGAAAAATTAAGAAAATTAATAAGCGGTATAGCTTCTATGAATTTAGGTAGCTATGGAGAAAATACAATAGATATTTTTGGTGATGCTTATGAATTTTTAATGGGTATGTATGCATCAAATGCTGGTAAAAGTGGTGGTGAGTATTACACACCACAGGAAGTATCAGAGCTTTTAACAAGATTAACTTTGATAGGTAAAAAAGAAGTAAATAAAGTATATGACCCAGCTTGTGGTAGTGGTTCTTTATTATTAAAATATGCAAAAATTTTAGGACATGGAAATGTGCGAATAGGTTTTTTTGGACAGGAAACCAATATAACAACATATAACTTATGCCGTATTAATATGTTTTTGCATAATATTCCTTATGATAAATTTAATATAGCCCATGGGGATACATTAACTAACCCGCAGCATGATGATTTTGAGCCTTTTGAAGCAATAGTTTCTAACCCGCCTTATTCTACAAAATGGAAAGGTGATGATGACCCTGTCTTGATTAATGACCCTAGGTATTCACCAGCTGGTGTGTTAGCCCCTAAATCAAAAGCAGATTTTGCTTTTATAATGCACTGCCTTTCTTGGCTTGCAGGCAGTGGCACAGCAGCAATAGTGTGTTTTCCGGGTATTTTTTACCGTGGCGGAGCAGAACAAAAAATACGAAAATATTTAGTTGATAATAACTTTATTGATTGCGTTATACAGATGCCAGAAAATCTTTTTTACGGCACTTCTATTGCAACCTGTGTAATGGTGCTAAAAAAGAATAAACAAGATAGTAGTATATTTTTTATAAATGCATCAAAAGAATTTGTAAAAGTTACAAATAATAATAAATTAACACAGAATAATATTAACAATATTTTAAAATACTATGAAGAAAGAAGAGATGTAGAATATATTTCATCACTTGTAAAGTATGAGAAAGTTGTAGAAGAAAATTATAATTTATCAGTAAATACTTATGTGGAAATAGAAGATACGAGAGAAAAAATAGATATAAATATATTAAATAAAGAGATAGACGAAATAGTAAAAAAACAACAGGTGTTAAGGGATAATATTGATAAAATAGTTGTAGAACTTGGAGATATTTAATGACACCAGTGGAATTTATATTATATAAAGATATATCAGAAAGTATATCGGTAGATGTAGTTATAAAAGATGAAACGCTATGGCTTACCCAAAAATCTATGGCGGAATTATTTGGATGTTCTGCAGATAATATATCACTGCATTTAAAAAATATATTTAATAGTGGAGAGTTAGATAAACAGTCAGTTACCGAGAAAATCTCGGTAACTGCAACAGATGGAAAAAATTATTTAGTAAATTTTTATAATCTTGATGCAGTTATATCTGTAGGTTATCGTGTAAATTCATCAAAAGCCACTAAATTTAGAATATGGGCAACTGGTGTTCTAAAAGAGTTTATACAGAAAGGTTTTGTTTTAGATGATGAAAGATTAAAGCAGGGTAAAACTGTTTTTGGTAAAGATTATTTTAAAGAACTTTTAGAAAGAGTTCGCTCAATAAGAGCAAGTGAAAGAAGAATATGGCAGCAGATAACAGATATTTTTGCAGAATGCTCAATAGATTATAATAAAAATTCTAATATAACAAAAGAATTTTTTGCAACTATTCAAAATAAATTTCACTATGCAATTACTCATCAAACAGCTGCAGAAATAATATATAATAATGCTGACAGCAAAAAAGAACATATGGGGCTTACAACTTGGAAAAATGCACCTTCGGGGAGAATATTAAAATCAGATGTGTTGATTGCTAAAAATTATTTATCAGAAAAAGAAATAAGACAGCTGGAAAGAGCAGTAACTGGTTATTTTGATTATATTGAAGATTTAATAGAGCGGGAAAATACTTTTACAATGGAAGAATTTTCTGCAAGTGTATCAGAATTTTTAAATTTTAGAAGATATGAAATATTGCATGATAAGGGAAGTATATCAATGGATAAGGCAAAAGATAAAGCAGAGCAGGAATATAATGTTTTTAATAAGCATCAGAAAATTAATTCTGATTTTGATAAATTCAGCCAGAAACTGCTGAAAGATAAGGATTAAACAATGAATAAAATAGAAAAAATGATAAAAGAATTATGCCCTAACGGAGTAGAGTGGAAGAAATTAGGGGAAGTGTTACAGTATGAACAGCCAACAAAATATATTGTAAAAAATACTGATTATATAGACAATGGAATACCAGTTTTAACAGCAGGTAAAACTTTTATATTAGGTTATACAAATGAAAATAATTATTATCCAGCCACAAAAGATAATCCTGTTATTTTATTTGATGACTTTACAACAGCATTTAAATGGATAGATTTTAATTTTAAAGTGAAATCATCAGCAGTAAAATTATTAACATTAATTGATAATAAAAATTATATATTTAAATATATTTATTATGCTATGCAATCTATACATTATGCAACATTGGAACATTCAAGACAATGGATAGAAAAATATAGTAATATTCAAATCCCTATTCCACCGCTTGCGGTGCAAGCGGAAATTGTCAAGATACTTGACAATTTTACCGAGCTAACCGCCGAGCTAACCGCCGAGCTAACCGCCGAGCTAACCGCTAGAAAAAAACAGTATGAATATTACAGAGATAAACTTTTGTCATTTGACAATATTCTAAAACGGGGGGGGGTAATTAAAAAATTAGGGGAAATTGGTAGAATATCAATGTGCAAAAGAATTTTTAAAAATGAAACACAAGATAGCGGTGAGATACCTTTTTATAAAATAGGCACATTTGGCAAAAAAGCAGATGCATTTATATCAAAAAAGTTATTTGAAGAATATAAAATAAAATATCCATACCCTAAAAAAGGATATGTTCTTTTATCAGCTTCTGGGACTATTGGTAGATGTATTATTTTTAATGGTGAAGATTCATATTATCAAGACTCCAATATTGTTTGGTTGGAACATGATGAAAATATTGTTATGAATAAATATTTATATCACTTTTATAAAGTAGCTAAATGGAAAATTGATAGTGGTGGCACTGTTTCAAGGCTTTATAATAGCAACATTCTAAATACAGAAATCCCTATTCCACCCCTTGAAGTGCAGCAAGAGATAGTAGATATATTAGATAAATTTGAAAGTATGTGTAATAGTTTAACAGAAGGCTTGCCAGCAGAGATTGAAGCAAGAAAAAAGCAGTATGAGTATTATAGAGATAAGCTATTAAGTTTTGAACACAATTAAACATATGTCACTCAGAGGGAGCTTGCGACCGAAGAGTCTATAAATTTCACTAACTAGAGTGTTATAAGATTCTTCGCCTGCTTACAACAGGCTCTGAATGACAAAAGTAGAAAGATAGGGCTACTTAGAATAACAAAAGTATTTATTACCAATATTTAAGGATTTATTTATGGATTACGATATTTTATATGAAACAGATTATGAAACAGTTGTTGCAAAATATGAAGATAAAAGAACAGGCAATAAATCTTATCAGTCTGAAAAAGAGCTTGAAATAGAATTAATAGAAAATTTAAAAAAACTGGGCTATGAATATATTAATATAAAAAATGAAAAAGAGCTTATTGATAATTTTAAAAACCAGCTTGAAAGACTGAATAATTATAAATTTGAGAATGATGAATGGAATATATTTTTTAAAAAAGAGATACAAAAAGAAGGTGTTTTAGAAAAAGCAAAAATAATACATAATGATGACTGTATAACAACAACTATTAATAATAAAGGAATATCCAAAAATATTAAACTAATAGACAAAAGTAATATTCATGAAAATAAATTACAGGTTATAAACCAATACAGAGAAGAGAAAGGGACATATAAATCACGATACGATGTAACAATTTTAATTAATGGGCTTCCACTTATACATATTGAACTTAAAAGGAGAGGGGTTGCATTAGAGCAGGCTTTTAATCAGATTACTAGATATCAGAGAAATAGTTTTTGGGCGGGAAGCTCATTATTTGAATTTGTGCAGATATTTGTTATATCAAATGGAACTCATACAAAATATTATTCAAATACCACAAGGCTTAATAGTGCAAATCATCATAAAAAAACAAATAATACTTTTGAGTTTACTATATTTTTTGCAGATGCAGAAAATAGGCGGATAACTGATTTAGTAAATTTTACAAATTACTTTTTTGCCCGTCATACTATATTAAATATTCTAACTAAATATTGTGTATTAACTGAAGATAATAATCTTTTAGTAATGCGACCTTATCAAATTGTAGCTTGTGAAAGAATATTAAATAAAATAAAATATGCAGAAAATAAAAATATATATGGTAAAATAGAAGCAGGGGGATATATTTGGCATACAACAGGAAGTGGAAAAACTTTAACTTCTTTTAAAACATCACTGCTAGCTTCAAAAACAGATTATATTGATAAAGTGCTTTTTGTAGTAGATAGAAAAGATTTAGATTATCAGACAATAAAAGAATATGAAAAATATAAAAAGGGCTGTGTATCATCTAATAAAAGCACTAAGATTTTGCAAGAACAAATAGAAAATGATAATAAAATTATAGTTACAACTATTCAAAAGCTTTCTACATTTATTAAAAAAAATAAAGTTCATAATATTTATAATAAAAAAGTAGTTATTATATTTGATGAATGCCACAGGTCTCAGTTTGGAGAAATGCATACAAATATAACTAAACATTTTAAAAAATACGCTATATTTGGCTTTACTGGCACTCCTATTTTTAAAGAAAATGCGTCAAATATTAATAAACTTCAAGGAAAAACCACACCACAGGTATTTGGTAATAAGCTGCATACTTATACAATAGTAGATGCAATACATGATGAAACTGTTCTTCCTTTTAAAGTAGAATATCATAATACTTTTAAAAATAAAGATGAAATAGAAGATAAAAAAGTGCCAGCTATTAATAAAGAAGAAGTTTTTTTATATGAAAAAAGGCTTACTAATATAGCAGCTTATATATTGCAAAATTTTGATATTAAAACAAAAAGAAATAGTTTGTATAACTTATCTGGAAAAAGAGTAAATGGGTTTAATTCAATATTAGCAGTAAGCAGTATTGAAGCAGCCATAAAGTATTATAATATTTTTAAAAAATTAAATACAGGTAGTGAACTTTTAAGAATTGCTACAATATTTAGCTTTAACCCTAATGAAGAAGAAAATGGATATATTGATGATGAAAGCATAGATACAGAAAATCTTGATGTAGGCAGTAGAGAGTTTTTAGATAGTGCAATAGCTGATTATAATAATATATTTAATACATCTTTTGACACAAGCAGCGAAAAATTTGAAAATTATTATAAAGATATTTCTCAAAGAATGAAAAATAAAGAGATTGATTTATTAATAGTTGTAAATATGTTTTTAACTGGGTTTGATGCTAAAACATTAAATACCTTATGGGTAGATAAAAATTTAAAATATCATTCATTGATTCAGGCTTTTTCAAGAACTAATAGAATATTAAATTCAGTAAAAACTTTTGGAAATATAATATGTTTTAGAAATCTTGTAAAAGATGTAGAAAATGCCATTGCTTTATTTGGTAATAAAGATGCTGAAAATATTGTATTATTAAAAAGTTTTAACAGCTATTTTTATGGATATGATGAAAATGGGGAACATATTTTTGGATATATTGATTATATAAATAAACTTTATGATAAATACCCACTAAATAGTGAAATTATAACAGAACAAGATATAAAAGAATTTATTAAATTATTTGGTGTAATTTTAAAATTTAGAAATATATTATCAACTTTTGAAGAATTTATAGTAAATGACCCATTTATAAAAGAAAATAAAGAACGAGATTTACAAGATTATCAAAGTATATATATTGATTTATATAGTACATTTGTAAAAAAAGAAGAAAGTGAGAAAGAAAGTATATTAGATGATATAGTATTTGAAATAGAGCTTATTAAACAGGTGGAAGTAAATATTGATTATATTTTAAAACTTGTTATGCAGTATTTATTAAATAATAAAAAAGATGAAGAGCTTTCTGTAAAAATTTATAAAACAATAGATTCTACTATACAATTAAGAAACAAAAAGGAGCTGATAGAACAGTTTATTAATTCTACACATATTGAAAGTGAAGAAGATGGCTATATCCGTTGGCAAAACTATATAGAAAATGAAAAAGAGAAAGAAATTACAAATATAATAAATGAAGAAAAACTAAAAGAAGAAGAAACTAAAACTTTTATTAATAATGCTTTTAGAGATGGAGAAATAAAAACAAGTGGTGTTGATTTTGATAAACTGCTACCACCAATTTCAAGGTTTAGTAAAACAGAAAATCGGCAGGAAAAGAAAAATAAAATTGCTGAAAAATTAACATCATTTTTTGAAAAGTTTTTCAATATCAGTTAAATAGTGCATTTACTTAAAAAAACTCTTGCTATTTTGCAGATTAGGGGTATATTGCTAGTAATAATTTAATTTAAAACATAAAGGTGCGTTCTATGGGTATTTTAGAAGGTAAAAAAGCTTTAGTTTTCGGTGTTGCAAGTAACTTAAGTATTGCTTACGGTATTGCAAAACAGTTAAAGGCAGAAGGTGCAGATGTTGCATTATCTTATGCTGCAGTTCATGAAAAACGAGTAAAACCTATTGCAGAAGAATTAGGTGCTGCATTTGTTGAAGAATGTGACTTATCAAGTGATGAGGCAATAGAAAGCCTTGTAAATAAATATGAAGAAAAATTCGGTAAAATTGATATTATAGTTCACTCTGTTGCATTTGCTTCAAGAGAAGCTCTTTCTGGCAGATTTATGGAAGTTACAAGAGATGATTTTCTTGTTGCTATGAATATCAGTGTATATACATTAATTGCAGTTGTGAAAAAATTTGAAAGAATTATGAGTGATGATGCAAGTGTTATCACTTTAACATACTATGGCAGTGAAAAAGTTGTGCCTAACTATAATGTTATGGGTGTTGCAAAAGCAGCACTTGAAGCAACTGTTCGTTACTTAGCTGTAGATTTAGGTAAAACTGGTAAAAGAATTAATGCTGTATCAGCAGGTCCTATCAAAACATTATCTGCTGCTGGTATTTCCGGCTTTAAATCTATGCTTTCATCAAATGAGCCGCGTATACCACTTGGCAGAAATGTAGATATTGATGACTGCGGTAATTTAGCAGCCTTTCTTTTAAGCCCAAAAGCTAAAAATATTACAGGCTCGGTTGTCTATGTAGACGGCGGCTTTAATATTACTGCAATGTAAAATTAATCAGCATTTTAAGGCGATTATTTAAATCGCCTTTTTTAATATTATTTAAAAAAAGGATTATATCATATGGTAAATAACTGGCTGTCTGCAATACAAAAAGCATTTCCAGCATTAAAAAAAGAAAATATAAATAAAGCTAATTTAAAATTTAATATTATAGAAAATATTGATGATACAGATATAACTATTGAAGCTGCAGCAGAAAATGGTATCTGTTTTTCATGGGTGGATAATGCAAGCCATTATCTGCTGTCTGTTATGGAAGCAGAAGGCTGCACTCCCTATGAAATACAGGACAAACTGGAAGTTGTATTTGATAATCTTTTTGATAATTCATCATCTGAGCTTTATGCTGCAAGAAATGTTATTATAGATGATATGTATGGTCTTGAAGTGCTTGGCGGTAATGAAATCAGTGATAATAAATATGATATTTTTTATGGTTTATATCTAAGTGACGGCAAAGATGGTTATGTAATTACAGGCTTTGGTGATGATGAAGTAGAGTTTGTATTTGAAAAATTAACTGGAGCTACCAGGCTTTTTAACAGAAAAGAAGAGCCTGCACTAATAAATAAAGGTAAAACTCAGGATAAAGAAATTACTGCTTTAAGAAAATTAGCAGCAAAATTAATGGTAGATTATGATATAAGCTGGCAGATATTAAACTGCACATTTGCGGTCATTGATGGCAGGCTTGATATGAATGAGCCTTCATCATTTTTAATGCTTTCTAAAAATGGTATTGAAGAAATGGATTTTTCTGAAATATATAGAGAAGATAAATCTTTTATAAATGAAATTAATGAGCTTTTATCCAGCATTTCAGCTTATGATATATCAGGCTTTACAGTTACTCTTTTTAAAGACGGAAGATACGGCATAACATATTATCCTGTAGAAGAAGATGAATTTGATGAGGAACATGAGCATATTCACGATGAAAGCTGCCAGCATGAGCATTATTATGATGATGAAGATAATGACTATTTTCCAGAGCATGGCAATGAAAAAGAATATGCTTTAAATTATATGAATAATCTGCACTCTGAAATATTAAGCCCTGTAGAAAAATGGGATAATGGAATGGTGCTTATTCAAAATACAGAAAATTTTACAATGGTTTATCCATATTATAATACTGCTGAAAACCCATTTATAGAAGTAAATATTATAGAAGATACAGATATAAATGATGAAAGCTGCATAGAAGAATTAGGCTCTCAGTATGGTAAATATTATCCTGCAATGTATGATTATTTTGGAGAAAAAGTAGATGAGCTTAATTTATTTTCAGTATTATTTTATTTTAAAAACAATGGTGAAAATAAAGTAGATTCATCATCTCTTACATATAAAGAGTTTGTTTTTGATGTTTTTTGTGCAGTAGAAGACGGAGATGAAAGTGCAGAAGCTGTTAATTTAATAGCAGCTGCAGATGCCTTTGAAAAAGAATTTACTGCTAAGCCATTAATGTATATAACTTTTGATATATCTAGTGATAATGATACACTATCACTATGCAGTAAAATTACTGGCTTATCTGTAAATGGAGAAGAAGTGCTTGATAACTGTAATGACATAATTAAAAATATACTAAATAATTTACAGATGGTTTTTGATAATACAAAATACAGCTCTAACAGTAAAACAGGCAGATTTACAATATTTCCAAATGGAAAAATTGGTGTGCAGTTTATATAAAAAAGGAATAATTTAATAGAAATTTTAAAAACATTTAAAATTTTATTTGACAATTTTATATAAAATTCTTATTATCATTTTTCATTATATAAAAAGTGGGTCTGAAATATCAGACATTCTCTTATAAATTTATGGAGGCAAAAGATGGCACAGCTTACTCTGGCAAAGCGTACCAACTTAAAAAAAGTTCGCAAACAAGGTTTTCGTGCAAGAATGGCTACTAAAGGTGGCAGACTTGTTATCAAAAGAAGACGCGCAAAAGGTCGTAAACGCCTTGCAATTTAAACCTGAATGTTTTCCCCGTAGCCTGCATATATGTAAATCAAAAGAATTTACTGCAATATATACGGGGAAACGAGTTTCAGGCTCAATGTTTATAATATATTATAATATATTGGGCAGTATAGGCAAAGCAGGTTTTACAGTCAGTAAAAAAGTTAGTAAATCAGCAGTTGAGCGTAACAAGCTTAAACGAAGATTAAGGGAAGTATACAGGCGAAATAGAAATTTACTGCCTGCGAATGTATCTATAATTATACGAGTGCTGCCGCAAGCCGCAGGAGCTGATTTTAATGAAATTAAAAATGAAGTTCTTTCGCTTTTTAAAGTTATTACATCCAAAGAACATAGCAGTAATACTAATTAAATGCTATAAATACTGTATTTCTCCCTATCTTGGCAACCACTGCCGTTTTTATCCAAGCTGCTCAAGTTATGCTATAGAGGCTTTTCAAAAAAAGGGTTTTATTAAAGGATTTATCTTAACTGTATGGCGTATTCTGCGTTGCAACCCATTCTGTAAGGGTGGTTATGACCCTGTTAAATAGGGAATATTAAATAATTAAGGAATTTTTATATATGGATAAAAGGACCGTTATAGCATTTGTACTTAGTTTTGTAGTATTAATAGGCTGGACTTACTTTATTGCACCTATGTTTGCACCAGTTGAGCCTGTTCAAGATAATACAACAGTTTCAAAAATGCCACAGGCACCAGCCCAAAGTGCGGCAGTTGATAATGTAACACCAGTTAAAATTAATCAAGGACTGCAGGCTTCAGCTCCAGAAGAATTAACTATTGAAAAATCTAAATTAATGGAAGTAACTTTTAACACAGCAACAGGTGATATTAGAAGTGTTGCTTTACCTGCATGGGCAGATACAGAAGGTGGATTTGTTACTTTTAATAAAAACGGCACATCAGATTATGCAAAAATTTTAACACCAGTAACTACTGGCTATACAAAAAAAGTAATGCATTTGCAGGATAGTAAAGTTGTTACTTTCACAGCTCAAAGCGGAACTTTAATTATTAATAAATCATATCAGTTATATGATGATTCATATTTAATTAAATCTACAATTGATGTTACTAATACAGGCACTAACTCATTAAATGTTCCTGTTCAAATAAATATAGGTCCAAAACTAGGCTCTGGTTTTGAAGATGCTACTTATGTATTTGAAGGTGCTGTTATATCTAACGGTGGCAAAACATACAGAGTAAAAATGAATGATACAGACAGCGAAGTTTTAGATAAAGCAGTATGGGCAGGTTATACATCTAAATATTTCTTATTTGCAGCAGCAAGTAATGAATTATTTAAAAAAGCAGAAATTTTCCCAGAAAATAAATCTGCAGTTGCCTCAATCAATACTGATTTTATAGTAAACCCTGGCAGCAGACATCAGGCTTCTTTTGATTTTTATGTAGGTCCTAAATATTATGACCAGTTAAAAGATTTAGGACTTTCTCTGCAAAAAAGTATGGATTATGGCTGGTTTTATTTTATAGCTATTCCAATGCTTTATATTTTAAATTTCTTAAATGGTATATTCCATAACTATGGTATAGCTATCATTATTCTTACTATTATTGTAAAAGTATTAACATTACCTCTTACATTAAAAAGTATGGTATCAATGAAAGAAATGACTAAAATACAGCCAAAAGTTTTAGAATTAAGGGAAAAATTTAAAAACGACCCTGCAAAACTTAATCAAGCTACAATGGATTTATATAGAGAACATAAAGTAAACCCATTAAGCGGCTGTTTTCCACTGCTTTTACAAATACCAATATTTTTTGCATTATATAAAGCCCTGCTTTTATCTTTAGAATTAAAAGGTGCACCTTTCTTTGGCTGGATTGTAGACTTATCTGCAAAAGACCCATATTATATTACACCTATTGTTATGGGTATAACTATGTTTATTCAGCAGAAAATGACACCAACAACAGCAGACCCTATGCAGCAGAAAATATTTTTAGCTATGCCTGTTATATTTACATTTTTATTTATAAACTTCCAGTCAGGTCTTGTGCTTTACTGGCTTACAAACAACGTGCTGTCTATTATTCAGCAGTATATAATTAACAAGCGAAAATAGTGTACGAACAAACTAGTATTTAATACGAGGTTATATTATGAGAATTTTTGAAGTGGAAGGAGATAGTGTAGAAGAGATTATCTCTCAGTTTACAAAACAGCAGAATATTCCTGCAGATTACATCAGCTATGAAGTGATTGAACAAGGCTCTAAAGGGCTTTTTGGTATTGGCAAAAAAAATGCAAAATTAAAAATTACATATAATGAAGCAGAATATGTTAAGAAAAAAGCAAAACTTATGCTTAATGAACTTTTAGAAAAAGCGGGCTTTGCAGATGCTCATGTTAGTGCAGAAGAAAATGATAACAGACTTTTATTAAATATAGAAACAGAAACACCAGAATTATTAATAGGTAAATCAGCCCAGACTCTTGATGCTCTGCAGTATGTATTTGATAAAATGATAAACTTATCAGAAGACAGTGAAATAAGCCTTATTGTAGATGTAGGCTTTTACAGAAAACGCAGAGTAGAAGAAAATGTTGCAAAAGCACTTGCAATGGCAGAAAAAGTTAAAAAATCAGGCAGACCGTTTAAACTTGCTCCAATGAGCAGTATATTAAGAAAAGAAATACATATTGCTTTAAAAAATGTGCCTGGTGTAACAACTATTTCTACAGGTGAAGGCCCATTAAAACAAGTATCTATTGTGCCTGATAAACCAAGAAACAGTAAAGGCAGATTTAATAATAGAAGAAATCATAGATATAATAATAGAGAAGAAAACTAATGGTTATGAAAGTTTTTGTGCTGGCATTAATACTTGCAGGCATTTATTTCTTTTTTAAAATAAAAGATAAAAAACAGGATGAGCAGAAGTATGCTGATAATAATGAAGAAGTAAAAGCTGTTGAAATGAAACAGGATGCTGTCTGCGGCTCTTATGTGGAAGAAACTACTAAATATAAAGTAAGGCTGCATGATAAAATATATTATTTCTGCTCAGAAGAATGTAAAAATAAATTTATAGACGAAAATACAAATCATTAGGATTTAGGAGATATAATGTATACATTATTGATAGGTTTATTAGTTGGTATAGTTACTGGTTATTTAGGTTTTTTAATATATCCAAGTTATGTACTTGCAAGTTTAACATTTGTTGCAGGTGTATTAGTGTTTAATTTTTTCATGGGACGCCATTTTATGAAAAAATTAACAGAAATCTTTAACTCTACTGAAAAAGATATAAAATCAGGCAAAACAGATATTGCTATAGAAAAATTAAAAACAGGCTACAAATATTCTAAATGGCAGTTTTTAGTGAAAGAGCAGATAGATTCTCAAATAGGTATAATATTATATGCTAACAAAAGGTTTGAAGAAGCTCTGCCATATCTTAAAAAAGCTATGAAAAGCAACTGGATGGCAATGAGTATGCTTGCTGCATATTATTATCGCCAGAAAGACTATGCAAATATGAAAGCTGTTATGGAAAAATCTTCAAAAGCTAATAAAAAAGACAGCTTTACTCAATGTCTTTATGCTTATTTCTTATCAGAAACTGGCGATGTTGATGGTGCTATTGCTGTGCTTGCAAAAGCTATGAAAAAACTGCCGTCAGATGAAAGACTGCAAAATGCAAGTGATGCACTTAAAAATAGAAAGAAAATTAAAATGCAGGCTTATAATACTTTATGGCTGCAGCTTCATTTAGCTAAAATGCCTGAGGGTATAAAACAGTATCAAACATTAATAGGTAGACAAAAAATAACTAGAAGATAAGTAGAATTTATGCTTGAAGATATACAAAGCTCAAAAGATACAAGAAATATAGATATAGACCAGGTAGGCATAAAAGATATTGTCTACCCTATATCTTTAAAAGACAGAAATAAAGGTATTCAAAACACTACTGCAAAAATCACTATGAGTGTTATGCTGCCTCATCAGTATAAAGGCACTCACATGTCTAGATTTGTAGAAATATTAAACAAACATAAAGATAATATGGATATTCATAATGTAGGCTCTATCCTGCAGGATATGCGTGAAAGGCTTGCATCTGATTCATCTTTTATATCACTATCATTTCCTTATTTTATGGAAAAAACAGCTCCAGTATCTAAAATGAAATCACTTATGGACTATAACTGTGAGTTTTCTGGCAGCTGTTCAGAAAAAGGTCTTGATTTTGTATTAAAAGTAAAAGTTCCTGTTCAGTCATTATGTCCATGTTCAAAAGAAATATCTGAATACGGAGCACATAACCAAAGAAGTATAGCTTCTATATCTGTCCGCTTTAATAAAACTGTATGGATAGAAGATTTAATAGAGATTGCAGAAAGCTCAGCAAGTTCATCTATATATTCTCTTTTAAAAAGAGAAGATGAAAAATATGTTACAGAATATGCTTATGATAACCCTGCATTTGTAGAAGATATTGTCCGCAGTTTAGCAGAAAAACTTATGAAAGATGAAAGAATCACATGGTTTGAAGTTGAGTGTGAAAATATGGAATCAATACACAACCATAACGCCTGGGCAAGAATTGAAAGAAAAAAGTAAAAGTATGAAAAAAGTACTTTTTTATTATGTTTGAGCCTGTGAAAAAAATCTGTAAATTCAGTTTTCTATGATTATATTTTTACATATCCTGCTCTATGAATACCAGAATAAAGTTATTCAGTCAAGAGCAGGTTTATTTTTCACAGGCTCCGCTCTTCCTTGATTGATAAACTTTGTATTATTTATCCCATTTCTTTTTTGACAATATCACTATAAAACTTTTCTGGACTTTTGTCAAAGCTATATTCATAATCAATATTATTTATCTTTATTTTATTTTCATTACGATTGCTATAAACATTAAAATCTTTATTGTTATGGTTTATTATAAATCTAATTTTATCATCCATTACTTTACTTTCTGGAGTATAATCACCTACTTCTATATTTTCATTTTTTAAATACATATAAAAGCCGTATGTTAATAGATTATACAAGTTTTCTGTTGCAGGAATTTTACCATTTAAAATGTAGCCGACTTTATTATTATCATTAAAGGATACCACATTATATCTTTGACTATAAACATTTAAAATCCCGTCATAACACGATAAGATATAAAAAAAGTAATCATTTGGTTTTTCTTCTGGCTCTTTTTCAAAATCCCAATAATTATTTTTAATATTTTTACTCTTAAACTCTTTTAAAACTTGTTCAATACTATCAGCTTTAATATTTTCAAGTCCAGTAAGAAAATTGTTAAAGTTTTCCTGTTCAAAAATATGATTATGCCACTCTAATTTATATTGCAAATCTGTTGAATTATTTGAATTATTGGATAATAAGTTATATTTGTATCCTACATAATCACTATGTGATTTATAAATAGGATAATCTATACTCGAGTAGCTTAATAGTGTCTGTCTAAATAGATTAAATTTATCTTTATTATCCCAAAAATCAGAGACACAAATTTTATTAATAATTTCATAATGTTTATTAAATTGTTCTAAATCATAACTATCATTCCCATTTTTAGAATGGAGTAATAGAAAATAAATTTTACCATTTAAATATTTATTTTTATGAGCTTTTTTTATGCTTTCTTCCCAATTATCATTATTTTTTCTAGAATTTATTATAAGTTTAGCTTTTATTATTTCCTCTCTTATCATAGCAGAAGCAAATTCATTTTTATCCTCTTTTTCTCTATCTGATAAGTATTCTATAATATTAGACGAGTGTTCTCTATATTTTTGTAGGAAATTAAAAGCTGATTTCATTTTATCATCATCTGTATTGCTACGAGTATTATCAATAGTGCGGTTAATGAAAGAAATCCATTCTTGTAGTTTATCATTATCATAGTTATCATTTTCAACAAAAGTGATAAAGGCAAAAAGCTTTATAACACTATCTACATCATCATAGTTTAAGTAATCTAAATTATCCTTTAGTAATGATAATGTATTAGTCATATGTATTAGATTATCGTATTTAAAAACGCCCACATCATCATTATTATTAGAACGATAGAAACTTTTATCAAGATTATCAATATTTTTATCTTTAAACTCACTATATTTTCTATCTCTACCATTTTTTAAAAGAAAATAAAGACCACAATAGTGAGTATAAGTCATAATATGTTTATCATATTCTTTATCAACTTCGTCTCTTTTGGATTTGTCTATAATTTTCCAAAAGACATCAATCCAATCGTTATCAAAATATTTATTTTTAGTAAACTCTTTTCTAGTTGTCTTATCCTGCATAACCCATGCTTTAAAGTTTTCAAAAGCTGATAGCTGTTTTCCTCTACCATTCATTTTTATATATAGACTTTCCCCTAAACCAACATCCTCCATCCTAATCATTGTAAATTTAATCTTATTAAGTTGATTTATAGCTTTAGCTAAATCAATATCCTTAAATTTTTCATGTATACTATCAAGCATATTTACGATGGCTAATACTGTTGGGTCTAAAAAAGCATTATCATTAAAGAAAACTCTATTTTTTATAATATTGCTTGGTATATCTGTGTATTTTTGCATTTTGTCAACTAAATATTCACAAGACTCTGCAGATATGTCTCTAACAGAATAAGAAAAATTCGATAAAGTATCTTGGTAATCAAAATTTTCTAATTGTCCATATATATATAAGTGAAGTAGCCATAAAGTAGTTAATCTTTGCTGACCATCAACAGGGTAAAATATTGTATTTTCAATATATCCATAAACAAAATCTAAATTATAATTATCTCTATCACTATTTAAAAAATCATAAAGGGAATATAAAAAGGCATCTCGAACATTTTTTGCACTTTGTCTACCTTGAACATAGTCTCTCTGCATTTCAGGGATTTCAATTTTATATTTATTCAAAAGTTCTAATAAATTTTTAGTATCCATTACTCTCCCTCCATAAATGATTTTAATCTTTTAGCCATATCTTCTACATATTTTTCTTGTATATCAGAAGTCCAATATTTTTGACTTGCTCTTGTAAACTCGTCTGAAAAAATTCTCCTAGTATTTTTCGGAATATATGTATTTATATCCTTTTTAATTAATTCACACTTCTTTTTATAAGATAAATTACTCAATTTAGAATTAGTATTTTTTGGCAAAAGCGTTAAGTTACCAATATTATTTAAATTATCCTCAAACCAGCTATTTATTTCTTCTTTTAATGTGTTGAAATCATCTTTATTTTTTGTTTGTCTCCCTTTATATTTTTTAATCTTATCTAAAAGCTCACTATTCTTATTTTCCTTTTCAGCATCTAAATAATCCACTATATCTTGTAAATATTCATCCTTATTTTTTTCATCACTATCCCTTAATGACTTATCATTCATAGCGTGGATATGTTCTATAGAATATTGCTGTAACTTAAACTTATTAAATTTAAAATTTTCTTCATTTCCATCTTTTATGTATAAAATCATATCATGAAGTAATAAAATATCAAATATCACTTTTTTATCATCTCTATAATCTAATTTTTCTAAAAAGCTCTCTATTTCTTGTCCGTCAAGTAATTTTCTAAGTTTATTTTTTATTTTATTTTTCACAAAAGTTAATGCTTGTTTTCTATCCCCTAATTGTTCATATAACTCTGGCAATTTTATCCAATCTCTATCAATAACATAACCAACATAGTGATAAAGTTCTCTGCTTTCTTTATCATTGTTGCTAGGTTTTGTGATAGATAATATTTTATCAATTTCTTTCAATAATTTAAAATATTTTTCTAACTCTTTTCTTTTAAATTTCTTATAGTAATAATCTGTTAATTCTGTAGAATTAGTATCGCCCTTATCACTATCTTTTATTAAATTTAAGTAAAGCTCTATTCTCTCAATATCATCTTTAATTTTACTAATTTGTTCTTTATCATTGTTATTATTACTAATATTATCATTTTCGATATATTTTTTTAGTTCTTCATTGGTTTTGTAATAACAATATTTTATATCTTGACTTTCATTATCAGCTTTTAAATCTAATTCCATCTTATACCAAGTATTAGCTTTTTTACGAACTATTTTTTTATCATTATCATTCACAGACTTTAATAAGAACAATGACTTTACTATTTCAGTATCTTTTAAAGGAATTTTACCAATATTTAGCCTCTCAAAAACATCCAATTCATTTTCATATTCTGGTATTTCATACCATATTACTTTTACCCTATCTTTAAAACTATCTAAAAATTTATTTTCATATTCTCTCTTATCTGAAAAATATTTTTTTATATTTTGAAAAGCGTGGTGCATATGGTAAAAATCAATATTATCATTAATAACATTGTCGTTATCGTTATGGTTATTAATATTTTCTAAAAAATTATATGAATTTTCCCGTGTTTCATAAGAAAGTTTAAAAATATTATCATTTGTAAGATATTTATATATTAGAAAAATAGTAGTTAGCCTTTGTTGTCCGTCAATAACCTTAAAAACATTATTACTATCTTTTTTAACAACTAGCGGTTGCAAGCAATAAAAGGGAGCATTTTCCTCGTTATTATCAATATAATCTTGCAAATCCTCTAATAATTGCATTACTTCATTTTCACCCCATCTATACCCTCTCTGAAAATCTGGAATAAAAAAATCGTAACCCCTAAGCTCATATACATTTTTAAAAAAATTATCACTAACCATACATATCCCTCAAGAGTTTCTGCTTTTGTTAAATAAGTTCGCAATTTTGTTCTATTTTTGTTTAACACCACACTATAGTATTGAAAAATAATTTTTCTGTCAATGGTTATATTATATACTAGTGGTATCCCATTTTTTTTACAACACCTTATGTCACTCAGAGCGAAGCGAAGAGTCTATATAGGTGCATGGGAGCATTTTTTGCGACGCAAGCATTTCCCGACTGGATAAGGAGGAAATAGAAATGCGTAGCTGGAAAGTATTTAAAAATAAAAGTTTAAATAGATTCTTCGCCTACTATTGTAGGCTCTGAATGACAGTTATTACAATTATTTCTATTTTTATATATATTATAAAGTGGTTATAGCATTTTTTAATAAAAAAATGTGGGTGAAGCAGCAGGTTTATTTTTCACAGGCTCTATTTACATGCAGATACAGATATTTTTTTAGATTCTTTTTTATTTCTTATTGTTGTAAGTTTAAAGTCAACACATTTATCATCTTTTGCGCTGTATCTAAATAGTTCCACATCTACCTGCTGTATAAACCTGTCTTTTCCGTTAGTTGTAATATATACATTATATTTTGGGTTATTTTTTTCTTTATCCCATGTTAATACAATATCATTACCGTTACGGCGGACTACAATATTCTGTGGCGGCAGGTTTAATCTGCTTGTATCTCTTTTAAAGTCCTGCCTGTATGGTATACCTGTATTATTATCATAATCGTAAGGTATAGCCATAACAGAAAGTGTTGCAGAGTTAACAGGCAGCTCATCAAAGCAGGTTTTTATACCATTTTTAGCTTCGCCCATTTTTGTGCCGTTTATAGTAACAATAGTATTTGCTACCACATCATTAAGTCCAGGATAAACACATATTCTGCTGTTTCTTTCATAAGTAATATTAATGATAGAATGTTTTATTGGGCTGTAGTATTTAATAGTTTTCATTAATGCAGGAGAATAAGTTTTTACTTTGCCGTAATAATGGCGAAACCTGTATTTATATATTCTATTATTTACCACATCAGTATCTACATATGTCTGCTTAGGATTGATTAATGCTACACGCTTAAAACCTGCCAAATTAAAAAATCCTATACTTTCATCAGCCTTTTCAACAAATAATGTATAGTTATCACTGCCATTATATATAGCTACACCTTCGCTGTTTATTGCATAGTCAATAGCTGTAGGGTATGGAATATCCAGTGAGCCTTTTGGCACAGGGTCAGATTTTAACCCGCAGGCATAAACCATAAATACTGTAATTATTAGAGCAGTATACTTATAAATTGTCATCTAAAAAACTCTTAGCAAGTTTAACTTGTGTCATAACTGATTCTGCTGATGTGCCGCCGTAAGAGTTTCTGCTGTTTACAGAAGCATCAAGAGTAATATAGTTATAAACATCATTTTCTATAAATTTAGAAAACATCTGCATTTCATTAATAGATAAATCTTCTAAATTTTTATTATTATCAATAGAATAAGCAACAGTTTTACCAACTATATGGTGAGCTTCTCTAAAAGGGATACCTTTGCGAACAAGATAATCTGCTAAATCTGTAGCTGTAGAATATCCTTTGCCTGCTGACTGACGCATTTTATCAACATTTACATTCATTTTTTCTATCATTGGAGCAAATACTTTAAGGGAAGCAAGTAAAGTATCAACTGCATCAAAAAGGGGCTCTTTATCTTCCTGCATATCTTTATTGTATGCAAGAGGCAGACCTTTCATAATAGTAAGCATTGTAACAAGAGAGCCGTATACTCTGCCAGTTTTACCACGGATAAGCTCTGGAATATCAGGATTTTTTTTCTGCGGCATAATAGATGAGCCTGTGCAGTAGTCATCAGTTAATGTGATAAAATTAACATCAGGGTTAGAAAAAAGTATTATTTCTTCAGAAAATCTTGATAAGTGCATCATAGTAATACTTGCTGCAGATAAAAACTCTATAACAAAATCTCTATCAGATACAGAATCTATACTGTTTTCAGTAGGGCCGTAAAAGCCGAGAGTATTTGCAGTGTAGTTTCTATCTATTGGGAAAGTAGTCCCAGCAAGAGCTCCAGCACCTAATGGGCAGTAGTTTGCTCTAATCATTAAATCATTAATACGCTGAAAATCCCTTTTAAACATCTGAAAATAAGCCATTAAATAATGGGAAAATAAAATAGGCTGCCCAGTCTGCAGGTGAGTAAACCCAGGCATAACAACACCTATATGGTTAATAGCTTTATCTACAAGCACTCTTATAAGATTAATAAGGTATGCTTTTACAGTTTCAGCTTCATACATAATATACATTCTTATATCAACAGCCACCTGGTCATTTCTGCTGCGGGCAGTGTGCAGTTTACCTCCAACAGGGCCAACTATTTCAGTAAGTCTTTTTTCAACTGCCATATGGATATCTTCATCGCCTATATCAAAATGAAATTCGCCTTTTTCTATTTCATCAAGCACCTGTTCAAGACCAGCAACTATTGCTCTTGCTTCACTTTCTGCAATTATTCCCTGACGGCTTAGCATTGTGGCATGTGCAATACTGCCTTTAATATCAAATTTATATAATCTTTTATCAAAATAGATTGATGCGTTAAATTCTTCAACAAATTTATCTGTAGGCAGGTTAAATCTGCCAGCCCATGGTTTTTCGCTCATTATTTATCTCCTTTTGGTGCGTGCCTTTTTTCAAGTTCTTTTAAAACTTCTGTAAAATCTATACCTTTAAAGCAAAGTGCAACCATTAAGTGATATATATAGTCGGCTGCTTCTGCTGCTGTTTCATAAGGCGGCTCAGTTAAAAATGCTTTAATAAATTCTGCATTTTCTTCACCAAGTTTTTTTATGATTTTATTAGCGCCCCCTTCAAGTAATGTGGTAGTATAAGAAGCAGGGCTTGGGTTTTGCTGTCTTTCTTTAATAGTTTCATTTAATATAAGCAGTATATTTTCCATATTATCCTCTATAATCTAACAGGTATATTTTTATTTTTTAAATACTCTTTTACTTCTAATATAGTCATTTCTTGAAAATGAAATACACTTGCAGCAAGGGCAGCATCTGCAAGACCGTATTTAAAGCCTTCATAAAAATGCTCCATAGTGCCAACGCCTCCTGAAGCTATCACTGGTATAGTTACAGCCTGACTTACTGCTTTTGTAAGCTCTATATCGTATCCAGTTTTCATTCCGTCTTTATCCATACTTGTAAGCAGTATTTCTCCAGCACCAAAATTTTCCATAGTTTTTGCCCAGGCTACAGCGTCAAGTCCAGTTCTTTTTCTGCCGCCAGCAATAACTACTTCCCAAGAGCCGTCTTCTCTTGATTTTGCATCTATTGCAGCAATAACTGCCTGTGAGCCGAATTTATTAGCAGCTTCTTTTATAAAATCAGGGTTTTTAACAGCTTCCGAGTTTATAGATACTTTATCAGCTCCTGCTGCAAAAAGGCTGCGTATATCTTCAATAGTTCTAATACCGCCGCCAACAGTTATAGGCATAAACACATTTTCTGCTGCTTTTTCTATAACATTAATCATAATGTTTCTTTTTTCGTGGGTTGCTGTAATATCTAAGAATGCTATTTCATCTGCGCCCTGTTTTTCATACTCTATTGCAGCTTCCACAGGGTCGCCTGCATCTCTAATATTAACGAAATTTACTCCTTTTACCACTCTGCCGTCTTTTATATCAAGACATGGGATAATGCGTTTTGCAAGCATACTTTCTCCAGTTTAAACAAATTTAAATTTTTATAACATATAAATACTTAAAAGTTAAATAAAAAATTATTTAAATTTAAATAAAAATATGATAAAAGAAATATTATGAGAAAAACATTACTTATTACAATATTTATTTTTTATTCATTTTTTACATGTTTTGCTGAAGAAGTAAAAACTGTAGCAGATATTTTTCCTAAAGCCTCTGGGATGAAAGGAGGCTCTTCTTCGTGGATTGTAACAGGTGTGCAGACAGAAAAACGGGACAGATGCACTGTTTATGAAAATACTTATGCTTATTATTCTACTAAAAAAGAAAAAATATTAGATATTGAGCGTGAAAATACTTATGTTGTTTCTGCCCGTATATTTGAATGTGACAATTTTGCGGAAGCTTTAAAAAATTATAAAGAGCTTGCAGATATTTCTAAAAAGCATGCAAAGCGTAAACAGGTTGCACCTGTTCCTTTTGGTGAGCAGGGTATAATGGTTGCACTGCCTTTACAGAAAAAACAGGGCAAAAGTCAGCAGGCTAATTTCTATGTTACTTATATTTTTAGAAATTTTGTGATACAGGTTTATTCTGATGACGGCTTTGCTCAAATGGATATGTCTGGAGCTATTGAAAGCAATATTTATAAATATCTTAAAACAAAAGGCATAAATTATGCTGTAAACAGGATAAACTTAAAAGTGGAAACTGGCACAGCTTTATATATGGACAGTCTTTCTTTTACAGGGGATAAAATAGCATCAGTTTTAATAAGCGGTATAGTGCTTGATGCTAATAACAAGCCTGTTCCTAATGCTAATATTACAGCAGTTGAAACAAACCAGACTACAGTAACAGATAAATCAGGCAAGTTCAGCATTAATGTATCTTCTGGCAAAGGGAAATCTATTTCTATGGTTAAGACTATTATGCTGCCGTTTCCTATTCAAGGGGAAAGGCTAGCATTATCAACTGGTTTTTATCCTATTGAAGTTAAAAATAAAGATAAAGAAGTATTCAGTGGGTTACTTAATATTCTTGTTAAAAATAACAGAGTATCAGGCTATCTTATAGATACAAATCTTAATAAAAGATTTCCTGTGACAGGCTATGTAAGAGGCGATAATGTTACAATAGATACAGACTGCACAGAGCCAGGCTCTGCTTTAAACTGCCGTAAAATCTTTAAAGGCAGCCTTGTATCTGACTATATAGTGCAGGGTAAAGCAATAGGTGTTGGCAGTGGTGATTTTACAATAGATAAAAATAAATTTACTGTAATTACAGAAAGCCCTTATATTAGAGATACAGGTGTAACATTAAATCTTTCTGTGCTGCAAAATGGTGTGCAGAAATACAGCAGCCAAAACAATATGCCCCTTAATGCAGGCACTGCTAATAAAAGCTATCTTGAGCTTAAAACAAATGATTTTATAGGTAAAGATATGCTTTATTTTAAAGAAGCATATTTAAAGCTGAATGTGCTTGGGTTAAATATTAAAAATAAGGCTGAGATTGTGCTTTTTAGAAGAATAGTAGATAAAAGCGGCCATGTATCTATGCAGAGAGTAGCTCCCCTTAAAACAGTTACAAAAGAAGATAAAAATGAAATAAGTCTTGATATTTCAAGCCAGATACGCCAGCCAAATGAGCAGGGCTATTTTATAGGATTAATAGGCGATGAAAAAGACTATATTATATTTAACGGCAACACTATCCGCATAGATTTAAGCTATTACGGAGATGCTGCATCTTATAAGCCGCGCAAAGTTTTAAATATTGCACTTAAAGATTTTGAAGGTGCTGATATGGTTGCCAATAAAGGCTATATTGAAAAAGATGGTAATCAGGATATAGTGCTTTCATTAAGCGTTTCTGCCCGCGGCAGGAATTTAGAGCAGATTGAAATTATTGCAGATGCTGATACAAGGCGTGTATGGAATACTGTAATAGATGATATTTATCCTGCTATTGCTGTTCTTCAAAATGGCGGCATTTTAAACGAAGATGATTCTTCAATTAATATACCTTTAAAATCAGATGATGAGATATTTGATTTACATCTATATAAAGGCTCATTAAAAGAAGAAAATATTTCTAAAATCACAGTTAAGGCTGTAATTGACGGCAAACTGTATGAAAATTTTATATCATTAAAATAGGAAAAGTTATGACATTATATGAAACATTAAAAAACAACTTATTTATTATGGCAGGTCCATGTGTTATAGAAAGCAAAGATATTTGTTTTGAAATTGCAGAGCGTGCAAAAGAAATATCAGAAAAATACGGCTTTACATATATTTTTAAAGCATCTTTTGATAAAGCAAATAGAACATCTGCTTCAAGCTTTCGCGGAACAGGGCTTGAAAAAGGTTTAGAAATCTTGCAGGCTGTTAAAGATAAATTTAATGTGCCGATAGTTACAGATATTCATGAAAGTTATCAGGCAGAGCCAGCGGGAAAAGTTTGTGATATAATACAAATCCCTGCGTTTCTATGCAGGCAGACTGATTTATTATTAGCAGCTGCAGCAACTAAAAAAATAGTAAATATTAAAAAAGCTCAGTTTTTAAGCGGCTTAGATATGAAATACCCACTTGAAAAAGTGTATGCAGCAGATAATAAACAGGTAATGCTTACAGAAAGGGGCACTATGTTTGGCTATGGCAATCTTGTGGTAGATTTTCGCAACCTTATAGATATGCAGAAGTTTAATGTGCCTGTGATTATGGATTTAACTCACTCTACACAAAAGCCTGGTGCATTAGAAGGTAAAAGCGGCGGCAATCCTGAATATGCTCCATACCTTGCAGCAGCATCAAGTGCCTGCGGTATTCGCGGCTTTTTTGCAGAAACTCACCCAGAGCCTGCAAAAGCACTATCTGACGGAGCTAATATGGTTAGTCTTGATGATTTTCCAAAGCTTCTTGAAAATATTAAAAAACACAGTATTTAGTTGGAGAATATAATGGGAGAAAAATTTAAAAAGTTTTCTAAATATTTTGGCGGTGAATATATGAAATACTGGTATATTGCTTTTGCGATAACAGTATTACTAATGCTTGCTTTCTCTATTGCTGATTCAAAAGTAGATAAATTTAAATTTACTGTATATAATGAAGACGGCACAATACAGTCTGAGCAGATTATTTCTAAAGAAGAAGTGGAGCTTAGAGCCCGCTCAGCTAATTCCCGCTCAATTGTTCCAGAAAAAATATTTTAATTTTTATATAAATCTTACTGCCTTTTTTAAAAGGGCAGTAAATTTTTAAAAAGAGTATATATGGCAGTTCTTCTTTCTGTAATCTTTTTATCTTTTATAGGTCTTGGGCTTCCAGATACCATATTAGGCAGTATATGGCCAGTAATACAAAAAGATATTAATGCACCAGTATACAGTGCAGGTATTATCACTTTAATTGTGCAGGCAGGCACAGTTATTTCAAGCCTTTTCAGCTCTAAACTTGTTTATAAATATTCTACTCAAATGGTTACTTTTTTTAGTATTCTATTAACTTCTATTGCTTTAATCATATTTGCATTTTCTTATAATGTATTTTTCCTTTTTGCAGCAGCTATTCCGTTAGGGCTTGGGGCAGGAAGTGTTGATGCAGCACTTAATGGATATGTGGCTAATAACTTTAAATCAAATATTATGAACTTTCTCCACGGCTTTTGGGGAGTAGGGGCTTTTTTAGGTCCGTTTACAATGAGCTTTTTTATAAAATCAGATTACGGCTGGAGAGCAGGTTATATTTTTACTGTCTTTATTTTATGCTTTATAGCTTTAACAGTATTTTTATCAAGGAAAATATGGATAAATAAAAATAACACCAGTGAAGAAAAAGTATATATATCAAATAAAGAAGCCTTAAAAATACCCCTTGTAAAATCTGCCTTAACTACATTTTTATTTTTCAGCTATATAGAGCTTACAACAGGGCTTTGGATAAGCAGTTATTTCGTTTACGGCTTAGGAATATCTAAATATTATGCAGCATTAATCACTGCATTGTTTTACGGCTCAATTACTGCGGGTAGAATAATAACTGGTCTTTTTTCAAATAACTTTGAAAACTATAAAATTATAAGAGCAGGGGAAACTGCCATTATTGCAGGCTGTATTCTTATGATATTTGGCGATAAGTATTTATCAGTTGCAGGGGCATTTATTATAGGTATTGGTTCATCGCCAGTTTATCCTGCTATGCTTCATGAAACACCAAAACGGTTTGGAGAAAAAGCATCTCTTACAGTTATGGGGCTGCAAATGTCAGTATCTTATACAGGGGGAGCAATAGCGCCATTAATTTTTGGTATGCTTGCTGATAAATTTTCTTTTAATCTGCTGCCTTTTTATATACTTTTTGGGGCGGTAATAATATTTATTTCTTCAGAATATTTAAACCGCAGTCTTAAAAAATATCAATCTATATAATTACAGGCTTGTTTATTGCAGTATCTGGTGTTATACCGCCTTTTAATACACTTACAACTGATTCTGCACAGCTTACTGCCATATTTTCCTTTGTGGCTTGAGTAGAGCTGCCTAAGTGTGGGGAAAGCACTACATTATCAAGCTTTTTTAAATCTTCATTTATTTCTGGCTCAAATTCATATACATCAAGCCCTGCTGCATATATTATCTTTTCAGAAAGGGCAGCAGCTAAATCGCTTTCTCTTATAATAGGGCCTCTGCCAATATTTACTAAAACAGCAGTTTTTTTCATTTTTTTAAATTCTTTTAATGAAAAAATATGCCTTGTTTCTAGTGTTAAAGGTGCAGTAATAATCAGAAAATCAGACCATTCTAAAAGCTCATCAAATGTAGCATAAGTTGCACCAAAAATTAATTCAGCCTGTTTATCTCTGTGTCTGTTATGGTATATTATATCCATAGAAAAGCCTGTAGCTATTTTTGCAACAGCCTGGCCAATATTACCCATACCAAATATACCTAATGTTTTTTTATAAAAATCAAGACCTGTCATTAAGCTGTGGTTAGTGTTGCCTGAAAATCTGCCGTTTCTAGCATATCTGTCTGCTTCTGGTATATGGCGTGCTGCACTCATCATTAATGCAAACCCAAGCTCTGCTGTGCTTTGGGTTAATATATGCTTTGTAGTGCAGACTGTTATCCCTCTGTGGGTGGCATAATCTACATCTATATTATCACTTCCTGCATCAAAATTTGCTATCACTTTTAGTTTTGGGGCTGCTTCCATAAGTGGTCTGTCAATAATATCACTTGATGTGCATATTAATGCATCAGTATCGCTCATCATCTGTCTAAGCCTTATAGGTGGAAGGGGCTCATCTATACTGTTTGCATCAATGCGTATATCTTCTAAGTAATTATTAATAATATTTGGTAATTTGGAAGTGATAACAACTTTCATAATGCCCCCTAGTATTTTTTTCTTCTAAATAGGTCTGTCCTTTTTGAAATAACTCTGTCTATAAAAAGCATACCATTAAGGTGGTCTGTTTCATGCTGAATAAGGATAGCTTCAAACCCGCTTGTTTCAAGAACATTCTGCTGCATATTTTCATCAAAATAGCTTACAACTATTCTTTCTGCTCGTGTAACATTTCCTGTAAAATCTGGAACACTCATGCAGCCTTCTCGTGATGTAACTGTGCCGCTGTGCTCAATAATTTCTGGATTAATCATTACCATAAAGCCATGGTTTTCTTTGCATTTTTTATTAAGAGATGCATCTATTGTGATTATTCTTTTAAGCTGGCCTATTTGTGGGGCTGCAATCCCAGTAGAATGGCCGGCATCAAGCATAGTATCTTTTAAATCCTGTATAATCTGTTTAACTTCTTCTGTTAATTCTGTAACATCAGCAGCATCCTGCTTTAATATATCGTTTGGGTATTTTAAAACTTCTCTTACTGCCATGATTAAAGCTCATAAAACTCAATTTTTTTTATATTTATTTGAGTGTTAATTTCTTTTGCAGTTTTCTTTAAAGCTTCCTGCCAGATATTTTCATTATTTTCATTATCAGACACAACTTCCAGTATCATAATATATACTTTTGGGCTGCCCCCTGTGATTTTTGTCTGCAAATCTATAATATTTAAGTTGTTTTTTGCTATCTCATCAGTAATAGCATGAACTATTCCTGCTTTATCTGCACCATATACAGATATAGAATAGTGACTGCCGTTATCATTTTTTTCTGGCTTTTTGTCAAATTTAAAAACTTCCATATGTGAGCGGACATTTTTAAACATATCTTTTATTTCCTGTTCTTTATAGTCTTTATCGTTTGTAACTATAAATATCATAGAAAAAACGCCCTGTAATAATGTGGAGCTTGAATCAGCTAGATTAAATCCGTTATCAAAAAGAACTTTTGTTGTATCTGCTACAATACCTTTTGAATCAGTATTTACAAAACTTAATGCGTAATAATGTTGTCTATCCATATATAACCTCATATAAATATATTTATAGGATAGTTAATTATCTAATAATAAGCAAGATATTTTTGTATAAAATGTGCAGTAAAGTAAATTCTAAAAACGATTGCAACATTTTAAGCAGTCGTTCAAATTCTCATAAAAAATATCCTTAGCCGATTTATAATTAAATAATTTTCTAGGATAATTATTAATCCAGTCTTGTATTTTTTTAATATAAGCAACTGAAAAATTTTTTATATCAGCTTTCTTTTTAATAAATTTTCTAATAAGTTTATTATTATTTTCATTGCTGCCCCTTTC
>CALVEY010000009.1 GCA_944326705.1 uncultured Mucispirillum sp.
GATTGTGGCGATAAATCTAACTTATCCATTTCTGTTTGGTAATTTTTAGATACTTCTGAAGTGGATAAAATGTTAGATTTATTATTACTTAATAAAACTTGTATGCTGGTATAATTGCTACTAATTTCCATTACTCCCTCCTTATATACAGTGGAAGATTTTTCCTAATTTATATTTAATATGTGTTAACTAGCAAATTTTGTGCCATAAATTATTTGAATAATATTTTAAATTAATATTTATTGACACATTTATGCTCTTTTATTATAACTCCACTATGAATGAATACAGCTATATTGAAATATATAAAGATAAAAATATATTAGCAGTGCAGAAAAATCATGGTGTATATGTTATTCCTGACAGGCAGAATAGTGTTACTCCATTAATAGATATTTTAAGGCAGGATTATGGTGAAGTATATGTTACTCACCGACTTGATGCAGGCACTGGCGGCTTAATGATATTTGCAAGAAATAAATCTGCCCACAGACATATTTCTATGCAGTTTGAAAAATCTGCCATTATAAAATATTATATTGCTGTTACTGAAAATAAAATATTTCCACAGTCTCTAATGCTTCCACTTGCTAAATCAAACCATGGAAAATATGCCATTAACTTTAAAAGCGGTAAAAATGCTGTAACTTCCTTTTATAACCTTTCATCAAGTAATAAAGGTGCATTAGTGCTTGCTGAGCCTAAAACTGGCAGAACTCACCAAATCAGAGTGCATCTTAAAGCATTAAAAGCTCCCCTTTATCAAGACTTTCTTTATAACAAAAAAACAAATGATAAAAGGCTTACTTTGCAGTGCTTTTATATGGGGCTTTTAAACCCTGAAAATGAAAAATATATAAGTTTTACATCAAATATTACAAATTTTATGCTAAAACATATCAATCTACTTGAATTATCAGAAAAAAGTGTGTATCAATATAATTATGAAAGCAAACAACCAATTTAAAAATATACTTGTATTTAATCCTGCTTATTTAGGGGATACTATAATTACTACACCATTAATAAGAGCTCTGCATGTGCTTTATCCTAAAGCAAGAATCTCTTTCTGCGTACGGCCTGAGCATGCTGACCTTTTTTATAATATACCATTTATTGATGAAGTTATTATTTTTGATAAAAGAAATACTCAAAAAGGGTTTTCTGGGCTTTTAAGGTTTGTAAAAATTATATCTAACTATCAGTTTGATTTAATTATAGATTTGCACTTATCACTTCGCTCAACTACTTTATTTTCTATGGTGAAAAATACTTATATTGTAGGCTTTTCTTCTGCAGTTATGAGCTATCTTTTTAATAAACGAGTAGAGAAAAAGCAGGAACTTTGTGAAGTAGAAAGAAATCTTATGATTTTAAGTGCATTATGTGATGATTTTTCACTTGATGAAGCTAAAAAAATAGGCGGACCACTGACCACCTATATAGATGAACATTTAAAAGAAAATACTCTTTCTTATTTTGCAGCCTCTGCACCTGAAAAAAAGATAGTTGGTATTGCCCCAGGCAGTGTGTGGCCTACTAAAAGATACCCTGTTGAATATTTTGTAAAAGTAGCAGAAGATTTATATAATAAAGGTTATGCAATAGCATTATTTGGCGGCAAAGATGATAAAGACAGCCTTGATGAATTTGCTAATCTTTTTAAATATCCTTATTTTGATTTTGCATATAAAACATCATTAAAAGAACTGCCGGCTATACTTTCTGCAGTTGATTTACTTTTATCTAATGACAGCGGAGCAATGCATATAGCTATTGCTGGTGGCACTCCAGTAGTTGCAGTATTTGGACCTACTGTTAAGTCATTAGGCTTTTTTCCATACGATGACAAAAGTATTGTAGTTGAAAATAATGATTTAAACTGCAGACCATGTGGAAAACATGGCGGTCATACATGCCCAAAAGGTCATTTTAAATGTATGAAAGATATTGAGCCTGAAAGAGTTTTAATTGCTGCTCTTTCTATTTTGCAGCAGGGCTGATGTATGAAGGAAATTTTAGTTGTCAGATTCAGCTCACTTGGGGATATTGTGCTGCTTACAGGCGTATTAAAATATGTTAAAGAAAATCTATCAGAAGATATTGCAATAGATTTGCTGACCTACTCCCACTTTGCAGGAGTTTTACAGGATTATCCATATATCAGGAATATTTATACTATAAAAAAAGGCGACTCTTTAGTTGATTTAAATGAAACAGTATCTACTATGCCTAACTATGATATTGTTTTTGACCTGCATGATAATATACGCTCTTCTTTTGTCCGCCTTATTTCTTCATGTAAAAGCTATGTATATAATAAACATTCGCTTGCTAGAAGGCTCTATGTTAAACACAGACTTTGCCGCTCTAGGCTTCAGGAACATACTGTTATTAAGTATTTTAAACCTTTTATGAAAGCTTTTAAACTTAATATGCCTGATATTGAAATGTTAAGACCATACCTGCCTTTTCCTAATATTGAAAAAAAATCATTTAACAATGCAGTTATACACCCTTTTGCTTCAAAATCCACAAAAGAATGGCCTTTTTTTGCAGAGCTTGGAAGTATACTTTCTGATGACGGCTTAAATGTTACATATATTGGTAACGGCGAAATTAATGTGCCTGCATCAGCTGATGATAAAACAGGTAAAGTTTCCCTTTCTGCACTAATTGAGTTTATTGCTCATGCTGATATATTTATTACAACAGATTCTGGACCTATGCATATTGCAGCAGCTTTGAATATACCAACTATTGCAATATTTGGACCTACTACAAAAGAACTTGGTTTTTATCCACCTTTTAAAAATACAAAAGTTATAGAATATGTAGGCTTAAAATGCAGACCATGCCATATTCACGGCAGCAGCTACTGTTATAAAAAACATTTTAAATGTATGCTTGATATTGGTGTAGAAGAAGTGCGCTATCATGTTAATGATATGCTTAGCCGTAATCAGAAAATTACAGGTTAATCTATGAAATACATATTAGCTTTATTCTTTACACTTTTTGCTTTTAATGTATCTGCTCAAAATGTTTTAAATCCTGTTATTATTGATGAGTATAAAGCATTAGACAGCCAAAGCGCCATAGAATATCTGCAAAGAAAACTTAATCCTAAATTTCCTAAAGATACACATATTAAAATTGATGATATAACCCTTTCAGGTGAAAATTTTAAAATGATTTCATTTTATTATTCAGAATATGACGGGGCAACAAGAGGCACAAGCCAGTATTTTATATCCTTTTGGAAAGATAATAAAAAATATCTTCAATGCATCGGCTCTAATATATTAGATATTTATGACCCAGTAGTTACTATCGCAAATAATATTGTAACTATTAAGGCTTATAAAAGATATATGCCACTTTCTGTTTTTTATTACTCATTTATTTATGAAAAAAATAATATTTTCTTTAATTCCATAATGGAAATATCTACTGACGGCGATAATAATACTGATATGTTATACCATTTTACAAAAGATAATATGACAGTAAATATTAACTCTATCTTTGCAGATAAGCTAATTAAAAAGTAAAAAAATATTTATTTAAAATATTCCTTTGCTTTATCGATTGTATCAATGATAGCTGATTTTTCAGGCTTTTTATTTTTACTGCAAAACCACATTGTCCAGTCATTATCTTTGACAGGTACTTTATACTCTTTTTTACCTGCTTTAAAGATTACTGTATCTATTTCATCAAAATTTATAAATTCCATTTCTATATTATTTTCTTCTGCATAGTTTTGAGCTTGAAATGAATAATTATTTTGGTCATCAGCAATTACATAAAAGGCATCTTCACCCTGCTCCTGCTTTATTTTATTTATATATTCTTTAGATATACCAAATTCAACCATAGTATTTTTTGTGCAGTCAATTACTTTTGTTTCTGCATAACAGTTCACTGCAAATATCATAAATAATATAAGAAATTTTTTCATATTTTTCTTACCTTACATTTTTCTTAATAGTCAGCACTCTTCCTGCATAAATATTAGATGATGTCAGCTTATTTATGCTTTTAATGCTTGCAACTGATGTATTAAATTTTTTAGCAATACTCCATAAAGAATCACCGCTTTTAACTCTGTATTTAATATTTGCAACCTGACGTGATGATTTTTTTGCAGCAATACTAACATTAGTATAGCCATCTTTTGTTACCATAATATACTGCCCAGGATATATTCTGCTTGGTCTTATATTAGGATTTAACTTCTGCAAATCTTTCATACGCATATTGTGGTTGTGTGCTATGCCTATAAAAGTATCCCCTTTTTTAACTTTGTAATATTTTGGGTCTATCTTTTCTAATACTTGAGCAAACATACTGTCTATTTTTATATTGCTGTATTCTTTTATAGGTATAAATACTTTTCTTGCAGTTAAAAGACTTTCTCTTTTTATACCGTTTACTCTTAAGATATCTTCTTTTGTTACATCAAACTTTTGAGCAATTTCAGCAACACTTTCACCGCGTCTGCCTTCATATATTTTATACCTTGCCCTTTCTTCTGCTCCAGCCTGCGCAAGTATCTGTTTTGCTTCACTATCTCTTAAATAAGGCACTCTTATTTTATATGCTGATGGTGGAGTTATTGGCAGCTTTAAGGCTGGGTTTAAATCCCGCATTAAATCATAACTTACGCCAAGTTCATTTGCCAGCCAGTAAATATTAGTTGATGCTGGTGCTTCTACTGTAGAAAATAAAAGCGGCATATCTGTAGGCGGTGTAAATCCGTATTTTAAATAGTTTTTATAAATAATAAGCTGTGCTAAATATTTCGGTACATAATCTCTTGTTTCAAGTTTTAATGTATTTCTGCTTGATATTTTAAAAAAGTCATTTGTGTCATGTTTTTGTATAGCTCTTGCCATTCTGCCAGGACCTGCATTATATGCAGCAAGTGCAAGATACCAGTCACCAAATCTTTCATATAGTGATTTTAAGTATTTTGCAGCAGCTCTTGTTGCTTTTTCAAAATCTCTTCTTTCATCTACCCAGAAATTCTGCTCCATACCATACATTTTACCTGTGCCCTGCATAAACTGCCACATACCAGTTGCGCCTGCATGGCTGACAGCATGAGTATTATATCCGCTTTCTGTAAAAGCAAGCACTACTAAATCACTTGGCAGCCCTTCTTGTAAAAATATATCTTTTACAAGATACATATATTTATTAGAGCGGTTAAGCCAGCTTTGAGTAGTTGATGGAACTCTTTCTGTATAGTATTTAATATAGGCATTTACCCTGCCAGTCATAGCCATAGGCACATTAAACTCTTTAAACTCTTCATAATATGGCGAGTTTTCCTCTATATCATCATTAGAATATGATGAATATATGCTTAAATCAGGCAGCGGAAGTGTGCTGTCATCAATAGCTGTAAATATTTCATAATAATCTGAGCTTTCTTTTGCTATTTTACCAGCCTCCCTTATAGTTTCTTTTACCTGCTGATTTCCTGCTCCTGCACAGCCTGTTATTATCAATGCTCCTGCTAGTATAATACTTAATTTACTTTTCTTCATTTACTATTAACCCTTTTATTTTGGAAGCGATTCTGTCCCTTCTTCTATTTTTGGCTTAAATCTGCCTTTTTCTACCAGTTTATAGCCATCTGCATATAAAAGAACTGGAGTTCTAACTGCATATCCATTTATTACATCATCTATATTTGTAATATATTGTCCTGCTTCATCTTTATTAACTATTTTATTAATATATGTAATAATATCGTAACCTAACGCACTTTTGCCGCTCATTGGAATACCATAAAAACCTTTATAGTCATTTGATATTCTAAGATATTCTTCGTTACCTGCTAAAAATGCAGAAGTTAAAAGATATACTCCTTTAAAATATGAACGCTGGTCAGCTGCAATATCATATTCTGGAATATAGCTTGTCATTACAAGCACATCTTGTATTGTGCTGTTTACCTGCCAGTATTTTGCAATAGGTATAATATCAAGTATTTCTTTTTCATCTGCCATGATGATTATTACATAAGATTTATCTTTATCTTCCTGTAATATATTCTGCAACTCTACCTGATATCTGCCAGATGTTTTTACAACAAAAGCCTCTTTGCCTGCACTTTGAAATGTATCAGCAATTATCCTGCCATGAGTTTCATGTAAGTCTGATGTGATAATTACTGCTTTTGATTTATTTTTTACTAATCTTAATTCGCCTGCAATTTCACTTAACTGCAGCCAGTCAACACCAAGATTTGTTTTATGACCACCTATAAATAAATCATAATTATTTAATCTTAAAAGCATATCTGTTTTACTTTCTTCATCTGCTGCAAAGTCTGATACAGGTTCAAGTTGATAGTTATTGTTATATTTACCCATACCATATATCATACCTGCTGCCACATCATCAAAAATATCGCCGCCTGCTAAATTGATTTTAGCATCTGGTTTTATATTTATTTCTTCTATTATATCTGCTTCTGATGATACAGTATCCATATTTTCAACAGCACCGCCAATACCTATTGCCTGCAGATATTCTTCATAAGTCATGTTATCTGTCATAATAGGAAGAGGCTGTTCTTCTATTGTTTCTGCTGCTATCTCTTTAAATTTTTCTTTTCCGTCTATTGCAATATCAATACATGTATTTATTTCTGCATCATTTGTTACAAGCACACCAAGCTGGTTGCAGTATATCTGCATTACTCGCATATATACAGGTGTTCTTCTCATTTCTCTAACATTATTTGCCATATTAATGGCTGCACCTTTTTCTCCCTCTCTGATTAAGGATTCCATTTTCCAAAGCTGACCAAAAATAGTCATTTCTTCATCAAGGTTTTTTGAGTTGTAGCTTTTATCAATAAGCAGCCTGCCGTAGTTTTCATCACCATAGTAAAGGTAGTATGAGCCTAAAAGAAGTGTAGCAGAATCAGCAATAAATAAATCAGGATGAACAGTTAACTCTCTAAGTTTTACAATATCCTGATTTTGCAGCTGTCTTGCAGCATAATATTCTGGATAAAATGTTTTGCTCTGCTGGCCTTTTAAGGCACAGCCGTTTAATATTATTACAGCACTAACGGCTAATAATACAGTAAGTCCGTGTAATCGGTGATTCAATCCTAATTTTTTCAACATTTAAACCTCGCTTTTCTATTACAGGTAATGCTTCTTTTAGTTCTTCATCAAGCCTTTCACCTTTATACATTACCCACTTAGTGTTTTGTTTTGATATTTGAAAAGAGTTTTTTAAAAGCTCTTTTACAGTGGATACTCCCCTTGCTGTAATAATATCAAAACTTCTATCTTTTATGTTTTCTACCCGTGTATTTAATACTTCAATATTTTTAAGCTCTAACGCTTTTGCTGACTCTTCTAAAAATCTGCATTTTTTGCCTATACTCTCTATAAGAGTAATTTTTAATTCTGGATAAAAAATCCCAAGTACAATACCTGGAAAACCGCCGCCGCTTCCAATATCTGCTAAACTGCCCTTCGGTGATTCATACTGCTGGAAGTAGTATATACTATCATAATAATGTTTCAAGTAAAATTCTTCCTTTTCCTTTATAGCAGTTAAGTTTATTTGACAGTTTAAATGTAATTCATAAAACTTTTCAAGCTTTTTTTCTATTATTTCTGTTGTTTTTATTAATTTATCCATTATTTCTCTTCTCTTTATTTATTGCAATTTCTAATATTGATACAGCAGACATACTCATTCCTGGTATCCTTAAAGCCTGTCCTAATGTTTTTGGTCTTATTCTGCTGAGTTTTTCTCTATACTCCCGCCTTAAACCTGCAATATTGCTGTAATCAAAATCATCTGGTATTTTTTTATCTTCTAATGATTTATATTTTTTAATATCTTCTTCCTGCAGGCTTATATATCCTGAATATTTTATTATTGTTTCAACCTGTTTTGCTGCCCTGTCTGTAATAGTTGTTAAACCCATATCATAAAGCATATCTATATTTGTTTCTGGTCTTTTTAAAAATTCATAGCAGGATATGCCCCTGTCTAAGGATATATTATATTTTTCAAGTTTTTCTCTGTTTTCTTTAAGTCTTATTGTTTCTTTTTTAAATCTTTCTACTTCATTATATACACTTTCTTTTTCTGATAAAAACCTTTCATATCTTTCTTTAGAAATTAATCCAAACTTATAACCGTATTCCAGCAGCCTGTATTCTGCATTATCTTCCCTTAAATGCAGCCTGTATTCTCCGCGGGAAGTAAACATTCTATAAGGCTCATCTACCCCTTTTGTTACTAAGTCATCAGTTAATACACCTATATAGCTTTCGTTTCTTCCTAAGATAAATGGCTCTTTCTTATCAAGTGATAATACAGCATTAATACCAGCCATAAGCCCTTGACATGCTGCTTCTTCATATCCACTTGTGCCGTTAATCTGCCCTGCAAAATACAAGCCTTTTATTATTTTTGTTTCGTAAGTTGGGTATAATATTGTAGGCTGAAATGCTTCATATTCTATAGCATAGGCTGGCCGTATAAACTGGCAGTTTTCAAGCCCTTTAATAGTTCTGTATGCAGCAAGCTGTGCATCAACCGGCAGTGATGTAGAAAATCCGTTAGGATATACTTCTCTGCTGTCGTATCCTTCCCTTTCTAATATAATTTGATGTCTTGTTCTGTCTGGAAATTTTGCAATCTTATCTTCCATACTCGGACAGTATCTTGGACCTATCCCCTTATCTGCAGAATTATAGTATATACTTCTATGGATATTTTCTTTTACTATTTTATGGGTTTCTTCATTAGTGTATGTTGCATAACATTTGATTTGTGGAAGTTTAAAGCTTTTATTTTCAAAAGAAAATGGTATCTTCTCCCCTTCCATTTCATATACTTCTAATTTAGAATAATCTATTGTGCGTATATCTATCCTTGCAGGTGTTCCTGTCTTTAATCTTACAGCAGTAAAACCGATTTCTTTTAATGATTTAGATAACTCTATTGACGGCTTTTCATAAGTTCTGCCTGCAGGAAAACTTGTTTCCCCAATAAATACTTTGCCGTTTAAAAATGTTCCTGTGCATATTATGGCTTTCCTACATTTAAAATCTTCGCCCCATATATTGCCTATGCCACATATTTCATTATCTTTTATATAAATCTGTGATACTTCACCCTGCTTAACTTCTAAACTGCTCTGGCTCATTAAAGTATTTATCATTCTTCTAACATATATCTTTTTATCAGCCTGACCTCTTGAGCTTTTTGCTGCTGCCCCTTTTTTACTGTTAAGCATTTGGAACTGGATGCAGGCATCATCAATATTTTTTGCTATCTCTCCACCTAATGCATCTATATCTTTTACAAGATTGCCTTTTGCAAGACCGCCAATTGCAGGGTTACAGCTCATTTGTGCAATACTGTCTATTGTTGATGTTAAAAGCAGAGTTTTTGCACCCATCCTGCTTGCAGCAAGTGCCGCCTCACAGCCTGCATGGCCACCGCCTACAACTATTACATCATATATTTTATCAAAATTCATATATTCCTTAGTATCTTTTTTTTATATTTTATTTTCAGCCTTGTATTATATCATCTTTTATTAATATCTGCTATAATTTATTTAATTTTCTTTACTAATATATCATATTCATAATTATCTGTGCAGCAAAAGGAATAAATCCTAAAAAAATGCCTTGAAATACAGCTTTTTCTTTTTTAAACAAATCCAACTTAAATAAGTCTTCTAAAGTTCTTATTTCTTTCATATCATCTTTTTCTTCTGTTTTCTGTTTCACTGGTTTTTTAATTTTTAATATAATATATATTAATGCAGCATATATACCTATATGAAAATATTCTGTCATATACAGTTTTATTTTTATATAATAAAAAAACTCCATAAATGGTATAAGTATAAAATTTATATATTCATTTTCTTTGTATGCTAAAGAATAAAAAGAATTTTGTGTTATATTTAATGAAAATATTATATCCATAATAACCATTACTATAAAAGCAGGAATGAAATATAATCTTTTTAAATCTTCTTTTATTATTTTATATCCATAGAAATAAATTATAGAAAAAGGTATTATCTCTATAAATAAACTTTCTGCTAATATATTGCTCCACTGACTTGGTGCTGTAATAATTCCAAACAATACGCTCTCTATAATTAATGGAAGTAATGCTATAATTATTAGTCCTTGATAATAATTTTTTATATTCATTTATTATTTCTTCCTTATATTATTCTTAGAATAACTGCTGTTATTAATGCAGTAATCAATGCAAAAATAAAACTATTTCTCTGGCTCCTTCCACGCCATATATATGCAAAATTCATCAGCACTAAAAATAAAGGTATTAAATAAATATATTTAAAACCAGTATCAAAATATGTCCTAATAACTGCAGATAATGTACCAGTTATTATAATCAATGACATAGTAAAAAAGAAAATTATTTTAAATGCTTTCCAGTTGCTTATTTTTTCCATTTTATCACTTTTATTTTTTTTATAAAGTTATTTTTATTACTGCTTCACTCCCATTTTTTTGAAACTATAATTAAAAATACTAATTTATAATAAACTTAGTAATTATTATTTATGTATTTGTAGTATATTTTAAACTATCTTACCGCCGCAAATCTCATAAATCAAGTTTTCGTTATTTCATTTCTTATGCTCCAATTCCTTAAACATTCGCTGTTTTTTCTCCACAGCAACTGCAACTCGCTATCGCTCAGACAATCAGCTTGCTAACCGTTCCAAAAAAACAGCTCATAAGAAATTAAGTCGCAAAGAGAATGAAATAACATGGGTGCATTCTTTAAAAGCGGATATAATGTCATATTAATATATACTTATTTTTAAGCTCTATTTTTAATTCTAGTAAATATTTTATTTCAATTATTATATAGTTATTAGTATTATTGTAAAAAAATGGGGGTTAAGCAGATTTTTATTACATATATTATTACAGCCAGCTTTATTCTTTCAATAAATATTTTATAAAATTTATATTAAACTTTTTCTGCTTATTTTTATACAGTCTTTTTTATAAATATCACTTTTTAAAACTAGTAAAAATTTATTTATAATTTTATTTGCTGTATTAATGCACTTTTATTATTCTATCTATTATTCTCTTCCTTTTTTATGATAGCAGTCATTCTCAAGCATTATAAAATCTAAAACACATTTAAATATCTTCTTTTAATCTTGCTTTTATATTTAATGCATTCCTAATGTTTCACGTGAAACATTACTTTCTTTGATTTATAAAAAAGGCTGCAGGTAACTTATCATTACCAGCAGCCTGAAAGATAAAAATTATTTCCTGTTTTTATTGTGCTTATAAATTTCAACTGCTAAAACAGAGATTGCAGTTTTTGTAAGCCCTGGTATTCTTAAAGCCTGCCCTAATGTTTTAGGTTTAATTTCTTTTAACTTATCAGAATATTCTAACCTTAATCCTGAAATATTGTCATAAGAAAAATCATCTGGAATAACTATGCTTTCTATATCTTCCTTATTATTTTCTTCCATACTTTCTATATAGCCAGAATACTTGATTTTAATTTCAACCTGTCTTGCTTTTCTGCCGCTTAAGCCACCGCCAGTTAATTTTATTATATCATCATAACTTAACTGTGGTCTTTTTAATAGCTCTTCTGCTTTAAACGACTGACTTATACTTACTCCAAATTTTGCAAGATATTCTTCGTTTTCTGGTGTTTTCTTAATCAGTGTTGTTTTAAGCCTTTCTATTTCATTATTAATATCCTGCATATCCTGCTGAAATCTTTCATATCTTGTTTTAGAGATAAGACCTAATTTATACCCATACTCTATAAGCCTTTCTTCTGCATTATCTTCTCTAGTTAAAAGCCTGTATTCGCTGCGGGAAGTAAACATTCTATATGGCTCTGTAATACCTTTTAATACTAAATCATCAGTAAGAACACCAATATAACTTTCATTCCTGCCTAAAACAAATGGCTCTTTATTATCAAGTGAAAGAACTGCATTAACCCCTGCCATAAACCCCTGCACTGCTGCTTCTTCATAACCGCTAGTGCCGTTTAGCTGACCACCAAAAAATAAACCTTTTATAAGTTTAGTTTCATAAGAGTGATTAAGCCCTGTTGGCTGGTATGCATCATACTGGATAGCATATGCTGGACGTATAAACTGGCAGTTTTCCATTCCCTTTACTGTTCTGTATGCTTTTATCTGTGCTTCTACAGGTATAGAACATGAAAAACCATTTATATGTACTTCTTTTGTTTTTAAACCTTCCGGCTCAATTACAAGTTTATGACCAGTTTTTTCTGGGAATTTAAGAACCTTATCTTCCATACTTGGACAGTATCTAGGGCCATTACTTTCCCTTGCTCCGTTATAAAACAAGCTTTTTTCAGCTGCTTCTCTTATAACCTTATGGGTTTCTTCATTAGTCTGTGTGCCGTAGCATTTTATTTGAGGAAGATTTATAGATGCAGTTTCTGCAGAAAAAGGAATCATTACATCATCGCTTACATACTCTTCAAGACCATTTAAATTTAAGCTGTCAATATGAAGCCTTGCAGGAGTATCTGTTTTTAATCTGACAGGATTAAAGCCTATTTTTTTAAGAGAAAGAGAAAGACCTGTTGCTGCAGGCTCATACATTCTGCCTGCTTCTATAACTCTATCCCCTATAAATATTTCACCACCTATAAATGTGCCGCCACAAATAACAATTCTTCTTGCAAGAAATGTTTGACCGCATGCAGTTTCTACACCACGAACTGCACCATTTTCCACAAGTATTTCTGTAACTATACCCTGCTTAACATCAAGGGATGGAGTATTCATTATTACAGTTTGGAACCTGTCTTTATATAAGTGCTTATCAGCCTGAGCTCTGCTGCACCATACCGCAGGTCCTTTTCTTTTATTTAAAACTCTAAACTGTATACCTGTTTCATCAATATTTTTTGCCATTTCTCCGCCAAGAGCGTCCATATCTTTTACCAGGTTACCTTTGCCTATACCGCCAATAGCAGGATTACAAGGCATTAAAGCAATATTATCAATAGAGATTGTAAGCAGTAAAGTATCTGCCCCCATTCTTGCAGCAGCAAGCGATGCTTCACAGCCTGCATGACCTGCGCCAACAACTATAACATCGTAAATTTTTTGAAAATCCATATAAACCCTTTTTTAAAAAAATTTGATGATTATAATAATTTTTTTTATTGATTTTGTAAAGAAATTAATTAGATTTGTTCTATTTTGAAAGCTGATGAATAGTAAAATGGAAATTAGAATCTATTTTCTTCAGTAATAAATAAAGAACTTTTTAATGTTTCACGTGAAACATTAAAAAAATATTTAAAATAAACATTCATAAAAACAACCACAACACTATAAGATATTATACCTAATACAACTTCAAAAATTATTTTAGATTGAATTGGATAAAGGAAAGAATTTTTTGCAATATCAGAATCAGAATAATAATTAGAATGAGTAAACAAAACAGCTAAATTCATCAAAAAAGTTTTATGACGGTCTTTTTTACATGTACTATATAAAATTTAGAATCAGTAGGATTTATTCTTTTTCCATATCTCAGATTAAAGTATGTTTCACTAATAAAAGCTGCAATTAAAAATAAAACAAAAAGATGTTCATAAGTGTATAAATAAAAATCAGATGAAGAAAAAGAACAAATAAAGTTTATAAAGCTAATAACAAATAAAGTTAAAAAAAAAGAAAAACAATGTATATAAAAAAGTATAATTATATATAAAAAATAAAACGAAAATATAAAAGTATATACAAAAAAAGTAATTAAGAATATAATAAGCAGAATAAAGGTGAAAAATGATTGAAAAAGATATAAAAAACGAAAGGATGATGGGTCCTGATTCTTATATCATAATAGATGAGCTGTTAAAAGAAAAAGTAACAGATGAAAAAATAAGGATATTAGATTTAGGCTGCGGCAAAGGGCTCACATCAATATATTTAGCAGAAAAATATATAAATGCAGAAATATTTGCAGTAGATTTATGGGTGGAAGCAAAAGATAATTATATATTTTTTAAAGAAAATAATTTAGATAACAGAATAATACCACTAAACTGCAGTGCAGAAAAACTCCCTTTTGCTGAAAACTATTTTGATATAATAGTAAGTGTAGATTCATACCACTATTTTGGATTAGATAAAGATTTTTTTAAATATAACATAAAACCACTGCTTAAAGAAAAGGGAGAAATATATATAGCAGTGCCTGGACTTAAAGATGACTATGAAGAAGTGCCGAAAGATTTAGAGCATCACATAAGCGAAGATGATTTTAAATTTTTTAAAAGTATAAACCACTGGGAAAATCTGCTGAAAAAAGATTTAAAAAAAATAAAAGTGCAGGAAATGAAATGTTTTGATGAAGCATGGCAGAGCTGGCTAAGCTGTGATAACCCTTATGCAGTAGAAGATATAGAATTATTAAAAGCAGATGATGGAAAATATTTAAACTTAATAGCAGTGAAAGGTAAAATTTAACTGATTTAAAATTTGCTCTGTAACAAATTTTAAGGTGTAATAATACATAAAAAATTAAAAAAAGGGCTTACAGGGCAAAATATGAAATCATAAGTATAAATTATTGATATAAAAGTATAATTTCAGTGTGCAAAAATGTGGATATTATATGCAGCAGCATCGGCAGTATGTGCAGGTGTAACAACTATATTTTTAAAAAAGGGAGTGCATACAACAAATACAAATGTGGCACTTGCATTAAGAACAGTAGTTGTCTTAATTTATTCTATTGTTATAGTATTAATAGTAGGCTCACAAAATCAGATATATAATATTGACAGCAGAACATGGCTCTTTTTATTTCTTTCAGGCTTATCAACAGGTGCTGGCTGGTATTACTATTATAAAGCTCTACAGTTTGGAAATGTAAATAAAGTATCGCCTTTAAGTAAAGGAAGTTTAGTTTTAACTATTTTATTATCCTTTATTTTTCTCCATGAAGAAATAACTATAAACAAACTTTTTGGTGTAGTAGTAATCACAATTGGAACATACTTTATGATAGACTATAAAAAGAGTAAAAGTGAAAATACTGATAATAATAAATGGCTTATTTATGCCCTGCTTTCACTTTTATTTTCAGCCCTTACTCCAATCTTTGGAAAAGTAGGTATTGATAATATAGAATCAAACTTAGGCAGTGCTATAAGAACATGTGTAGTAGTAATTGCTGCATGGCTTATTCTTTTTATTAAAAAAGATTTTAAAGAATTTAAAAATGTAGATAAAAAAGAAATAAAGTTTATAGTTTTATCTGGTATAACTGGGGGCAGCAGCTGGCTTTTATATTATAAAGCATTACAGGACGGGGTAACTTCTGCAGTAGCAGCAATAGATAAGTTAAGCCTGCTTGTAGCCATTATACTTTCATACTTTATATTTAATGAAAAAATGAATAAAAAGACTGTATTTGGGTTAATATTAATACTTGCAGGCACAATAGGGCTTGCTTTTAAGATATAAGTATATACTATTTATTCACTAATTTTATTAAGTAAAGATGAATCAATATAGCCAGATATTGCTTTACTACCATTATTTACTCCATCTGGAAAATAGATTACTTTAGTATATTTATCTGAAATATTATTATTGTAGTCCATAATATTATCCCATACAATATCAATATCAAAATTAACAGAATATACTACACTGCCATTTTTTATATTAGTAATTACTTTACCATTAGGGAAATCAAACAATGCAGTAGAACCATTTTTAGATGATATATTATAATAACTAATTGAAACATTTTCATTATCACTAGATTTATAAGCTTCCTTATTATAATATGCAATATCTTTAGCACCTTTTATTTGGATATTATCTACAAACAAATTATGAGTATCAGAACCAACTATAAATATTGTATTTTGTGAAAGAGTAACTTCTACATCATAAGAAACTTTACCTAAATATCCTTTATTTAACAAATTAGAGTAAATAGAATTATTAACATTATAATTTAGCGGATAAACAATAATATCTTTACTTAAAAAATCATTAAAACTAAAAGACACATTACCAGATTTTGAATCAACTAGGATTTTACCCTGTATAGTAACTGGAGTAGATGAAGTATATCTATAATTACAACTACCAATTTTTGCATCTTTAATAAACTTATTGGCATCATATATACCATAAAGATTATTAATAAATAAATCATTGTCATTACTATGCATAAAAGCACTTTGTGAAAAATCAAGTTTAAAATTAGAGAAATTTTTTGATGATAAAATACTTTTTAAAGTATTATTACAAGATGAAATAAGAGTATCATCATATAATTTATCATATATGACAAAATCTTTTAAATATTTATTAATTATTTTATAATAATTATCATCACTAACATAATAATATAAACTATTAATAAAGTATACATCAAAGGAAACATCATCTCTCATAATAAAATTATCACTAAGCAAAAACGATACATATCTATCTACAAGTGTTTGTAGATTTTGATTTTTTACATAATTTAAACGCTTAATATGAACATCTTCACCTATAAAATCATATAATATATCAAATATCTCTTTATAAGATAGAGTATTAATATTTTCAATATTATTAACCCATTCAAGAATACTAGAATAATCAGCATCATGAATTATCTCTGATGAATAGATATACCCAAATACTGGTTTTGTGCTGTTTTTAGGAAAATATGTTACAAAAAACCAGTTATTAGATATAGGTTTTGAAAATCCTAATATTTTATAATAATTATATAAATATCTAGCTGGTGGATAACCTTCTCCAAGCCTGTAACCATCTATACCCGGCTCTTTATATCCTTCATAAAAAAAAACTTTATCATCAGATGAATCATTATGATTAATTTGATAAACAACCTTACCATTAGGTTTATCTCTTAAATTTGTATAACTATCTTTTGCAGTAAGTTCATATGTTTCTATAACATCTGAAAAAGCATAACTTTCTATATCAGTTTTATCATAATACTTAATGTTTTTTACACTATTAATATTTAAGTCTTTTACATATATTGATACTATATCTCCTACTGATGACTTTCCCATTTCAATAATACTATCTTTATCTAATATAAAATCAACATCGAAAGTTAACTCACCTACTGCACCTGTTTGAAGATAGTTTTTAGGTATTTTAGTATTAAGTTTATAGTTTATGGGAACAATAAAAAATTTACTAAAATCAATATCTAAATTATTAGCTTTAAATGATGTTTTAAAGTAATTAGGATCATTTGTATTGTCTTGATTATATAAATTAGAGACTGTAAGAGTTCCATTTAATTTTAATGGTTTATTATAAGTATATTTAAATGAACATATTGAAAAACCTTCGCCATCAATACCACAAAATTTAGTTTCATCTATTTTATAGTAGTTTATAAATTTTTCATCTAATTTCCTTAAATTATTGTTATAGTGCCCCAATATACCATTATCAATACTTGAGTATTGATAATGATACAATTCAGATTTCTTATATTTAACAATAGACTTTATAATATTTTTTTTAAGTTGATTATACGTATCATCTTTCAAAGTTGGTCTTATAGTTTTTGAAAGTTTAAGATTATCATTATAAGAAACAGTATTAGAATCAGTAGCTGTTAATAAAATATATTTATCAATTAACGATTTCAAAATATCAGTATTGCCACATTTATTATGGTAATCTATATAAGAATAATTTAAAAAAAAATAAATTTTATAATAATTATTAGAGTTAATTAAATTTTGAATTGTATGATTAGAATTTTGACAGTAATCATGGTTGTTTTGGGCATAAGTTATAAAAGGTAATAATAATATAAATAATATAAGAAATTTTTTCATAATAATCACCTCATAATATATTTACTACAATCTTTCTAATATAATAATAAAATTAAATTAAAACAAGTTGTTATTTACCAATGCAAAATGATGAAAATACAATATCTAATACTTTTTCAGTATAGTTATCCCCTGTTATTTCTGATATTAGATTGATTGCTCTTTCTAAATCAATACAGAGCATATCAATAGGGTAGATATATATTGATGATGAAATTTTTTTTATTATATCTTTTACTTCTAAAAGCAGAGTATAATGCCTTTGAGTTATGGCTGTGGCAGAAGTTTTTATATCATTATTAGAAATGCTTACGCGAGATTTAATAAGTTCTACAAACTTATCCATATTTTCATTATTTTTAGCTGATATATAAATATCTGCTTCACTAAAATTATCAGCACTTCCTATATCTATTTTATTACCAATTATGATTCTATTACTTTTTGATGTAATATCAAGAAGATATTTATCTTCGGAAGTTATTGGTTTTGAAATATCAAGTATTAAAAATACAATATCTGAGTTATTTATTTTTTCTATACTTTTATCTATCCCTATTTTTTCCACATATTCTGAAGATGAGTGAATGCCAGCAGTATCTGTAATATGAACAGGGATACCACCAATATATAAGTTTTCCTTAATAAAATCTCTTGTTGTGCCTGCAATATCAGAAACTATTGCTCTTTCTTCTTTTAAAAGTGCATTTAAAAGGGAAGATTTACCAACATTTGGTTTTCCTGCAATAACAATATCTATACCCTTATTATGCATTCTATAACTTTTATAACTTTCAAGAAGATTATCAATATTTTTAATAACTTGTAAGCTGTTTTCTTTTAATACTTCACTTTCAGAATCAAGAGTATCTTCATCTGGAAAATCAATTTTTGCTTCCATTATAGCTTTCATAGATAAAAGCTTATCTTTTATAAAATCAAGATTATTTTTAAGGCTTCCATGAAGCTGGTTATATGCAGAGTGAACACCATCAATTGATTTTGCAGAGATTAATTCTTGAATAGATTCTGCCTGAGTTAAATCTATTTTACCATTTAAAAAAGCACGCTTAGAAAATTCGCCACCTTCTGCAGGTCTGATATTTAATGAATAGATTGCAGAAAGTGCAGCATTAACTAGAACAGGGTTGCCGTGAAAGGATATTTCTACCACATCCTCCCCGGTAAAAGAATGGGGAGCTTTGAAATAAACCGCTAAAACATCATCATGAAGATTTTCTTTTTCAATATTAAAGCGGTATAAGCTTACATAGTTTGGCTTAATATCTGATGTATTGACACTTTTGCCGCCCTTTTCCATTAAAGAATATACCTTTAATGCATTACTTCCTGATATACGAAGTGATATAACAGGACTTGTTACAAGTGGAGTAATAGGGGCAGCAATAGTATCAGTACTAATCATTATAATTTCTCAATCATTTTAAATGCTTTTAAAGTGTTCTGCATAAGTGTTGTAATAGTCATAGGACCAACACCGCCAGGAACTGGTGTAATATAAGAGCATTTATCTTTTACATCTTCAAAGTCTACATCGCCGCAGAGTTTACCATCCACTCTGTTTATACCTACATCTATTACAACAGCACCATCTTTAACAAATTCTTTTGTAACAAATTTAGGTTTGCCAATAGCTGCAACTAATATATCAGCATTTGCACATACTTCTGGTAAATTCTTTGTTTTAGAGTGGCATATAGTAACTGTTGCATTAGCTTTAGTAAGCATAGCAGCAACTGGTTTTCCAACAATATTACTTCTGCCGATAACTACTGCATTTTTTCCAGTTAGCTCAATACCATAATCAGCCATCATATTCATTACGCCAAAAGGTGTGCAAGGCATAAGGCAGTCTTCCCCAATATTTAAAAGACCTACATTATAAGGGTGAAAACCGTCCACATCTTTTTCTGGTTTTATAGCTCTTAAAATAGTTTTTTCATCGCAGCCTTTAGGAAGTGGCAGCTGCACTAATATACCATGAATTTTATCATCGTTATTATATTTATTAACAAGAGCAAGCACATCTTCAGTTGTAACATCAGCACTTATTCTTTCTACAACAGAATAAAATCCTGCTTCTACTGCTGCTTTTTCTTTTGAATTAACATATACATTGCTGGCAGGGTCATCACCTGCTAAAATCACTGCAATACCAGGCATTTTACCTGTTTTATCTTTTAATTCTGCTGTTTCTTTTTTTAGATTTTCTCTAAATTTAGCAGATAACATTTTACCATCAAGAATTACTGCCATTATCTTCCCCCTGCATTTCTTCTTCATTATCGCTGTCATCTTTTGGAACAACAGTAAATGATATAATTTCATCACCTGATGTATTCATAAGCCTTGTCCCTTGTGTATTTCTGCCTATAACTGATACTTCAGATGCTGCAATTCTAATTGTTTTGCCGTTTTTAGTAATAAGCATAATATCATCTTCTTCAGGATTTATCTGCCTTACGCCTACTACAAGCCCTGTTTTAGAAGTAAGCTTCATAAGTTTTAAGCCTTTTCCGCCACGAGACTGGAGTCTGTATTCATCTTTATCTGTGCCTTTGCCATAGCCTAACGATGTTACAGCTAAAAGTGGACTGTCTTCTTCTACAACTTCAGCAGAAACAACAACATCATCTCTTTCAAGCATTATGCCACGAACACCTGTAGCTGTTCTTCCCATAGGGCGAACATCTTCAACACTGAACTGGATAGTTTTGCCGTCCCTTGTAGCAAGGAATACTTTATCATTATCGCCAGTTAATAATGTAGTAACAATTTCGTCATTATCTTTTAAGTTAAGTGCAATAATACCGCTTCTGCCGCTTTTAAATTCAATAGTTTTAACTCGTTTAACAACGCCGAATTTAGTAGCAAAGAAAATAGATTTTGTTTCATCTTTTTCAGGCAGTGTTAAAAATGATGCTATTTTTTCATTTTCATCTAAATTTAAAAGGTTAGAAATATGTCTGCCTTTTGAATCCCTAGACTGCTCTGGTATCTGATACACTTTTAAGAAATGCACTTTACCTTTAGTAGTGAATATAAAAAGGTGACTTTTATTTGTTGTATAAATTATTTCTTCAATAAAGTCTTCGCTTTTATTTGCTGCACCTATTTTACCTTTACCGCCTCTTTTTTGTGCTGTAAAGTTATTAAGAAGTGTTCTTTTAATATAGCCGTTATGAGTGATTGTAACAACCATTTCATCATTTGGTATTAAATCTTCATAATCAATATCATCAATACTGTCAGCGATTTCTGTTTTTCTTTCATCGCCGTATCTTGTTTTAATATCAACTATTTCTTCTCTAATAACGCTCATAAGTTTTGATTTAGAATTAAGTATAGAGTTATAGTATTCTATATCTTTTTTAAGCTGTTCGTATTCTTCGTTTAATTTATCAATTTCAAGGCCTGTAATTTTAGCAAGACGCATATCAAGTATTGCCTGAGACTGCACTTCTGATAAATCAAACCTGTCCATTAATGCTTTCTTAGCAGTAGGTGTATCTTTAGATTCTTTAATTATTTTAACTACTTCATCAATATTTTGAACAGCTATTCTTAAACCTTCAACTATGTGCATTCTTTCTTCTGCTTTCATAAGTTTATAGCGTGTTCTTCTAGTAACAACTTCTATTCTGTGGTTTAAAAATTCTGTTAAAATATTTTCCAGTGTTAAAAGCTGCGGTCTGCCGCCAACAAGGGCAACCATATTAAAACCAAATGAAGATTCTAATGCAGTAAATTTGTAAAGCCTGTTTAATATAACTTCTGCTGATTCGCCTTTTTTAACATCTATTAATATTTTAATACCTTTCATACTTGATACATCTCTAATATCAGTAATACCAGGTATTTTTTTCTCATTTACAAGTTCAGCTATTTTTTCAACAAGTACAGATTTATTAACCTGATAAGGTATTTCTGTTATAACAATCTGCTCTTTGCCGCCTTTTACTTCTACAATTTCTGCTCTTGCTCTGATTCTGATACTTGCTCTGCCTGTTTTATAAGCATTAATAATATCCCCTTTTCCCATAATAATACCACTTGTAGGAAAATCTGGACCTTTAATAATATTAAATAAACCTTCTTCTGTATAGTTTTCTTCATCTATCATATAAAGAAGTCCGTCCATAACTTCTGTTAAGTTATGTGGTGGAATATTTGTAGCCATACCAACAGCAATACCAGAAATACCATTAATTAAAAGGTTAGGTATTTTAGTAGGAAAAACTGTAGGCTCAGTCATAGAGCCGTCATAGTTTGGCATAAAATCAACTGTGTTACAGTCAATATCAGCCATAAGCTCATCACTTATGCGAGCCATTCTAGCTTCAGTATAACGAGATGCTGCAGCGCTGTCCCCATCTATTGAGCCAAAGTTACCCTGACCAATAACAAGTGGATATCTCATTGAGAAATCCTGAGCAAGACGAACAAGTGCATCATAAATTGCACTGTCACCATGTGGGTGAAGTTTACCCATAGTATCCCCAACAATACGGGCAGATTTTTTATTAGGCTTATTATACTGCACACCCATTTCATTCATTGTAAAAAGAACACGCCTGTGAACAGGTTTTAAACCGTCCCTTACATCCGGCAGCGCCCTTCCTGCAATAACACTCATTGCATAGTCTAAGTAGCTGTTTTTAAGAGTATCTTCTATTGATACATCTTGAATATTTTTATCTAACATATCACTCATTTATTTTCACCATTCCTATATATCAAGGTTGCGAACATTTAGCGCGTTCATTTCAATAAACTCTCTTCTAGGACCAACAGTATCGCCCATTAATAATGAAAAAAGCTCATCAGCTGCCTCTGCATCTTCAATATTTATTTTGTAAAGACTTCTTCTTTCTGGGTCCATTGTAGTTTCCCAAAGCTGTTCTGGGTTCATTTCACCAAGACCTTTAAATCGGGAAATATCTAAACCTTTTCTGCCTCTTGTATCTACAAAATTGATTAAAGCTGAAAGCTTATCAAATTCCATAGTAGAATTATCTTTTAAAGTAATTTTATATGGAGCTGAGCCGATTTCAGAAATATATGAGCCTATACGGCGAAGCTCTTTAAAATCACTGCTTAATACAAGATGAGTATCTATATATATTTTTTCATGTTTTTTCTCAAAAGAGATGCCATATTTAGAAAATTCTTCATTAAATACTATTTCAACATTTTTATAGTCTTCAAAAGCATTAATGCTCTCAAGATGTGATTTTAACTTTTCAACCTGCTCTTTAGATTCAAAAAGTTTTGTATCCATATCTTTATATGTGGCAAAAGTTTCTGCCATTTCTTCATTATAGCCTTTTTTAATTAACTTATCTAAATGTTTTTGGTATTTTAAAAGCTGAATAAATAAAGGTTTAGACCTTTCAGCTTTTAAATTATCCATAGTAAAGTCAGATAATGCAGAATCAAGCAGGAAGTTTTCAAGTTCATCATCGTTTTTTACAAATCTGCTTGATTTACCTCTTGTAACTTTATATAAAGGCGGGTTAGCAAGATATACATAACCTCTTTCTATTAACTCTCTCATATGACGGAAGAAGAATGTTAAAAGCAGTGTAGCAATGTGAGCACCATCCACATCCGCATCTGTCATAATAATAATTTTATGGTAGCGAAGTTTTTCTGGATTAAATGCATCTTTACCAATACCAGCACCAAAAGCTGTAATCATATTTCTAATTTCTTGAGAGGAAAGCATTTTATCAAGGCGTGCTTTTTCTACATTTAATATTTTACCGCGAAGTGGAAGAATAGCCTGAAAGTCTGAGTTTCTGCCCTGTTTTGCAGAACCGCCTGCAGAATCCCCCTCAACTATAAATACTTCAGCTTTTGCAGGGTCTTTTTCATGGCAGTCTGCAAGTTTACCAGGAAGCGAATCTCTTTCAAGAGCAGATTTTCTTCTAGTTAATTCTTTTGCTTTCCTTGCAGCTTCCCTTGCCATATAAGCCTGTAATGCTTTTTCAAGGATTTTTTTAACAATAACACCATTTTCTTCCATATAATCCTGTAAAGCAGGGCTTACAATAGATTCAACAGCTGTTTTTGCATTATTTGAACCAAGTTTAGTTTTTGTCTGCCCTTCAAAAACTGGGTCAGTCATTTTTATAGATAATACAGCAGACATTCCTTCACGAATATCTTCCCCTGATAAGTTGTTTTCTTTAACAAGATTATTTTTAGTTACATAAGAGTTAAAAGCCTTAGTTAAAGCAGCCTTAAAACCTGCCTCATGTGTTCCGCCCTCTTCTGTATGAATGTTATTAACATAAGAATATATACTTTCGTTATAAGAGTCGTTGTATACAATAGCAAGTTCAACTATAATATTATTTGATTCACCTTTTACATATATAGGCTCATCAAAAATAAGATTTTTTGTTTTATTAATATATTTAACAAAGCTTGGAATACCACCTTCTGCGTGAAATTCTTCGCTTACATCAAATCTTTCATCTATAAGCTTAATTTTTATGCCGCTGTTAAGGTATGCAAGCTCTCTAAACCTTTTTGCAAGAGTTTCATAGCTTAATTCTAATGTTTCAAATATCTGGCCGTCTGGTTTAAAAGTAATTTTTGTACCAGTTTTAGAGCTGTCCCCTATTCTCTGCACTTCCCCTGTTGGCTTGCCTCTTTCAAAGCTTTGAGTAAATACACCGCCATCACGCTGAACAACTGCTGTTAAGCTTTCAGATAAAGCATTAACAACTGATACACCAACACCATGAAGACCACCTGATGTTTTATAAGAATTAGTATCAAATTTACCGCCTGCATGTAATACTGTTAAAACTACCTGTAATGTAGATACTTTTGCAGTAGGGTGAATACCTACAGGAATACCACGGCCGTCATCTTCCACTGTAACACTGCCGTCAACATGAAGTATAACAGTAATATTTTTACAATATCCTGCCATAGCTTCATCTATAGAGTTGTCTATTACTTCATATACTAAGTGATGAAGTCCTCTAACTCCAGTTGAGCCAATATACATACCAGGACGCTGTCTTACTGCCTGTAAACCCTCTAATACTTTAATACTACTTTCACTGTAATTTTCTGACATAACCTTCCCTTATTATATTTATTTTATATTTATAACATTTTCAAAATTAAGCCGAGTATTATCAACACCTGTGTATAAAACTTGTCTGTTATTTGAAAAAATATTTTTTATAAATTCAGCACGCTTTTTATCAAGAGCAGCTTCAAAGTCATCTAAAAGAGTTATTATACTTATTTTTCTGCTTTCTTCAATAATTTTTATGAAGCTGTATAAGCAAAGCAGTATAAATGTTTTTTTCTGACCTGTTGATGAAAACTTTTCTATAATTTTTTCATCAAGGCACATTTCTATTTTATCACGATGGACGCCATATAATGACTTTTTCATAAATTTTTCTTTATTTAGTAAAGATGTGTCTGAAATATTACTGGAATAATTTATAAAAACATTTTCCATGGTGAAATCTAAACTATTGTATAATTCTTTTAGATTTTTATTAACCTCATCAATAATTTTAACCCGTTTACTGGATATTTTATTTGAAAGATATACTATTTTTTCATTTAATACATCTAAATATACCATATCAGATGTATCTTTATCAAATTCTGCCTGTTTTTGTGATAAAAGCCTGTTGTAATGCTTTACATCATATATATGTTCTTTATCATAGTAAAAAATAAATCTGTCTATAAAATTTCGCCTGTCCTGCTGGTCTTTAGATAATATACCCAGCATTTCAGGAGTATAACATGCAACAGGGTGATTATATACATAATCTGCAATATCTTCTATATCTTCCCCATTAACCATTGTTATTCTTTTATTTTTAAATAAACATACTGCATCACTAATAAGCGAGCCGTCTTTTATTTCACTTTCTATTCTGAAAAATTCTTCATTAAAAGTAACAGCTGATGATAAAGGCTGTTTTTTAAAACTTCTAAGTCCAAATAATATATATAATGCCTCAAGTATTGTTGTTTTACCTGAGCCGTTTTCGCCTATAAACAGTGTTTCATTACTAAGCTCATAAAAAGAGTTAGTATGGTTTCTTAAATTTATAAGCTTTAAATTTGATGCATACATTTATTATATTTTATCAATAGATATAGGCACTACTAAATATCTGTAATTACTTTCACTTGGAGTAATTAAAACAGGTGAGCGTTTGTCACTCATTTCAAGTGTAAAATCTTCTGTTTCAATAATATTTAGTATTTCATTAACATGCCTAGCATTTAATATTATTTCAAAGCTTTCTGAGTTAAAATCTAAAATATCTATAACTTCAGAGCCTTCGCCATATATTGTTTCAAGGCTGGACATTTTAAGTACAGAGTTGTTAAATTCTAATATAATACCTGGTGTTTCTTCACTTGTAATAGCAGAAACCCTTTTAGATGCTTCTATAAATGATTTCCTGTCTATCTTAGCTTTTACTGGGTATTTATCAGCCATAAAAAGCCTGTCTATATTTTTAACAAACTTTTCTATTAATTTAGAATATACTGTAATATTATCAGCTTTAAAAGAAATCTGCCTTCTATCAGTTTCTATTTCTATTAAACCTTTATTTTCAAAAACTCTAATAATTTCTGAAACTGTTTTCTTAGGTATATTAACTGTAAAATCATTTGAGTATTCTGTATCAAATTTAGCAGATGCTATTGCTACTCTCTGCATACCTGTTGCAGAAATTTCAAGCATATCTCTGTTTACAGTAAACTGAGCACCAGTATATTCAAGTTTTTGGGAATCATTTAATATACAAAATACAGTTCTTTTTAATAAGGTAATTAAATCAGCTGAATTAATCTTAAGGAAATATTCTGGTATAATTTCTCCTATAGATGGAAAATTTTCAGATGGTATTGTAGAAAGCTTAAATTTAGATTTGCCGCATATAACATTTAATCTTGTATCATCATACTGAAAATCAATTAATGCTCCATCAGGTAATTCTTTTATAATATCTAAAAGCTTTCTGCAGCTTACAGTAATTCTTCCTTCCTGCTCTACGTTATGAACTTCAAAATTACATGAAAAGCCCATTTGATAGTTGGTTGCTTTTATATTAACCATATTGTTTTCTGCTTCCATGTAGATGTTTTGAAGAATATCATTTAAGCCTTTAGGGTTAGTAAAGCTGTTAGCATACTGTAAGTATTTTAATATGTCTTCTTTAACGACTGAAAAATGCATAATTACCTCATTAGTTATAAGCTAAAAAATTATTCTGCTTATATATATAAAAGTTTGTTATTGTTATTGAGCTGTGGATAACTCAAACAAGTATTAAAAATTATATATTTTATAATAAATTTTAGCAATAATAAATTGTTATTCTAAACTAAGATTTTAAAAAAAATATTATAAAATTTCAAGAATTTTGTTTAAATATATTCTAATATTCCAAAAATATTACAAATTAGTCACACAGGTTATAAAAAGAATTAATGTGTATAACTTTGATAACTTTATAAGTTATTAATAAATAAAGTAATTATAATATGATAACCTGTGGAAAACTTTTTAATAACATTAGAGTTATCTTTGGAAAACTTTCATCCTGTTTGAAAGTTCTTTTAAAGTATTAACTGTATAGTCATTATTAGCTGCTATTTCTTTATCTATTTTATTGATTGAGTTTTTTATTGTAGAGTGGTCTCTTTTAAATATTGCACCAATAGAAGCTAAAGATGACGGCGTATTTTTATAAATAAGATATATCGCCATATTTCTTGGTATAACAATATTTACTGACCTGCTTTTAGACTGCATATCAACAAGTTTTATATTATAATAATCACATACAATCTGAATAATTTCATTAGGAGAAATAACCCTGTCCCTTTGCAGAAAGAAGTTTTTAAGCTCACTTTGGATATAATCAACAGTTATTTCCACATTATAAAGCTGTCCCTTAACTACTATAGTGTTAATTACACCAAGTAAATCTCTTGTGCTGTCTGACTTAATATTTTCAGCTACAAACTTAATTACTTCATCTTTAATATAGTATTTATTTATTTTTAAATAGTTTTCTATAATGGCTATTTTTTCATCAACTGATGGAGTACCTATTTCCACAATTAAACCGCTTTGAAAACGGCTTGAAAGACGCCTGTCTAAGTCTATTATATCATCAGGCAGAGAGTTAGATGTTAAAATAATCTGCTTGTCGTTACTGTAGAGCTTTGAAAAAAGAAAGAAAAACTCTTCCATTGTAGCTTCGCCTCTTGATATAAACTGCACATCATCAAAAAGAAGTACATCTGTATTTTCATATTTATTATTAAATTCATTTAATCTGTTTGATTTTAAAGAGTTTAAAAATTCTCTCAAATAAAGCTCACCTGTAACACAAAGCACATTTTTTTTAGGAAAATTAATGCGCATATAGTTACCTACTGCATGCATAAGGTGTGTTTTTCCAAGACCTACATCACCATGGATATAAATAGGGTTATTAAGCCTTTCAAAACCTTTTGCAGCATTCATACATGCAGCATAAGCAAACCTGTTAGATTTACCTGCAACAAATGTTTCAAAAGTATACTGCTTGTTTAAAGGTACACTGTAATAATCATTATTATAGTTATGCTTGTCCTCTTTTTCTTCAGCTAAACATGCAGATTTATCCTTTTCTGATTCTGTATTTCCTTTTAATGTTATTTTAATATTTGCATCAATAATATGGAAAGCATTTTTTAAAAGCTCTTTTAAATAGTCAATATAATGGTCTTCCACCCACATTTTTATATATTTATTTGGAGCTTCTAAAGTGATAGTATTAGCTTCAATGGATACAGTTTTTAAATCCTTAATCCATTTTAATATTTCTTCATCTGTGATTTTTTCTTTGATTTCATTAAAAATATGCTGCCAGGATGCAGCTTTATTATTATTTGCCATACTTATCCTCCATTATATATTAATTTTATTTTATAATATTTTCAAAATTAAACCTAGTATTATCAATACCTGTGTATAAAACTTATCTTTATTTGAAAAAATATTTTTTATAAATTCAGTCAGCTTCCTGTTAAGAGCAGCTTCAAAATCATCTAAAAGAGTTATTATACTTATTTTTCTGCTTTCTTCAATAATTTTTATAAATATGTATAAACAGAGCAGTATAAATGTTTTTTCTAGCCTGTTGATGAAAATTTTCTATTATTTTTTCATCAATGCATATTTCTATTTTATCACGATAGACGCCATATAATGACTTTTTCATAAATTTTTTTTATTAAGTAAAAATGTGTCTGATATATTGCTGGAATAATTTATAAAAATATTGTTTCTGTTTTAATATTTCTTCATCTGTGATTTTTTCTTTGATTTCATTAAAAATATGCTGCCACAGGATGCATCTTTATTATTATCTGCTATGCTTATTCTCCATTAAAAATTAGAAAAAGGCAGAAATATCTATTCCTGCAGAATAACCGATACCTGTGCTGTTATTATTAAATAACTGCACCTGTGTTGATACATAGTTGTGACCGTCTATTATAAATTCCACATAAGGACTTATTCTGACTATATCCTTTATTGTAAGGCTGTATCTAAAACGAGCAGCTATTCTATCTACATAATATTTTTCCTGCTCACTGTAATATACATCTTTTATAAGTCTTGAAAGTTTATACATATCATTTTCCATTTCAAACTGGAACTGGAAAACATTACTTTTATTCACCCCAAGGTTAAGTGAAAAAAATACATCAATAACAGGGACATATTCAAGCTCTATTGATGAATATTTTAAAAAATCCACTTTAAAGTAAGTTAAAGGAAGCCCAAATATTACATTTACACCAGGCTTATTATATTCATATCTTATAACTGGAAGCGGATAACCGTCTAAAAAATCCCTGCTTGTAGAATATTCTACACCTAGATAAAGCCTTGAATAATAAGGCAGTGCTTTTCCTTTTATATTTTCATATTCTGTAACATGCTGAAATATTCTAAAAGCATAAAACACATCAAAATCAAGCAAATTAAGAGATGTAAAAGGCTTATCACTGGCAGAAGTCAGACCAAAGCCTGCCCAGTGGCTGCCTGCTTTATATCCATAAGTTAATCCTACATGAGATAAAGTATCCTGGCCTAAAACCTGCCTGAATTCATACCCAAACTGATGAGGCGTGCTTGTATGAAGCCCTGAAACTTCTATAGTATGTGTATCATAGTTTGCAGTATCAAGCCACCTGTATTTTACATCAAGCCCTTCATAAGGCTTATATAAGGCATTAGATGCATAACTGTTAAAAGATATTAATAATATAACAAATAAAAAGAATATCTTTTTATTCATCATCTACCTGAAAAAGTGTATTTTTTTCCACTGCAATATTTTTTAAAAACAGCGGTGCAAACCTTACACCAGTCCATAAAGGAATATTATTCAGCACTGCAAATTCGCAGGCATAAGAAAGCGGTGTAACATTTTCTAAAATCATACCTTTTGCATTTTTATAATTTTTAAGTTTTGTAAAAGGTAAATTATATGCTGCAATTATTTTATCAGTATAGTCATCAAGGTTTAAGTTTGTTTCAACACTGCCTTCACAGTTGATTCTGTTTAAGCCGTATACTGCAAAGTTTTCTGTATCTTTATATCTTATTATCATATCTTCTGCTATGTGGGCAGTATCTGATAAATCATAGGCATAAATTTCAGGCGGCATAAGCTGAGCTGAATATCTTTTATTTTTCCATTTCCTAAAATATATAAGCTCTTTTGTTTCGCCAAAAAGTGTATCATAATAAAGCCTGCGAATCTCATCATGGTCAAGCAGAAATATATCTTCTTTTTTATCTAATTTTCCTTTAGTAACACCTAATTCACCTGCTTTTAAAAGTGCTTTTTGAGCATTAACTACAAAAGATGATGCAGTTAAATATAATTCATCACGCATATCTAAAAGCCTGTGCATATTTATTATGGCTTTTTTCAGTTTAGATTTTCTAGTAAAAAATGGCAGTTTCTTTAAATATGTTTTTATTTTATCAGTATTTTTTTCCATTTTAAATGAAACTGATGCTAAATTAGATGAAAAATCAAGATAATCTGGCATTATCATTTCATCTTCTTTATAAAAAATAGAATTTTCTCTTGTTTTATATACTGCATTTAATACAAGTGATATATTTGAAAACTTTTTAAGCAGCACAGAAAGATTATTTATAAATTCTACAGTAATATACTCATATATAATAGCAAACTGAACAGGCATATCATAAAAAGTTTTCTCTGTAATATTATTAATGCTTACTCTTGATGTAGAAGTTTTAAGCTCTTTTAATACTTCATCTATTTCATCAAATGTTACAGGAAAAAAAGAGCGGTTTAATTTATCCAGTTTAGATATACCCATTTTTAAAAACAGGTTTGGAGAAAATACACGCCTGTATAGTGACTTATTAAGCCCTATTGTATGCATCATTTTTTCAAAAGCAGTCATATTTATATATATTCTGCCATTAACAGGCACAACAGAAGGCGATGAAGTTTTAAGATTGCATGAAACAAAAAGCGGGTTTAAAATGTCAAGCAAATCATTAAAAATTGATGCTGTAAAGTAAGAACATACCTGTGGAAAAAAAGAAGAAAAATATCCATTAGATAGTATAATCTCTTCATCATATATTCTTGATTTACTTTCACCATATTCAGAAGCAGCAAGGGGCCTTGGGATAGTATAGTCACGCATATCATCTTTAAAAGTTTCTGTAACTTCTACTGCATTTTTTATAAAACAGTCATCATCAGTTAAGAAAACATCCATTTCCAGCGGACTTTTTGCAACCTGTTCTGCTTTAAATATTGTATCAAGCAGCGTATTTATTTCTGCATTATTTAAATCAGGTCTGCCTGTTAAATATCTTATATTATCAGAATACTGACCTTTTAATATAATAAACTTTATATTATCTATAACAGCTGTAAAAAAACCAAAGTTATTATTATAATGGGGATATATTTTTATATCTTTGCCAGTTATTTCTGCAGGTGCATTATTTTCAATACTGTCTTCTTCACTTTCTTTATTATTCTCATTATCTGGTTCATCTGCAGTATTATTAATTACAGCACCATATATTTTTAAACCTGATTTTCCAAGTAGTTCAAGAAGACTTTCTTTTACTGCTAATTCATCCATTTATATAAAACCTCACATTAATAACTGTTAAACTGAAAAATAAGTTCTGCTTAGACTGCCAAAAAAGTTATTAATCTTTTTTGAATTTTAAACAAATAATATTTGTTATATTAAAAATATTTTAATGAACTAAACTTAGAGCTTATATCTAAGTTTAGTTCTTATTATAATATATTATTCTGCTGTTAAAAGCTCAGCAATTTCTCTGTATCTTTTAGAAGTCTCATTTGATATATTTTCTGGAAGAACAGGGCCAGGAGCTTGTTTATTCCAGTCAAGAGTTTCAAGGTAGTTGCGGACAATCTGTTTATCCATACTGTCTTGCACCTGACCTGGTTTATATTTATCTGCAAACCAGAAGCGAGATGAATCTGGTGTTAAAACTTCATCTATTAATATAACTTCTCCATCATAAAGACCAAATTCAAGTTTAGTATCTGCTATAATAATACCTTTTGATAATGCAAGCTCTGATGCAAAAGTATATATTTTAATAGTATAGTCACGCATTTTTTCAGCATATTCTTTGCCAACTATTTCACACATTTTTTCAAAAGATATGCTTTCATCGTGCCCCACATCTGCTTTTGTAGATGGAGTAAAAATAGGTGATGGCAGTTTATCAGCTTCTTTTAAACCAACAGGCAGCTTTATACCACATACTGCACCAGTTTTTAAATAATCTTTCATACCTGAGCCTGTAATATAGCCGCGGACAACACATTCTGCTAAAAGTGGTTTAGCTTTTTTAACAAGCATACTTCTGCCTTCAAGTATATCTTTATATTTCTGCACAGCTTCCGGCATTTCTTCTATTTTAGTAGTAATAAGATGGTTTTTTATTATATGAGATGTTTTATCAAACCAGAATTTTGAAAGCTCTGTTAAAACTTTTCCTTTTCCTTCTATACCTTCAGGAAGTATAACATCAAAAGCAGATAATCTGTCAGTTGATACAATTAATAATTTATCATCTAAATCATAAATATCCCTGACTTTTCCCCTGCCTATAAGTTTTAAATCAGGAAATTCTGTTTTCATTACTATATTCATATATTCACCTCGCAAAGTATATTGATAATATTTTTCTCAGCTAAAATCAAGAATTATAATTATATAAACCACAATTTTTATATATAAAAAATATAAAAATGAAAAAAAATTGTACAAAAGATTAATTTTTACGGAAAAACATAAAAATATACAAAAAATATTAACTATTTACTTGAAATATTGAATAATTTGGTTTATATATATTAATGCTTTTAAAGTGAGGTGAGATATGGCTCTTGATTCTATAGATGTACAAATTTTAAATATGCTTATAGAAAACGGCAGAATATCATATACTGATATTGCTAAAGAAGTTGGTATGAAACCACCTTCCGTTATTGATAGAATAAAGAAAATGGAAAGTGATGGTTTAATATATGACTATACAGCAAGAGTGGATTATCGCAAAATGGGTTTTGATATGGTTGCTTTTGTTGGTGTTGTTATGGATAACCCAGTTTACATTGATGATTTTGAAAATATATTTAAAAATGTAGATGAAGATATTGTAGAATGTTACCATGTAACTGGTGATTTTACTCTGCTTTTAAAAGTTATCACTAAAAATACAAATACATTAGCAGGTATTATTCGTAAATTAAGAGAGCTGCCGGGAGTGGCAAGCACAAATACAATCTTAGTTTTTTCTACTATGGTTAACAGAGTCCATAAAATATAAAAAGCTATGAAAACAGTATCTGTTATTATCCCTGTATATAACAGGACTTTTTCAGTTAGAGATGCAATAGAAAGTGTATTAATACAGTCAGTTAAGCCGTCAGAAATAATAGTTATTGATGACGGCTCTTCTTTTGATATGGCTTTATATCTTAAAAGCTATATGCAGCATATCCATTTAATAAAACTAAATGAAAATAAAGGTGTAAGTTTTGCAAGGAATACAGGCATAAAGGCAGCATCTGGTGAATATATTGCCTTTTTAGATTCTGATGATTTATTTCTTCCTAAAAAGCTTGAATACCAGATAAACTATATGGTTGAAAATGATTTATATATCAGCCATACAGATGAATTCTGGTATAGAAAAGACAGGTGGGTAAATCAGGGTAAAAGCAATAAACGCTATGGCGGATATATTTTTGATAAAATCCTTGATAAATGCAGAATAAGCCCTTCTTCTTTAATAGTTCATAAATCAGTTTTTGATGAGGCAGGATATTTTAACGAAAACTTAAGAGTATGCGAAGACTATGAAATCTCTCTCAGGTTTGCCTTAAAATATAAGATAGGATACTTAGAAAAAAAATTAATTATTAAACGAGCCGTTGAAAAAAACAGCTTAAGTGCTGGAATTAAGCACATAGAATATATAAGATATGAAATTTTAGAGAAATTGTATAGAGATATTAATAATATACTTGATTTAAATTCAAAAATAGCTATAATAAACGAAATAGAAAGAAAAAAACACATAATTAGTCCTTTTATTTAACACTCCATAAAATAATGTCAGACTTTAACAATATTTGGTAAAAAATCAAAAAACAAACTTAATATTATAAATTATGTTAACTTATCATTATAATTTTATCTTTTACTACTCAAAAACATAAAAAAGTTAAATATGTAAATATTGTGTAGACCCTGTTTTACATAATGTAAAAAATAAATTTATTGACAACTTATAATTTAATTCATAGAGTAAATCTATGATATAGATTTTCGCTAATATAATAATCGTGAAGCAGTTCTAATTTTCGCCATTATTCTAAAAAACAGGGGAGGTTTACATGAATAAGGAGTTCATTGCAAATCTATTAGTCACAAAGATTCACAGCCTTATTGTAATGGTTATGTGTCTTTTATTCTGTTTCCTTACTATTCCAGCAAAAGCACAGGAACAGGATTTTCAAAAACCTAGAACATTAGGTGAATATATTGAACAGGAAAAAACACTGTTTGATGTATTAAAGAAAAAACACCCTATTTTTCAATATGAAAAAGAAGGGCGCTTAGTTGGTAAATATAAATTAAGCAACAGATTAGAAGAGTTTTCTGAGATTAACGGCGGTCCTGCTGTTGCAAAAAGAAATAATGTTGAACATACGGCTGTTACTTACAGACTTGCTTATGAAACAACATTAGATTATCCTAACAAATTTGTAGGACCAGAAAAATGTGCAGAATGTCACCCTGCTCAATACGAACAGTGGAAAAGGTCTAGACATGCTAAAGTTGTAAGATTTCCAGAAGAACTTGAGGAAGTGGATGGTGACCCAAAAAGAAAAATGTATGGCACAGAATCTTCTATTCTTCCAATGGGTATATATCCAGAAGATGTATTATTCGTTCTTGGTACACCTAGAACTAAATACGGCTTCCTTGATAAATGGGTTGTTAGGGGAACATACCATGTAGAAGGCGGCAGACTTGGTGATAAAACAAGTAAAATAGTTGCAGGTGGTAACCAGTTCTCAAGATTATGGTCAGAACACATCACACCAGAAATGGCTAAAAAAATTAATGCTTTTATCCCAGAATTCCCAACTAAAATGGAAGATTTTGGAGACAGTGGTTCTACTGTATGGGGAACAAACTCTTATTCTGCTAAAAACAGAAAAGAATTCGGCTTTCAGCCAGGCTCTGCATACTGCGAAGTATGCCATACTTATAAATTTGATTTCAAAAGCATAGATGAGTTTTACAATGCTTTAGGTAACAGAGAAGAATTACGCAAACATACTATTAGTAAAGGTATTTCATGCGAAGAATGTCACGGTGCAGGTGCTCACTTATATGGTGCAAGAGGTGCTGGTATGCCATCTAACTGTGAAAGATGCCACCAACGCTTTTCTTATAATGAGGCAGATGCTAAAGCTAACCCAACTAAAGTATTTAACAGCTACTTTAAATCTTCTTGCCCATCATGCGGAACTGAAGGTGCTCAGCTTTACAACTCTGTTCACTATGACAAAGGTATGAGATGTACTACTTGCCACGACCCACACATGGTTACTAAAAATGACTGGAAAGATGAATATACTTTAACTGGTCTTAAAAAAGAATGTGCAGACTGCCACGAAACACAAAAAGAATTCTTTAAACCTGGCGGTATACATGCAGAAGACAGATGTACAGCATGTCACATGCCTAACATGATGAGCTGCGAAAACTTTGGTGCTGTTCAATTCCCAGACCATGCACTTGCTGATAACGTTCGTGCATCACACATCTGGAATATTAAAGTAGATAAAACTGCTAAAACATTAAACCCACCTGAAGGTCAGCCAAGAAAAGCATCTACTAAAGGCTGGACTATTGCAAGAGATGAAAAAGGTCACTTCTTTATCGACTTAATGTGGGCATGCGGCAGAACAAGTTTCAGTGATGTAAACCTTGTTGGTCCTGGTGCAAGCGGTTGTCACAGCCCAGTGCAGACTACACTTCCTGATAAACTTAAATACTATAATCAGGAACAGGTTTATAATGATGTAATGAAATGGCAGCAGCCTGTAAAAGACGGCTATGAAAAAATCAAAGCTGGTATCAAAGCTGTTGATAGAGGTTTAGCTGATAACACATTATTACCAGTTGAGAAAAAAGCAGAAATCATACTGCTTACTAAACAAGCTCAGGAAATCGTAAGCAAACTTGAAAAAGACGGTTCCTGGGGGGTTCATGGACCAGCTTATTCTAACAAAATAGTTAGCGAAGCATTAGTTTATATTCAACAGGCTCAAAATATCCTTAAAGCTAATTAATAGTTACTTTAAAGATAGTGTATAAGATTATGGTGCTTGAAGATAATTAAGGTTAATTCAAGCACCTTAACTAGATAATGAGAGATTGTTATGAAGAAGATTAGGATAATTTTTTACCTGCTAATAGCAATGTGCCTGTCTATAACAACTTATGCTAAAGCTGAAATGGGTGGATATGCCCATATAGATGGTGTAAACCAAATAGGGCTGGCAGACGCAGAAGAGCAGTTAAAAGGTAAAAAAGCAACATTTGTTGATGTAAATTTTCAAGAAATGCGTGACAGTATAGGCTATATTAACGAAGCTATTTTTGTAATTGATAAAAACTGGCTGCAGACTTTACCTAAAGATAAAAATACTACATTAATTTTTTATGGCTTAAACAGACTTTCTTATGAGCCAGGTGAAGCAGCATTACAAGCTATGCAGGCAGGTTACAAAAATTCATACGTGATGATAGACGGTATTGAAGGCTGGATAACTTCAGGAAGGCCTGTTGTTAAAAACCAGATAGAAAACTGGAAGAGTGCGCAGAATATTGTAGAATTTACTGATGGTATACATAAAGATATTGTTTTTGGTGAAGTTCCTGCATGTCGTAATTGTCATGGAACATACGATAAAGATATAGACAGAAGCAATATTAAAATGGATAATGCTGCTGATAAAATGCAGATAAACAGAAACTGTGTAAAATGCCATGATGATTTAGGCAACGCATTTGAAGGCAGCGTGCATGATGTAAATTATAAAGCACTGCTTGACGGCACTCTGCTTTTTTACAATACACCAGAACCAGGTAAAAAAGCACAGCCATTATGTGTAGACTGTCACAAAACACACACAGCTACACTTAAAGGTGTTGAATCACCTAAAAAAGTCAGCTCAGAAAGCTGTGCACAATGCCACGAAGGTAAAGGCGTAACATACGAAGCCGACTTTCATGGTAAAATGAATGTATTAAACACTGTTGGCGAAACACCAACAATTGCATCTTGTGCAGATTGTCACGGTGGCCACAATATATTTAAAAGTGATGACTTCCGCTCTACTCTGTCACTTAGCAACAGAATAGATACATGCGGAAAATGTCACGAAGGTTCTACAAAAAGCTTTGTTCAGTACATTGCACACGCAGACCATAGTGATAGAGAAAATCACCCTGTATTATACTGGGTAAATATAGGTATGATGACATTAGTTATCGTAGTATTTATTTTCTTTGGTATACATACAATTTTATGGGCTATTCGTTTATTCTTAGTTAAACGAGCAAACCCAGAAGCATGGAAAATAGCAATGGCTGCAGTTAAAAATGATAAGAAAGGCTTAAAAAGATTTTCACTGCTGCATAGAATTCAGCACTTAGGCCTTGCAATATCATTTATGGGCTTATCACTTTCTGGTATGCCGCAGAAATTCTATGATGCACCATGGGCGCATGCAGTTGCAGATTTTATAGGTGGTCCTATTAATTCAACAGTGATTCACCACTGGTTTGCATTACTTTTAGGTCTGCTTTTTGCAACACATGTAATTGATGTAGTAACAAACCTGTGGAAAAAACGTGATGCTGTAAGAGATAAAGAAACAGGCAGACTTTCTGGCAGACTGTTTATAAAAGCAGCATTTGGTCCAGATTCTCTTATACCAAACGCACAGGATTTTAGAGACATTAAAGCTAACTTTAAATGGTTCTTAGGAAAAGGCCCTAGACCAGTATTTGATAGATGGGCATATTGGGAAAAATTTGACTACTTAGCAGAAATCTGGGGTACATTTGTATTTGGTATCACAGGCTTAATTCTGCTGTTCCCAGTGCAGGCCGCTGCAATACTGCCAGGCTCAGCTGTAAATGTGGCAATTATATTCCACACTTACGAGGGTTTACTTGCGATGGCGTTTATTTTCTCCATCCACTTTTTTAACTCTCACTTCAGGCTGGATAAATTCCCTATGGATATGGTTATCTTCCTTGGTAATGTTCCAGTTGAAGAAGCTCACCATGAAAGAGCTAAATGGGTTGAAAGGCTTAAAGCTGAAGGCAGGCTCAATGATATGGTTGAAGATGAAAAACCAGGACTTCGCACATTTATTGCTAAGTTTATAGGTTTCTCATTAATGGCAATCGGCTTAGTATTGTTAGTGCTTATCTTAATAGCTTTAATACTAATGATATAGCATAGCAGTAAGGTAATTAAATATATATCGCCAAGGTAGTTCTATCTTGGCGATATTTTTATAAAATAAAATAGGAGAGTAGTTTATGAAAAAAATTTTATTACTTACTATTATTATCAGTGGATTACTTTTTCAGGCAGGTATCTGTGGCAGTATTGAGGTAACTAATGCTGTAGTTCTTGACACACCACCAAAAGCAAAAAATGGCGGTGCATTTATGGAAATCAAAAACTTATCAGACAAGGAAATGGTGCTTGTTGGTGCAGAAAATAACGCCAGCAGAGTAACAGAGCTTCACACACATATAGAAGAAAACGGCATGAAAAAAATGGTGCAGATAAAAGAGATAAGAATAGCTCCAAAATCTACAGCAGTATTAAAAAGAGGTGGCGACCATATCATGCTTATTGACTTAAAAAAACCTTTAAAAGTTGGCGATACAGTAAATATCAAGCTGATTTTTGCTAATAAAGAAACAGTTAATGTTGATAATATAAAAGTAGTGAAACCATGAAAACATTTATAATACCTGTAATTATCAGCATTGTTGTAGGTGCAGCAGCTGCCTTTATTTATATTCAGTCATCTAAAGAGGACAGAACAGATGTTTCAAGAGAATATGATTTAGTTCCTTTAGAGTGTGACTTAATGAAGAAAAAATGCACAAAAGAATTTAACGGTCAGACTGTAACTTTTGATATGGCACCCCGCCCTGTTGAGATTATGGCAGAAACTACAATAAGTCTTGCAGGGTTGGATTACGATTTTTATGATGCAAAAATTCGCATATTTGGATTAAATATGGATATGGGAACAATTATTGCTTCATTAGAAGAAAAAGATAATGTATATACTACAAAGGTAGCTTTAAGTGCATGTCTTGTAGAAGATGTTATGAGATACAGGATTGCAGTTTATGACGGTAACGAGCCTACTGGTTTATACATGGATTTTGATGTGCCAAGATAAATGCGGGAAGGAATATGGAAAAACAAAAAATAATAAAAACAGTAATTATAACAATTATTTCATTACTTGCTGCCGGCATAGTTTTTGGAGCAATAGTATATTACAATGAACAGAATAAATATGAATTTACTGGCCAGAGTTCGCAAGGGGAAATTTCTCTCAGCGATTTAAAAGGTCAGAATGTTGTTATATATTTTGGATATACATACTGCCCTGATGTATGTCCGATTACTCTTGAAACTCTTGGCAAAGCTGTAGAAAGTTTAAAAGACTATAATATAACAGCAAAAGATTTACTTTTATTATATGTTACATTAGACCCTGCAAGAGATACACCAGAAGCATTAGATGAATATGCTATGTGGTTTTATCCAAACGGCATGGGTATTCGTTTTGAAGAAGAAGACCTTCAAAAGATTACAAAAACATATAATATAAAGTATGAAATATTCCCAATGGAAGGCTCAGCAGTTGACTATTCTGTTGCACACAGTTCTGCACTTTTCTTTTTTAATAAGGACGGCAAACTTGTAGACAGAATAACAAACTTAACGGTGGACAATATGGCTGCTTCCATTAAAAAAGTAATGGGTATTAAATGAAAAACATCCTGATTATTTTATCACTGGTTATTTTTTCTGCCTGCACTCAGCAGGAAAAGAAAAATATTATTATGCCGATAGATAAAGTTAAGCAGCAGGATACTGCGAAAGAATATATTGATATATTTATAAGTGATGATAATATATCTACAAAAGATAATAAAGGAGAAGGCAGATTAAGCCTTCTTCTTTTTGGAGCAGATGGCTGCAGTGCCTGTGCTGCTATGAAAAAAGCTTTAACTGAAAAAGGAACTCTTAGCAGTTTTGTAAAAGAAAACTATCTGCCATATTATACAAATATCAGCAGAAAAAACAGCTGGAATATTAACGGTAAAATATATAGTTTAGCAGAAATAAAAGAAAAATTTATGATTTTAGGCACACCTACTACAGTTATAATGTATGGTGATGAAATACTGCTTATATATCCAGGCTATATTGCTCAAGAAAGAATGCTTGGCACACTGGAGTTTTTTTTGGATAAAAGTCTTTACTCTCTTGACAAAAATGTGATATCAGAAAGATTAAAAGAATATTTTAAAGATAAAAATATATAATATAAAGCAGCGTCTTTATGTTAATAAATATATATAATTAGGAGTCAGTGTTTTATGAAGCTTGTTAAAATGTTTTGCTCAATATACACTACAATTGTGTTATTAGCAATTTATGCCATACTGTGTGCAGCAGCTACATTTATAGAAGCTGATGCAGCATACGGCATACAGGCAGCACAGGATATGATTTACCGCACAACATTATTTAATATTGTGCATATTCTTCTGCTGCTTAATCTTATTGCAGTTTTTGTATATAGAAAAGTATGGAAGTCAAAAAAATACTACAGCATAATACTGCATGTGTCTTTTATTATTATTTTATTAGGTGCAGCATTAACAAGATTTTTTGGCTTTGAAGGTGTTGTACATATTAGAGAACAGCATTCATCTAATGTAATTATTACTGATGAAGAATACTTAAATATAAGAGTAGCTGTTGAAGATAATATCTACTATACAAATATTCCTGTCCGCTATAACAGTGTAACGCAGACAAAATTCCATGAAAAAATACCTTTAAATGATTCTGAACTGGAAGTAAAATATAACTCATATACTCCAGGGGATAAAAATACTCCGCCACATATTAATGTAACAGCATCATATAATGGTGACAGTAAAACAATGGATTTACCACAAAGCTATCTTGATGCAAATATTGGTGAAACATTTGAACTTGGTGGAATGTATTTTCAGCTTGTATGGGGCCCGGCAGAAATACCTGTGCCTTTTGAAATGTATTTAGAAGATTTTATATTAACAAGATATCCTGGCTCACAAAGCCCGTCTTCTTATAAATCAAAAATATTAGTTACAGATTATGATGATAACTCAAGCTTTGGATATGAGATATTTATGAACAATGTATTAGATTATAAAGGATACAGATTTTTCCAATCATCTTATGACCCAGACGAAATGGGAACAATTTTTAGTGTTAATAAAGACCCTGGCAAAATCCCAACATATATAGGATACTTTTTATTAACTGTTGGTTTTATCCTTTGTTTCTTTGGCAAAGGAAGCAGAGTATGGAGATTAAGCCATTATCTTAAAAAACAGAAATTATATGTTTATTTTATAGCTTTTTCATCATTTTTATTAATGTCTGCATCTAACCTTTACGCTGCAGATAACTTTGCAGAAAAAGATAACTGGATAGAAGTTGCTTATGCTGCTAATATGGGGCAGAGTGATAATACAACTGTAGATGAACATGCAGAACATGTGCCGTCACAGGAAGAAATTGATGCATTAATAAAAAATATTTCTGGAAAAATGCAGGCTCATTCTGAAATTGCAGGCAGATTGCTTGTGCAGGATATGCAGGGCAGAATTAAACCGCTTGATACTCTTGCTATGGATATGGTGCATAAATTACTTAGAAAAGATGATTTTAAAGGTATGAACCATGTGGAAATCTTTTTAGGTATGATGATGTATTATGACTATTTTCAGCATATTAAAATGTTTCCAACAAGCTCTGAAGAGTTAAGGGAAAAACTAGGCACTCCAAAAGATGAAAAATATGTTTCCTTTGCAGATGCTTATGATGCTAATGGACAGTATAAACTTAAAGATTATATTGATGCAGCATATCAGTCTAACCCTGCTCATAGAACTAAATTCCAAAAAGATTTAATCAAGTTTGATGAGAAAATGGGTATAGCATACTATATGTATACTGCACAGATGTTTTTAGTATTCCCTGATATTACAGGCAAAACTACAGGCTTTTTATCTCCTGGCATTGCAATGGCTTCTTTTGATAAAGAAAATACATTAAAAATACAGGATTTATTACAGAAGTATTTTGAAGGCGTTGATAAAGGCTTAAAAGAAAACAACTGGCAGGATGCTGATAAATATTTAGGTTTAATCAGCGAATTTCAAAGAACAAATGGTGCGCACCTTATACCAGCAGAAAGCCGTATAAGTGTAGAAATAATGATGAATAAATATAACCCATTTAAAAACTTAACTTACCTTTATGTTTTACTTGGTATTGTAATGTTTATTTTCGTTATTACTGCCATTATTAAAAATAAACCAGTAAACAGCACAGCAGGCAGAATATTTACTGGCATAACAATATTAGCGGTAGTTCTGCACACTGCAGCCTTAATATGCAGGTGGTATATTGCAGGGCATGCTCCATGGAGTAATGCTTATGAGTCTATGATATATATTGCATGGGCAGGCGCATTAGCTGGTCTTTTATTCTTCCAAAGGTCACTTTTAGCTATTGCTGCTACTAACTTTGTGGCAGGTATCACATTATTTGTGGCAAACCTTGGCTTTATGGACCCTCAAATCGGCACATTAGTTCCAGTATTAAAATCATACTGGCTGAATATTCACGTATCAGTTATTACAGCAAGTTACAGCTTCTTTGGATTATGCTTTGTGCTTGGTATTATCAGTATGGTTCTTTTTATTTTAAGAAGTCCAAAAAGAGCACATATTGACCAAAGTATAGTTAATGTTCACTGTATTAATGAAATAAGTATGCTTTTTGGTTTAGGTCTGCTTACAATAGGTACATTTTTAGGCGGTGTATGGGCAAACGAAAGCTGGGGCAGATACTGGGGCTGGGACCCAAAAGAAACATGGTCGCTTATTACTGTTATTGCATATACAATAATACTTCATGCAAGACTTGTTAAAAAATTAAACAACCCTTATATATTCAGCGTATTAAGCACACTTGGGTTCTATACTGTAATGATGACATATTTTGGTGTAAACTATTACTTAGCAGGTATGCACTCTTATGCATCAGGCGAGCCAATACCTATACCAACATTTTTATATGTAATGGTTGCACTTCATATTGCTTTAATAGCAGTATCTTTTATGAAAAGAAAACTTGATATGCCGGTATTTAATTCAACAGATAAAGGTATATAATAAAATACCCCAGTTTAAATTCTTAAACTGGGGTATTAATAAAAATATCATAGAATAATATTTTACTTAAAATCTGTAACCTGCTTCTATACCAAACTTAACATTATTAAGCACTGGGTTATGCGGATTATTGTATGCATTAGAAGAATTATGTTGCATAAGAATATAATCTAATCTTAACCCTGTATATATATTATTTTTAAAATTATATCTTAACCCTGCTTGAAATAAGAAACCTAATCCATTATTTAAGTCTTCTGTTATAATATTAGTTCCAGAAGTAGTATCTTTTTCAGTTATTTTATTTGAATAAAGAGTAAAACCTAAACCAGCCCATGGAACAAAACCAGATTCACCTCTTTTTGTTTCATATTGAAAAATAATAGATGGGCTTAATGTAAAAAGCGACATATTTCTAGTATATTTCCCTGTAATACCAGGTTGTCCTGTATAAACAATATTTGTAATATCTGTTTCAGGAGAACCGCTAATAGATAAATCCAAACCTATTGCAAGCCATCTTTTAAGATTAATTTTTCCATTAAAGGATATACCACCGCCGTGATTTACTGGATATTTTACTCCAAGAGTTTCTACACCAGCTTCAATAGTTTTACCATTTCTTCCAGGTATAATTGCATCATAATAAACAAATAAACCAGCAGTAATACCATATGGCAGTTCTCGTTTATACTCATCACTTATCCAAGAACGGTTATTTGCACTATCATCTTCACTTTTTTGCTGAGCAAATGATTTTTCAATAAAACTTCCAAAAATAGAAAATAAAACTATAAAATAAAATATTTTTTTCATTAATACACCTCATAATAAAAAATAAATTCGTAATAAATACATAATTATATATGGCAGGTATTCATAGTTATGCAATTTTTAGAAAAAATAAATACAAATATTATACTATCAACAAAATTTTTACATAAAACATACAGGATAATAAATTTAATATAATTTATATATATCTGTTTAAGAATAATATTAATTAGATATAAGATATAGAACATAAAAAAACCTCTGCCCACTTTAATGGGCAGAGTAAGTATTATAATAAATTAATTAAAAGTTGTTTGTTCAGCAGTAATATAAGGGTCGTCATTTTTAACATTATTAATATTAAATCTGAATTTTGGTGTTTCAGATGCTTCAAAAGGAACAATATTGAATTCCACACATTTTTCACTGCTGCATGTTATTGTATAAGATGGCAGATTTGCATTAGTCTCAGCTCTGCCAGTTACACTGCTATAATCTGGAATAGTAATTATATCTCCAGCTTGAAAACTAAATGGCATAGCAAGCTCATCTTTGTTATCTTGGTCTGAGAAGGTTGTATCATGAATTATATATTTACCATCTTCTTTACTATATCTAAAAGTTGCCAGCAGCTTTTTATTAGGTGTTTCTCCTTCTCTTGTAAGCAGTAATAAAGTTTTTGCAACAGTATTAGTTGCGTTAAAGTTATCGATAGATTTTTTTATTACAACTCGAATAGGGCTGTAATCTGTTGTACCATAAGGCGCTATAGCAAATAAATTGGCATCAATTGTCTGCTCATATCCAGTATCAACTGTTATTGTATATTTGTAATTGTCAGGATTTTTATCTGGAACTGCAGTAATCATATAATCACCTTCAACTGTTCCTATTCTTGTTGCGCCATTATCATATGTTCTAACTAACTCTAATGTAGAATTATAACTTGGAGCAAAGTTACTTGTATAATCTATTGAATATTTTGTACCATCTTTTCTTATAGTGGATACATCTATCGATGTTGCTGTATTAACTCCATATTCAGTGATATTATCAAGCATGCTTATATATTCATCACTAAAATTTGATACTTTACCGCTGTATAAATTTACAAGGCATCCAAGATCAGTCAAATGCATACAGTCTTGAAAATATGGCATCTGTTCAAAATTTGGTGCGTAAAAAGATATTCCATAAGATTCTGATAGAAATGGTGATGTTTTATTAATTTTTACAGAATTACTAATAATATCAGTAATGTTTTGGTTATATGATGAATAATCTAAATCATACCATGTTGTATCATTAAGGCTGTTTATAACTGACTGTAAATCATATAAACCATACCCTCCTTCACCATAATTATTTGAGCGAGAAAGAGCAACATAAAAGTTATTAAATGTTTTTGCAGGGTCAGCTTTATAATCGTCTGCAATTTTTTTTGATAACTCTCCTAATGCACCGCTGAGAGCTTTTACTTGTTTTAAATCAACTGCAGAGATATTAGTTGCTTGTTTACCATTTTTTGCAGAATATTGATAATAAGTAGATGTAATAGTATCTAAAAGCTGCTCAGTTGTATAGTTTTGAGCTATACCGCTTGTAATATCACCTAAAAGCCAAGGGAAACCAGTTTCTCTTTCCTCTGAAGCAACATAATATTTACCGTAGTCTGATAAACCATGCATCCATTCAGCTGTTCCCATAAGGCAGGCAGCAAAACCAATAATATCAAATTCTGCATTAGTTTTAGTTTTTGCTATATTAAAAGCTTTTTGCATTTCAGGTAAAGTTGTGCCAGAACCAAATCCATTGATTGAGCCACCACCATGGCTGAAAAAGATAACTATATATCTATCTGCAGGGTATTTCTCCACACCATAAGTTAAGAAATCACCAATTGTATCACCAGAATTTATATCTACACAATTTGTATCAGTAATATTCATACATACAGAGCCTTTATTTTCAAGTAGTTTGAGTCCTTCGTCTTTTGTAATCTGCCATCTTGAAACTTTAGACCAGTCTTTTAAATAGTATTTTGCAGGGTCTGCACCAGCTTCTGCTATCTGTTCATCAGTCCATGTCATATTTGGCTCTTTAGAGCCTGTTTGGATAATAATATTAGTGTTTTCAGGGTTTAAATTTTCAATCATTCCTTTAATCATATAGTTGGCAGGACCATATCCTAAAGCATCAGTTTTTATGCCTTCACTAGTATATTCATCAAAAAATATATTTGCAACTTTTGGATATTCATAGGTAGTCCCTTCAATATACATTAAAACTGTTGTTTTAATAGGTGTTGCAGGTTTAGAATCAGACGAGTCATTATTGCTGCTTGATTTTGAAAGAAATATCGTCTAGGATTGTTACAGTTGCAGGTTTAGAATCAGACGAGTCATTATTGCTGCAGCCAGCTGCAATAAATAACGCAAATAAAATTATTAAATATTTCTTCATACTTACCTACTAATAATATAAAATAATAAGAAATATTGATATATATTATAAATAAATCAAGTAAGATAAAATTACTGATTTATTTGATAATCACCCTGATTAATGCGTTTTTTAATATGTTTTTTTATAGTTTCTCTTTTTGTATTAGGCAGTCTGTCAATAAAAAGTGTGCCGTCAAGATGGTCTGATTCATGCTGTAATATTCTTGAAAGTCTGTCAGTTGCTTCTACTACCTTTTCATTGCCAAACCTGTCCTGATATTTAACCTTTACTTTCATATATCTTTTAACATAAGCGTATTCGCCTGGAATAGAAAGACAGCCTTCTTCTTCTAATATTTCCCCTTCTTTTTCTAAAAATACAGGGTTTATAATTTCCATAGGGTTTTTATTATTTGGACCTGTTAAATCATCAAGCACAAAAAAGCGCTTAGATACACCAACCTGTGGTGCTGCAAGTCCTATACCTTTTGCTTCATACATTGTTTCAAACATATTATCAAGCAGTTTATGGAGTTCTTCATTAAATTCTGTTACTTCTTCTGCTTTTTGTCTTAATACTTCACTTGGAAATGTTTTTATTTCTAATATCATAACTAATCCTTTTTATTTGATTATCCAGTCTTCAAAACTATTGTGCTGGAAATAATTTACCAAATATTTTTCAAAATTTTGCGCAATTTTTTTATTATCTATTTTTTTTACAGAATTATCAATATAATTTTTACATTTGTCTGAAAGTTTATATATAATTTGGTTATTTTGTTTTATTTTTTCATACTTTGGGCTGTATTTAAAAACTACTTTTAATACATCTAAACCATTTTCATTAAGTTTGATTTTAAAATCTTCTGTCATATAGGAAAGGTCTGTATACCAGATATTATCATGAACTTTAATAGTTAGTGTTTTTGTATAAGGGTCAAAGCTGTATGGAGTTGTTACTTGTTTTAAGTTATCCATTACTACAGAATACCATATTTTATAAATATGGCTCATCTGTAAAATGGAACTGTTAGAGTTGTTCTGAAGTATCTGACTGAGTTTCTTCATAATCTTTCCTGTGAGCTTTAACCATATCAGAAACATATTCTATTAATTCTTTTGTTCCGCTGCGGGTAAGTGATGAAATTCTAAAAAGAGTAATATTATTTTCTTCTGCAAATTTTTCAAATTCAAAAAATACATCATCGTTGCAGGCGTCCATTTTTGTAGCAGCAACTATCTCTTTTTTATCTTTTAAAGATTCTGCATAAAGAGAAAGCTCATTTCTAATAGTTTTATATCTTTCTATCATAGATTCTTCACTTGATGCATCTATAAAATGCAGTAAAAGAGATGTTCTTTCAATATGCCTTAAAAACTGCTGTCCAAGTCCTGCACCAGCGTGAGCATTTTCAATAAGCCCTGGCATATCAGCAATTACAAAACTGCCACCATGGCCGTCTTTTATTACTCCTAGATTTGGAGTAAGTGTAGTAAATGGATAATCTGCTATTTTTGGCTTTGCAGCAGATACAACAGAAATAAATGTAGATTTTCCTGCATTAGGAAAGCCGATAATACCAACATCTGCTAAAAGTTTAAGCTCAAGCTCTACTTCAATTTCCTGACCAGGCTTGCCATCTTCTGCATATCGTGGCGCTCTCTGCTCAGGTGTAGCAAAGTTCATATTTCCTCTGCCGCCTCTGCCTCCAAGAGCAGCTAAAACTTTTTCACCATCATGAGTAATATCTGCAATAATATCACCAGTCTCTGCATTTCTAATAATAGTGCCAAGTGGAACAGGAAGTATCAAATCCTCCCCTGCTTTTCCGTGCATATCACTGCCTTTACCTTTTTCTCCGTCTGGTGCTTTATATACTGATTTATAGCGGAAATCCATTAATGTATGGCGGGATTTATCTCCAATGAAATAAATACAAGCACCATTACCACCATTGCCCCCATTTGGACCGCCCTTTGGCACATATTTTTCTCTGCGGAAGCTGATGCAGCCGTCACCGCCGTTACCTGCTTTTAGTTTAATAGATGCTGTATCAATAAATTTCATATAGTTATAACCTGTTTAGAATAAATAGAATAAAAAAAGCCGGTATAAACCGGCTTAACAAACCATATAAATGGTATAATTAACATGCTTTTTCAGTTTCAATCATTACAAACTGACCAAGTCTGCCTTTATCAACAAACTTAACATAGCCAGGAATAAGAGCGAATAAAGTATCATCTTTACCGATACCTACACCTTCGCCTGGTTTATATTTAGTGCCTCTTTGGCGAATGATAATATTACCAGCTTTAACTAATTCGCCGCCAAATTTTTTAACGCCTAATCTTTTGGAATGGCTGTCCCTACCGTTACGAGAACTACCGCCTGCTTTCTTGTGAGCCATTGTTATCTCCTATCCATTAATTTTAACAACTTTTACTTTAGTAAACATTTGTCTGTGACCTTGGCGTTTACGATAATCTTTTCTTCTTTTCTTTTTGAAGATGTAAACCCTGTCAGCTTTTCCGTGCTCAAGCACTTCAACTTCGATAGAAGCTCCTTTAACAAAAGGCGAACCTGCAGTTTGCTTATCACCTGAAATAAAAAGAACTTCTTCAAATTTATGAGTGGCGCCTACTTCAACTTCTAATTTTTCAACGTTGAAAATATCGCCTTCTTTTACGGTGTATTGTTTTCCACCAGTTTTAATTACTGCGAACATGCAGAACCTCCACCTATTATTAAGGAAAATTAATCTAATACAAAAAAATAGTGCTGTCAAGCAAAATTTTTAATTTTCTTGTAATTTTTCTATTCCAGTGCCTTTTAGTGTAACTTCCCGCCTTTCTCCAGAGTTACTCATTATGATGATTTTCTTTGTAAAATCAGCATTTCTATCAGGTGCAAATGTAAAACCTAAATAGCAGGACTGGCCTTTTTTTAGTATAAAATTTGTTTCATTATTATTAGCAATACATGATGGCAGGTTTTTATTATTTACAACTACCATTCTAAAATTTGAGTCTTTACTTTCTGATAAAATAGAATAGTGCTGGTCAGTATCGCTTGTATTAGGTATAAGAATTTTCTGCACATTGCCACCAAAATATACAGTGCCAAAGTCAAGCATATCTGAAGCAGAGCCGTAAAGTGTATATTCTTTTGCACCAGAAAGTATTCTTTTATTAAAAATTAATTTTGCAGAAAAATCACCTGCTGAGCTTGGCAGAAAGCTGATAACTATACCGCACGGGCTGTCAGTTGGTTCTTTAATTTCATTGCCGGATATTTTACATGTGCTAAGTGATGAATCAATTTTAAATGATTCATCACCATTTATTTCATAAGTAAGCGGTGATGTATCTTTCTTATCTGTATTAAATATTTTAATATAGGCATACTTATCACTTTTTGTGCCTGCAGTTTCATTCTGCCATTTAATAGAATATTCTGCCCTTTTATTATCAATATTTTCGCCGCTGTTATCTGTATAATATAATATTGTAAAATCAGGCATTAAAATACCCCTGCCTGTAATATTATATTCAAGAGTATCTTTCTGGCTTCTAATATACATAATTTCTGAATATTCTTTTACTTCTGTAGGTGAAAAAGTAAGGTGCATACGGCATTTCTGCTCTGCAGGAATAGAAAATACAGTTTCCCCATAATGCTGTATGCAGGAATCTTCAGTAATTGTAGAAAATGTTTCTTTAGTTTCATTATCAAATATATCTTCTGTTAATGGTGCAGCTTTAATATCACTTGTCTGCATAGAAAGATGTGAAGAAAATGATACTGAATATTCCATAGTAATGGCAGTAGTATTTTCTATAGTAATAATCTGGCTTATAGAGTTTGCTCTGTCTTTATTAAAGAAAGAATTGCCAAAATTAATAGTATCTGCAAAAGCACTACTTGATGTAATTATAAATATAAAAGCAAAAACTGCTTTGTATCTCATATATTCTCCTAATTAGCATATAAATACAGTATATACTCTTTTTTTGCAATATAAAAGTATAAACTTAAAAATCTTTTGGATTTACTTTATAAACTACACCATAAGGGTACTGGTTTATAACGGGAGTAAAATATTTTTCATCAGCATTCTGCAGCAGAAAAAGCTGCACAAATGAAGAATCTAAAAGTGCTGGTGAAAGAATATAAGTAATAAATCCATTGGCAGCAGGCATTAAAACAACAGAATAGCCCATCTGCAGAGTATAAGTTTGTGTATTAGTTAATTTGCCGTTATCTGTCAGCATAAGTTTACTAAGCTGTATGTTATTTGAGTTTGCTGAAAGAATACCTGTTTCCACATTAATATTAATATTATTTGAGCATAAAAGTGTATTATTGTCACCAGGCTGGCAGAATGTGGTAAGTATAGCTTCAGCACTGCCTGCTAAATAAGAAATAGCACTGTATTTTTGTATCATATCAAAAGTAAATAATACATAAATGTTTTCATTTTCAGGCCCTTTATTATAAGAAGTCATAACTTTAGTTACTTCATCTATAGTTTTATTATCTTTAAACATTTTCTGCACTTCTTCATAGCCGCCTTTTGCAATAAATGAAGAGATATTATAAAGTTCTTCCTGGCTGCCTGTAAGGCTTTTTGCAATCATCCATGTTTTTGGAGTGGACTGGCTCATACCGCTGTGGTATACAGGAAATCCTGTTACATCAGTAATTGCAAGTCCGTAATCCCACCATGTATATATTGTAGAGTTATCTGGCAGCTCTTTTCCCATTTTATCTATTAATGCATAAATTGATGTATCAATAGATGGACCAGGTATCATACCATAGGCTGTTAATTTTGCTGCAAAAATACCAGTTAAAAGCATAATAGTAAGTAAAAGTGGAGCAAATGTATTTATGTAAACACTGCGGTTTTGATACTGGTTTGATAATTTTTTAAAAATATAGTGAGAAGCAATATATATAAGGTATCCAAACCCAATAGCAATAACAGGCATTAAAAACATTGCAAACCTGCCTGAGCTTATAAATGTAACAAAGCCCATAGCAAATATTGGTGCAAGTGGCAGTGCTTTTTTAATATTAGCAGCAAAAAATAATATCCCGCCAAAAAGCCCAAGTATAAAAAGCAGTGAGTTTTGGATAGTGAAGTTAACTATACCCTCAAAAGATTCTGCAGCAGCTTCGCTTATTGTATTATATACCCATGGTATAGGCGAATTTGCTTCTAAGTTGTTTGGAAGAAATGGTATATATACAGCCATTGAGCCTATTAAAGCTTCAAGAGAATCTATGAACACAAGTGGGTTTGATGTAAGAATATATATAAGTGAAGCAATTAATATGCTTTTATATTTCTTGTTATATATAAATAATGAGATAACAAACACAACAAAATATACAAGATTAAAAAGTATATGGTTGTAAAAATGCTGAAATGCAAGCATAGTAAGCCCTAAGCATGCAGATAATATATAAAGATATGTTTCTTTTTTAGCTTTTGATGCAGTAAGCACAAAAAGGCTTGCAAGGAAAAGGAAAAACATATTTCCCCCGTCTGTATCAAACCTGCCTATTGATGTTCTGCCATAATATACTGGTGCAAATGTGGTTAAAAGCCCTGTAATTATACCTATTGACGGATAGCCTGCAAAATAAAAATAAAGGCATACTGCAAGTATAAAAAAACTTCCAAGCCATGGCACCATATTAATGGCTGCATTATAATAATCAACACCTGTAATATTATGTATTTTTGCAAGTATAACACTTAAAAGGGGTGCAGGGTCATAAAAAGGGACACCTTCTGGATAAAATATATCTATATCATCTCCGCCAGGAACATATTCGCTGGCATTTAATTCTTTTGCATGTCTTGTATATTTATAAGCGTCAAGAGTAGTCATCATTGGAGTATTTTCATAAAAGAACTGCTCTTTATTCTGCTTCCATACATCAAACTGGTCATACCTTGCATTAACTGAAATAAAAAATGCAGCAAGTGCAGCAATCAGAAAAACTATAAAGGAATATTTAGAGCTTTCTGTTGGAAAGTTAATGTATGAAGTTATTTTATTATATTTTGCACAAAATGCCTGTATGGCTTTATTTTCTGCTGCTTTTTGTCTAATATCTGCCATTATCAGCCTCTAAGTAATGTGTTTTTAAAAACTGGAATAAAAGCCTTAAACCAAAACCTGTAGCCTCTTTTCCAAAAATAGGGTGAGATTTTTCTAAGTAAGCAGGTCCTGCAATGTCTAAGTGTATCCATGGGTAGTTATCTACAAACTGCTTTAAAAATAATGCAGCATGGAGTGCGCCGCCTTCTCTGCCGAAAGTGCTCATATTTTGAATATCTGCAACAGTGCTGTTTATACCCTGTTCATATCCATCAAAAAGTGGCAGTTCCCATACATCTTCTGCTGCTTCCCATGAAATATCGCTTATCTGCTTGCTTAAAAACTTTCTGTTTGAGAAAAGTCCTGCACAAAATGGTCCAAGAGCTACAACACAGGCGCCTGTTAATGTGGCTGCATCTATAATTATTTCAGGGTCAGTTTTTGTTGCCATATAAAGAGCATCTGCTAATATCAGCCTGCCTTCTGCATCTGTATTTAATATTTCTACAGTTTTTCCACTTGCAGAAGTTATTACATCACCAGGTACAAGAGCATCTCTGCCTATAATATTTTCTGCAAGCGGTATATATGTATTGACATTTATTTTAAGTTCAAGTTCAGCAATAAGCTTTGTTAATGTAAACATTAATGCAGCACCTGACATATCTGTTTTCATATCAGTCATACTGGCAGCAGGCTTTAAGCTGGAGCCGCCGCTGTCAAAAGTGATACCTTTACCAACAAGAGCAATATTTTTATTTGTGTCTGGCGCTCCATTATATTCTATATGGATAAAGCGGGGCATATTACTGCTGCTTCTGCCTACTGCATATAAAAGATTTAAATTATTTTCCTGAATTTCTTTTTCGTCCCAAATAGTTACTTTCATATTACTAAGACTATTTGATTTAACAAAATCTGCAAATAATGCAGGAGTTAAATGGTTTGCAGGAGTATTTATTAAATCTTTCATAATATTTATATTTGTAAATACAGTGTTCCACTGTTCTGCATTATCATCAATATATTTTTTAAGCCGCGGCATAGCTGTAATAATTTCTGCTTCAAAAGTATGTTCTGGAGATTTTTTAGATTTAAAGTTTTCAAAAGAATAGTCTGCAAACATAAAGCCTTCTAAAAATGCTTTTGTGCTGGAGAAATCTTTTTTCTCATTATAAATATCTTCAAATGAAATCATAGAAAAAGATGATATCTGGTCTTTTTTAAATATGGAAGCAGTTTTAGCACCAAGCTCCATATAAAACCTTGCATCTTCCTGCTCTTTTGGGATGTGTATTATATATATTTTTTTAAGTTTTTTATTAACATCTAAGTAAAAGCTTTTAGATTCTTTTTCTTCAAAGTTAAAATAATCTGACTGTATAATTTTCTGTATTTCATCATCTATTTTTTTGCCAGTAATCAGCCTTAAAGAGCGTATATTTTTATACACTGGTATTAGTATGGCATCTTTTTTAGAATCAACTGCGATTTTTTTTCTGCATGAAATCTTCATAATAATCACCTAAAAATAATAGTATATAAATTTCTGCCAATATTTATAATAAATTTTTTCAAAAAAAAATATAAAAATTTTGATTTTAAACAAAAATTTTTAAAAATTATTATAAGTAAAAAAAGTTCATTGCAATATTACAATGTATATATATAATGATACTGGGAGTAATAAATGGGAAAAATACAGGAAAGACCATTATTTTACGGTCATAAAATATCATTATTAGTTGCCATTGAGTTTGTGCTGGCATTTTCTGGTCTGGGTTATTTTATTCCTTACGGCAGTGCAACAATTATGTATATACCAGTAATAGCTGCAGCCTATTTTTACGGTATAAAAGCAGGTGTTCTTCTTGGGGCTATTTTTGGAATAACAAGCATATGGAAAGCATCAATGGCTGGAGTGAGCAGTTTTGATTTAATGTTTTCGCCTTTTTTCAGCACCAGTATTGCAGGCAGCTTATACATTGCTCTTGGTGCAAGAATACTTTTTGGTTTTGCAGCAGGTGTGCTTTTTGCCCTTTTTAAAAATGTAAAAATAAATGAATATGTAAAAGTAACTGTTTTATCAATTACGGCTCATTTAGTGCATACATTTCTTGTGCTTATACCTATGGGATATTTTTTTCCTGATGCTCATATAGATAAAAAATATATTGCAGGCAGTATATTTTCTATAAATGAAATGCTGCAGATTATTCTTTTAACTGTCAGTATGTGCGCAACTGTATATATATCAAAAAATAAACGGCTTGCAGAGATAGAGAAAATTTTAGATGAAGGCAGGCAGTCATATTACACAAAACGGCTTAAAATTGAAGGCGCATTTTTTGTGCTGTTTTTATTTTTAGTTATACTTGCATTAATGGTGCATCTGCATGATATGATTATTATAGTAGTAAATGCAGCAGATATAGAGCTGCCCTTTGAAGCACGAATTATGTTTATTAATCTGCAGATACAGTTTTTAGTAGGCGTTGCAGCTATATCACATATAATAGGAGTGTTTGTCACATCTTACAGGGTATATTCTGTATATCATATTAATAATGCAGATAAAGATTTAATGACAGGCTTATACAGCAAAACAACAGCAGTAGATTATGGGGCAACTGTAATAAATAATAAAAAAGACTTCCCAGATACATATTTTATGATGATAGATATTGATAATTTTAAAGGTATAAATGATACATATGGTCATTTGATGGGCGATAAAGTAATAATAAATATAGCAAGGTTTTTAGAAAAGCATTTTGGTGCTTATGGTTTAGTGTCAAGATTTGGCGGCGATGAATTTGCAGTATTTGTTACAAGGTCATTAAATGAAAATGATATAGAAATAAAAATAAAGGAATTTCAGTCTGATGCAGCAAGTATATCATTAGGTGATGACAGGAAAGTTACATGCAGTATTGGAGTATGTCATGTAGATAATGAGAAAAAGTTTGATGAAGTATATAAAAAAGCAGACGAAATGTTATATCTTGTAAAATCAGCAGGCAGAAATGGGTATAGATTTTATAAAAAAATGTAGGAAATCAGTAAAAATATAAATAAATTTATAAATTTATGAAAGAAAAACTTGCAAGCTTTAGAATATAATGATATTAGATATAGATTGTATTATCTTTTGATAGGAAAATGTTGTTATATACAGGGGGTTGATAATTACATGAATTGTAAGGTTATAGCTGTAGCTAACCAGAAAGGCGGTGTTGGCAAAACAACCACAGCAGTAAACCTTTCTGCATCACTTGCAGTAGCAGAAGCCAGAGTTCTGCTTATAGATTTTGACCCTCAGGGGAATGCAACCAGTGGTTTAGGTGTAATGCCTGACCAAATAGAAAATGATATTTATGATGTTTTAGTTAACGGTGCTGATATTAATTCTGCACTTTGCCATACAGAAATAGAAGGGCTTGATTTAGTTCCTGCAAGGATAGAGCTTTCAGCTGCAGAAGTGGAGCTTATACAAGAGCTTTCAAGGGAAACTAAATTAAAAAGAGCTATTGCAGAATTAAAAGAAAACTATGATTATATATTAATAGACTGTCCGCCGTCCTTAGGGCTTTTAACAGTTAATGCACTAACTGCAGCAGGCTCTGTATTAATTCCTATGCAGTGTGAATATTTTGCTATGGAAGGCTTAGGGCAGCTTTTAAATACAATCAACTTAATTAAGGAAAATTTAAACCCTGATTTAACTATTGAAGGAATACTGCTTACAATGTATGATGTTCGCAATAATCTTTCAAAAGAAGTTATGAATCAGGTAACTACACATTTTCCAGATAAAGCTTTTAAAACAGTAGTGCCTAGAAACGTTGCTTTAAGTGAAGCTCCAAGTTATGGCAAGCCTGTAATATTATATCAGGCAAAAGCAAGAGGCACAGAATGTTATATAGAGCTTGCAAAAGAAATACTTAATAAAGCAAACCAGCAGGAACAGGATAAACAATGAAAAAACCATTAGGACGAGGGCTTGATTCCTTAATTCCACGCAGCAGCGAGGAAGCACAGGCAAAGCACAGCGGCGTTGTTACATCTAATTTTTTTGAGTTAGGCTTATCTGAAATAGTGCCAAATGATAACCAGCCGCGCCATGTTTTTGATAAAGAGCTTTTAGAGGAGCTTGCTGAAAGTATTAAACTTAAGGGTGTAATACAGCCTATTATTGTTACTAAACTTGATAATGGCAAATATATGATAATTGAGGGGGAGCGCAGGTGGCGCGCTTCTGGTATTGCAGGCAGGCAGAGTATACCTGTAGTTGTCCGTAATACTGATACTGCAAAAGAGCGTTTAGAGCTTGCTCTTATAACTAATGCTCAAAGAGAAGATTTAAACCCTGTTGAGCTTGCAGCTGCATATAAAAAACTTATGGATGAACACAGCTATAAACATGAGGATTTAGGGGTTATAGTTGGCAAAAGCCGTTCAGCAGTTACTAATAGATTAAGACTTTTAAACCTTCCAAAAGAAGTGCTTGATTTAATTGAGAAAAAAGAAATTAGTGAAGGTCATGCTAGAGCATTACTGTCACTTGATGATAAAGCAGAGATTATCCGTATTGCACATCTTATAAAAGATAAAAACTTATCTGTAAGAGATGTGGAAAATATGATAAAATCTCGCAGTAAACCATCTGAAAAAAAAGAGAAAAAGCAGGATGCAAATCTGCTTGAACTTTCTCGTGAGATGGAAGTATTTTTTAACTCGAAAGTAGATATTAAGCCGTCTAAAAAAGGCGGAGTTATAAATATTAAATATAATTCTGATGATGAGCTTGATACAATTATAAAAAAAATTAGAGGGGAACAATGCTGAAAGTAGCAAAAGAAACCGGTGGCGGCATAGACGCATTTTTAGGACAAAATACATCATTTAATGGTACATTAGTTTTTGAAGGTATCGTTAGAGTAGATGGTAACTTTGAAGGTAATGTTAAAAGTAATGATACATTAGTTATTGCAGAAAGCGGTAATGTAAATGCTCAAATAGAAGCTGGTATTGTTAAAATATCAGGCACATTTGATGGACTGGTAGTTGCAAAAAATAAAGTGGAGCTTTATAAACCTGCTGTTGTGTCTGGCACAATAAGAACTCCTGTATTAAAAATGGAAGAAGGGGTTATCTTTAACGGAACACTTGAAATGGATAACGGCAGAAATAAACCACTTACAGGTAAAAAAGAAGAAGATAAATAGCAGACTGTTGAAAAAGTCTCTTAAAATTTTAATTATACAATAGTATTTATATTTATATATTAAAATTTAATTAGATAATCCAAATTTAGAGATAATATACTAAATATGGTTTATATGGCAGCCTGAGAGTATATTTAATATGTATCAATCAGGCTTATCAAGAGAGAGATAATTATTTTTCAACAATCTTGAAAAACAGCAGTTATTTTATGATTTTATATAACTGCAAAGCTAAGAAGGAGGCCTACTATGAGTCGTAAACCATTAATTGCAGGTAACTGGAAAATGAACAAAAATGTATCTGAAGGTGCAGCATTAGCAGCTGAAATCACAGGTGCAGATATTGACTATTCAACTAGAGATGTGCTTTTTGCTCCACCATTTACTGGTATTTATGCAGTGGCAGAAGCAGTTAAAAATGCAGGCGGCAAAGCATTAGTTGCAGCACAAAACATCTATTTTGAAGAAAGCGGTGCTTTTACTGGCGAAGTTTCTTCTAGTATGATAAAATCTGCAGGTGCATCATGGGTTATTCTTGGTCACTCAGAACGCAGAAGCATTTTTGGTGAAACTGATGAAATCATCAATAAAAAAGTAAAAAAAGCATTAGCTGACGGTTTATCAGTTATTTTATGTGTTGGTGAAACTCTGTGGGAGCGTGAAGCAAAAGCAGAAGTTGAAACAGTGCTTGCTCAAACAGGTAAAGGTTTAGAAGGCGTAGAAGACCTTTCTAATGTGGTAATTGCTTATGAGCCGGTATGGGCAATTGGTACAGGTAAAACTGCATCTCCTGCTGATGCTGAGGCAATGCATAAAGCAATTAGAGAATATATTGCAAAAATTCGTTCAACTGCAGCAGCTGAAAATATTCGTATTTTATACGGCGGCAGTATGAAACCAGAAAACGCAAAAGAATTAATGGCATGCCCTGATATTGACGGCGGTCTTGTTGGCGGCGCAAGTCTTAAAGCAGACCAGTTCTTAAAAATAATTAATTTTGATAAATAATTAATTACATATACTGGCTTATTAATAAAAATAAGCCAGATAAATTTACGGAGGTTAGAGGGATATACCCTTAAAAGTTAGGAAATTATGTATACAATTGTTTTAGCACTATATGTATTTGTATGTATTTTATTAATAATTGCAGTTTTATTACAAAACAGTAAAGGCTCAGATTTAGGTGCAGCATTAGGCGGCGGCAGCGGTGAAATGTTTGGACCAAAAGCACCTGCAAGCATTATGAATAAAATTACAACAGTTATAGCAGCAGCATTTTTAGTGCTTTCTCTTATTTTAGCTATTATGTCAGGCTTAGGTAATGACAGCGTTATGAGAAAAGCAAATGTTCTTTCACAGCAGCTGCCAGCTGAGGCAACACCTCAAGCACCAGCAAATATGCCTGCTCAAGGAAATAACCCAGTTATTCCATCTAACACTCCTGCTGAATAATAAGTATTATTAATTGCTCAAAAGGTTGTGAATGTGAAGAAAAATATTTTACTAATATCTTTGTATCTAATTACAGTATTGCTTTTCAGTTCCTGTAAAAATCAGCCTGCACAAGAGGCTGTTCAGGATAATACAGCAGAAGAAAATGTTGAGACAGTAGAGAAGGTTGTAGAAATACCTTATGGTGATGCATTATCTACTGGCGAGATTGCTGAGCCTATAAATCTTATCCCTGCCCTTGCATCAGATTCTGCAAGCCATAATGTAACTCAGTATATTTATAATGGTTTAGTAAAATATGATAAAGATTTAAATTTAGTTGGTGATTTAGCAGAGCGCTGGGAAATATCTGAGGATAAAAAAGTATTTATTTTTTATCTTAAAAAAGGGGTAAAATGGCATGACGGTGTAGAATTTACAGCAGATGATGTTAAATTTACCTATGAATTTATGATTTCAGATGATACACCAACTGCCTATGATGGTGATTTTAGAGCTGTAGAAAGTGTAGAGGTTATAGACAGATACACAGTAAAAGTTACTTATAAGGAAGTGTTATCCCCTGCACTTTCAAGCTGGGGTATATGGATGATGCCGCGCCATGCTTTAAAAGATAAACCAAGCCGCTCCCCACTGCAAAGGAAGCCAATAGGCACAGGTCCATATAAACTGGAATCCTGGAAAGCAGGCCAGTCTATTGTATTAACAGCATTTCATGACTATTTTGAAGGCAGACCAAAAATAGAAAAAATATTTATAAGAGTTATTCCTAACCAGACTACTCAGTTTTTAGAGCTTTTAAACGGCTCAATAGATATTATGGGTATGACACCTAAACAGGATGCTCTTGATACAAATACACCAAAATATACAGCAAATTATAATACATATTCTTTTCTTGATTTTTCATATACTTATGTAGGCTATAATTTTAAAAGAGCGCCATTTGATAATAAGCTTGTTCGCCGTGCATTAACTCATGCTATCAATAAGCAGAGCATAGTAGACGGGCTGCTTTATGGCAAAGGTATTGCAGCAGAAGGCCCATATAAGCCTGATTCATTCTGGTATAACCCAAATGCAAAAGGCCCAGAATATAATGTGGAAAAAGCAAAAGCACTTCTTGCAGAAGCAGGCTTTAAAGATACAGATGGTGACGGTTTCTTAGAATATAACGGCAAAAAGTTTACCATAGAATTAATGACTAACTTAAACAACGATGTCCGCGGTAAAATTGCAGAGCTTGTTCAGCAAAGCTGGGCTCGTATAGGTATTGATGTGCAGATAAAAGTTTTAGAATGGGCAACAATGCTTGGAGAGCTGAATAAAAGCAACTTTCAGGCAGTTATTTTAGGCTGGACTACTGTTTTAGACCCAGACCAGTATGATATATGGGCAACAGAAAGATGCGGCGGTAATGGTCAGAACTATATATGCTACAGCAACGAAGAAGTAGACAGACTTTTAATAGAGGGCAGAAAAGTTTTTGACAATGAAGAAAGAAGGCTCTATTATGATAAAGTGCAGGAAATATTAGCAGATGAACAGCCGTATACATTCTTATATTTCCCATACAGTAATATTGCACTTAACAAGCGTTTTCAAAATGTAGAGCCAGCAAGAGCTGGTATAACATATAACTTTATAGACTGGTATGTTCCAAGGCAGCAGCAAAAATACAAGGTAACAGCAGAGTAGTTTATGAATACAAATGATATTAAAAGAATATGTCTTTTTGCAGGGTATAACATCAAAGGTTTAATAGAAGATTATGCGCTTTATTACCTGCAGGAGCTTTCAAAAATATCAGATGTATATTATTTAGCAGATAATAAAATACTGCCGGAAGAACTTGAAAAACTAACACCTTATGTAAAAGGCGCTTATGGATACAGCCATGGCAAATATGATTTTGGCTCATGGCAGGAGTTAATAAATAAAATCAGCTGGGAAAAGCTCTCAGAATATGATGAGCTGATATTAACAAATGACAGCGTATTTGGTCCTTTATATAATTTTAAAGAATTTATAGAAGGGATAGAAAAAGACAAAGAGTGGGACTTATGCGGGATAAATACTGCCTATGATTTCCATACATGGCATTTAAGCAGCTACTTCCTGGTTTTAAGAAAAAAAGGATTTTTATCAGATACATTTAAAGAGCATATAAGCTCTATAGAAAAAGAAGATGATGTTAAAAAAGTAATAGAAAAATATGAAATAGGTCTTTCTAGAAAAATGGTAGAAGCGGGCTTCTCTGTAAAAAATGCAGTTAAGTTTAGGAAAAACATATATATTTCATGGCGTAATTTTTATCTTGCAGGCTCTCCATTAATCAAGCGTAAAATCTTTAATGATGAATTATTTTTAATATGCAGAACAGTGGGCTGGGAACAGTTTTTAAATAAACATACAAAATATGATACATCACTGCTTCATAGCTATGTCAACAGCTTTAAAAGCAAATTTAGAATATTCAGATTGATAAACAATAAAATTTTCTGGCAGTATGCAGGCAAAGGAATCATCAAAATAGTATTCACAAAGGAAAGGAAACTTATCCGCATATTTGGTATATACCTGCTTAATATCTATAACTATGACAACAATAAAATAAAACTGGTGGAGAGATAGAATATGGACAACTGCAGATTAATTGAGCTTACATCTCATGGAGATAACCGTGGAAGTTTAATAGCTTTAGAAAAAGAGCATAATGTGCCTTTTGATATAAAAAGAGTTTTTTATATTTATGATACAAAAAGAGGAACTCCAAGAGGGCAGCATGCAAATAAAAAATCAGAGCAGATGCTTATATGTGTAAGTGGTTCCTGCAAAGTAAAAGTTGATGATGGTAAAGGTATGCAGGAAGTGTATGAATTAAATACTCCAGAACTGGCTCTTTATACAGGTACTATGCTTTGGCGGGAAATGTATGATTTCTCTCAAGGGTGCGTGTTAATGGTAATTGCAAGTGAATACTATAACCCAGAAGAATATATCAGGGATTATGATGAATTTATAATGAGAATTGGGGGGGGGAATAATTAAATGTTTATACATCCGCTTTCTGATGTTCAAAGTAAAAATATAGGGCAGGATACAAAAATATGGCAGTTTTGTGTTGTGCTTGAAAAAGCTGTAATTGGTAAAAACTGCAATATATGTGCTCATGTTTTAATAGAAAATGATGTAATTATAGGCGATAATGTTACTGTCAAAAGCGGTGTTCAGCTGTGGGACGGTATTCGTATAGAAGATAATGTTTTTATTGGTCCAAATGTAACTTTTACTAATGATTTATACCCACGCTCGAAACAGTACCCAGAAAAATTTTTACAAACAATAGTAAAAAAAGGCGCATCAATTGGGGCAAATGCAACCATTATTCCTGGTATTACTATCGGAGAAAATGCTATGATAGCAGCAGGAAGCATTGTAACAAAAGATGTGCCAGCTAATACTTTATATAAAACTAAAATAAATGTAGAGACTAGGAGCCTGATATGATTAAATTTTTAGATTTATACAAAATAAATGAAAGGCACAGAAAAGAAATAGATGAAAGAATAAAAAAGGTATTAGACAGCGGCTGGTATTTACTGGGAAAAGAAAATGATGAATTTTGTAATAATTTTGCAAAATTCTGTGGTGCAAAATATGCTGTAGGTGTAGCAAACGGACTTGATGCCTTAAAACTTGCTATTATGGCTTTAGGCTTTAAAGATGGTGATGAAATATTAGTGCCGTCAAATACATATATTGCTTCAATTTTAGCAGTCAGCGAGTGTGGCTGCACACCTGTTTTAGTAGAGCCTGATATTAATACATATAATATTAACCCTGCTTTAATAGAAGCAAAAATTACAGATAAAACAAAAGCAGTTTTAGTGGTGCATTTATACGGTCAGGCAGTAGATATGACAAATATTAAAGCTGCAGCAGAAAAATATAACTTAAAAATAATAGAAGATGCAGCTCAAGCACATGGAGCAAGTCATAAGGGAATAAAAACAGGAAATCTTGGTGATATTGCAGGTTTTTCTTTTTATCCAGGTAAAAATTTAGGTTGTTTAGGGGATGGCGGTGCTGTTACTACAAATAATGAAGAACTTTATAATAAAGTAAAAGCATTAAGAAATTACGGCTCACATAAAAAATATGAAAACTTGTATATAGGTCTAAATTCCAGATTAGATGAAATACAGGCAGCAGTTTTAGATGTAAAACTAAAATATTTAAATGATGATAATAATTACAGAAGAAAAATTGCAAAATACTATATAGAAAATATAAAAAATGAAAAAATTATACTTCCAAATTACAGCGATGAGCATGTTTATCATATTTTTGCAGTGAGAACAGAAAAAAGAGATGAGCTGCAAAACTATCTTAAAGAAAACGGCATAGAAACATTAATACACTATCCTATCCCTCCACATAAACAGGTATGTTATAAAGGGATATTAGGGGACAGTTATCCAATCAGTGAAGAAATACACAGAACTATATTAAGCATGCCAATTTCTCCAGTCATAACAATGGAAGAAGCAGAAAATGTAGTCAAAGTATTAAATAATTACTAATGGTATATATAATGGAAAATAATATAAAAGTATCTGTAATAATACCAGTGTATAATGCTGGAAAATATTTAAAGCAGTGTATAGATTCTCTAGTAATGCAGTCGCTAGCAGAAATGGAAATAATTTTTGTAAATGACTGTTCCCCATGCAGCGATGATGAAGAGCTTATTATGCAGTATATGGAAAAAGACAGTAGAATTAAATATATTAAACATGAACAGAATAAAGGCACTGCTGGTGCAATAAATACTGGACTTGAAAACTGCTCTGGAAAATATGTTACAATTGTTGGAAATGACGACTATCTGCTGGATAATAAATGTTATGAGTATCTTTTTGCAGAGGCAGATAAAAGTAATGCAGATGTAGCTGGCTTTGGAGCATATTCTTTTAATGACGGAAATGACAGGGATAGAGTGCAGATATATAAAAACTCATATTACAAAAAAGCACGTAAAGTTAACCCAGAACACTTTCCATCAGAAGTTACATGGAATAAACTTTTTAAAACAGACACTATCAAAAAAAATGATTTACAGTTTAATACAAATGCAAAATATGAAGATATTGAGTTTTGGTACAGGTATGTAATCACAGTTAATCCTGTAATGGTTTATATAGATAAAAATTACTATATGTACAGACAACGAGCAAACTCTGTAATGTCTACACCTGCAAATTATATTAAAAGATTTGATGTTTATAAAATGATATATAACTTTATAAAAGCAAATAATAAAGAAAAAGAGTATAGAAAAAATATAATAAAATGGTTTAATTATCCAGAACAGTATGAATATTTCACTGATGAAATAAAAGATATATACAGGCAGCATTCAATAGAGTTTATGAAAGAAATAAATGTAACAGCAGATGAAATATTTAATTTTTTAGATATGAGAGTATTTAAGCTATTTTTCAGTGATAAATTTATTACAGAAAAATACAGTGAAGTAATTGAAAATTATAAATCAGTAAAATATAAATATATAAAAGTAAATGTGTTATTCTATAAGTTAAAAAGAGAAATTAAAAGACTGATTGGAAAATTTTAAGGTTAAAATATGAAAATATCAGTAATAATGCTTACATATAATCATGAAAATTATATTGAAAAGGCAGTAAAAAGTGTATGTGCACAGCAGGGTGACTTTGAGCTTGAAATCATAATAGGTGATGACTGCTCAAAAGATAATACTGCTGCAATTATAGAAAAGCTGGCAAAAGCACACAAAGAAATAAAAATATTCAGACCAGAAAAAAATATCGGTATGCATGAAAATCTAAAAACATGCTTATCACTTGCACAAGGGGATTATATAGCAATGTGTGAGGGAGATGACTGGTATATAAGCCCTTATAAGCTGCAAATGCAGATGGAATTTTTAGAAAATCATAAAGACTGTGTAATGTGCAGCCACAGCTATATAGAATATAATCAAAAAGAAGATAAATACAGCACAGTAAATTATCAGCAGGAATATAATGGTGGATATCTATACAGCTTTGAACAGTTAGTAGTAGAATATAAATGGTCTAATTTTACAACATATATGTATAGAAAGGAAGTTATAGATAAACTGCCGGAATTTTTATGGGAGCTTAATGGAGCCGATTACAGTTTTAATATGCATTGTGCAGTTTATGGCAGCCTTGGTATTATTAAAGAACCTTTAAGTGTATATAGAGCAGGCATTGGCCAGTGGTCAAGTTTATCACAAGTAAAGCAGCAGCAGGATACATTAGATTTTGCATATATATGTAAAGAGCACTTCCATAAATATTATAATGGCAAGTACGATAATATATTTAATAAAAGAATTGAGAAATCCATTAAAAATTTAAAAAGAGTTAAAGCAAAAGCATTTAAAAATAAAATAAGAAGGTTTTTTAATATAAAAGAAAAGTAAATTTAACTTATTTATAAATAAAATTTTCTACAAAGGGATATAACTGCAAAAATGAGGGATAAATTATGGTGTTCAGCTCTTTCACCTTTTTGGTGTATTTTCTTCCATTTACACTGATTGTTTTATATTTGCTGCCGCATAAATATAGAAATATATTCTTATTAATAATGAGCCTAATATTTTATATGTGGAGCAGTCCACAGTATCTGCTTGTAATGATTGGAGTTATAATTATCAACTATTTTGTTGGCATATATATAGATAAGTATGATATAATTGGGGGGGGGCAAAGTAAAAAATTAAAAAGCAGAATATTGATTATTGGTATTGTTGTAAATGTATTAGTGCTTTTTATTTTCAAATATTTATCTTTTACTATAAATAGTCTTAGTGAAGCAGCACAAATGCTTGGTTTTAATGGCTGGACATTTACAAATATAGTCCTGCCTGTTGGTATTTCTTTCTATATTTTTCAAAGTATTTCGTATCTTGTAGATATTTATAGAAAAGATGCGCCTGTTCAAAAAAGTATAAAAAATTTAGCCTTATATATTTCCATGTTTCCACAGCTTGTAGCAGGACCAATTGTAAGGTATAATTCAATAGCACAGGATATAGAGAGAAAAAGAGAAATTTCTTTTGATGTATTTATACTCGGCTTAAAAATTTTTATTATAGGGCTTGCTAAAAAAGTGTTGATAGCAAACCAAATGGCTGTAATTGCAGATACTATGTTCGCTCAAGATGCTGCCTATTTAACTGCTTTAAATGCCTGGATAGGCGCGCTGGCATATACATTTCAAATATATTTTGATTTCAGTGGTTATTCAGATATGGCAATAGGTTTAGGTTTGATGATAGGTTTTAAATTTCCATTAAACTTTAATTATCCATATATTTCATACAGCATAACAGATTTTTGGAGAAGGTGGCATATTTCTCTTTCAAGCTGGTTTAGAGACTATATTTATATACCGCTTGGTGGCAACAGAGTAAAAATATCAAGAATGTATTTAAATCTTTTAATAGTATTTACAATTACAGGTATATGGCATGGTGCAAACTGGACATTTTTAGTATGGGGCTTATTTCATGGTTTTTTCTTAGTCCTTGAAAAGTTTACAGGGCTTAATAAAATGGAAAAATATAAGCCTTTTCGATGGATAATAACTATGGTTATTGTAATTACTGCATGGGTATTTTTCAGGGCAGATACAATACATGATGCATTACTTTATATAAAAGCAATGTTTGGATTTAACAGTAATGGAGAGATGCTTATTTTAAGCGAGCTTTATTTAAATAATCCTGCTTTTTACATATTAATGATTGTGGGAATAATTAGTTCAACACCACTTATTAAAAAATATTTTATAAAAAATATTGATGCATCCAACCCTGTAAATGTATCTGAAAAGGTTTTATATCTGCAGAATATTATAATAATCGTATTTTTTGCAGCAGTTTATATAATGCTTGCAAATAATACATATAATCCATTTATTTATTTCAGATTTTAGGTGCTGATATGAAAAAAATAACTTTATTAGTAATATTAATTTATATTATAAATTTGGTCTTAGTTTTACTTATAGACGAAGATATAAATAAACTTATTTCAATATTATTCATAAGTATTATATATGCAGCACTATATATATGTATTATAAAAATATACAGAAAAACGAAAAGGGCAGATAATATATTATTTTTTGCATTTATAATTATTATAACAATGCAGGGCTTAATATTTTTTAACTATAAAAATACTGTAAGCAGTATAGAAAACAGAGTTTTAGCATCGCTGCCAGAGGTAAATTTATTCCATGAAAATTTTGCAGAAGAAATGGATGCATATATAAATGACCGAATAGGTTTAAGGAATGAGGCAGTAAAAATATACGGTATAATTCCATATATAAAAGATTACAATATACAAGATAAAGTAATTAAAGGAATAAATGGCTGGCTATATTTAAATGATGGAGATAGTTATCTTTATTATCAAGGAGTAAAAAACTATACAGATGAAAAATTAGAGCAAATAAAAAGTAATATAAAAAGTAATATGGAATTCTGTGAAAAAAATAATATAAAATTAATAACAATAATACCACCAGATAAAACAACTGTTTATCCAGAATATTATAACCCATATATTAAAAAACTGCCTGGAAAGACAAATTATGAAATATTAAAAGAATTCATTGAAAATACATTTCCAAATAAAAATATTATACTACCATATAATGAGATAATAAATGCAAAGCAAGATAAAGTAATATACTTTTCAAAAGATTCTCACTGGAATTCTTATGGTGCATATTCAGGCTATAAAGTTCTGGCAGAAGCTATAGCAGAAGTATTTCCTGCATATAAAATAATTAGTGAAAAAGATATTATAAAATGTGATAGAAGTGAGTATACTTATAATGATTTAGAAAAAATGCTTGGAATAAAAAATATTACAAAAGATAACAGCACAGATATTTGTCCAAAAGAAAAAAATATATTAGATTTAAAATATGAAAATGCCCATAAAACTATATGGTGGCAAAAATCATATGGAAGTAAGGATGCTCCAAAAATACTTTTAGTCCATGATTCGTTTATGGTCGAGCTTGCACCTTTTATAGAAAAAGGAGCATTAGCAATAGGCAGTATATGGACTTATGATAAAGATTTTAATAAAATATCAGATATGATATTATCATTTAAGCCTGATTTAATTATATGGGAGCGCGTAGAAAGACTATGGGCTGATTAATTAACTGCATTAAATTTTTATATCAAAATAATTTTTAACTATAACGATATTGCAAGCCCCCCCCCATTTTTAAGACTTTCAATTTCTTTAAGAGCAGAAATGTAAGATGCTTTCATTTTGCTTTGCGCATATTCATCGGAAGAATTATTGATTTTGTTCATTATATTTTTTCTAACTGATGACATATGGTGCATAGCAATATTCCCTAAAATAAATGGCTGATATTTGCCGTAAATTTTAAATATTAAAAATTTAAATAATATTAATTTATTTAAAAGCCTTGTAGGGTCTACATGGCATATATAGTAATGGTCAAAATGAAAAGGGATAAATGAAGAATGTTTATTTATTCTGCTGAAAAAAGGCACATAGTATTCAGCATTTAATTTTCTATATATTGGTTCTAACACATAGTGATATATGATTACAAAAGAATGGCTTATATTATGCATAAGAATATATTTTTTAGCCTTTTCCATTTCATCTTTAAAATAAAACTCATCACAATCCATAGTCATAAAATATGTGCAGCCTGCTTTTTTTGCAGCATTTAAACCTAAGGAGCGTTTTTGTTTTTCATATTTTGGAGCATGACCGCTTCTGCCGTCTTTATGGATATATGTATACTCTATTAATTCATCAATCAATCCAGCATCTTTTAATCTTTGTAAAGCAGGCAGTAAATCATCATCACACTTATTTCCATACCAGGAAGTGGTTTGGTATACAACATTAATGTAATCTACACTTTCTCTGATAGATAGTATGCTTTTTTCTAATAATTCATGACCATCAAATACAGAATATGAAACTCCCCACTTATGTTTTGCATTAAGTCTTTTTGTATTAATATTGTTTATATGACTTGTTAGTTTTGCATTTCTATATTCTTTTCTTTTTGTGCTGTTTAAAAATCTAAGGCTGAGTATTTTAATTAATAATTTATACATAATAATCTCCTTACTAATCAAAAATATAGCAATTAAAAAACAGGCAGTCAATAAGGATTTTTAATAATAAACTATTGACAATTTAAGCACAATAAGACATTCTATATAGTATTAAGGAATTTCTTTTTCCGGAGGTCAATGCAATGTCTAAAATAAGAGTATTAATCGCAAAACCAGGTCTTGACGGCCATGACAGAGGTGCAAAAGTTGTTGCCCGCTCATTAAGAGATGCTGGTTATGAAGTTATTTACACAGGTCTTCGTCAAACACCTGAAGCAATTGTTGCAACAGCTGTTCAAGAAGATGTTGACGCTATAGGCTTATCTATCCTTTCTGGTGCACATAATACAGTATTTCCTAGAATTATTGAACTTTTAAAAGAAAAAAATGCATCAGATATAGTGGTATTTGGCGGCGGAGTTATACCAGAAACAGATATTCCTGGGCTTTTAGAAGCTGGTGTTGCTCATATTTTCACACCAGGAACTCCAACTGATGAAACAGTTAAATTTTTAGAAGAAAATGTTAAACCAAAAAGCAGAGCATAATAAGAAAATATATTTTTAATGTATCAGGGGGCATATAAAACTGCTCCCATTTTTTTATAAGGTGGCTTTTATGAATGAATTTTGCAGTAAAGTTTTTAGTGGAGATGTGCGTGCATCAGCCAGGCTTATGAGGCTTGTTGATGACAGGGCAGAAGGTTATGAAGAGTATATGAAAGAAGTATGGAAACATACAGGAAATGCTCATATTATAGGGATAACTGGAGCACCAGGTGCTGGCAAATCTACTATGACAGATAAGCTTATTGCAAAATACAGAAGTATGGGAAAAACAGTAGGAGTTGTAGCCATAGACCCTACAAGCCCATTTTCAGGGGGTGCTATTCTAGGGGATAGAATAAGAATGGCAGACCATGCAACAGATGAAGGTGTCTTTATTCGCAGTGTGGGCACAAGAGGACACCTTGGCGGGCTTTCTGTATCTACTATGGATATTGTTGCTGTAATGGATGCAATGGGAAAAGATATTGTTATTATTGAAACAGTTGGTGTTGGTCAGGACGAAGTAGAAATTGCAATGGTTGCTGATACATGTATTGTGGTAACTGTCCCAGGCTTAGGCGATGATATACAGGCAATTAAAGCTGGTATTTTTGAAATAGCAGATATTTTTATAGTCAATAAGGCAGACAGGGAAGGTGTTGAAAGAACTGTTAAAGATTTAGAAATGATGCTTGAAATGGTTCACCAAAGAACTGGCTGGGATGTGGAAGTGTTAAAAACTGTAGCTGCAAGAGATGAAGGCATAGATGAAGTTGTAAATGCTGTAACAAAACATGCAGAATTTTTTGATAAAAATATTAAGCCAAAGCGTATGGAAGACAGGCAGCTTCATGTAGCTTATGGGGTAGTCAGAGAAAAAATAGTAAAAGAAATATTTAAAGAAGATGAAATAAGAAAACTTCTGCAAAGCGGCTTTGACCCATATTCTGCAGTAGAAAAATTATGGGGAAAAAGATAAATGAAAAGAATATGTCTTTTTGCAGGTTATGATAAGAATAATATTATTCATGATTATGTAGTATATTACTTAAAAGAATTATCATCTGTATCAGATGTATATTATATGGCAGATAATGAAATAAGTGATGAAGAAAAAGGAAAAATATTACCTTATGTAAATGGGGGGGGGTATACGGCTTTAACCATAAGAAATATGACTTTGGCTCATGGCAGGAATTAATCAACATTATAGGCTGGGAAAGGCTGGCAGAATATGATGAGTTAATTTTAGCAAATGATAGTGTATTTGGACCATTATATCCGATAAAAGAACTCTTTGATAAAATAGAAAAGGATAAAGAATGGGATATATGTGGAATAAACTTTGGAATTATTGAAGATGAGAATATTAACTATTCATATTTTTTAAATAGTTATTTTATAGTATTAAGGAACAAAGCGTTTACCTATATAAATTTTCAATATTTTATCGATAGAATAAAAGAAGAGCAGTCTGCTTTAGATGTTGTATTAAACTATGAATTAAAGTTAACTGAAATGTTTTATAAAGCAGGTTTTACTGTGAAAAGTTTGATTTATGGTGAATATAATACTGCTATTGATTTTAAAAGTTTAATAAAAAATGGTTCTCCATTTTTAAGGAAAAAAGTATTTAGTAAAGACTGGAATAAATATTATCCATATAATACTTTATTTTTGAATAAATATCTAAATCAATACGATTACAGGCTTATGTATCCAGCATATAGGGACTGTAATAAATATAAGCTTAAGGAATTTATAAAATATATCATATATAAAATAAAAATTTTTAGAAAACAGATAATAAGAATCAATTTGCGTAATCATAAAATTTGTATTTTTGGTTTTTATATTTTAAATAAAGATAAAAAACTCGTGGGCTGTCCAATATATAAAATTGGAAATAAAATTTATTAAAACAGATATAGTATATAGAAATACTGCAAAACTTATGGATATTAAAATGTATAATTTATTAAGTGTTATAATCCCAGTATATAATACTGCTACATATATAAAAGAATGTTTAGAAAGTATTATTAATCAGACATATTCAAATATTGAGATAATATGTGTAGATGACTGCTCGCCAGATAACAGTGCAGAAATAATAAAAGAATATGCAGCAAAAGATAACAGAATAAAGTATATAAGACATACTGAAAACAAATTTCAGGGTGGGGCAAGAAATACAGGCATACAGGCAGCAAATGGGAAATATATTACTTTTGTTGACAGTGATGACTATCTACTAGATATGGACTGCTATAAAAATGCAGTGGATAATCTGGAAAAGTATGATGCAGATATAAGCATTTTTTCATTTGCTGAAGATTATGGAAATAAAAAAACAAACCATTCATTAAGCAAAAGTGTAAAAGGTTTATGCAGGCTTAACAGCACTAATTTTACAAAAGTATTATGTGTGCCTTGGAATAAGATATTTAAGCTTGATGATATTAAAAAACATAATTTAACTTTTCCAGAAAAACTAAAATTTGAAGATGAGGCATTTTGGTATAAATATGTTGCAGCAGTAGAGCCAAAAGCATATGTTGAGAATAAATACTATTATGCATACAGAATCCGCAGCGGTTCTACAATGGATACTCGTGATAAATATATATATCATTACCTTGATATAACACTAGATATTATTAGCTATTTACAATCAACAGGTAAAGAAAACTATTATGGCAGTGCACTGCTTAATCTGCTTTACAGCCCTGCAGTAAGCGATGAAATATATAACTTGTCAGAAGAAGATAGAAAAACAGCTGCAGATAAATTTTATAAGTGCATAAATTTTGCAGGTCAAAATATAAAAGATATCAATGAAAGAGTTGGTGCAAGAGTATATGCCTATTTTATAGAAAATAAATTTATCCGTGAAAAATATATAGAAGAAATTAAAAAATTATCAAAAATAAAATATAAAATTTTAAAACCAAACCTTTTCTTTTATAAACTTAAAAGAGAAATAAACAGAATAATATTACAGATAAAAAATAGATAATTAAGGTATTATAAAATTATGGATATATCAGTAATCATTCCTTCATTAAATGGCAGAAAATATTTTGATGAGTTTTTATCATCAGTTATAAAAGAGTGTGAAAGCACTCCATATAAAGCAGAAATAGTAATAGTTGATGACGGTTCAGAAGATGACAGTATACCGTATTTAGAAAGTATTGCATCAGATATATTAAAGCCCTATAAAAATACAAAAAAAGGTGCATGTTCTGCAAGAAACTATGCTGTATCAAAATCAAGTGGTAAATATTTAGTTTTTTTAGATAACGATGTAATAATAGAAAAAGGATTTTTTGAAAAAATAGTTCCAATGTTTAAAGACAGCAGTGTTGGTGCAGTTGCCTGTGCAGGCTATCAGTATGACAGCGGGCAGCAGATAGACGGAATAAAACTGCTGAAATTTAAAAGAGGCTTTTTTAGATTTACAAGTAATATTTTAAATAAAGATATAAAAGAAGGTTTAGATGAATATTTATCTTTCGGTGTGCAGGGTGCTTATTTTGCATGCAGAAGAGATGTATTTGATGAAGTATACGGCATAAGTGAATTATTTGAGCCTTATCTATTAGAAGAAACAGATTTAATGTATAAAATATTAAAGCATGGATATAAAATATTATATCAGCCGAATACTAATCCTCTGCATAAATGGGGCGGCACAATTGCAAGTAAAGTATCACCAAGAACAAAATATCTTTCAGTTAGAAATAAGTATTTATTTAATTTTATACATCTTCATTCTAAAAAATTATTTATACAGTTTATTTTGTTAAATATATATAGATTATTTAAATCAAATGACAGAAAAGCATTAAAAGAGCTTTATTCTATGCGTAAAGAAATACTGCAGGAAAGAAAAAGAGAAAAAAACAGCTCTGTAAAAACTGATACAGAGCTTTTAAATCTTTCAAAACAATACAGTAAAGAAATAATTAAATAAGTTTACTTACAGCATTAACAACATCATTAATATCAAATCCATTTTGATTATATTCTGGAGTTTTGTTTGCACACTGTATAAAATCTACAAATCTTGGTGTTCCAATAACATAGTCTTTTTTACCATATGAAATTATTTCACATACATTAGTTCCAACAGCTGATGCAATGTGCACTAATGCTGTATCTACAGAAATAAGTAAATCAGCAGCCTTGATTAAAGCAAAGGTATCTTGTATATCAGTATTGTAAGTAATATGAAGACATGGGTTATTGATATTTTTTACAATTAATTGGTATTTTTCCATATAAGCACTATAACCAATAATAAAAAAATGGTATTCAGGATAAGCATTTAATAATTTTGTAAGAGTTTCTGTAATTTTGTCATTAGAAAGGCTTTTATCGCTGCCTTCCCCATTAAAAATTATTATTTTATTATTATCTGCGGTTTGCTTAAAATAGTCTATGGCCTTTTTTTCTTTATTTTCAGGTATATAAAGTTTATATTTATTATATTTATCAATATCTGGGCTTATTATAGAATATGCAGAGCCTTCATCTGCACTAAAAAGATGAGTATATGTTTTATATAAAAATTCTTTATCATACTTATATTTATTATTTTCTTTAAATTTACCAGCAATAGCTCCATTGGGTTTTGATGAAAATAAGCCCCCCCCCATTATAAATTTAATCATAAATCTATTAGACCATTTATATGAGCTGTCTACATCAATTAATATGTCATATTTTTCGTGTCTTGCTTTTAATAAGTTTTTTAAATGAAATATTGGGTTTAAGAAAATTTTTGTTCTTGTAATTTTATTAAAAGGTTTGTTATATGTATTAAAAAAATAAAATTTGTCGACATAGGGATTATCTTTAAATGCAGCAGCATGCATTTTAGTACAAAAAATATGCAATTCTGCATCAGGATATATTTTTTTTATTTCCCTTGGATATCCAGTATAGATGACACCATCACCTAAAGCACGTGCCATAGCCCATATAAGAATTTTCATATCTGCTCCTATTTATAACATTTAATTTTAAAAGGCTGGATAAAAAAATTGCGATATAAACGCATAAATTTAATGAATAAATACCCTCCAAAAGAACCGAAGTATTTAATTGAGTTTTGAAATCTATTAAACCATATTTTCTGCCAGTGTGGAATGGATAATGAATCAGTATTAAATTCTAAAATTTTATATTTATTTTGATTAATTAATTGAACAGTGTTATTTTTATCTAGTTTTCTTAAAGGAGTTAATGCAAAGTCAGAACCGATAAATAAATGAATAAAGTAATTAGTGATAATGTATTGATTTTCTAAAAAAATATTATAATCCATATACAATTTTTCAAGTTTATCAATTAAATTAAGTTTACCTTTTGCAATAAATAGTAATTTAGAAGAAGTAGTTTGATTAAGTCTATTTTGAGTATAATAATAAATAATATCTTTACATACAGCATATTGAGTTGATGAAAGATAAAGATGAGTTGCAAATAAAATATCATCGCACCCATATAAAGAATCATCAAATAATATATTATTTTGAATAAGAATGGAACGCCTAATAATTTTACCCCAGGCAGTACTTGCAACTGTTGTATCAATTTCCTTTGTGCAGTTGTGTATAGAATTATTTTCAAAAGCAGTAATATATTTACATTTATTATTATGTAAATAATAAAACATAATTGATGAAACAACAAAAGATATATCTTTTGATATAAAATACTTTATACCTTCTTCAAAAAAATTTTCAGACAAAGTATCATCACCATCTAAAAAAGATATATATTCTCTATTAGAAAGTTTAATACCTTCATTTCTTGCATTTGCAATACCAACAGTATCTAATATATGTAATTTAAACCTATTATCTTTATCACAATATTCTTGTGCAATATCAACTGTATCATCAGTAGAGCCATTTTCCATAAGCAGCACTTCAAAATCAGTATATGTTTGAGCAAGCAGACTGTCTAAACATCTTTTTAAACAATAATCACCTTTACTGCCTAAATTATGCAGCGGAACTATAACATTTATCATTTTACACCACAAATATGTTTGTTAAGAAATAGTATAATATAATAGAGTAAAAATCAATATATTATTATTCTGCTTAACCCCCATTTTTTTACAATAATACTAATAACTATATAATAATTAAAATAAAATATTTACTAGAATTA
>CALVEY010000010.1 GCA_944326705.1 uncultured Mucispirillum sp.
GCAAACGAAGGAACTATCATAGATATTATATAAAAATTTATTATATTATAATTATATATCTTTTTTATATTCTTCGCCACGCTCATAATAGACATTGTGTGCGTTACAGCAATTGATTTAATATCACATATTTATATATTACTGTCTATTACATATAAATATGATTTGCTTAATCCATTTTTATTTTTAGATACGATATATGCTAAATGGCTTCCGTCACTTGTTACATCAATTTCTGCTACTGCTGTGCCTGAAAGATTTTTTTCCCACACTGGCACCATTTTATCTGTAAAGAAATATGAGCCGATTTTAGCAGCTTTATACTTGCCTATAACATTCATTTTTACAAGTTTATTTGAATAAAGCATAATAGAGCCGTCTGGCATTTGTATTATTCTCTGATATACAGGCACTATAATACTTTGTTCATCATAAACGAAAAAGCCTGCACTATCCCCTGTTGCTGCAACATTTACACCAGTATTAAGTTTTTCAGAATATTCCAGATAGTTTGGAGTGTTGCCACAGTCTAATTCTTTATATATTTTAATATTTTCTCCATCACTTAAACTTAATTCGCCATGCCTGTTAAAAAACATTATTTCATCATCTCTATTTTCGCTGCCCTTTATTAAACCAAACCCATATATAGCTGCACCATAGCTGCGGCTGTAAGGGGTTGAAAATGAATATTTATTTTCATCTTTTTTATATTCAACACCATATATCATACCAGTCATAGCACCTTCTGTATAACTCTGGCATATAATATTTTTTTTACCAGCCACATAATAAGTGCGGAAAAAGTATGGTATATCTTTCTGCAGTATTTTAAATTCGCCGTTATCATATTCAAATATATATGATGCAGGCTGATTTTTCTTAGTCACTGCTGAAATAAATAATTCATCTTTTCCATTATTATTTAAATCTACTGCTTCAATATTCACTATATTTTCAGCAATAGAGTTGATAGATGTTTTTTCTACAAGCACATCTTCTTTTATTTCATAAACTATTACTGATGACCTTTCATTAATTGCAACTAAATATCCATTTTCCTTACCTGTAAAATAGCCTATAGCCATACCATAAGCAGATGTTTCTATTTTATATGGTTTTAATGCATCTACATTTTTTGCAGTTGTAATTATTTTAACACCTTTTACAGCTATCTCATCAGAAAATATTTCATTTCCTTTATAAGTAAGGCTGCATTTTGCAGTATTATCACCTTGTTTTTCTCTGCCGCATACTATGCTGTAATCAGATGAATCACTTTCTACTAATGCTCCCTGTTTAAATAAAGCATATCTTAGCTGTGCTGTTTCACTTTCTTCTAAAAGGTTTGTTTTAATGCTTACAGGTACAGGATAAATATGAGATATTTGGTTGCCTTTGCCTATCCCTTTATTTTCTTTTATGCTGCATATACTGTATTTTTCTTCTACTCTATTTATTATGATTTTACCTGTTTCAACTTTTTTTCTGCCTAATGATTTACCAGTTACTGGGTGTAAAAGTTCCTGGCCGTCTTTTGTAGTGATAAACTCCATGCCTTTAACTACATTAGCATTTTTACCTAAATCAATAGTTACATCTTTGCCGCTGGATACAACATAACCATTTAAGCCCTGAGCCCAGCTGTCTAGCCGCGCAGCAAAGCTGTCAAAAGTTTCTTTTGCATATAATATATTTGGAATAAGGATAAGTATTAAAATTAATTTTTTCATATAACCACCATTAACCGCCGCCTACAAATTTTATAAGCTCTATTACTGAATTATTTTCTATAACTGTTTTATTAAATTTTTCCTTTGTGATAACATTCCCATTAACTTCTGCTATAATATTCTGTGATGAAATATTAAGCTGATTAATAATATTTTCAAGGGTTATATTATCATTAAAATCATATAATTTTCCATTAACTTTTATCTGCATTATTTACCCTTTAATAAATACCTTATGGCTTCATTTGCCTGTATGTTTGCAGCTGCTGCTGTGCGCGGAGCATAAAGCCCCTGATGAAAGCCTGCTTCACTTTCAAAGTCACCTATCATTATACAGTTACTGCCTAAAGATTTCTTTGTAAACTTATCTGTATTATAATATCCTGCAACACCTGATGCACCTATTATATAGCTGTCACGCATATTGTTTACACATTTTTCTATCATCATCATTTTAGATGTTACATTATCAAAACATTCAAGTATTACTTGAAAACCTGCAAGTTCATCTAATATATTTTCTTCATCTAAATATATATTTGATGTTTCTATATTAATGTAAGGTGATATTTTACATATTATTTCCTTTAAAGCATCAGTTTTATACATTCCAATATGCTCTATAAAATAAGCCTGCCTGTTTATATTTGATGGCTCAACAATATCAAAATCAATAAGCTTTATTCTTCCAAGTCCTGCTCTTGCAAGACTTATAGCAGCATTACTTCCAAGCCCGCCAAGACCGCATATTACAGCCGATGAATTTTTTAATATATTATATTCTTTTAAACCCTGCCTGCTGATAAGCTGATATTCTAAATATTCTTTATCAGGTATACTTCCTTTTTTTATTAAAGTAACCACATCATTATTATTTATAATATAAGATATAGAAACAGGAAAAGAGTTTACTATAAATATATCTGCATTAATATTTAATTGATTGATTAAGTTTTTTATAGATAAAGAATTTTCTATTAATAATTCTCTGCCGTTTACTGTAATTTTCATTTGATGAGTATATTATGTAAAAATGTAAAAGTCAAGAAATCAAGGGAAATATAGGTATAAAATAAATGTAATATTATTATGTAGTATCTTAAAAGATTTATATTATGTTCTTTTAGCATGCAGTTATTAATAATTTAAGTTATCTAAGACTGTCTGCTCTATCTCTTACTAAGTTTGCAGTACAAACGAAGTAACTATCATACTTTATTTAAAAATATAACAATATCATTATATATTATTCTTTAGATTCTTCGCTTTCGCTCAGAATAGACATTTTTAGGTGTTATAGTAATTTATTTAACATCATATATTATTAATTAATTTGATTTTTACATGCTGCTTATAAATATTAAGTGATTTATTAAATGTACTGCATTAAATACAAAAAAAGCCGCTTTATAAAAGCGGCTTTATATATCTTATTTCACTAAACTAATCTTAGATTAGAAAGTAAATCTAGCCTGCATAACGAACAGAACTGCATTTGAGCTTAAATCGCCTTGGCTTGTGCCAAAGTAGCTGATTTGTGGAATAAGTGAGAAGTTTTTGCTTACTGCATAAGGGATTTGAACATAAGCACCATAGCTGTTTATGTTTTTAAAACCAGATACTTCGTTCATAGTAAGCTGATAACCACCACCTAAGATTGCTGAAAATGCTTCTGTTACTTTGTAACCTAATTCAAGACCTACATTAACGCGAGAAGTATTATAAACAGTTCCTTCTGAATCAACAGATGTAATAGTACCTACTGAAGTGTGACCAAAAGCGCCGCCGTTGTATACTGTTTTAGCTTCGCCATAAAATTCTTCGTTCATACCATATCTAGCTTGGATTGCTAACCAAAGTTTGCCGTCCATAAAAGTTGGCTTAACACCTGCTACGATACCGAAAGCATGAATTGTAGTCCAGCGTGTATCTGGGTTAGTTAAAGGTCCTTGAAGTCTACCATTTAATGCACTATAAGTAGCACCGATTTTAGCCATTAAATTTGCACCTTTATAAGTGTATGCAATAGCTAAACGAGGAATGTATTCACCACCATCAGCAAATATATTTGAATAAATTGGCCTGTTATTTGCATCAATACCTGATTGATATACACCACCAACATTTCCTTTATTTGCAGACATATCGTTTTCAATAATTGCAATGTCTAAACCCATAACTCTATAAGCCATTTGGAAACGCCTGTTAGAAGTAGAGTTACCACCAAAACCGTTTAAGCCGCCATCTGTATCCATGATATCAGAAGAAAAACCGCTCATAGATGTTGGAGTATCAGTTTTACCAGCAACAAATGTTCCTGCATTACCGAAAGTGTAAGAACCCCAAACTTGACGGAGACCAACGCCTACTTTGCTTTGACCAAAAGTTAAAGTATTTTCGTTAGCACCAAGTTCTACTTGACCTGCAAAGTTACCAATTTTAAATTTAGTTCCTATACGAGAGTTACCTTGTAAGCCATAAAGAAAATCATCAGTTGCACTTGTGTCTATACTATCATCCATAGTACTATGACCATAACCTACATAGCCACGAGCTGTACCGTAGATTTCAACAGAAGTGTCTTCGCCATTATTATAAACTTCAATAGCGAAAGCAGGAACTGCCATTAAAACAGCAGCTAAAGTTAATAAAACTTTTTTCATATTTCTTAATCCTCCTCGATTAATTTATCTAAATATAATATCATTTTATGTAAAAGTAAAGAGCTTTATTGTAAAAAATGTAAAAATTTATTGACATATCAAAGAATTAAAACAAAAAGGAAAAAAATTATATAAAAAAATTACATACATATATTCTTTGTTTATATTATTTTTAATCGTAATAATATTACATTGTTATGAAATAAGAAAACAGAATGTATTTTGAAAATTTATTTATATTATATCTAAAATCAGTATTTAAAAAATAAGCCTGAATATACAAAAAAACGCCTTATGCTGCATACATAAGGCGTTATAATTATTATATTCCAGTTTCATTTTCATCAATAATAAATTTTTGTGGGTTTACAGGTATACCGTTTACAAGCACTTCATAGTGAACATGCGGCCCTGTGCTTCTACCTGTAGAACCAACTTTGGCTATCACATCACCTTTTTCAACTTTATCACCAACTTTTACAGTTAATGAGCTATTGTGGCCGTATCTTGTCATGTAACCATAGCCGTGGTCAATAGTAACAATTTTACCATAGCCTGCTTTTTCCCCAGCATATACAACTATGCCTTTTGCTGTAGAGCGGACTGGAAGACCATATCTTGCAGCAATATCTAAGCCTTCATGGAAAACTCTTCTGCCAGAAAATGGGGAAGTTCTAAATCCAAATTTAGAAGATACCCAGCCTCTTACAGGCCATATTGTAGGTGTAGAAAGCATTACAAGACGCTGTTCTTCTAAAAAGTCTACAAGTTTTGCAAGGCTAACTTCCCTTTTATTAATTTCTATACGCATTACATCTAATGTTTCATTTAAGCTGTCAAAAAATTCCTGCTCTCTTCTATCAGAGAAAGCGAAATATTCTCTTAATATATCAACTTCCTTACCGCCAACTGCCACTTGTTTTACAACGCGGCTGCCGTCCTGATAAGAAACAAGCTCTCTTACTTTATATTCAAGCTCATCTAATGCGCTCATTTTATTATTTAATTCATCAAGCTGATGAATGTAGTTAGCAAACTGAGCATTAAAAACAGCATTATTTGTGTCGTTGCCAACAGCTGCCTGCTGCATACGGCTTTCTTTATAAAAATTGTAAGCAATGTAAGATGATACACCAGTAGAAGCTAAAAGGAAAAGTATGATAAAGCCTACAACCCAGAAAGGTCTTTTTGAAATAAATATAGTTTTGCTTTTACCATATTTTTCAGGGTCAAAAATCATTACTGTATATTTTTTTGCCATTACATTCTCCCTAGTTTATCAGTCATTACTCACATTATCGCCAAAAAATACCATTTCTTTAAGCATAATTAATGACATATTTTACTTACATGCTCAATATATTATATAATATAATGATTAAACATCATATTACTTTTATTTATGACAGATTTCTTTGCAATAATCAAGCAAAAATTCTTAAAATATATAAGATACTTATAATTTGTTTTTATACATTTGTAAGTTTTTTGTTAATATTTACACTTATAAAACTTTTGTATCTAATATTTCTTTTATTTTTTCTGCCACACTGCCTTCGGCATCTATTAAAATAACTTCTTTTGTTCTGCGTATTAATACTTCCACTTTGCCTTCAGCAAGAGCTTTTTTACCAACGCTTACACGCACAGGATAGCCGATTAAATCTGCATCGTTAAATTTAACACCTGCCCTTTCATTTCTGTCATCAATTAATACATCTACACCCATATTTAAAAGGCTTTCATATATATCATCAGCTTTTTTAATAACTTCTTCATCATTTGTATTAACAGGCACAACAACTACTTCAAAAGGTGCAATAGCTTTAGACCATATAATACCTGATTCATCATAGTTCTGCTCTATTGCGCTGGCTGCTGTTCTGCCAATACCGATACCATAGCAGCCCATAACTATAGGAATATTTTTGCCGTTTTTATCAAGAGCTTTTGCGCCCATACTTTCTGAATATTTTGTGCCAAGCTTAAATATATGGCCTACTTCTATACCTCTTGTTTCTTCATATTCTGCACCGCACACTGGGCATTTATCCCCTGCTATTGCATTACGGATATCAAAGTAGCCTTCTATTTTTGCATCTCTTTCAAGATTTACATTTTTTATATGATAGCCTTCTTTATTTGCACCAATAACAATATTTGATACATATTTTAGTGCATTATCAACATATACTTTTAAAGGCATATTCACAGGACCTAGAGAGCCAACTGCACATCCTACCATATCCTGCACTTCATAATGTTCTGCAAACTCTGCTGATTTTGCTTTTAATATATTTTTAACTTTTGCAAGGTTTACTTCATGGTCGCCTCTAACCATGCAGGCAATAAATACTGTTTTTTCTTCTTTGCCATAAGCTACACCTTCGCATCTTATAATCATAGTTTTTGGAACATGTTTAATATCAACGCCTAAAAATTCTGCAACTTCTACTGCTGTATGTTTATCTTGTGTTGCCACTTCTTCTTTTGGTTTAAGTTCTGCTGTTTCTTTTTCGCCGCTGTCTACTACAACTGCTTTTTCAATATTTGCACTGTAATCGCATTTTGTGCATGACATAATTGCATCTTCACCAGTATCTGCAAGCACCATAAATTCATGAGAAAATGAACCGCCAATAGAGCCTGTATCTGCATCAACTACTTTATGGCGAAGTCCGCAGGCATTAAATACTGCCCTATAAGCATCATACATTTTTTGATAGCTTATATCTGCACCAGCATCATCTATATCAAATGAGTAAGCATCTTTCATAATAAACTCTCTGCCGCGCATTAAACCAAACCTAGGGCGCACTTCATCGCGGAATTTTGTCTGTATCTGATATAATGTAACAGGCATTTGTTTATATGAATTAACCTGAGATTTAACAATATCTGTAATTACTTCTTCATGGGTAGGTCCAAGGCAGAATTCTCTTTCCCCTCTGTCTTTAAAACGGAGAAGCTCTTTACCAAAATGGTTCCATCTGCCAGAAAGCTGCCAAAGTTCTGCAGGCTGCACAACGCTCATTAAAAGCTCAATAGCACCCGCTTTATTCATATTTTCTCTAACAATATTTTCTACTTTGCGGATAACTTTTAAGCCTAAAGGCAGGTAGTCATATATGCCTGCTGCAACTTTTTTTATCATACCAGCTCTTAACATAAGCTGGTGACTGATAACTTCTGCTTCTGATGGAATTTCTCTCATAGTTTGTATAAAATATCTGCTTTGTCTCATAACTTTTACCTTAAATTTAAATTTTAGTCTGTCATAGTATTATATAGTGAAAAAATTATCAATAAAAAAATAACTGCTTCACCCCCATTTTTTGAAACTATGATTAAAAATGCTAATTTATAATAAACTTAGTAATTATTATTTATGTATTTGTAGTATATTTTAGACTATATTACCGCCGCAAATCTCATAAATCAATCTTTTTGTTATTTTATTACTTATGCTCCAATTGTATAAACATTCTCAATTTTTTCTCCATTGCTGCAGCAACTCGCTTCGCTCAAACAATCTGTCAGCAAATCATTCCGAAAAAATTGTTCATATACAATTAAGTCCCAAAGGTAATAAAATAACAGGGGAACATCATTTAAAAGCGGATATAATGTCATATTAATATATAATAATTTTTAAGTTCTATTTTTAATTCTAGTAAATATTTTATTTTCATTATTCTATAGTTAAATGGGGGTAAGCAGAAAAATAAACCTGCCTTTATTTTACCTGTATAAATTAAGGCAGGCTGATATTTTAAACTGATAATAAGCTAACTGATTATGCAGGACTAACAGAAGGGGAAGCAGTAAATGGATTAAATGAAATATTTTCTGCTGTTCTTTCCTGCATATTTTCATATTTATCAATAACTTCTTCTATTACATAGCTGTTAGTAGCTTCAAGAAGTGTTCTTGCAAACACATTATTTACCTGATGGCCTGACTTACTGGCTTTAATTTTACCCTGAAGTCTGTAGCCTATTAATGATAAATCGCCAAACATATCAAGTATTTTATGGCGGACAAATTCATTAGGTGCTCTTAAGCCTTCTGGGTTTAATACACCTTCTTTATCATCTATAACTATTGCATTATCAAGAGAGCCGCCTTTTGCAAGCCCCATAGACCACAATGCCTCCACCTCTCTTTTAAAACCAAAAGTGCGGGCGATACCTATTTCTTTATGGAATGTATTTTCATTATAATCATAAGTAAAAACCTGCCTGCCTATTACAGGGTGTGGATAATCAAGTTCAAAAGTTATCTGAAAACCGTCATAAGGCTCAATTTCCACAGTTTTTCCTTCATATTCTATAGATACAGGACGGGTTACTTTTAAAATTTTTCGTGGTGCTTTCTGCTCTTTTAAGCCGACTTTTTCTATATGCTCCATAATCTCTTTTGCAGAGCCGTCTAATATAGGCACTTCTGTTCCAGAAACAGAAACATAAGCATTATCAAGCCCAAGCCCGTAAAATGCACCAGAAAAATGCTCTATTGTGCTGATAGGCAGACCGCCGCAGTCAATAGTTGTAGCAAGCTGAGTAGAAGAAACATTATAAGGAGTAATACGAGTATATTCACAGTGACGCACATCATCACGCCTAAACTGAATACCTGTATTTTCTGGAGCAGGGCTTACTACTGCTGTAAATTCTTTGCCGCTGTGAAGACCAATTCCTTTTATAGTAAAAGCTTTTGATAGTGTTTTTTGCATATATTGCACCCCTTATTTTCTACATCATTAAATATAGCAAAATATGTGCCAGTCATAAATTATTGATATATATAGATAAACAAAAAGACTGGTGTATTTTTTAGAACACAACCAGCCTTTTTTGTTAAAAATAATAGACGAACTAATGTTTTACAGCTTCAATATACTAACGCATATCAAAACTGTCATAGTGAATATCTTTTTTACTTATGCCGCATGCTGCTGCACTTTTCTGCAGAGTTTCTCCAAAAGCTGCAGGTCCGCAGTACCATAAAGATGTATCTTTAATATCTTTTATTTTTTCTTTTATTATATCAAAATTCAGCCTGCCCTCTTTTGATGTATTTCTGTAATGAAAACGCACTCCTGCTTTTTCACTTAAATCTGCAAGCTCAGGATATGGGTTTTCTCCCCTTGCACTGTAAAAGAAATCCACATTATCTACTTTTTGACCAAGAGATACAAGGTATTCAAGCCTTGCTGCAAATGGAGTAATACCTATTCCACCAGCTGTCCATATCTGCTGAGCCTTAGTGTCATTAAATGTAAAACTGCCATAAGGACCTTCTATTGTAATAATATCATCTTTTTTAATATTTTTAGGAAGCTCTCTTGTAAAATCTCCAAGCTCTTTTATTAAAAATTTAAGAGTATTATTTTCTTTATCATAGCCTGCAATACTGAATGGGTGAGGCTCTTTATTGTGGCAGAATTTTAAAAATACATACTGACCTGCTCTATATTCAAAATGCTCTGCTGGTTTTAATATTAATTCAAGAGTTCTATTTTTTTCATTATGCTCTGATTTTACCACTTCAGCAAATACTTTATGTCTGCAGCCTATTAACTGAAATAAATCTATAACAGCAGCAATCACACCAACAAAGATTACTGCAGATAAAATATAACTGCCTGCTGAGCCAAACCATGCACCTTTTATCTGGATTGTAAAAGAATGGTATGCAATAACAAGAAAAAGAACTGGAATAATTTTATGGATATATCTAAATATATGGTATGGCATTTTTTTAATTAAAGCCACAATTAAAACTACCACAATTATATAAAAAGCATACTCAACTAAATCATTACCTATGCCGTATATTGATTTAGCAAATTCGCTTATAGTAGATGCACCTTTCACTTTTGGAGGCAGTTCAAAAAGTGCTTTGCATATATCTATAAACCAGCTTTCTATAAACCAGTGGATTACTGAAAACACAAATGCCCATATACCTGCCCATTTATGTATAACATAAGCTTTATCAAGCCCGCCTGTTAAATTATTAATAAAACTAAAACGAACAGAAAGCAGCATACACATTACCATATAAATAATGGCAATAGAACCTGTTAAATAAAGAAACTGCTCTTTCGCATTCCAAAATGCAAAATTTGAAATAAGATTATTAAAACTTGGAGATAATAAAAATATTAATACTCCTAATAATACCCCTGCTACACTCCATTTTGCAGCCTTACTCATACTTCACCTCATATATTATTTATAACTTATAGTTATTTACACCCATTAAGACACAAAAATAATCTATAAGTTACAAACTTATAATGAGATATGACAAGTCCGCAAATAAATAGTTCACTATCAATACGTTATTTATAAAAACTAAATACTTGTAATTTTTGACAGTGTGCTTAAAACATCAGAGCACTTTTTACTGTATTCATCTGGAGAAGTTATTTCATCTCCAAGATTATCGCTGAGCTTATCCATTACTCCAAAATAAATATCACTGACTTCATCGCCAGTATATTCTTTATCAGAAACAGATATACCAATTGATGATAAAAAATTGATTTGGTTTGGGTTTAAAATGTCTAAAAGCTTATACATATCTTGCCTCCACCATATAAAATATATCTACTACTTATAGTTTAATAAAAGTTTTTATCATTGACAAGTGTTTTTTTAAAAATTTAAATTTTAATCACCAGTTTATAAAAAAATTTTATATTTATGGTTTCTACATATTTTTTTTAAAATATTTTCTTATTTTACTTGCTTTTAAATTATTTTCATATAAAATTACCAGATATACTTACAGCAATCTTATAAAGATGTATTAAGTAAGATTATTTAAATACATTTATGGAGTATAAAATGCTTAATATTGGATGTCATCTTTCATCATCAAAAGGTTTTAAGCATATGGGTAAAGAAGCATTAAGTATTAATGCTAATACATTTCAATTTTTTAGTCGAAATCCGCGAGGCAGTAAGGCAAAAGCTGTTGACGAAAAAGATACTGCCGCCCTTAATGAAATCTTAAAAGAAAATAACTTTGCGCCTGTTTTAGCTCATGCACCTTATACATTAAACGCATGCTCTAACGATGCAGGGCTTAGAGAATTTGCAAAAAATACAATGGCAAGTGATTTGGAAATTATGGAATATATTCCAGGCAACCTTTATAATTTTCACCCGGGAAGCCATGTAGGGCAGGGAGTTGATACTGCCATTGATTTCATTACAGATATGCTTAACTCTATACTACAAGAAAAATATCAGACAACTGTGCTGCTTGAAACAATGTCTGGCAAAGGAAGCGAAGTAGGCTCTACTTTTGAGGAAATACGCACTATCATTGACAGGGTTGAATTAAACCATAAATTAGGCGTATGTCTTGATACATGCCACATTTTTTCTGCAGGATATGATATTGTTAATGATTTAGAAGGTGTTTTAGAAAAGTTTGATAAGGTTATAGGTCTTGAAAGGCTGAAAGCAGTTCATTTAAATGACTCAATGATGCCTTATAACAGCCATAAAGACAGACATGAAAAAATTGGTAAAGGCACAATTGGACTTGATGCGATTATCAATTTTATTAACCACCCTAAACTTCGTCATCTGCCTTTTTATCTTGAAACTCCAAATGAGCTTGAAGGATATGCAGCAGAAATCAAACTGTTAAGGGAAAACTTTACTTAAAATACTTTATAAAAAGTTGAAGGGGGAATTATGAAAATTACTACAAAATCAATCTATGCAATCAGAGCGCTGCATACTCTGAATATGCTGTCAGAAGACGGCAAACCTGTGGGGATTGCCACTCTTTCTGAAAAACTGGGGCTGTCTAATAAATATTTAGAGCAGATTTTTTCAGGTCTTAAAAAAAGCAAGCTGGTTATTTCAACAGCTGGCAAACTTGGCGGTTATAAACTTGCACGCCCTGCAGATAATATATCTATTCTTGATGTTATTACTGTTATGGACGGCGGACTTATTCCTGTGCACTGTGTTAATAATAAAGACTGCACAGTATGTTCAGAATGTTCCATTAACGGCCTGTGGCATGAAATGAAAAACCATATGGAAGAATATTTAAGAAATATAAGCATCGCTTCTTTAAACGATAAAAAATACCCAGTTCTTGGCTGCCCTGATTAGTAATTTAATATATATAATATAAAATAGAAATATATGCTGTCTTATAAAGGATTCCCCCTTATAAGACAGTTTTTTTATATAATTATTTAAGTTTCAGCTTTTTGCCTGCAAGGCTTAATACTACAGCAGCTATGGAAAGAATTATCATAATTAATGGTATTATTTCCACACTGCCGCTTTCTATAAATGCATATACAGGCATAATCAGTGAAATAACGCCGCCTGCAGCTACTGCAATTTTCTGGTTAATAACTGCACCAGCAATCACTATTATAAACCCTATTGGCGTAACAAGGCTTTCTAATGAAAGCATATTTTCAAGTATCAGTTTTAAAGTGTTAAAGTTTAAGTGCTTTGCAAGGGGAATAGATGAATAAATACTGTAAGCCCATAAAACAAGACCTGCTGCACCTAAAATGATAAATAACTGTTTTTGTTTCATAATGCTGCCTCCCTTAATTTTTCTGCATGTTTCTGCCTTGCTTTTTTTATTTCATATTTACGCATAAGCCTTTTTATAATATAAAAATAAGCTGCAAAAACTGGTATAAACGCACCAACCCATGCAATAGGGCTTGCCCAGGATATACCTGCAAAGCCAATATATGCAGAAAGTATTATTGCAGCTACAGTCCGCATAATAAGCTCCATTACACCTGCAAATGTAGGAACAATACTATTTCCAAGCCCCTGCAGTGTGCTTCTGAAAACTAAAAGAAGTGCTAAAAATACATACATAGAGCAGTTAATAGTTAAATATACTTTTGCAAGGTGGATTGTCTCTTCTATTTGTGCTGGGTCAGTTATATTTTTACCTAAAAATAATCTTACAGAAAAATCTGCTGCTAATAATATTAATATACCACTTATTACAGCAAATGCAACAGAAACAATACTGCCCTGCCTTACCCCCTGCCTTATTCTTGGAATATCACCTGCCCCATAGTTTTGAGCAGTATATGTTGCCATAGTAATGCCAAAAGATAAAAAGCACTGCACAGCAAGCACATCTATTCTTTGGGCAACAGTAAAAGCACCTACGGCTAATGCTCCAAGCCTGTTTAATGCCCACTGTAAAATAACTATACCGATAGCAATAATCGCCACCTGCACAGCCATTGGTATACCTACCCTTATATGCTCCCATAAGTCATGTTTAGTAACTTTCCAGTCGCTGCCCTTTGCTTTAAGCTCAGGCACATATCTTCTTATATATTCAAAACATAATAAACTTGCTGTTATTTGAGAGATAACTGTTGCAAAAGCTGCCCCTGCTACACCCATATTAAAAGAAAGTATAAAAAGATAATCTAATACTATATTTACAATGCAGGCAATAATTAAAAAATACAGCGGCCATTTTGAGTTGCCTATAGCTCTTAACATATTTGAAAAAAGATTAAAAAGAATAGCTGCACCTGTGCCCCAGAAGATTATAACTATATATTCATAAGCATTATCATAAAGCTCAAGAGGCGTTTTTATTACATGCAAAAGCCAGCCGGCAAGGATTACACTTAAGAGTGTTAATATAATATTTATTATAAATGATAATATAAATGATGCAGCTACACTTCTTCTAACCCCTGCCTCATCCTTATTGCCAAATTTTTGTGCTGTGATAATAGAAAAACCACCTGTAAGCCCTTGAGCAAACCCTATAACAAAAAATACTAATGCACCAGTTACACCAACAGCAGCTAAGGCATTGAATCCTATTGTTCTGCCAACTATCATTGTATCTGCTGTATTATATAACTGCTGAAAAAGGTTGCCTATTAATAATGGAATTGTAAAGTAAATAATTAATTTTAAGGGACTTCCTACTGTTAAATCTTTCTTCATATATCACCCTGTAACAAAATATGATTTAATCAAACCTACATACACTACAAAAAAGAAATTTTATTGTAAAGAAGTATTTTTAAAAAAGTATAATTTATTATAGTGCATAATTTATTAAATATTTTATAGATTATTCTAAAAAAAGTTTATATAATATTTATGGGAAATCAGTTTATTTTAAAACTCTTATAGTTATAGGAGAATATTATGGGTAGAAAAAAAGATATTACAGACAGCACAGAACATAAAAAAATTATAACAGTTACAGCAGTTACTGCATTAAATGACTATATGCTGAAAGTTACTTTTTCAAGCAAAGAAACTAAAATATTTGATTTTAAGCCTTATCTTTCTGCCCCAGCCTTTACTCACTTAAAAGACCATGGACTTTTTACTAAATGCTATATAAGCTGCGGATTTGTTACATGGGATGAAAATACAGATATATCCACTGATTTATTGTATTTTGAAGGGATAAAATTAGAAGATTACTATAAATAAAAATATGATAAATATATGCGGCTTAAATTGTAATTTAAATACAGATTCTTCGCTCTGCTCAGAATAGACAGTATCTGCCTAATGCATTTATAAAATTTAACCTAAAATAAACAGATTACATTTATCTTTGCTTACTCATTACATACTAAATAATATACACACTAAGTCTGCAGTAAAGTAACTATTTTTTATTACCATAAATATTTAAAATTAAAAAAGGGATAAAATTAGAAGATTACTATAAATAAAATTATGATAAATATATGCAGTTTAAATTGTAATTTAAACACAGATTCTTCGCTCTGCTCAGAATAGACAGTATCTGCCTAATGCATTTATAAAATTAAGCCTAAAATAAACAGATTACTTTTATCTTTGCTTACTCATTACATACTAAATAATATACACACTAAGTCTGCAGTAAAGTATCTATTTTTTATTACCAGAAATATTTAAAATTAAAAGATTACTATAAATAAAAATATGATAAATATATGCAGTTTAAATTGTAATTTAAATACAGATTCTTCGCTCTGCTCAGAATAGACAGTATCTGACTAATACATTTATAAAATTTAACCTAAAATAAACAGATTACATTTATCTTTGCTTACTCATTACATACTGAGCCTGCAAAGTATATATATTTTATTACCAGAAATATTTAAAATTAAAAAAAGGGATAAAATTAGAAGATTATTATAAATAAAATTATGATAAATATATGCAGCTTAAATTGTAATTTAAACACAGATTCTTCGCTCTGCTCAGAATAAACAGTGCATGCCTAATGCATTTATAAAATTTAACCTAAAATAAACAGATTACTTTTATCTTTGCTTATTCATTACATACTAAATAATATACACACTAAGTCTGCAGTAAAGTAACTATTACAATTAAAACATTATAAGACAAAAAATATAAATAATAATACAGGAAAGGTTATTTTAGACATAAAAAAAGCCTTGCTTATGCAAGGCTTAAAAGAAGCTCCCCGAGACGGGCTCGAACCGCCGACCCAGTGATTAACAGTCACTTGCTCTACCGACTGAGCTATCGGGGAATGTCTGAAAGGTTACCCTCTCAATGTTTGAAGAGTAAACCATATTTTATTTAAGTTGTCAACAACTTTTTTTAAAAAATTTTAAATTTCTTCTTCCGGGTCCATAAGTGTTAAATCTGCAATACATCCGCCCCAGCTTAAACCTACACCAAAGCCCATTAATAAAGCTCTTCTGCCAAGGGGAATATCTAATGACTGCATTTTATTAATAGCTATAGGTATAGTTGCTGATGCAGTATTACCAGTATCTTCGCAGTCGTTAAAATATCTGCCGTCATCTGGTATTTTACATGCTTTCTGGATAGTCTGCAGCATAAATTTATTTGCCTGGTGGAAAATAAAGTTATCTATATCATCAATAGAAAGCATATTTTTTTCTAAAATAGATTTAAGCATTGGCGGAACAACTGCTTGAGTAAACTGCACAACACCTTTACCGTCCATATATACAGTTGCATCTGTCCTAACATTACCATACTGGTCTTCTATCTCTCTAAATGCTTCCTCTTTTGATGCATATTTCATACGCATCATACCATAGTTTACAATGATTTTCATAAAATCTACGCCGTTTGTACCAAACTGGAATCCGCGAAGATATTCTGTTCTTGAATATGTAGAAGATACTAATGTGGCAGCAGCTGCATCGCCAAAAAGTGGTTTAGTTCTCATATCTTTTGGGTGTATAAGCTTGCTTAATGTATCTGCTGTAAGCAGTAAAACATTATTTGCCTGACCTGATTCTATTAATGCTTTAGATATAGATAATCCATAAATATAGCCTGTGCAGCCATGGTTGTAATCAAAGCACATACAGTTAGTTTTTAAACCTAACCTGCCATGAATAATACATGATGTTGCAGGCATAATATGGTCTGGAGTTTCTGTGCATAATATAAGTGCATCAATATCTTCCTTATTTACATTATATTTTTCAAACATAATTTTTGCTGCTTCTACAGCTAAGTCTGATGCACACTCATTAGGAAGTGCAATAGGGCGTCTTGATACCCCTATTTTGCTAGTGATACGGTTCTCTGGGTTATTAAACTCAAAGTTATTTGGATAGTAAGATGTAATGTGCTTAATGTAAGCTCGTTTCGCCATAACAAAAAACCTCTTATAAAAAATAATGGCGTGGCGGATAAAGACAAAATAAAATAAATTAGTTTTTTAAAAAATTGCGCCACAAATAAAAACAAAAATGATAACTTACGTTATCAAACCATAAACATAATATATTTATATTGTTTTGACAAGGGGAAAATTGTAAAAGTCTACTATATACTACACAATGTCTATATTATTTTTTTCCGCTTACTACTATAACAAATGGGGCTTTTACTCCATCTAACTTTTCTAAAAGCTTATCAGGGTAATCATAATATGTAGCTTCATCAGCGCAGCCTAAATTTAATGATATACTTACTTTTCTTTTAAAAAATGATATATCTTTTAATGTGGCAGAAAGTGCATAGGGCCGCTCCATAAATACATTAGTAATGCTGCTTTTTTCTATGTTTTCAAAAAACTTCCTGCGTTTTTCCTGTTCTCTTGGTGGAAAACCTGCAAAAAAGAATGTTTTCGCATTAATACCCGATACACTTATAGCTGAAGTTATAGAGCTTGGTCCTGGCAGGCTTTTTATTATAATGCCCCTGTCTCTGCACATACTTATAAACTTATAATCTGGGTCAGAAATACAAGGTGTGCCAGCATCAGAAAAAAATACAGAATATTCTGCCTGTAAAACAGCATTTAATACTTCATACCTTTGCTTGTCTTCTGTATGCTCGTTAATTAAGTAAAGCTCTGCACTGCTTGAAGCAGCATTTAGCAGCTTTAAAGACACTTTTCTTTCTTCACCCACTGCTACGCTGCATTGATTTATTATCTTTAATGTTTTTTCAGGGATATCTTTTATATTTTCGCTGATAGATACCCCTGCAACATATAAAACAGGCACTAATATTATCCTTTTTTAATAATATCAAGTCCGCCTAAATATGGACGAAGTGCTTCTGGGATTGTAACAGAGCCGTCTGCATTTTGATAGTTTTCAAGAACAGCTACAAGAGTTCTGCCTACTGCAAGACCTGAGCCGTTTAATGTATGAGCAAATTTCACTTTGCCGTCTGCATCTCTGTAACGGATATTAGCTCGCCTTGCCTGAAAGTCTTTAAAGTTAGAACATGAAGATATTTCTCTGTAACAGTTCTGACCTGGAAGCCATACTTCTAAATCATAAGTTTTAGCACTTGAAAAGCCTAAATCACCAGAGCTTAATGCCATAACTCTGTAAGGCAGGTTTAATGCCTGCAGAACCATTTCTGCATCATGAGTTAAGCTTTCATGCTCTTCTACTGATTTATCCTGAGCGCATATTTTTACAAGCTCTACTTTATTAAACTGGTGGTTTCTAATAAGCCCTTTTGTATCTTTGCCGTAGCTTCCTGCCTCTCTTCTAAAACATGCTGTAAGCGATGTATTTTTTATTGGAAGCTGTTTTAAATCTAATATTTCATCTGAATATAAATTTGTAACAGGGATTTCTGCTGTTGAGATAAGATATAAGTTATCTCTTTCACATACATAAGCTTCTTCTGCAAATTTTGGAAGCTGACCTGTTCCTATCATAGATTTTGTATTAACAAGATAAGGCACACTCATTTCTACATAGCCTTTTTCTCTGTGCATATCAAGCATTAATGATGAAATAGCCCTGTCAAGCCTTGCTCCAAGCCCTGCTAAAACATTAAAGCGTGATTCTGCGATTTTTACACCTCTTTCAAAATCTATTATCCCTAAATCTGCGCCTATATCCCAGTGGTTTTTAGGTTCAAAATCAAATTTTCTTGGCTCGCCCCATCTTCTTATTTCCACATTTTCTGTTTCATCTTTTCCTACTGGTGTTGTATCATCTATAAGGTTAGGAATATTTAAAAGCATACTGCGGATTTCTTCATCTATCTCTGCTAATTTACTGTCAAGCTCCTGCATTTTACCAGCATCTTTTTTTACCTGTTCCTGCAGTTCTGTTGTATCTTTACCTTCTCTTTTTAATATGCCTACCTGTTTTGATATAGCATTTCTATCTGCTTTTAATTTTTCTACTTCATTAATCACTGATTTTCTTAAAGCATCTTTTTGGATAAGGCTGTCAAAATCAAATGAGTAGTTTCTTGCTTTTGTTTTTTCTTTTACTTCTTCTAAATTACTGATGATAAATTTTAAATCTAACATGTTTTTCACCTTTATATTATCTTATTATTAATTCATTTCTTCTGGTGCTGCTGGAACAGGCTAATTATTATTATCTTCTATCTGCACTGGCTGCTCCTGTTTTTCCTGTTCTTGATTTTCCTGCACCTGTGTTTCTTCTGCTGTATTTTCCTGCATATTATCTTCTGCAGACGGCTCATTTACTGTATCTACCTGTTTTTCTTCTATGCTTTCATCAGCCTTTTCAATATTACCTTCTTCTAAAGCTTTTAAACGCTCTTTTTCTTTTTTCTCTTTATATTTATCTATTAATTTTTGTGTTTTTGCCACATATTCATTTTCTTTATCATCACTTATTAATTTTAAAAGATAATATTCTGCTTCATTCAGCTCATCTTTCTTTAAAAGCAGCTTTACAACTTTATATACTGCTTTTCCATAATATATAGTATCGCTGTAATGGGTTACTACATATTTATATCTTAAAAATTCAGGCTCTGGCTTTAATATCCTTGCATAATACTGAGCTATCTGCATTTCTTTTTTAGCAAGACGCTCTCTTAAAAGTTCTATCCTTATATCAACATCATATTCTTCTACTAAATCAGGATATTTTTTCTTAACTTCTTCTAAATAAAATAATGCACGCTCTGTATTTGTCTGGTCCTGAGAAGCATAGCGGACTAAGTTAAAATATGCAAGCCCAACGCGGACAGTGGCAAGTTTGGCGCTTTCCCAGCCCTGATATACTTCTAAGTATACTTCATACACAGGTATTGCATCTATATATTTACCTGCTAAAAAGTAGCTGTCTGCAAGAGCAAGCTGAATAGTTGCTGCATATTCAGGCGATTCTGCACGCACAAGGGCCTGCTCATATCTTTCTGCAGCACGAGCATACTTACCCTCTGATGCTAAAGTATCACCCATTTCTTCATAATATGTTGCAGGCTTATCAAGCTCCACTTCCTTTGCACAGCCATATAAAGCAAAAATGATAAGTAAAATATATAAAAATCTAGCCATTATTATTCTCCACAAAAGTAACATATATATCTGGATATGCTATTTTATTAATTATACATGTATACGGTCCACTGCCTTTATCTGCAATGCCGTCTGTTACATAAAGTCTGCCGTCAGTATCTGGTGCCTGAAAAACAGCTCTGCCCTCTAAGATAAATTCAAAATCATCATTTACTTTATCAATAAAGCATATAAACTCTTTCTTTTTATACTCTCTTAATCTGGCACTTGTTATTTTTTTCTGCAGGCTTTGCAGTTTTTTTATTCTTTCTTTTTTTGTTTTTTCATCAATATCATCATTATAGTTATATGCAATAGAGCCTTCCTCTTTATAATATGGGAAAAATCCTGCATAATCAGGCTTTTTATCTTCTATAAACTTATAAAGCTCATTAAAATCTTCTTCACTCTCACCAGGAAAGCCTACAATAAATGTAGTGCGTATAAATGCTTCAGGGCATAACTTTCTTATAGTATCAAATACATTATCTATAACCTGCCTTGTGGAAGCACGCCTCATTTTTGTAAGTATATTATCACTTGCATGCTGAACAGGCACTTCAAAATATTTAATAACATTTTTTGTTTCTGCTACAAATTTAATAACTTCTTCAGATACACCTTCTGGGTTTAAATAAAGCATTCTAAAAAGCATATTATTAAACTTTGATGTCAGCTTTTTCATAAGTGGTATAAGTTTTTCTTCACCATATATATCCATACCATACTGAGTTGTATCCTGGCTTATTATAATAATCTCCTGCACACCCTGCGCCTGCAGCATTTCTATTTCCTGCTCAATATCTTCCATAGTTCTGCTTTTAAGCCTGCCGCGGATATTTGGTATCACACAGAATGCACAAGTATTATTACAGCCTTCACTGATTTTCACATAGGCATAATATGGAGCATTAGTTATTGCTCTTAGATTTTTACCCTCATGTTTTTCTATATTAAATTCTTTGCGTAAATAGTCTGCTGCCTCGCTTAATTTACCTACACCTGTAATAAAATCTATCTCTGGCATTTCTTTTAATATATCATCTTTATATCTTTCTACCATGCAGCCAGTAACTATTAATTTTGCTTTTTTGGATATAAGGTTTTCCATCTGCAGTATATTATCAATAGCTTCTTTAACTGCAGGCTCAATAAATCCACATGTATTAATAATAACAGCATCACATTTTGCAGGGTCAGTTTCTGCAATAAAGCCGTCATTAGAAAGCTCGCCTATTAAATATTCAAAATCTACCTGATTTTTCGCACAGCCTAAACTTACATAACTTATTTTTTTCTGCTTCATTTACATTCCTAATCTTTTTTTAAATTATCTATATTTTTAAAATATGCTTGTATTTCTTCCTTATCTTTACCCATTTGAGCAGTCAATTCATCAAATGAATTAAATTTTATATCACTTCGTATATATTTATACAATATTATTTCTGCATATTCTCCATAAATTTCTTCATTAAAATCAAAAATATTTGCTTCCACCCTTAATTCAAGCCCATGATTTATAGTAGGTCTTTTGCCAATATAAGCCATAGCGTTGTATATACTGCCTTTTATTTTTACTTTTGCAGCATATACTCCAAAGGCAGGTATCATTTCATTTTCTGTTTTTAAGTTCATTGTAGGATAGCCAAAAGTTCTGCCCATTTTATCCCCATGGATAACTTCACCCTCTAAGCTGTATGGACATGATAAAAACCTGCCTGCTTCTTCCACCTGCCCCTGCTCTAATAAAGAGCGTATTCGTGAGCTTGATATATCGACACCATTTTCATCTTTCAATTTATGAGCAAACATACACTTAAAGCCGTATTTTTCACCAAGCTGAGCTAAAAGTGATGTATTGCCAGACTTACCGCTTCCAAACCTGTAATCTGCGCCTACAATAACAAGTGCAGCATTTAGTTTTTCCACAAGTATATCTTTTACAAACTGCTCAGGGCTTAATCCTGCAAGACTTTTATTAAATTCTGCAATTACAAGATAATCTGTTTCCTGGTCTAAAAATTTTTCCATTCTTTTTTTAGGTGTAGAAATAAGCTTTATTGGTTTATTAAAAAACTTAAACGGGTGTGGCTCAAAGGTTAAAATAACACTTTTTAAACCACGACGAGCTGATTCTTCTTTTAATACTGATATTATAAGCCTGTGCCCTAAATGCAGACCGTCAAAATTGCCGATACACACTGCACATCTATCTTTTATAGATAAATTTTCAAGACCGTAAATAACTTCCATATAAATCTTAATCCCTTTTACAGCATGATTTTACTACTTCTACCATAATATCTTCTGCTTTATGAAAAGTCTGGTACATATTATCTGGTGCAGTATGAACATAGTAATCCCATACTAAAAACCATATACCGCCTGTTACAAAGCCTAAGATAGTATAAATAATAAAATCTTTTTTAATTCTTGGGTCTGTGCAGTAAATAACTGGATGGTCAAGAAGTTTAAGGGACATAAATATATGACTTATAGTATCATACATTTCACTTTCAAACTGCTGCACATCGTCCCATATTCTATTCATTTTATAAATATATATTAATATAACAACTGCAGTATCAATACCCCATATTACAAGTAATGCTGTTAATGTTACAGCAGATATATTTGATATACCAGTAAAAGCTATAAAAAGCACTACAAATAAAGTAAATATAATAACTGGTATAAATGCTTTTATTACAAAAGGCATTATAGGTCTTACTTCCCTTTGAAACCTTGCAAGCCTGCCCTTTAATTCTGACATATATACTTCATAGTTATCAAGCCCTCTTTCATTTGATTCAAGCTCTATAAAATGGATTACCATATCAAAAAATTCATACTTTCTTCTGATATATTTATCAACTCTTAATATTCGCTTTATAAAAACATACACTAAAGCTATACCAAATGTAAGCCAGCTTAAAACAAAAGTAAGCAGAAACCAGTTTATAAGGGGCTTATCCACTTTCTGCCTTTCTAAAATATTTTCCTGAAGCTGATTATATACCAGATTTACCATACATATGACCTCTCAATATATATAATATAATTAATATTCTAAAATTTCTAATAATTTATCTTCAACAGGATAAATCATTGTTAAATATTTTTTTGCAGCTGCACTGATATTATTTGCAAAATTATTTTCTGTATTATCCATATTTAATACTCATTTCTAATTAAATCTGCAAAATAATCTTCCACAAGATATGCTTTTGATAAATATTTCTGCTTAGCCATAACCATTTGATAGTCCCATATTATAAAAAAGAAACCTGTTACAATGCTTACTATAAAATAAAGAGCAAAAGGCTGTTTTAATGTTTTATCAACAGGATAGTTAACTGTTTTTTTATTTGCATCATTATCTGGAATTATCTGCTGCAAAGTATCTGTTACATTTTTTTCAAATAAACTTATTTCATACCATATCTCATTTTTACGCTTTAATGGGTTAATAATAAAAAACTTATATGCAAGTATTGATAATATACCAGATATAACTATGATGATTATTATTGCCTGATAAGAATTATTAGGATAATATTTTTCCAGACTTTTTGTTATAAATAGACCAATAAAAAAAGTAATACAAACCATAAAAAGTACAAAAAATAATATAATACCAGTAATTTCTTTTAATACAGTATGTATTTTATATTTTTTAGGGAATATTCTTATATATTCATTTATTTTATCAGCACATTCTGCTGAAACAGTATATTTTTCTGATATTCTTTTATAAAGCAGTTCATAAAATTTTGTTTTTCTATCAACATAAGTATTAACCAGCTTATCTTTCATGTGCATATTCTGCAGCCAGATACCTGCATATATAATAAGAAATAAGATAGTAACAGTTAATACCATAAATTCACTGCCAATATATGCTTCTAATAATCCGATTGATGCAATAAACAATAAAGGCAGCATTGTAAGCATTATAAAATTTTTTGCCCATATTTTCTGAAGATTATCTATAGGGCATCTGTTAGTTATATTTTCTTCCAAAGTAACTTCTTTTTGATTATCAGACTTGTAACTGCTGGAATGAATTGTATACTGATGATTATATTCTGGCTTAAATAATTCCCTGTCTTTACTAAATATACCCATACTAATTCTCTTTTATCATATTTAAAAGATAGTAAAGTGCTTTTTTTGCACTTCTCATTCTAACCTGATATCTATCGCCATTGAATATATTTTTATATACTTCTGTATTGTTTTTATGGGATACTCCAATATATACAAGCCCAACTGGTTTTGTATCAGTTGCCCCACCTGGACCAGCAATACCTGTAATAGATACAGAGTAATCTGTTTTCATTAAATTTCTTACACCCTGAGCCATAAAAGATGCACATTCTTCACTGACAGCACCGTAATCTTTTAATATATGTTCTGGAACATTTAACACATTCTGCTTAATAGAATTATCATAACTTACAACTGAGCCCATAAACACTTCTGATGCGCCGCTTATATTTGTAATATACTCTGATAATAAGCCGCCTGTGCAGCTTTCTGCAAAAGATACTGTCTGATTTTTTTCTTTTAATAAGTCTATGATTAATTTTGCTTCATCTGTGTAATTATCGCCTAAATAATTAGCTTTAAAATAAGATGAAAGCCTTTCTGAAATGTTTTTGATTTCCTGATTATTATTACCCCTTAATTTAACTACAACTTTGCCGCTGCCTGCATTTATAATACATTCTGTTTCACAGCTTATTTTTAAATCTCTTATAACTGCATCTACATCTGATTCTGGGATAGCTAAAAAGTGCAAATCTTTATATATAATCTCTTTAAGAGAAAACTTTTCCTTTAAAACTGGCAGCACTTCATCTAAAAACATAGTTTTCATTTCAACAGGCACACCAGGCATACATATAATATCTGCCCTGTTTAAATGCATACCAAACCCTAAAGCTGTGCCTTTTTCATTATGATATAAACTGCAGCCTTTAGGCAGCATTGACTGATGTTTATGCTCATCTCTTACTGTCACGCCTGCTCTTTCAAGCCTTTCTTTCATATGCTTATATGCTTTTTCATTCAGACTGACTTCTACTCCGCATGCTTCTGCTAAACATTCTGCTGTTATATCATCAAAAGTAGGTCCTAAACCGCCAGTTGTAAGTATTACATCAAATTCTTTTGAAAGTGATTGAAAAAGGGAAATTATTTCTTTTCTGTTATCTTTAACCATGCGTATCATATCTGGCGCAGCGCCGTAATGGGAAAGACTGCCTGCTATAAAAGCAGAGTTAGTATCAACAACACTTCCATCTAAAAGCTCTGAGCCAATACTTAATATACATGAACGCATATATTTATACTCCATTATAATGCAATATTATAATATTCTAAGATTTTTATTACAATAAACCAGACTGCAACTGCATATACTCCTGCTGCAATATCATCAAGCATTATACCCCAGCCGTTTTTTATTCTGTCAAAAAAGCTTACTGGAAAAGGTTTTAATATATCAAAAAATCTAAATAATATAAACCCTGCTAATATATATACAGGCTTAAATGGGAAAATAATGTAGAAAAGTAACAAGCCTGCCACTTCATCTATTACAACACAGCCTGGGTCTTCTATACCAGAAATTAAAGAATATCTGCCAGAAACATATACACCTAAGAAAAATATAAATGCAAATACTGCAAACTTCCCATATACTGGTAAAAATGTGCATAAAAACCCTGCAGGAATTGCCACAAGACTTCCAAAAGTGCCAGGCATAAATGGAATTTTGCCCATATAAAAGCCTGTTGCAAGCATATCAATTAATAATGGAATTTTTTTCATATCAGGCTACCTTTGGTTAAACACTTCTTCCAGATTGATTTTATTTTCATATATTGCTTTGCCTACAATACAGCCTTTTATATTTTTATGGTCCATACTTCTTAACAGCTTTATATCATCTATACCAGATACTCCACCTGAAGCAATTACTGGAAATATTGAGTTATCTGCCACTTTTTTAATCTGCTCCAGATTAATACCTGCAAGCATACCGTCTTTTTCTATATCTGTAAAAATAACACTGTCAATTTTACAGCCTTCATATCTTTTTATTACATCTAAAACTGATAATGAGCTTTCTTCATACCAGCCCTCTGTTGCTGCCATCATATTTTTTGCATCAATTCCTAAAATTATTTTATTAGGATATTTTTCTGCAGCAGCCTTAACAAAATCAGGGGCTTTAACAGCAACAGTGCCAAGTATAGCATAGCTTATACCCATATCCATATAAGCATCAAGGCGTGCCATATCTCTAATACCGCCGCCTACTTCTATCTGGAGTTTTGATTTTTCTACTACTTCTTTTATTATATTAAAGTTTTGGTTTTCACCAGTTCTTGCACCGTTTAAGTCTACAATATGCAGTCTTTCAACACCAAGCTCTGCAAACATTAATGCAATATCTCTAGGGTCATGGCCGTATTCTGTTGCATCTTCCATAACACCTTTTTTAAGCCTGACAACTTTTTCATCAAGCAAATCAATAGCTGGTATAATAATCATCTTTATAACCTCATCACACTATAAATTACAAAAGTTTTCCAGCAGTTTAAGCCCTGCCTGCTGGCTTTTTTCTGGGTGGAACTGCACACCTGTTATATTTTCATAAGTAACAGCAGATACAAAATCTATACCGTAGTCAGTTTTGCCCTGCACATTCTTTTCATCTGCACATTCTCCATAAAACGAATGAACAAAATAAAAGTAAGAATCCTGCTTAATATTTTTAAATACTGGGTGATTTTCTTTAAAATGAACGCTGTTCCAGCCAGTATGGGGTATTTTCATACCTTTATTTATAAGCTCATCAGGAAATCTTTTTACTACACCTTTTATATATCCAAGCCCAACATGTACACCAAATTCATAGCTTTTTTCAAAAAGAGCCTGCATACCTATACATATTCCTAAAAATGGATTGCCTTTCTGGATAAATTCATCAACTGCTGAAATAAGCCCCTGTTTTTTCATTCCTGCTATACAGTCGCCAAAAGCACCATTACCGGGAAAGACAATGTGGCTTGCTTTTCTGACTATCTCTGCATCAGATGTGATTTCTGCTTTAAATCCAACATATTCTATGGATTTTTGAACGCTGCGAAGATTACCGCCGCCAAAATCTATTATTGTAATCATATTATTCTATTATTCCTTTTGTAGACATTAGTCTATCGTTTTCTACTGTTAATGCTTCACGTAATGCTCTTGCAAATGATTTAAATGCTGCTTCTGATACATGGTGAGAGTTGCCACCTTTATGCATAATAATATGCAGGTTAATTTTTGCATTATTAACAAAGGCTCTGAAAAATTCTTCTACTAATTCCATATCAAAATCGCCACATTTTTGTGTTGTAAACTCTAAACCATATGAGAAATAAGGCCTTCCGCCAAAATCTATAACACATTCTACTAATGCCTCATCCATTGGCACTTTAAAAAAGCCGTATCGTTTTATGCCTTTTTTATCTCCTGCTGCATTATAAAAAGCCTGCCCTAAAAGTATACCTGTATCTTCTACTGTATGGTGAAAATCTATATGGGTATCACCACTTGCTTTTAATTCAAGACCAAATGAGCCATGGTGAGCAAAAAGTTCAAGCATATGGTCAAAAAAACCTATGCCTGTTGATATGCTGTAATCATATTTTTCTAAGTCTAAAGATATATCTATCTGAGTTTCTTTTGTGTTTCGGCTGCCCTTAAACTGTCTTGCCATTTAATCACCTGTTTATATTTTCTTGTATTGTATAATATATAGTAAAAAAAATAAAGCATTTTTCTAAATCTTTTATTTTTATAGCATTTTATTATTTTATCTTAACTTAATCAGTCTTATTTTATTAACTATATGTATACTTTTATTATCTTATCAAATATAATTTATTTTACATTTTATGTTAACATTATTTTTATTCTAATATAGTATACAGACATATGATAGAAGAGTATTAATATCTTTTCACTAGGAGTTTTTTTATGAAATATAATCTTATTGTAAGTGGAAATGCATACAAACAGCTGACTTATAGTGAAATAATTTTATATATCAGAAAACTTATATTAAATAAGGTATTGATAAATTTATAAATACAGGTGGCATTAAAATTCAAACCCTTAATTTTTCATGTATCAAAGGGCTGTGCAGCTTTAGCGGTGCCTGCTGTGTATGATTTTTCTGTATTTAAAAATATTATAGAGTCTACTAAAAAAATGCGATACCGCAATAAAGCTCACCTTCCTTTTAAACTGGATATGTATAAAAGACGGTTTAAAAATAATATAAACGCCCAGAAAAAGCTTCTTATTTCTTCAAGCTTTTAATTTCTATATTTGGCACGCTTTTTGATAGTAAATTATTACAATATTACTTTTAAGGAGTGTAGATATGGTTACTCAAAATATAAGCGGAAGTTATCAAAATAATTTATATGCTGCGGGGATAGATAAAAATACTAATATTATTGCACAAGCCCCATCAAATGACGAGTATGCAGTTGAAAAAGAAACTACTTCTGGTAATAATACTGATATATTATCACTTTCTACTTTTCAAGCACCAAAAACACTTTCCACACCAACAAAAATTTATGTGGATAATGTAATAAATAATGCACTAGATAATATTGCCCGTGGTAATAATATAGAAGATAATAAAAGAATTATCAGGTTTTTCAGCAACCTTATAAAAGAAAATCCTGAAAATATTTTAAGGAAAGCTTATAATTTATAGGTATATTTTTTATTTGAAGATATAAAAGACATAAAATGACTTTATCAATATTATAAAAACAATTTTATCTGCTTATACATTGAATATAATTTACAGCTAAACTCTAGTAGATATAAAAAAGTGCTGGACTAAGCACTTACACAGTCCAGCACTATATCAAATAAATCGTTTTTTCTAATAGGTTTAAGCAGTCTGCCATTTGCTTCTGGTACCTGGTGACTGTCATCATTAAATGCAGAAACAACCACAATAGGCGTATTACCTAATGCTCTAATCTGACGAGCAAGTTCCATACCGTCCATAACAGGCATCTGTAAATCAGTGATTACAATATCAGGGTGTTCAGCTTTGTAAATAGCTATAGCTTCAAGACCGTTTACAGCTACAAACACTTGTTTAAACCGCCTTTTAAGAAGCATAACAACAGATTCTCTCATCATTTCTTCATCTTCAACATAGAGAACTGTTATTTCTTTTAACTTTTCGTAATCCACATTTCCCTCTAAAAAATAACCAAAAATTATGCTTTATCTACTCCGTTACTGGCTTGCCAGCACTTTGCCATGCTAAAAAACCGCCTTTCATATTAGTAACATCAGTATAACCAAGGTCTTCTAATATTTGTGCAGAATAAAGGCTTCTCATACCTGAACGGCAGTAAAGGATATATGGTTTATTTTTATCTTTAAGCTGTGATTCAATTTTTTCTTCAAAATCATCATTATAATAGTCAAAATTAAGAGCGCCTTTAATATGACCTGCATCATATTCTTCTTTAGTTCTAACATCAATTACAGTGTATTTTCCTGACTTGATAAGTTCATCTACTTTTGCAACATCTTCATTTTTGATTTCTGCAAAAGCAAAAGCAGGAATAAGTAATGCAATTACCATAAATAGTTTGAAAAATAATGATTTTCCTTTCATAAATCACCTCATCTTTTTGTATTAAATTTATAGTATTACATTATTAAAATATTTTCAAGGATTATATTTGATTTTTTAATATTAATTTTACACCGTCAAGCAGTGTATCTGCCACCATGTCAGGCTTTACTTCCCACTTATGAGATTTATTAATTAAGTCCCCTTTTCCGTAACCTGTTTTCACCATTATTGTTTTACAGCCTGACTTATATCCAGCCATAATATCAGAATGTTTATCCCCTATAAAATACATTCTGCTTTTATCTATCTGTAAATCTTTTAATGCCATATCAATAAGCCCAGTTTCTGGCTTTCTGCAGGAACATACTGCTTTATATTTTTCCACCTTTGCATTTGGGTCATGGGGGCAGAAATATATGGCATCAATTAAAGCTCCCTGTTTTTTTAAATCCTGCACCATTTTATTATGTATTTCCGACAGAGTCTCCTCTGTAAAAAAACCTCTTGCAAGACCTGACTGGTTAGTTATTACAACAACTAAAAAGCCATTTATATTTAACATTCTAATTGCCTGAGCAGCATAAGGATACATAACAAAATTATCAATATCATTAATATACCCTGCATCATAATTTATGGTGCCGTCTCTATCTAAAAATACAACAGGTTTTAATTCTGCCATTATCTGCTCTCCTTATAAACATGGTCGCTCATTGTGCCGTCTTCTAACTCTACCCTTTTAAAACGCCTGTGGATTAAATACCACTGCTCAGGATACTGTTTAAAAACTTCTTCATAAACTTTATTTATATCTTCTGCAATTTTTATAATTCTTTCTTTTGGTTTTAAATTTTTATCTGGATAGACAGGTCCTTTTAAAATAACTTTTGTATCAAATCCATCATAAAGACCAAAGAAAAATACTATCGGATAATTTTTTCTGGCACAAAGTGCTGGAATACCTGCAATAACAGGCACTTTATAGCCACAAAAATCTACATTTATACAGTCTTTTGCTGTAGCTGTATGGTCAATATATACTCCAGGGATACAGCCTTCATTTATATATGAAGAAAGTTTTTCCATAGCACCTCTGTGAGTTACATATTTTACTCTTTCAAATGTTCTAAGCTCATCTAATATTTTATCAAGAGCTGCATTTTTTGTGGAACGGCCTATTGTTATAACCTGAGTATCCAAAGCCTGTGGCACAATAGTTGCAAGCAGGCTCCATGTGCCAAAATGTCCCCCAACAAATACAAACTTATTATCTTCATTTTTTACTTTATCATATATCTGCCTGCCCTCTATTGTTACATGGTTTTTAATATAATCATCACCAATCCTGTGAGCATAAAATATGTCAAGATAAGCCATAAATGTATAATCAAATGATTTTCTTGCTGTTTTATATGGGTCTTTTGCACCTAAGATTTTTGCATTTGTTACTGCTACATGACGCCTGTCTTTTGATAAGTACCACAAACAAAAAGCCATAAATTTTGCCATACCATGCAGCACTTTTCTTGGTGTATGGTTTAAAAGTATTACTAATGGTTTTAGTATATAATAAAGTATCATTTTAACTTCCTTTTTTAATTACTGCATTAATTGTATCTGTTATTGTAGATACTGTATCCTGGTTAATTTTATCTATTCTATTAAAAAAATCAATAAAATTATTATTTTTTTCAAGTCCAAGCATAAATTGTAATGCATCTTCCTTATTATTTATAACTTTAACTAATCCAAACTCTTTTGCCTCATCAAATATTTCTTTAAAAGAAAACATAAATTTACCAACAGCCACTGTTTTTTCAAACTGTAATGCTTCATATATATTATGACCGCCAATCTCTTTTAAAGAACCGCCTATAAATATTTTATCTGCTAAAATATAAAGCCCCTCTAAAAGTCCAAAAGCATCAATAATCATTACCTGTTTTGAAAAATCATTTTCAGAATAAAGTGATACACTGTATCCATGTTTTTCAATTATTTCTTTTACTTCTTCACTTCTTTCTATATGGCGCGGCACAAAAATCAGTTTATCAAATCCTTCCATGCTGCCATTAAACCATGATAATATTATTTCTTCTTCTCCCTTATGGGTGGAAGCAGCTAAGAAAAATTTTATATTTTCAAGCTCTTTTATAGTTTTTACATTATCTTTTGATTTTCTTTCCTGAAACTTAATATTGCCTGCTGTTATTATTTTACTGCTTTTACCTAAAATGTTTGTAAATCTTTCTTCATCAAGCTCGCTTTTAGTCATAATGGCACTAAATCTTTTAAGCACGCTTTTAAAAATAAATTTAAATCTTTTATATGTTTTATAAGTTTTATCTGATATTCTGCCGTTTATAAGAAATACTGGTATCTGGTTTGATGCTGTAAAAATAAGATTTGGCCATAATTCTGTATCAACTATCACTAACACAGATACATTCATATATGATATTATCATACTTACTGCTCTTGAATTTTCAATAGGAAGCAGAAATGCTTTATCGGCTTTTATATAATCTACTGCAATCTGTCTTCCTGTTGCCGTCATTGTAGATATAATAATACTTATATCTTTATTATCCTGCCTTAAAGTATCAACAATTTTCTTTATACTTCTTACTTCGCCTACACTGGCACAGTGAAACCATACAGATTTTACAGGCTTAAAGTCATCAATACGGATAAAGCCAAACCTTTCCCAATAATGCTGATGTTTATTTTTCCTGCGAAGAACAAAATAACCAGCAACACTTAATACTGGCGTTAGAATAATAAGTATAAAATTATATATAAAAAGCAAAATACGCATATTGCACCATATTCTTATAAAAATTCGCTGTATACTTCACTTGTTCTCTGCATCATAAATTTCTGCAGCCTTGCAGTATCTTCTTTTAATGCTTTTTCATCTTTATCTTCGCTAACATAAAAAGCATCAGAATACCATACCTCCACCTTTGCAAAAGGCTTAGGAAAAATAAATTTATCCCAGCTGTTAAATCTTATAAAGCTGTCAGTTTTTAATGTAACTGCATATATTTCATTATCAAGACATTTTGCAATAAACACGGCTCCGCTTTTTACTTCATGGCGCGGACCTTTTGGACCATCAACTGTAATAGCTGCAGGAATATTATGTGCTTTGCATAATTTTACAAGTTTCATAGCAGCCTTTATACCACCGCGGGTAGATGAACCTCTTGCAAGCTTATATCCCCACTTTTCAAGTATATAAGCGATTAAATCACCATCTTTTGAATCAGATGCTATAGTTGCTATACTGTCTTTATAATGGCTGAATGACAGTGGAAGTAAAGAGTCATGCCATAATACAAGCACAGGGCGCTTCCCCTCTTTTCTGCTTTTATCATAAGCTTCTTTATTAATATTTTTTATTCTCCATGTTTTTAAAATTGCAGTGCCTAAATAATATGTAACTGCATAACCTATTCTACGACTTAATTTCATACTATACCTTAAAAATTATTCATACTATTTTATTATAATATTTTTAATAAATAAAGTAAATTTGTAAAAAATATTCAAAAAAATAATATAACAGTTTGACATATTACTTGCACTTTTTTATTATATTGTTAAATTTACTGATAAATCATACAAATTATTTTGAGGTTAGAATGGAGCATAATAATAATTCAATACAGGCAACAACAGTTGTTGCAATCAGAAAAGGCGAACATGTTGCCATGGCAGCAGATGGCCAGGTTACTTTTGGCAATATGGTTATGAAAGATAATGCCAGAAAAGTCCGCCGTTTAGCTGGCGGCAAAGTTCTCTGCGGATTTGCAGGCTCAGCAGCTGATGCTTTCACATTAATGGATAGATTTGAAGCAAAATTAAACAGCTATAATTTTAATCTTGAACGCTCTGCAGTAGAGCTTGCAAAAGACTGGCGAAATGACAGATACCTTCGCAAACTTGAAGCTATGATGATAGTTGCAGATAAAACAGGAATGTATGTGGTTTCAGGAAACGGCGATGTTATAGACCCAGATGACGGGGTTACTGCTATCGGCTCAGGCGGTCCTTATGCACTTGCAGCAGGCAGAGCATTAGTAGAAAACACTGAACTTTCCGTTAGAGAGATAGCTGAAAAAGCTATAAATATAGCAGGCGGAATATGTATATATACTAATAAAAATATTATTATAGAAGAAATATAAACTAAGGAGAAGTAAATGGCAGAAGAGCTTACACCAAAGACCATTGTAGATGAGCTTGATAAATATATAGTTGGGCAGAAAAATGCTAAAAAAGCAGTAGCAGTTGCTTTAAGAAACAGATGGAGAAGGCTGCAGCTTCCTGCAAAAATACAGGAAGATATTACACCTAAAAATATTATTATGATAGGCTCAACAGGGGTTGGTAAAACTGAAATAGCAAGAAGACTTGCACGCCTTACTAAATCACCATTTTTAAAAGTAGAAGCCAGCAAATATACAGAAGTAGGCTATGTGGGCAGAGATGTAGAATCTATGATTAGAGATTTAGTTGAAATTGGTGTAAATATGGTGCGTTCTGAGCAGAAAGAACTGCATATTGAAAAAGCTAAATCTTTAGTAGAAGAAAGAATTTTAGATATTTTACTGCCGCCTAAACCTTTAACATATTCTATGGATGGACATGAAAGCACAGGTAAAGAATCAAGAGATAAAATGAAAGAAAAGTTAGCCTCCGGCGAGCTTGATGACAGGTTTATAGAAATAGATGTTGATGAACCTACACCACATATTGAAGTGCTTACAAATGCAGGTTTTCAAGATATGGGCGTTGATTTAAACGATATGATGAAAAATATGTTCCCAAATAAAAAGAAAAAACGCAAAATGAAAATAAGCGAAGCAAGGGGCATATTAGAAGTGCAGGAATTAAACAGACTTATTGATATGGACGATGTAAAAAGCACTGCATTAAAAAGAGTTGAGCAGTCTGGCATAGTTTTCCTTGATGAAATAGATAAAATATGTTCATCAAGCACAGGAAATTCAAGAGGCGGCGATGTTTCAAGAGAAGGTGTGCAGAGAGATTTACTTCCTATTGTAGAAGGTTCAACAGTTAATACAAAATACGGTATAGTAAAAACTGACCATATATTATTTATTGCTGCAGGTGCTTTCTCTATGGCTAAACCGTCAGATTTAATACCTGAGCTGCAGGGGCGTTTCCCTATCAGAGTAGAGCTTGATGCACTTACTAAGGAAGATTTCCTGCGTATTTTAAAAGAGCCGGAAAATGCTATTACAAAACAGTATGCAGCACTTTTAAAAGCAGATAATGTTACTATTACTTACACAGATGATGGTATAGATGCTATTGCAGATATTGCCTGCACAGTAAATGCTTCTAATGAAAATATAGGTGCAAGAAGACTTCATACTATTATGGAAAAATTATTAGAAGATATTGCTTTTGATGCTCCAGAAAATGCAAGCGGTGAAATAGTTATTAATGCAGAGTATGTACAGTCTAAACTAAAAGAAATAAGCACAAACTTAGATTTAAGCAGATATATTTTATAATACATTTAAGCGGGTTAATATTTTATCCCGCTTTTTTACTGTATAATAATAAATATACATTGGGGATACCCCATTTTTTATATTCATGTATTTATACTATTTAAGAAAATAATAATTTTATATATAAATATATTTTAAACTATCTTACCGCCGCAAACTCATATATCAATCTTTTTGTTATTTTATTACTTATGCTCCAATTCCTTAAGCATTCGCTGTTTTTTCTCATGTAGCAACTGCAACTCGCTTCGCTCAAACAATCAGCTTGCTTGTTGTTCCAAAAAAACAGTTCATAAGAAATTTAGTCACAAAAATAATAAAATAATTCGTGAACATCTCTTAAAAGTAAATATTAAAGCTATGAATATTTAAAAGCTTATTGTTAAACTTATTAAATATTTTATCTTTATTATTATATATTTATAAATATTTTTTTAAAAAAATAGTAAAGTAAACAACAAAATGTTGGCACATTAATTGCTTATTTTAAAATTATACAATGTATTAGGAGGTATATTATGGAAATAAATTCTTTAAATTCATTATATGCATTATATTCAGTAAATAGTGTGGAAAAAAGTTCCACTAAAATAGTATCTCAAAATGAAAGTCAATTTTCTAATATGGATAAAGTAAATATATCAGAAGAAGCTTTAAAGCTTTCTCAAACATCTAATAATGCAGAAGAAGTCAAATCATCAAATGAGATTTTAAAATCAGATAAAGCTTCTGATTATACAGAAGAAGAAATGCTTGTATTATTAAATGGCAGAATAAATGGAGATTTACCACATAAGGATGATGTATTACCTGAAAATAAGGCATTATTGCAAAAGTTAGAAAGTATGCAAGAAGATTTGCTATATAAATATCCTAATATAGATGATGTATATGCTAATGGATATAATGAAATAGCTACAATGAGAGCTTTTGTAGCCCATGCTGGGCAATATGTAAAAGTAACAATGGAAGATGCTGTAAAATTTATGCAGACAGAGCAGAAATCGCAAGAAATGTGTTATACTGATGCTACTGCAAATATGAGTTATGAAGAAGGATTAAATTATATTAAATCAACAGATTCTCTAACAGATATTCTTTTATTAAATGCTAGAATGTGGGCAGATGATAGTTTAAGTGAAGAATATAAAAATAATATGTATCAGCAGTTGTTAGATAGATATCAGCAGATATTAGATAAATTTATGGATACAAATAAATCATCAGCAGGCACCGCCCGCATACATTTAGACCCAGAAGAATCAGCAAGATATTATAGAAACCATAATAAACCACTTAATATAGAGACAGCAAAACAAATAGCAGACAGAATATTATAAGTAACTTTATAAAAAATAACCTAGATTGATATTATTATCAATCTAGGTTATATAATATTATTATCTGTTTTTTATTTTGCTTAATATTTGGTGGTATCCCATTTTTTATATTAATGATTTGTAGATATTTATATTATTTTAAAAAAAGCCATAAGAACAGCACTGTCTTTTGTATCATAAAACCATAATGTGTCTTTTTTAGTTTTGTTAGCAAGTGTATATACTATTATTTCCTAATAGCCCTGTATACAATATATATTTGAAATTTCAGCCTGAATATAAAATAATTTAAATATAAAAAAAGCTGAGCATAAGCTCAGCTTAAAATAATTATTTATATTAATTTTATACTGGTTTTGCACCTTTTGATTCAAGATATGCACCAAGTTTTGTATCTACTTTCATAATATGATTTGAAAGCCAGTCTTTTAAAAATTCAAGCACATTTACTCCCATAATATCTTCACCAGAGTCATATCTGTCTTCAAGTTTTTTGATTTCTGCAATGAAATCTTTATGAAGTTTCATGTGGCTTTCTTTTTCTGGATAGTTATACTCTGCCATCATTTTGTTTTCAAACCCAAAATGCCATACAGTATAATCAACTAAGTCTTTTAATACTTGACCAAGTTTTTCTCTTGATGAGCCTGATGAAAGTGAGTTATATACTGCATTAATTAAATCAATCCATCTAATGTGCTGTTCATCAATTGCATTATAGCCTACTGATAATGCAGAAGTAAATGTCATAAACTGACCTTCCCCTGCAGAATAGCCTTTTGAGCTTTCTTTCATTTCAGCAGCAATATTGTCAAGGTTGCTGCCAAGTTTCTGGCTTTCAAGTGTTCTATTTAATGCAACACCGTTTTCTTCGTATACTTTTTCAATAGATTTTGTAATATTGCCTATGCCTTCATACTGGTCATTCATAGCTTTTACAATATTTTTTGTAATATCAAGCATACCGTTAGTTTCATCACGAATATCTATAACTATTGCACCAGTATCCATAGTAATGCCTATGGCTTCTTTTACCTGGTCAGCATTTATATTAACCTGTGTTGATATATCAGATGTTCTTGAATGGAGCTTATCAACAACTTTTTCTATTTCTGCAGTAAATGATGTAGTTTTTTCTGCAAGTTTTCTCACTTCATCTGCAACTACTGCAAACCCTCTGCCTGATTCCCCTGCTCTTGCTGCTTCAATAGCTGCATTTAATGCTAAAAGGTTTGTCTGGTCTGCAATATCTGTAATATTACCAATACTTTGCTTAATATCATTAGAATAAATTACAAAATCGCCCATTGTGGCAACAATAGAATTAACAGTTTCCTGTATCTGCTGCATTTTTAATATATTTGTTTCCATAGCTGTGCCTGCCTGGCTTGTTTTTGCAAGACAAAGCTCTGCAGCTTTTTGAGAGTCATCACATATTGCTTTTACATGTTCTGCTGTGTTTTGTAAATCATGAACTTCTTCACTTACAGTTCCTAAGCTTTGGTTTACAGTCATCACATTATCATGCAGATTTGTCTGCACTGATGTTAAATCCCCAGCAGCTGATGCAACCCGCACCTGCGCATTTCTAAAATTTGCTCCTAATGCACAGAGTTTATCACTTAATTCATGGATATGTTTACCAATATTCAAAAAACGGCCTGTTGTCTGTGGCGGCTGAGTTGGACATGTTACCAGTGCTATATCAATATAGTCGTTTAACACTTTCATTTGTTTATAGAAAATCGCATCTTTTGCTACATTTATAGCAACAGATAAAATAAATATCACAACAGCTCCTAGTCCTGTATGAATATCTGTAACTAATGTTAATATTATAGTTATTATCAATGCAATAACTGTATAAATAATACTTAGCGTTTTCATCCTACAACTCCTTATAACGCACAAAAAATTATGATATGGCTGTGGCACTAATTGATGCCAGTTTTATACCTTTTAATGCCTTTATTTTATAATAAAGTGATTTGACAAGACTGCTTTCGCCACGAATGGCAAGTATTTCAAGACATGTATCATGGTCTAAATGGATATGCTGCATAGAGATTATTAAATCATGGCTTTCATGCTGCACTTCTAAAAGTTTAGACACTAAATCTTTATTGTGGTGGCTGTATAAGAAAGTGACAGCCCCTGCAAGCACTCCTTCTGCATTAATAATATCTGCTTCAACATACTCTTTGATTAAATCTGATATTGCTTTTGAGCGTGTTTCATAAGACTGAGCTTTAATCTGCTTATCAAAAAGCTCAAGCAAATCTTTATCAAGAGATACCCCAAACCTGGTTAATGCTGACATTTTTTTTCTCACTTATACTTTTAAATCAGTTTAACAGATTACTCTTATTTTTCTTTATAATCAAGATTTTTTTACCTCTCCTACTTAAACAATCCACATTTAAATTAGTTCATTATTTTTCTGCAACAGGCACAGCTTTTATCTGTTTTAAATATCTTCCTAATATTAAATCTGTTTTAAGGATATGATTTATGAGCCATTTTTTAAGAAATTCTAAAATATTTATTATAGAAATTTCTTCATTATTATCAAGTTTGCTGCATATAGAGCTGACTTCATTTAGTATATCATCATGCTGCACTTTATGGTCAAGATATCCTTGAAAATCATATTTTTCCATCATTCTATTTTCAAAATCAAAATGCCATATAGTATAATCAACTAAATCTTTTAAAACCATTTTAACAGAAGCATTATCTGACTTATTAATGTAAGCCTGATAAATTTTATTAAATAGATCAATCCATTTTTTATGCTGATTATCAAGCGGTTCATAGTCTACTGATAAAGCCTTGGTAAAAGTAAGATAATTATCAATATTGACTGTGCTTGAAGTATATTCATTTGTAATATTTTTTAATTCAAGAGCAATATCACTCAAATTATTTCCAAGAATTAAACTTTCACTTGTTCTTACAAGTGCAGTATTATTTTCCTCATATATTTCTGAAACTGCCTGATTAACTGCCCCTATACCTTCATACTGTGCATGGATATTTTCAACAATAGTTTTTGTTACATCAAGCATATTATTTGTTTCTGTGCGAATATCTGCAACAAGTATGCCCATTTCTTCTGTTACATGAATAGTTTCTTTTACCTGTTCCGCATTAACATTTACCTGTGATGATATTTCAAAAGTTCTGGAATGAAGTCTATCAACTACTTTTTCTATTTCTGCAGTAAATGATGTAGTTTTTTCTGCCAGTTTTCTTACTTCATCTGCAACTACTGCAAACCCCCTGCCTGATTCACCTGCTCTTGCTGCTTCAATGGCTGCATTTAATGCTAAAAGATTTGTCTGGTCTGCAATATCTTCAATACCTTGAATACTGTTTTTTATCTCACTAGAATATGATACAAAATCGTTCATACTTATAACCATCAAATCAACAGTATGCTCTATCTGCCTCATTTTTATCATATTATTATCCATAGCTTTTGTGCACTGGTTTGTTTTATCAAGGCATAATTCTGCAGCAGTTGTTGAATCTTCACACATAACATTCACCTGCTCTGCAGATTTCTGCAAATCTTCCATCTGACCAGCTACATTGTTAAGTTTATCATTAACTACTTTTACATTATTATTTAATAACAACTGAACATTTGAAATTTCAAATGCTATAGATGATATATGCACATAGCTTGAACTAAATCTAGAATAAAGCTCCGATAATTTTTCATTAAATTCATGTATTTTATTAGAAAGTGGAGAAAATCTTTTTTTAACAGCTGCAGGACTATCCTGACTTGTATTTAATGCGGATTCCACATAATCGTTAATACCTTTTATAGAAGAGGCAAATGATATATCAGAATAAAGCATAATGAAAAAAGCAAATATACTTACTGCAAAAGCTCCAGCTCCTGCAGCTCCCCCTGCAAATATCAGCAGCAAAATAGATACACACATAGATACTGCTAAAAAAAATACTGTCGTTCTTCGCATAACTAATCACCATTTTAAATTTACTCTATATTTTGTTATATATAATAGTACTTTATTTATATATTTTCAACCTATTTTATCCTTTTTAAAAAAAATTGTGTAAATTACATATAAAAACTTGATTTTATAGAACAAAAAATATACTATAATATCTTTAATTATATAAAACAACAGGAGCAGCAATGTTTAAAGATTTAATAGAAAAGCTATTTACACCAAGCCCAGATAAAATATTTAAAAAATTACAGCCATTAATTAATAACATTAACAGCCATGGTGAAAAGCTGAAATCTCTTGATAATGATACACTTTTTAATCAAACTGTTATTTTCAGAAAACGACTTGCAGAAGGGGAAAGTTTAAATGATATTCTTCCAGAAGCATTTGCAACAGTTAGAGAAGTTAGTGACAGAATACTTAAAATGCGCCATTTTGATGTGCAGCTTATGGGTGGTTATGTTCTCCATTCTGGTAAAATATCTGAAATGAAAACTGGTGAAGGTAAAACATTAGTTGCAACACTTCCGATGTATTTAAATGCTATTGAAGGAAAAGGCGCTCACCTTGTTACTGTAAACGACTATCTTGCACGCCGTGACGCTTCCTGGATGGCTCCAATATATTTAGCTCTCGGGCTTTCTGTTGGTATTATCCAAAGTGATGCATCTAAACAGGTAGTCTGGGACGATAAAGAAAATTTTACTGTTAAACTTATAGATATTTCAAGAAAACAGGCTTATGCCTGCGATATTACTTACGGCACAAATAATGAGTTTGGCTTTGACTATTTAAGGGATAATATGAAATATGATTTATCTGAATATGTGCAGAGAGAACTCCATTACGCTATTGTGGACGAAGTAGACTCTATTTTAATAGATGAAGCAAGAACTCCGCTTATTATTTCAGGCCCTACAAATAATACTACTGACAGCTATTATGCAGTTAATAATGTGGTAAAACTTTTAAAACCAGAAGTCCATTATACTGTTGATGAAAAAAGAAAATCTGCTGATTTAACAGATGAAGGTATTAACTTTGTAGAAGCAGGCTTAAAAGTAGGCAACCTTTACGATATTCAGAATGTAGATACTCTCCACTTTGTAAATAATGCATTAAGAGCCCATGCTGTATATAAACTTGATGTAGACTATGTTGTGCAGAATGGGGAAGTTATTATTGTAGATGAATTTACAGGCAGGCTTATGCCAGGCAGAAGATATTCTGACGGACTTCATCAGGCATTAGAAGCAAAAGAAGGGGTGCAGGTGCAGAATGAAAACCAGACTTATGCATCTATCACTTTCCAAAACTATTTTAGAATGTATGAAAAACTTTCAGGTATGACAGGTACTGCATTAACAGAAGCTAATGAGTTTAAAAGCATTTACGGCTTAGAAGTTGTGCCTGTTCCTACTCACAGGAAAGTAAACAGAATAGACAGACCTGATGTAATTTACAGAACTGCTCAGGAAAAATATGAAGCTATCGTTAAAGTTATAGAAGAGCTTCATAAAAAAGGTCAGCCTGTTCTTGTGGGTACTATATCTATTGAAAAAAGTGAGCTGCTTTCTCACATGCTGCAAAAAGCAAAAATTAAACATGAAGTATTAAATGCTAAAAACCACGAAAGAGAAGCAGAAATTGTTGCTCATGCTGGTGAAGTTGGTGCTGTAACTATTGCTACAAATATGGCAGGCCGTGGAACAGATATTAAACTTGGCGAAGGTGTGCAGGAATTAGGCGGTTTATTTATATTAGGCACAGAAAGACATGAATCTCGCCGTATTGATAACCAGCTGCGAGGCAGGTCAGGCAGGCAGGGCGATAATGGTGAAAGTAGATTTTATCTCAGTACAGAAGATGACTTATTAAGAAAATTTGGTGCAGAAAAACTTTCTAAAATAATGAGCACTCTTGGTTTAAAACATGGGGAAGAAATAGAATCTTCTCTTATTACAAGAACTATAGAAAGTGCACAGAAAAAAGTAGAAGCTTTCCATTTTGAAATGCGTAAACATTTACTTGAATATGATAATGTGGCAAACGCTCAAAGAAAAGTTATTTACAGCCTTAGAAGCCAGATTTTGCAGGGCTCTGATATTGATAAAATTATTAGAGAGTATGCAAGTGATGTTATAAGCGCACTGCTTGAAGACTTTATTACTCCACAAAATCCAAACTATGAAGAAGCAGAAAAAATATTTGAAAGAATATTTGGATTAAAAGCAGATTTATCTCAAGCTGATTCAAAACATTTAGATATTGCTAAAAATGAATTAATAAACCAATTTGAAGCAAAATTTCAAGAAAGAAAACAGGAATTTAAAGGCCATTTTGAAGATTTTTCAAAATATATCCTTATTAATACACTTGATAACAGGTGGAAACAGCATCTGCTGCAAATGGACCATCTTCGTGACAGTGTAGGCTTAAGGGGCTATGGTCAAAAAGACCCATTAATAGAATATAAAAGAGAAGCTTATGCACTTTTTATTGATATGATGGATAGAATAAACAGAGAAACTGTTGAGCTTATTATGAAAGTGCAGATACAAATGCAGACTCCAGAAGAAGCAGCTGCAGAAAATGCACGCAGACTTAAACAGTTACAGGCAGAAAAGGATAAACAGCTAAAAGAAAAACGCTCACTTGAAAAAGAAACTCAGAAAAAAACAACTGTTAAAAGAAATGCACCTAAAATAGGAAGAAACGACCCTTGTCCTTGCGGCAGCGGCAAAAAATATAAAAACTGCCATGGTGCTCAAGGATAATTGCAGCTTAAAAGTTATTTCAGCACTAAAAGGTTAATGAATATAAACAGGTGGTATATGAAAAAATTATTAACTTTACTTTTTACATTAGTATGCTTTACTGCTTTTGCAGAAGATAAAGAAAAAACTGACTATATGCAGCTTTTATCTAATATTAAAAGTTTATCGGCAGAGTTTAAGCAGGTAAATAACTTAAAAGATTACGGCGAAGATATTTATACAGGCAAAGTATATATAAATATGAAAGAAAAAGCATTATGGGATTATACTGAGCCTTATTCATCATGGTATCTTATTACAACAGAAACTATTGACCATTATGATGAAATAAATAACCAGCTTGTTAAAATGAAAGCAAAAGACTATAAAGAATATGCACTTTTGCAGGTATTAATGGATTTTTCTCAGCTCAGCAAAAGCTTTACTGCCAAACAGAAAGATAATACTTTATCTTTAAAACCAAAAAACGATGCAGGGCTTGCTTATATTAACATTGTTTTTAAAGACGGTGTAATATCTGAAATAAATAGTAAAGATAATGCTGGCAACTTAACTACTATTACATTAAGCAAAGTAGAAATAGATAAAAAAATAAGCAGTTCATCTTTTAAAAAGAAACTGCCTAAAGATGTAAATGTATTTAATCAGTAAAAAGGAGTAATGTGCAAATGCTAACCAAAATTAAACATAACATTATAAATATTGATAAGCATATTTTTATTAGGAATTTTTTATTTGTACTAGCTGTTACTGTTATTTACAGTTTATCCGTAAATATTCCTCTAATTAAAATGAATTATCCAGAAAAATATTTTATACTTGCTTTATTTATGTCAATTACTCGTGATTTTATTATTTGGTTTATTGTATTTTTAAACAGATGGGTTTTTGCTGTATTTACTATTTTTACTTTTGTTGCTGGCTTTGGTCTTAAATATGTAAATGAATATTTGAATATGGGGCTAAATATTGGTACATTTGAAGTAATATTTTCTACAAATCTAGTAGAAGCCAAAGGAGTAATGAATGATACATTAATAAATTATTTCACAGTTGGATTATTAATTGCCGTTATAATTGTATCATTAAGATTTATATTAATAACTGATAAACATAAAGTTAATTGGGGGGGGGATTTCTACTTTTACTTACAGCATTAATCTTCCTGTTTTTAGGAAAACTACCTGAAAATTATATGAAAAAAGTCAAATACGGCTCATCTGAAAAAGATATTGTAAACACAGGCAGAGGTTTTGATATCATGCCTGAAAAAATCTATGAAAATTTTTATCATCTTTTCAAAAATAAAATTGAAATGAAATATATGATATACAAAAGAAATAGTCTTGAGATAAATGATGTAGTTTATAATGAGAAAGAAGGCCAAATAATTATTTTTGTGCTAACAGATGCACTTAGACCTGACCATATGTCTTTATATGGATATGAAAGAGAAACAACACCATATATGAAACAGGCTGGTTTTATTCCTTTTAATGATATGTATGCATGTGAAACATCTACAACCCGCTCTGTTCCATGTCTTTTAACAAGTATGAAAAGGGGAGAAAATTTCCTTACATATTTAGAAAAACCATCAATATTTACAATCTTTAAAAAGGCTGGATTTTATACAGCATTTATTTCTGCACAAAGTTCTATTTCTACATCAGATACAGGGCAGACTATTATTGCAGATGATGCTGATTATAGTTTTTTTAATATCAATTTTGATGTGCAGTATGATACTGAACTATTGCCATATTTTGATAATATTTTAAATAACAGCAATCCAAATAAATTAATAGCTATTCAGCTAAATGGAAGTCATTGGGATTATAATACAAGGTTTAAATTAGAAGACGCAGAATGGAAACCATTATGTGAAAATTTTGCACTTGACTGTCCTGTTGAAAACTTAGTTAATTCTTACGATAATACAATACTTACTACAGATACACTTGTAAAAAATATTGTTGAAAGAGTAAAGGATAAAAATGCAGTAATTTATTTTTCATCTGACCATGGACAGTTCCTTGGAGAAGGCGGACTTCGTATGCATGCACAAGGAAGATTAAATTTTAAAGAAACAGGTGTTGTTCCTTTTGCCGTATGGGTTTCAGATAAGGCAAAAAAACATATAAATATTGATACTATACTTCATAATAAAGATAAAATTACAACACATGATATAATATTTCATTCTATTTCATCATGTGCAGGTATAAAATCAAGTGTTATAGATAAAAATTTAAGCATATGTTCTGAAAGTTTAATAGAAGCACCTAATGAATTTAAAAATTATATTAGTAAAAAAGCAGAATAATTGTTTACACATAGAATATTAAAGGCTGTATATTTATTATATATTTTATAAAACAGTATTATCTAATAATCTAGAATTAAAATTCCTGTATTATCTTGCTTTAATATATACAGCCTGATAAATATAGAACGCAGAATCATTTGAAGAGAACCACCACTATACCAGTAGTTTTTATGCATATTAGGAAATATACTGTTAACAAAACTAAAATATTTTACATTACAGCTTATAAAGTCTACTGGATATTTTTCTACAATATCAATTATATTTTTTATTATTAAATTATTTTTTTCTTTATCTTCGTAAAATACTGGTTCAAAATAATATGATGTAATAAAACCTTTTTTTGAAAAAATTTGCAGTAATGCAGGATAAGGGCTTTCTATAATTAAAGATGATTTATTTATATTATACTTACTTGTATGCTTTATTAATGTGTCTAAAATACCTAAGTAATTTTCACTATTCATATTTTTAAAATCTAACCAAAGATACTTTAAATCAGATTTCCCCCCCCCAGTAATAAGTCCATTTAAATTTTTAAATATTTCATCTAAATATAAATAGTTATTTTTATTAATATCTATATTAATATTATCGTGTGAAATTATAAATTTATTATCATAAAATACAACATCAGTTTCAAAACATTTGTATTTATTAAAATATTTTTTTAATTTTTCTATACTATAAACTGCATGTATTGAAATAAAAGGCTTCGAAAAATTATTTTTTATATGAGATGAACTTTCTATACTACTGGATTTATTATATAATGATACATTAGAATATGAATTTAGTGATAAATAACCAATTATATTCTCTATAACACCCCATAATGTTATGCTAATCAGCAAAAAAACAACAATATTTTTTATATACTTTTCTATATCCATATTTTATCCTAAAACTTTATTCATTATTTCAAGTGGTGTAAGGTTTAATTTTTCTGCTGCCTTTTTACAGTCTTCCCACTCTGGAGAAAGCCTGACTATATCTTTATATTTTATGCGCTTAAGCTTGATTTTTTCGCCCATAAAGTCTTTTTCTATAAAATCTCTTTCAGCAGTTACTCTATTTACTTTTTCTACACGCATACCTATTGTGCTTGAATATTTTAATAAAGTATATACTATTTCATCTTTATCCTGCTCTGCACACATTATATTTACCACATATAAAGGTCTGTTTTTCTTGCCAAAAGCAGGGATAAAGCATACATCCTTTGCACCTTTTTCCATAAGCTTTTCATGTAGATAGCCTAAAAGCTCACCTGTCATATCATCTATATTTGTGGTAATATTTATTATACTTTCATTATATGTATTTTCTAAAATAATGGTGCGCATAAAGTTTGCCATATTTTTAAACTCTTTCTGACCTGTTGCAAAGCTGTCTTTAATAACCTTTCCTGCAAATGTGTTTGTATATTCTGATACATATGTTTTAAGCAAAGCTGCACCAGTTGGTGTTATCATTTCCCCTTCTGTATCTACTCTTTTTAAAGGTATATCTTCTAATATTTTAAGAGTTGCAGGGGCTGGAAGCGGCATTATGCCATGGGCTGCATTAATATAACCATAACCAGTTACAGGAATATTTGATATTACTCTATCAATATTTAATTCATTTAAACACCAGGCTGCACCAAAAACATCAATAATAGTATCCACAGCACCTATTTCATGAAAATGAACTTCTTCTATACCTATTCCATGCACTTTGCTTTCTGCTTCAGCTATTATTTCAAAAGTTTTTACTGCATTTTCTTTTACCTTATCATCACATTCTGCAGAATATATCATCTTTTTAATATCTTCTAAATGCCTGAAAGGCTCGCCCTCTATATCACATTTTATAATAAGTCTGTTGCAGGCTACAGCATTTCGCCATACTGTTTCAAGCTCTAATTCTACAGGCTTATTAAGCATTTTTGAAAGTATTTCTGATAATTTATTAATATCTGCTCCAAGCCCTGCTAAAGATGTAAGCATAATATCACCAGAAATACCAGTAGTCATATCTAAATATAATTCACGCATATTATTTTACCAGTTTATTTCCTGTCGGGCAGTAGGCAAATATTTTACATTCATTACAGTTTGGTTTTTTAGCCATGCAGAAATATCTGCCAAAAAGTACAAGCTGATGTGAAAGCTCTGTCCACCTTTCTTTTGGGAATATTTTCATTAAATCCTGCTCTATTTTTTCAGGGTCAGAGTTTTTTGTAAGCCCGTATCTATTAGATATTCTTTTTACATGGGTATCTACAACCATACCAGGCACTTTAAAAGCATTGCCAAGCACCACATTTGCTGTTTTTCTGCCAACACCAGGAAGTTTTACAAGGCTTTCCATATTATCTGGCACATTTCCATTATGCTCTTTTACAAGAGCGCAAGCCATACTTTTAATATTTTTAGCCTTGTTTTTATAAAACCCAGTAGAATGTATTAATTCTTCTATTTTTTCTATTGGGGCTTCTGACATACTTTCTGCATCAGGATATTCTGCAAATAATGCAGGTGTTACTTTATTTACCTGCTTATCTGTGCACTGGGCAGAAAGTATTGTAGCCACTAAAAGCTGAAAAGGGTTATTATATATAAGTTCGCAGTGGGCTTCTGGAAAAAGCTCTTTTAAATATTCCATAAATGGAGCTAAATCTTTTTTACCGCCCATTTTACAGTCCGTATTCTTTCCAGCGTTTTGTTACAAGTTCTTTTATATCATCACTCATAACAATATCTTCTGGCCATTCACGCATATGACCTTCGCCAGGCAGCTTTTTAGTTGCATCTATGCCTATTTTATTACCCCAAAAAGCATAAGGTGATGAATGGTCTAATGTATCAACAGGACCTTTTACTATACATGTATCTCTTTCCCAGTCCACATTGTTACCCATTCTCCATAATACTTCATTAGTATTTTTAACATCTACATCTTTATCAACTACAACTATCATTTTAGTAAACATCATCTGCCCAGTGCCCCATACATAGTGCATAATCTTATGTGCCTGCATAGGATATTTTTTATCAATAGATAAAAACATAATGTTATGAAATACACCTTCAAGAGGCATATACATATCAACTATTTCTGGAACCTGTTTTTTAAGAATAGGCAGGAATATTCTGCCAGTTGCAACACCCATATAGCAGTCTTCCATAGGCGGTTTGCCTACTATTGTAGTTGGGTATATTGCATCTTTTCTATGAGTAATACATGTTATATGAAATACAGGGAAATCATCAGCTAAAGAGTAATAGCCTGTATGGTCACCAAAAGGACCTTCCCTGCGAAGTTCATCAGTTAATACATAACCTTCTAAAACTATTTCACTATTTGCAGGCACTTCTAAATCTACAGTTTCGCATTTTATCATCTCAACAGCCTGTTTTCTAATAAAGCCAGCAAAAAGCATTTCATCAATACCATCTGGCACAGGAGCAGTGGCAGAAAATGTAACAACAGGGTCAGGACCAAGAGCAACAGCAACTTCTAATTTTTCAAGCCCCATTCTACGAGCTTTCCTAAAATGGTCTGCTCCCCCATGGTGGATATGCCAGTGCATACCTGTTGTTTTGCCGTCATATACCTGCATACGATACATACCACAGTTTCTAGTTCCTGTTTCTGGGTCTTTTGTAAATACGCAAGGCATAGTTATAAATCTGCCTGCATCATGGGGCCAGCATTTAATTACTGGAAATTTAAATAAATCTACATCGTCCCCTTTTAAAATCACTTCTTTACATGGTCCTTTTTTAACAGTTTTAGGAAGAATATTGCTAAGCTCCATAATCATAGGCAGGCTTTTTAATTTATCCATAAAATTCTGGGGTGTATTTTTATCAACAAGGTTTATAATACGCTCGCCTAAATCATCTAAATCATCAACTTCTAAAGCCATACACATTCTTTTTATAGAGCCAAATATATTTATTACTATATCATGGTCTGAGCCTTCTACATTTTCAAAAAGTAAAGCTTCACCATAATTTTTTGATACTCTGTCAGTTATTTCTGCCACTTCTAATATAGGGTCAACTTTAGCAGAAACTCTTTTTAATTCGCCAGCCTTTTCTAAAGCCTTAATAAACTCTCTTAAATCGTTATAAGCCATATTTCACCAACTAATTTATTTGTTAGATAGGATAATTAATTTTAATAAATTATACAAGAGTTTTATATAATGTGGAAATAATTTCTATATATTTGAAAAGATATGTATAAATAAAAAATGTCCGCCCTGCCATACACTGCCAAAGCGGACGAACAAATATTTAATGTTAGATACCTTATGGGAAAAGATACCTAAAAATAATTATTAAAATTGTATTAAGTATGCTTTATTATGTCCGCTCTTGTGTAAAAGAGCGGACAATATTATTTATTATAAGAGAAAAATATCTTATCTCTTACTTCATAGTATGCAAAGCACCAGCTTTTGTCATTGGTCTTGTTTTATGACATACTATACAGTTTTTAGCTGGTGTATTGCTCCAGTTGCCTACAGGGATTACACAGCTTGTGCCGCAGTGTGAGCCTGGGTCTGTTTGAACGCCTGATGCAAAGTTAGCTCTTGCATGGCTCATTGGATATGCTGTTTCATGACATGAATCACAGAAATCCTGTTTGTGACATGTCTGACATGTTGTCCTGTTCCACCTTGCTTCTAAGCCGTGTGTTTTATTTACAAATGTTACTGTATGGCTTCTTGGTGCTGTATCTTCGTGACATGCTATACATTCACTTCTTTCTTCGTGGCACATTAAGCATTCACTCATATTAGTTTTTGCTGCCTGACCGTGCTGTTTTTCCCAGGTGCTATTATGAGTAGACGGCTTTGTGCTGTCTACTGCTAGTGTTACACTTGCTATAAGTAAAGAGAATAAGCCGATTATTAATAATTTCATTTTCATTACTTCTTCCCCCTACCAGATAAAGTTTGCCCAGATACTTACTGTATGAATATCTGGCTGTAAGTCTGCACTTTTAAAAAGGTCTGCATATTCATAAGTATAATCAAGCTGTAATACACACCAGTCTACTGGACGATACATTGCGCCAATGTATGCCATTGTTGTGTTTTCGTTTCTTTCGCTTAAATTCAGCACTTCTTCTCCATACTGTGGGTATGATTTTATTGGGCTGTTTCTATACTGGTAATTCTGAACATTCACACCTACCCAGCCTTCTATTCTGTCTGTAAATACCTGAGTCATTCTAAAACCACCCATTACTTTAGAGTTGCTGTCCTGTCTTTTGTATTCTGCCACATCATACCAGTCTACTATTAAGCTTAAGTAGTTGTTTTTATGGATTAAGCCTACTAAGTCTACATTACCAAATACTCTTTGGTAGTCTCTGTCTCCGTAAGCTTCGCTGAAGTTAAATCTTGTTTCCCAGCCTACTCCTACTATTACATAATCAGTGATGCCTTGTGTCAGCATTACGCCACCCATTACATATTCACTTGAGCCGCCTAACATATCTTCATACATGGATACATATGGGTTGATATCACCTGTATTTTTATCATACTGGCCTGCAATGTATGCTGATACACCTGTGCGGCTTGCATCTATATTGGCATCTAAACCTGCTTCATAAAGCATGGCTTTACCTACTATTGCGCCTTCAAGATATATATTTGATGATATTATATCTGGAAAGTTTAAGTTCTGGTCTATTCTGCCTTTGGCAACATGTGTATTAAAATCGCCGCCATCTTCATGCATAAAGTAGTTGTATTCTGCTCTGATTTTTGTACCGCTTACTGCTATTGGCACTTCTAATGCTGCACCTACTACAGATGTTTTTAAGTTGCTGTAATAGCTCACTGGAAGACCGCCGTATACATCAAGTTTAAAGTAGTCGCATGTATCAAAATGAAGGCTGCCCCCGTCTATTTTATACATATCTAAGTTGTTTAAGTAGATTCTGCCTGCTGCTATATCTGTGTATGGCACTACTTTTTTAAACTCTACATTGGCTTGATATATTCTAAAGTTGCCGTCATAGTGTCCGTTTAAGCGGGTATATTCATCATATTTTCTTGATGTATATAAACCGTCATAAAACTGATTATAACTGCTTCCCTGCTGGCTTGCTGATATGCCGTCCATTGTGCTGCCGCCAATACTTGGAAGGCTGTCATAAGCGCCTCGCATATTTAAGTTTACATTCACTGTCCCCTGGCCAAGTTTTGCATCACTTAATCTAAGCCTAGCATATTGATATATTGACCAGTCTTCATCTTCGCCAAATTTCATTGTGGCTCTTGTTGTTAACCCTATTTTTAATATCCCTGAATCGCCAAAATCTAAGCCGTTTAAACTTGCTTTTATTCCGTTAGCGTTTACATGTTTACTCCATGAGTCTGGTGTAACATATGCATCGCCAACATAGGCAAAAGCTGGGAGCGCTAAAAACAGAGAAAAAACTGTTATAAGATTAATTAAACTTTTTCTCATGTAATTATCCTAATTGTTTGTTTCCACCAGCATATTTTTAAGGTCAAGCAAAAATTTATGATTTTCACTAATATAACCTTCTGTAAAATCTGCCAGTTTATCATAAAAGACTTTCTTTATCGGAGAATTACGAATATTAGCAGTAAATATTTTTAACCATTTTGAAAAATGTTCATCATGGATATAAAGCTGTTTATCTACTATATTTTTAAGTGACTGCAAATCTTTCTGCTCAATAAGGTCACCTGCCATATTATTATAAAGTGACATAATATATGTTTCAAAGCCGATATGGTCTTCAGGTTCATTATAAAGTTTTCTAGGGTTTATTTTTTCACTGCTGAAAAGTTTAAGCATATCATCCCTTGATTCCTGCATTTCAAGATTATTTTCAGATGTATATACTGATTCTGTCATAGGTATTGATGCAGAGCCTAAGCAGAATAATGCTGTATATTCTCTTAATATTTCTGTATCATAACCTGTTAGTTTATTATTTTCTAAACAGTTTCTTTCATCTATAACTTTAACAATGCCTTTTATTCCTTTATTTAAAAGTTCATTATCATCACTTTCAAGCATGATGAAATATTCTTTTAAATCATTCAGCATTTGAAAATATGAGTCACTTACAGGCTCAAAATATGAGCGTGAAAGAAATTTATAAACAACTTCACTGCCTTTAAATATTTCATATAAATTATTTAAATAATTTTCCGACATTTAAATTCCCTTAAAAGCCAGATACTTTCATATCTGGCTTTATTTATAATTAGTTTGTTTTAGTAATAATGCGTAAGGACTGTCTTGGAATAATATAGAAAGATGGTCCTGTATCTTCATTATCATTTTGGTAAGCATAAGGGAATTGTGTTTTGTTTACCTGCACTGCAGTAGGATAATCCCTTTTCAGCTTATCAATTGGACCCCAGTGAATTGCTCTGCCTACACAGCTTGCAACACATACTGGTTCTTGACCGTCATTTACTCTATCTACACACATATTACATTTTTGTGCAGGGTGAGCAATCTGCCAGCCGCCTTGTTTTTCTGGTTCTTGGTGGTCATCAGCTATGCCGATAGCGCCGAATGGGCATGCAGTAACGCATGCTAATACACCAAGGCATTTTTCTCTATCAATAGATACTATACCAGTATTTGGGTCTTTTGATATTGCATTGCTTGAGCATGCTTTTATACATGCTGGTCTGTCGCAGTGGTTGCAGCTCATAACTAAATTTTCAACAGTTTCTAATGCTGATGTTTTGCTTACTACATCATAACCTTCATTAGTTTTTTCATGACCTTTATGTGTTCTCCAGCGAACTAACCCTGGTTTTACCTGATTCCAGTCTTTACATGATACAGTGCAGGCGTTGCAGCCCATACATCTTGATTGGTCAAATACAAATCCGTATTGCATAATTATCCTCCTAAGCTTTCTCTACAAATACTACAATTGACATTTGAGCATTACCATGGTCACAGCGTGTTGGTGTAGATGCACAAAGTGTATTTGAACAGCCGCCATCATCTATGCCATTTGCATCTGGGTCATACCAGCCGCCCTGTGGAAGTAATGTTACACCTTTACTTATTCTATTAGATAATTTTGCTACAGCGTGAACTGCACCGATAGGGTTCCACACTTTTACAAGGTCACCATCATGAATATCTTTTCCTAATGCATCTGCTGGGTTCATCCATATTGCTTCATATCCGCAGCCTGCCTGCCCTACAGGAGTAAGCCTTTTTAATGTAAGAGCAGTATTGTATGGTGGATTAACATCTGGATATTCTGGAAGAACATCTGCAAATATATCTGTATCTGTAGCAGGTTGTCCGCCTATTGCAAATTTACCAAGTTCTCTTACAAGTGGACTGTCATTAAATGTAGAGTGAGAACGATATCTGATATGTGTACCAAGATTAAATAATGGTTTGTTATTGCTGTCTGCAAATAAATCCTTACCATAAGCTTGTTTAAAGTAGTCTCTGTAATCAAAGAATACTGGTATATTATAAACAATTGGGTCGCCTTGTTCATCAGTATTTTTGTTACCTCTTTCTTCTGCTGGAAGATAGCCATGGAATTTTTCATTTCTGTGAGTATATTCCCAAACCATAACATCAGATAAAACATGGAAACGGTATGACATTTTAGGGTCATTAGTATCAACAATATAATGTTTATAGTCGTTACTTGTGCCTGTTCTGCATAATTCACCATTAAATGTAGTAATCACACCAGTTGTTCCACCTGCATGCTGAATAAATGGAGTAGTCATATCTGTGTTTTTATAGTTATTAAATGCAGTTAATATAGAATTTTCTGATAAAGATGCTGCATCATTCATAGAAACTGGTTTACCAAGAATATAACCATCTTTTTGATAGTTTTCAAAAGTGCCCCAGCGAGTTTTTGCATCAGCATTATTATTAAATGCTTGTTCAATTAATGAGTTTGGAGTATCATTTCTTGAAGCAAATTCGCTGTTTAAGCCTGCATAATAACCGCCGTCTATTTCAACTAAATATTTTGCTAATAATTTATTCATTTCAAAAGTTGATTTAGATTCACCAGGGCCGTCAATTACTTTTGGCATATAGATTTGTTTAGAAGCACCAGCACCACCGATAATATCAGTCATTTCCCAGTTAGCTGTACCAGGGAGTGCATAGTCAGCCCAGCGCATAGTTGGTGAAAAGTTTGTATCAAGAGCTATATAGCAAAAGCCGTCTGCATTTGATGGGTCTTCTGGATAGAATGGAAGACATTCAAGCATTTCCGCAGTATCATTTGAATTCATATGCTGGTTGATTACTGCGTTACCTGCAGCAGTATATACAAACCTGATACCAGAATATAATGGTTTATCGCCATTCATTTCTACTACATAGTAGCCATCTGCACCTACTTCATAACGTTCTGCAGAAGTATGGCCGCCATTAATATAATCTAATATAGAGCTGTTAGCAAATGTGCTGCTTGATTTATGTTTTACAAATGATTTAATATTTGCATCCCCTGCATAAGCATAACCAGATTTAAATTCATTCATATCCATATCTGGCACATATTTACCAGTATATCCGTTTGCTTTTAATTCATCTGCAAATGCAAATTTTACACCAGCATGCCACATAGTGCATGATGGAAGTTTTGGAACAGTATTTGAATAGTTTGATTTATCACTATTTGCTGTTTTAACTGAAAGGTTAGGAATATCTGTGCCGTATTCAGCATTATATGCTGCTGTTTGGTAAAAACCTGCTCCATCTACACCCCAGCCTTTAGAAATAATAGAGAGGTTTTGAAGTGCAAATAAGTAGTTTACACCTTCTGCATTTCTTTGCCAGCCGTTACTGCAGTGGTGGAGAACACCTTGACCAGCTTTTACTTTATCGCATATATCTTTTGCCATTTCTCTGATAGTAGCAGCAGGAACACCGCATATACCTTCTGCCCATTCTGGAGTTTTTGCCTCTCTTAATGTTTGTTTATAGTAGTAAGAAGCACCCTCACCTACAGTGCTGTCCTGACCAAGCATACATTTACCGCCTCTTGCAGTTTGGCTTGATTTTGCAAATTCTGCAGAGTTATAGTTTACTTTACCATTGATTGCTGTGCCATAAACTGCTTTAGCTTTAGATAAACGGTCATCCTGTCCCATAATATAGTCAGCATAAGAATAGCCTGGTTTTACTGCATTAACTTTTGTATATCCAGATTGTTCTTTAAGGCTGATATTACCTGTTGCTTTATCTATCCAATATTCTGGAGAAGCAAAGAAACCATAAACCATAGTATCAAGATAATCTACATCTAAATATGGGTCTGCTTTTATAGAACCATCTGTATTAAATGTATTATCTATCATGTCATATATAATTGCTGAAATAAGAGCAACATCTGTTAATGGATTAAGCTGAACCCAGTCAGTTGCAAGAGTAATACCAGTATCTTCTAATGTTGGGCTCATATGCCATACTCTGCCGCCTTTATTTCTAATAGTCTGCGCACTAAGTATTGCAGAATAAGCATAAGGGTTAGAAGATGAAAGAAGATGCGAACCCCATAAAAATAAGCTGCCTGTATTTCTTTGCATTAATTGAGTTGTGTTTTTATTACCTTTTGCACCAGTATAAGTTGTGCCAAAATATGAGCTTGAATGGGCACTGTAGTTATAACCTTGGTGCAGATAACCACCACTTAAAGGACCAACAGCTGCAGCAAATACAGATGATGCACCATTACCACCACCGCGTTGGAATGGTCCCTGCTGACCACTTGACATGTGGTTATATATTGCTTCTGGGCCATATTTTTGTAAAATTGCATTATAACGCTGAGCAATTTCTTTCATAGCCTGTTCCCATGTAATGCGAACAAAACCTGTTAAGTCACCACGTTTTTTAGTTTGTTTTAATGGATATTTCATCCTGCTTGGAGAATAAAGACGGCCAACATAACTTCTACACCTAGAGCATGCACGGCTTTGAGGGTTACTTACTTCATTTTCAAATGTTTTATCATAAGCACGTTCGTCAGTAAGTATACGAACTATTTTACCATTTTTTTTAACTGCACGAGTTACACAACGACCACCACAGTTATGACCAGCAGTTCCTGCCCATACTTCAGCAACACCGCTGTTTATATCGTTTACGATATTTTCTTGTTCACCAGAAGAGGTACCGACCCCCCCCCGTAGATAATTTCTGAACCGCTATCTTTTGAACAGCCATACATAGCAGCCATTGCACCAAGAGCTGCTGTGCCTTTTAAAAAGGAACGTCTTGAAACTGAGCTTTCTTCTAATGATTTTAAAACATTAGTTTCTTTTCCCATATTTTTCGCCTCCAATAATAATATATTTTTATAACTATAAAATTTTTTTTATTTAGTCAATATCTAAAAACACATAATTTATACAAATTTGACACACTTTCAAAAAATGTTAAAGTTTTAATTATCCTTTATATAGCAGTATTTTAAGATATAATTTATCTGATTTAGTAGATTAATTTATGGAAAATTATATATTTCATAATAATATAACTAATATTATATTATTAAACCAGCTTTTTAAATAAAGCGGGCTTATAAATAATTAATGGTAGATACCTTTTTTATAACTACATAGCCATCTGCCTGTAAAAGCTCCAGTGCCTCATATACAGTATTTTTACTAACATTGTATTTAACTGCAAAAGTTCTGCCACCAGGAAGTTTATCTCCTTTTAAGATTTTATTATCAATAATATACTTATAAATCTTTTTAGCAATTTCTATATGCTTTAATACAATATTATTTTCAGGCATCTATATTTCCTATGTAATAACTATGATTTTAATACTTCCAAATCTTTAAGTAAAAGCGGAAGCACTCCGTCATTTTCAGCTATTTTATTCATTACCTGCTCAAAATACTGTTTTTCAAGCCAGTCTTTATGAGTAAGCATTATAAGCATCATACAGCCTAAAAGATGAAAAAATACTATATCATCATTATATTTATCACTTTCTATATTATAACTAAAATTTCTTTCTGCAATTTTTTTCATAATATATCTGCATAATGATTTTAAATTATTATCTTTTATAGTATCGCATAAGCTTACATCAGCATAATTTTCAAACTGCAGTTTATGAATAAAATCTATCATAGGTGCATAAAGCTCTTTCCCTTCACTGCGGCATAAAAGCTTTGATAAAATAAAGCGTGTAAGCTCTATCTGGATATGGTTTTTATCACTGCCTTTCCATACATTTGGATAAGGATGATGAAAATATCTCATAGGAATATATTCTTTTTCAAACCTTTCGCCTACTTTTGTATCTGGATATGGGTTTAATACAAATAAGTTTGTCTGGATTATAACATTTCTACTTTCATATAGTGAAAAATATTTTATTTCATTCATAAGTTTTAATGAAGATTCTGCCGTTTCAACAGGTGATAAAATGTAACCAAGATATATCTCAAAAGGTTTATTTCTTTTCTCTAAAAATGCAATAAGACTTTTCAGCTTATCAAATTCTTCATCAAGCATCTGCTGACTGCGTAAAGTGCCTTTATATCTGCGGCCTAATAATTCATCTGCATATACTCTGTCCCTGCCAAAAAAAAGTGATGAAACATTATACTTATCAATAATATTATACATTTCATCATTTATGTCCTCTGGGTCTGCAAATAAGGCGAAAGAGCAGTTTTTATCTATATTTTTAAAACTGTCTAACATATTATATATTTCATTTTTTAGTGCAAATGGGGCAGAATCTGCCAAAGCAAACCGGATTTTTTTATTTAATTCTTTTTTGATAATATCTGAATATTCCATGCAGTATTTAAGCTGCTCCTGCATGTATTCTTTTTTTGTTACTGCTGGGTGGATTACACAGTAATCACAGTGGTTTGGGCATACATCTTTTACTACAAGCCTTATTTCTGCATAATCGTCATTTACTTCTATTACTGGCTTCACTGCAGCATTTAATACACCATGTTTATTTATAATAATATTATTATTTATATCCCTGTAACATATACCAGCAGATGGAATACTCCCAGAAAGCTGTATAGTGTTATTATGCTTAATTACCTTAATACTGCCTGAAAAATAATTAATGCAAAAATCTATAAAAGGTGTTGCACCGCCTCTAAAAACTATATCAAAAATATTATTTTCTAATGCATACTCAGCTTCTTTTGCTGATGAAAAATGCGGACCACCAGCAGCAAGCACAGCATTTGGTTTTAATTTTCTGCATAACAGTGCCATATCTGATGCTATACCATATCCACTTGTCCAGCAGGATATACCAATTATTTCTGCATCATATTTTCTTAAAAAATTTTCAAGTTTTTTTTCATAGTTTAAAATATCGCAGTCTTCTTCTGTTTCTGGGAAAATATATATATTACTAAATCCAGCATCTTCAAGACAAGCCGATATTGTAGACACTGCAGGATTTACATCACCAGTATCAAAAAAAGATGATATTTCTTTTGCATTAATAAGTATGATAGATTTCATATTTTTTACAATAAAGTTTAATTTTTAACAGCCTAATGCTTTTTTATACTCCATTGTAATGTAAAAATCTATATTAATAAAGTATTTTATTTTTAATAAAATATAGAATATTTTGTCTACGAATATATAACATAAAATTTTATACTCTATCCATCAAATTCAATACATAAAAAAATCCGCCTAAAATAAGGCGGATGCAAAATATTTAATGGTAGATACCTTATGGGAAAAGATACCTAGTCATAATTATTTATATATTTAATTTATTATATGCCCGCCCATATTTGGGCGGACAATATTATTTATATAAGATAGCAGCTATCTTATATGTTACTTCATAGTATGCAGTGCACCAGCTTTTGTCATTGGTCTTGTTTTATGACATACTATACAGTTTTTTGCTGGTGTATTGCTCCAGTTGCCTACAGGGATTACACAGCTTGTGCCGCAGTGTGAGCCTGGGTCTGTTTGCACTCCTGATGCAAAGTTTGCTCTTGCGTGGCTCATTGGGTATGCTGTTTCATGACATGAATCACAGAAATCCTGTTTGTGACATGTCTGACATGTTGTCCTGTTCCACCTTGCTTCTAAGCCATGTGTTTTATTTACAAATGTTACTGTATGGCTTCTTGGCGCTGTATCTTCATGACAGGCTATACATTCACTTCTTTCTTCATGGCACATTAAGCATTCACTCATATTAGTTTTTGCTGCCTGACCATGCTGTTTTTCCCATGTGCTGTTGTGAGTGGACGGCTTTGTGCTGTCTACTGCTAGTGTTACACTAGCTATAAGTAAAGAGAATAAGCCGATTATTAATAATTTCATTTTCATAACTTCTTCCCCCTACCAGATAAAGTTTGCCCAGATACTTACTGTATGAATATCTGGCTGTAAGTCTGCACTTTTAAAAAGGTCTGCATATTCATAAGTATAATCAAGCTGTAATACACACCAGTCTACTGGACGATACATTGCGCCAATGTATGCCATTGTTGTGTTTTCGTTTCTTTCGCTTAAATTCAGCACTTCTTCTCCATACTGTGGGTATGATTTTATTGGGCTGTTTCTATACTGGTAATTCTGAACATTCACACCTACCCAGCCTTCTATTCTGTCTGTAAATACCTGAGTCATTCTAAAACCACCCATTACTTTAGAGTTGCTGTCCTGTCTTTTGTATTCTGCCACATCATACCAGTCTACTATTAAGCTTAAGTAGTTGTTTTTATGGATTAAGCCTACTAAGTCTACATTACCAAATACTCTTTGGTAGTCTCTGTCTCCGTAAGCTTCGCTGAAGTTAAATCTTGTTTCCCAGCCTACTCCTACTATTACATAATCAGTGATGCCTTGTGTCAGCATTACGCCACCCATTACATATTCACTTGAGCCGCCTAACATATCTTCATACATGGATACATATGGGTTGATATCACCTGTATTTTTATCATACTGGCCTGCAATGTATGCTGATACACCTGTGCGGCTTGCATCTATATTGGCATCTAAACCTGCTTCATAAAGCATGGCTTTACCTACTATTGCGCCTTCAAGATATATATTTGATGATATTATATCTGGAAAGTTTAAGTTCTGGTCTATTCTGCCTTTGGCAACATGTGTATTAAAATCGCCGCCATCTTCATGCATAAAGTAGTTGTATTCTGCTCTGATTTTTGTACCGCTTACTGCTATTGGCACTTCTAATGCTGCACCTACTACAGATGTTTTTAAGTTGCTGTAATAGCTCACTGGAAGACCGCCGTATACATCAAGTTTAAAGTAGTCGCATGTATCAAAATGAAGGCTGCCCCCGTCTATTTTATACATATCTAAGTTGTTTAAGTAGATTCTGCCTGCTGCTATATCTGTGTATGGCACTACTTTTTTAAACTCTACATTGGCTTGATATATTCTAAAGTTGCCGTCATAGTGTCCGTTTAAGCGGGTATATTCATCATATTTTCTTGATGTATATAAACCGTCATAAAACTGATTATAACTGCTTCCCTGCTGGCTTGCTGATATGCCGTCCATTGTGCTGCCGCCAATACTTGGAAGGCTGTCATAAGCGCCTCGCATATTTAAGTTTACATTCACTGTCCCCTGGCCAAGTTTTGCATCACTTAATCTAAGCCTTGCATACTGATAGATTGACCAGTCTTCATCTTCGCCAAATTTCATTGTGGCTCTTGTTGTTAACCCTATTTTTAATATCCCTGAATCACCAAAATCTAAGCCGTTTAAACTCGCTTTGATACCATTAGCATTTACATGCTTACTCCAACTGTCTGGTGTAACATATGCATCACCAACATAAGCAAAAGCTGGGACTGCTAAAGCTAACAAACATGTTAATGTATATAACATCAGCCTTTTCATAGGCCTAACTCCTTAATATTTTTTATAAAGTTTCTAAAAAAGCACTATCTTCTTCAATAAAGCCTAAAAGCAGGCAGGATAGTGGATAGTAAAGCCTGTCACCCTCTTTATACTTTTTAACGCTTGATAAAAAATAACCAAGCCAGTTTAAAAGATGGTCTTTTATAAAACTTTTTTGCAGGTTTATTAAACTTTCAGCCTGTGTATTATCGCCTTTTTCTATATTTTGATATGTTCCTTTTGAAAGGTATGACATAAACATAAGCTCATAAGATAAATGGTCCTGTGGCTCATTAGCAGTATGTTTCATATCAAAATGGCACATTTTATATAAATTGCGGACTTCAAGTTCTGATTCCTGCATTGTTAAGTGCAGTGGAGAAACATATACAGATTCTGATATTGCTGCAGCATTACCAAGGCAAAAAAGCCTGGAATATTCTCTGCTGTAACCTTCTAATAAGTTTTTCCTTGCTGTATCATCGCTGTTTTTATATTCGTTTACAACTTCTGATAAGCATGATACACCATATTTTATGTGCTGATTATCAGTATTTTCTGCCATTTCTTCATACATTGGCATTAAATCTATCAGCATTTGAATTTGTTTTGTTTCTATAAGAGAAAGAAATAAGTCAGACATTGCAGCATAGGTTACTTCTCTCCCCTGCATTATACTTATTATTTCATCATTTAACTGCATTGCAACTCCATAAGCTCACCTGCCTTTATAAGCAGGTGAGTATTTATTTTTCTGTAACAGCTTATATACGAGCTTTTGCTTTAAATATTACAGATGGATGTGTTTCTGATGGGTCTGCGTAGATTTTAGCACCATTTACATTGATTTCTACATAATCTACAGCATCAGGATATGTTGATTTTAACATATCTATTGGACCCCAGTCTAATGCTCTTTGTGGGCATGTTGCAACACAAGTAGGTTTTTCGCCTTTTTTGATTAAAGGTAAGCACATATCACATTTATTAGCTGGATGGTCTACCTGCCAATAAATACCTTTTTGTGGTTCTTGTGTATAATCAGGATTATAGTTTGCACCAGTATCTGCTCTATCAATTGCTTTATATGGGCAAGCTGTAATACAAGAGCCAGCACCTTGACATTTATTTCTGTCAACTACTACTGCGCCAAATACATCATCTTTGTATATTGCATTAAATGTGCATGCTGGTATGCAGGCAGGCTCTGCACAGTGGTTGCAGCTTAATGTTGTATTAATAACATTAGAATTAGGGAAAGTACCCTGTTCTTCTGCATAAAGTTTTCTTAAAGCTAATGGACCTGGTAAAATATCATTTCTATCTTTACAAGCAACTACACAAGCATGGCAGCCAATGCAGCGAGTTTGGTCTATATAAAATCCGTATTGCATATTCTCATCTCCTATATAACTTTGATACCAACTTTAGTATCGTTTGATAATGTCATACCTTGGCATATTCTTGAAGGTCTTATGCTCATAAGAGTATTTGAACAGCCGCCTGTATCTATTTTGTGAGTAATATTTGTAACTGGTGTAGTAAATGTTTCATCAATTACAGAAGCCCATGCACCTTGACCAATCATAATTTCGTTATCATGGATAAGTTTAGAAATTTGTGCATAAGCATAGATTGCACCACGGTCGTTATAAATAACTACTCTTGCACCTTTTTCTGGAATGCCTAAAGCAGAAGCAGTATTAGGGCTTACAAATACTGGTTCGTAAACATTTTCATCGCATATAGCAGCATCTGCGCCATATACTTTATTTTGACCTCTGTCTAAACTGTAAAATGCTGGGTTACCATTGATGTCTTTTTTGTAAAGCTCATTTAAGTATGCATTTGAGTTTAATGTAGAGTGAGAACGATACTGCATGTGCCAGTTATGCAGACGATAAGTATAACCTTTTGCTTCAGTACCTAATGGGTCTGGGTGAGCATATCCTTCTTCTTTAGAAGCATGAACACCTTCAACAAGAGGTATATACATAGGAACTGGGTAAACATACATACCGTTAGTATGTGTAAAACCTTTTGTTTTAATAGAGCCATTTACAAGTTGAACTGTAGTATCATCATTATTAAAGCCTCTTGCTTCATAATATTCACACATACCTTGTGAATAAGCTTCTATTTTACCAGTAGGAGTATTTACTGGATATTGGAGTTTCCCACTTGAATTTGTTATTTGAGTTCCTGGTGCTTCTCTAAATTCTTTCCATTGGATTGATATAGGGTTACTTACTTGAGTACCAGAAGTAACAAGACCTTTTGCAACAAATTCTTCAAAAGTCATACCTGCATATTCACCTGCAGTAGGAGCTTTATAAATACTTTTTAATAATAAGCGTTCATCACGAACTTCTGTAGTTGCATTAGTTAAGCCGCCTGTGAAATTGCTGCCTAAATAATCATGGATTCTCCAAGTCATTTCATAGTCAGATAATACTTCACCTGGACCATCAACTGCTTTTGGTGAAAAATGAACTGCATCATCTACTGTTTTGTAGAAGTTGCGTTCAAAAGCCATAGAAGCAGGAAGAACATAGTCAGAATATTGAGCAGATGAAGTCATAAAGAAATCAGATGTTACAAGTAATTCTAACTGATATTTTCTATTAGGGAAATTAGCATCTTCTGATACTGTTTGAGCATTTGGCATTTTAAGGATTTGAGTAGTAAGGTTGTAATCACCTGCCTGGTTAACAACACAGTTACCACCAAAGTTAAAAATAAGTTTAATAGCTGGACCGTTAGCTACATCTGGAGCTCCCCATCTTGATTTACCAGTAGAGCCTTTTTCAATAGCATCCTGCCACATAAATACTGGGAATGAACTGTTAGTTCCTTCTTTATTTGAAACAGAATTTGTTAATTTAGTATCATCAAACCTTGCTTGAATATTTGGGATACCAGCAGCTATACTTTGAAGCCCTGTACCTGATTTAATATTAGCTTTTAAGCTACCATCTGCCCATGGAGTAGTATGTGGAGTAAATGATGGTAATACACTTGCATCTTTTTTAGCAGAAGCTGATGGGTTACCAAAAGCTGCACCATTTTTACCAAAACAGCCTAATACACCAGCAAGAACAAAGAATGCTCTAATGCCTTGCTCGCCTTCTGTATTTCTTTGGAAGCCGCCAATCTGCAGTAAAGATATACCGCCCCAGTCATTATTATAAGAAACTTCTGCAAGATATTCTGCAAATGCTTTAATAGTATCAGCAGAAACACCAGTGATTTTTTCTGCCCATTCTGGAGTTTTTTGTGTTTGACCATAACATTTAGTTTTTTTACCATGAAGCTCATCTACTCTATTTTCTTTTAATATATTACCGTCAGCATCTACACCTTTATACCAGTCAAATGCATCTGGGCTTGTATGATAGCCAATTTCTTCAGGATAAATAGATGCTTTATTATTAAAAGCTATTTTTTCACTTCCAAAAATGTATGCAGAATATGAACCGCCATCTGCAATTGGATAATTCTCTGCTGTTACTTCTGCTCTATATGAATAAGTAGAACCTTCTCCAGCGTCTGGTTTTTTATCAAAGAAACCATGAACATATTTAGCAACCATTCTTGGGTTTAAATATTTAGTAGTCTGCCAAATATCGCCACCAGCAACTGTTTCTATATGTTTAGAAACTAAGTGATAAAGCATAGCAGCAATTAATGCACCATCTGTTCCACCAACTGGAGTGATTACTGCTGGAACATTTCCTGCACCAGTTGCAAGCATAGATGCAGTTTTAGAAATACGCTGGTCAACACAAATTACAGGTACTCCCATATCTCTTGCTTGAGTTAAATACCAAGAAACATTACATGAACCAATCATTTCAGAAGGGTTACCACTCCATAAAACAATTACTTTTGAGTTTTGTAAATCTGGAGCAGAGTTTGCACCTGGGTAAGTGTTACCCCATGTAAAGTAACCTGCTGTGTACCAGCTAGGGAATGAATAGTCATCATGATATGCATATTCGCCGCCTAAGCCAAATAAAAGGTTTGCAGAGAATTGACGAGAACGAGGATATGCAGCACCATCACCAGTTGAATAAAATCTGTGGAAAGATTCTGGACCATAAGCATTTTTAATCCTTATCATTTCTTCTGCAATTTCTCTTGCAGCCTGAGCCCAGGAAATTTTAACAAAGCCTGATAAATCACCACGCTCTTTAGTTTGTTTTAATGGATATAAAAGTCTGTCTGGACGATAAAGCCATTGTTTTTTAGAACGGCAGCGAACGCAGCCTCTTCTTTGAGAATCATAAACACCTTTATTATCTATCATATCATAGCTAGGTCTGTCATCTGTTGTAAACCTAACTACTCTGCCCCCTGCTACATGGGCAGCAATACCGCATGCACCACCACCGCAGTTGTGTGGTGAACAGCCCATAAACACTGTTTCTTCAAGTGTTTCATCTACTATAGGAGTATTATTGTTATTCCCCCCCCCCGTAGATAATTTCTGAGCCGCCATCTTTTGAGCAGCCATACATAGCAGCCATTGCACCAAGAGCTGCTGTGCCTTTTAAAAAGGAACGTCTTGAAACTGAGCTTTCTTCTAATGATTTTAAAACATTAGTTTCTTTTCCCATATTTTTTTGCCTCCATTTAATTATATATCATTATAACTATAAAACTTTTTGCTCTTAGTCAATACTTAAAAATACATAATTTATACAAGATTGACATTTTTAATTATTTTGTCAATACATCATTACTTATTGATAATTAAGAGCAAATTTATCTTATTTTATGGTATAAAATTATTAAAAAAGGTTTTATGTAAATAAAAATTAAATATTAAAGATTAATGATATTATTAGATAAAAATATAAAAAAAGGCTGATTTTAAACCAGCCTTTCTATATTTGATATTAAATTAAATTTTAACCTGCTGCGTATTTTGAAATAAATACACCTGCTGCAACGGCAGAACCAATTACACCTGCAACATTTGGTGCCATAGCATGCATAATTAAAAAGTTAGATGGGTCTGCTTTTGCACCCTCTACCTGACAAACACGGGCAGCTAGTGGAACGGCAGAAACACCTGCTGCACCAATAATAGGGTTAATTTTATTTTTAGTAAATAGATTCATAATTTTTGCAAAAAGCACACCGCCTGCTGTTGCAACACAGAAAGCAAATGCTCCTAAAGCAAATATTTTAAGTGATGATGGAGTTAAAAATTTATCTGCCTGAGTAGATGCACCTACTGTTAAGCCTAATATAATAACGACTGCATCAATTACAACTGTTCTTGCTGTTTTTGCAAGACGCTCTGTAACACCTGATTCTCTTAATAAGTTACCAAAACAAAGCATACCAATTAATATTAATGCACCCGGGTCTATCATTGATACAATAATAAAAGTAAAGATAGGAAACATTACCCGCATTCTTTTAGAAACTGGTTTTGAAGGCGGCATTTTTATCATACGCTCTTTTTTAGTAGTTAAAAGCCTGATAACTGGCGGCTGTAATACTGGCACAAGAGCCATATAAGAATAACCTGCCAAAGTAATAACTGGTAAATAATCTTTTGCAAGTTTTGATGCAACAAATATTGATGTTGGACCATCTGCACCACCAATAATACCTATTGCAGCAGCTTCTTTTAATGTAAAGCCTAAAAATAAACTACCAAGGAATGTTATAAACACACCAAGCTGTGCAGCAGCACCTAAAAGCATAAGTCTAGGCTGAGAAAGCATAGCAGAAAAATCTGTCATAGCTCCAACACCTAAAAATATAAGTGGTGGATAAATACCAAGCTCTACACCTTTATATAAAAAACCTAATACACTATTATGGTCATATATACCCATTTCTAGTATTGGGTCTGCTGGCATATTACCAACTATTATACCAAAACCAATAGGAACAAGTAAAAGCGGTTCATATTGTTTTGCTATTGCAAGATACAGGAAAATACAGCCTACAATAATCATTATAATATGCTTATAAGAAAGCAGGCCCCCTAAAGCTCCCGTATCAATAAAATTCATTAAAATATCCATTTTTTTGCCTCCGCAATTTAAATGGTTTACTGAAATTCTACAAGCACTTGGCTTTCTCTAACAGTATCGCCTGCTGAAACATTAATAGATTTAATAACACCATCAACTGGTGAATTAATAGATGTCTGCATTTTCATAGCTTCTAATATTAATAATTCCTGCCCAACTTTTACATTATCACCATTTTTTGCTTTTACTTCTACAATTGTGCCGCCAACTGGAGAAATAATAGTTTTACCACCTGCATTTGCAGCCGCTGCTGCAGCTGCTCCTGCTGCTGCTCTGCTAGGCGGAGGTAATATACCATCATTACTTTGGTTTGTTGGCATTGGCTGAGATTGAACAAATCTTGGAACTGGCGGAATACCGCTTAATGTGCCATAACCTTCTACTTCGTCTAAAAGCTCAACTTCTACTTCGTAAGCTACACCGTGAAGAGTAATTTTCATTTTCATAATATATGCTCCTAATTTTTATTTTTTAATTTATTGTTTTCTACTATGTGATGACTGCAATGCACTTCGTACCTGCATAGCCCAGTTACCACCTTGTTTTGCCTTAGCTGGCAGCACTCTAATTCTTCTAACTCTTGCTTTATTATGAGTATATGCTGCAACTGCTGCACTGATAAGCACTAATGTGGTATTATCAATATTTTGTGCTTCCTGAGAGTTTTGTGCTGCAGCTTCACCTTTATTTTTGGAAAAGAATGCTCCTGCTCTATCAAGCAGTGGCTCAACTTTCTTAAATAAATCAATAAAGAGAATCATAATAATAAGGACAGCAAATACAACACCCATGCCTACAAGTGTTACCATTACACCCTCACCAAAGGTTTCATGATAATCTCTGCTGCTGTTTACTGTTTGGGTTACAGTTGTATTTAACTCAGCCTGTGCAAGCTGTATATTTGTATATTCAGCCATAATACCAAACTCCTATAATGGAATAAGACCGTGTTTTTTATATGGTCTTGTTTCTCGTTTAGAAGCATACATTTCAAGTGATGCTGCTAAATAGCTTCTTGTATCTGCTGGAAGTATAACATTGTGAATATAACCCCTTTTTGCTGCAACATAAGGATTTGAAAATAATTCCCTATATTCATCAAGTCTTTTTTTAGTTTCAGCAGCTTTATCCTCTGCATTTTTAATTTCTTTGCCATAAAGCAGGCTGACAGCACCTTCTGCTCCCATAACTGCAATTTCTGCAGTAGGCCATGCAGCAACTCTATCTGCTCCAAGCTCTTTAGAACACATACCAATATATGCACCACCATAAGCTTTCCTTAATATTACTGTAAATTTAGGAACAGTTGCTGATGCATAAGCATATAAAAGTTTTGCACCGTGTCTAATAATACCGCCATATTCCTGGTCAACTCCCGGCATAAATCCTGGAACATCAACAAGAGTAATTAATGGTATATTAAATGCATTACAAAAACGGATAAAACGGGCTGCTTTATCTGATGAGTCAATATCTAAAACACCTGCTTTAAATGCTGGCTGGTTAGCAATAATACCAACACTTCTGCCATTTAATCTGCCAAAGCCTACAATAATATTTTTAGCAAAATTTTCCTGAACTTCTAAAAAGTCTGCATTATCTACTATTCGCCATATGATTTCATGCATATCATAAGGTTTTTTCGGATCTTCTGGCACAATAAAGTTAAATGATTCATCTGGACCTATTACACTGTTTCTTGATTCTTCTATAATAGGTGCTTCTTCTGAGTTGTTAGATGGAAGGAATGATAAAAGCCTTCTAGCAAGTCCTAATGCTTCAGGTCCTGATTTTGCAACAAAGTGAACAACACCAGAATAGTGAGCCTGTGCATCAACACCGCCAAGCTGTTCAAGGGAAACTTCTTCACCTGTAACTTCTTTAATGATTTTAGGGCCTGTGATATACATTTGACCTTCTCTTTGAACCTGTATGATAAAGTCAGTTAATGCTGGAGAATAAGCAGCACCACCTGCACATGGACCTGCAATAATACTAATCTGCGGAACAACACCTGAAAGAAGAACATTGCGATAGAAAATACCGCCGTAACCTGATAAAGCACTTACACCTTCCTGAACCCTTGCACCGCCTGAGTCATTAATAAAGATGAAAGGGGAACCAGTTTTAAGTGCTGCATCCATTAACTCTTGAGCTTTTCTAGCACCTGCTTCACCCATAGTCCCTGCGTTAACAGTAAAGTCTTGGCTGGCAACAAATACTGTTCTGCCGTCTACAAGCCCCATTCCTGTAACCATACCGTCTGCTGGCAGGTCTTTTTTATCCATGCCAAAATCATTACAACGGTGTTGAACCATCAGGAAATCTTCTTGAAAAGTATCTTCATCAAGAAGCATTCCTATACGCTCTCTGGCTGTATATTTGCCTTGAGAGTGCATTTTCTCAATCTGAGCATCACCGCCCCCTTTGTATAAGCGGGAACGAAGCTCAACCAGCTCTTTAATTTTGTCCTTGCTCATTTGAACCTCATCTTAAAAAATAATTATATAATTATATTAAAAAATTTCACCCATGAAATTTTAAACCTAAACCGTGATAAATTCAATACCTTTATTACTTTTGTGTATATTTTTTATTACATAAAAGTAATTTTATACCCATTTTTCCCAGTTATCAAGTATAATTATACCTACATCACCCCCATTTTTTAAAAACTATGATTAAAAATGCTAATTTATAATAAACTTAGTAATTATTATTTATGTA
>CALVEY010000011.1 GCA_944326705.1 uncultured Mucispirillum sp.
AATTCTAGTAAATATTTTATTTTAATTATTATATAGTTATTAGTATTATTGTAAAAAAATGGGGGTTAAGCAGTATAAAATTTCACTAGAATACAAGAAATTATGTGATTAAATTTAAGCCCAGAGAAAACTCTGGGCTTTATATTATTTTTTCTTCATATAGATTATACATGTACCTGCATTTTTCATTGTAAAATCTTCTGAGATTTTATTCAATGTTTCTGAGTGTCCAAGACACAGATAGCCTGGTTCTGTAAGCATATTATAGAAGTTTTTAATAGTTCTTTGTTTGCCGTCCATATCAAAATAAATAAGAACATTACGGCAGAAAATAACATCAACTTTGCCTATAAGGCTTGTAATAGCTGGAGTTGTAATATTGCCTGTGTTAAAACGAACATGCCTTTTTATATCTTCTTTAATAAAGTAGCTTTGACCTTGAACATCAAAGTTTCTCATAAAGTCAGCCGGCACACCTCTAAAAGATGCCTGCCTGTATTCGCCTTTTTTAGCTAAAGCTACAACTTCTGAGTTAATATCTGTTGCAATAATATCTATTGATGCTTTATCAAATAATCCTGCATTTTTAAGCAGTATTGCAATAGAATAAGGCTCTTCACCTGTGGAGCATGGTGCTGACCATATTTTTATACTTTTTTTACCAGCCTTAATTAAGTCAGGCACTATGTTTGATACAAGATAATCAAGCTGACCACGTTCCCTTAAGAAATATGTTTCATTAATAGTAACAAGGTTAATTAATGTATCAAGCTCCTGCCTTTTTTTAATATCATATTTTAAATAATAAATATAATCTTTAAAAGTAGTAAAGTTAAGGTCTGCAAGTCTTTTTGAAAGCCTGTTTTCAAGCAGGTATTTTTTGTTTTCAGCAAACATTATACCTGAATTTCTATAAATTATATCCTTTAACTCTACAAATTCTTGGTCGTTTATTTTAATTGAATTTAAAAGCATAACATCTACTCTCCAATCTCGCCTATGATATGCTCAAGGATATATTTATTAGTTTCATCTTTAAGTCTAGCTCTCAATAAACTATCATAGCCCACTGGTTTTTGTTCAAGTATTATATTAACTGCTTTATACCTGACAAGCCAGCTTTCATCTGTATTATACAACTTCATAGCAGCTGTTAATGCAACAGGGCCATGCATAAGGCTTAAGGAATTTAATGCTTCTTTTCTTATATCCTCGTTTGCATCATCTAGTTTTGATAATAAAAACGAAGGGTCTACACCTTTACATTTTCCTAATACTTCTATGATTGCAAGCTTAACATTCTGCTCTACTTTATCATAATAGCTTTCAATTTTTTTGATTATGTTTTCATCATCTATTCCAGCTAATGATTTAGCAGCAAAAAAGCCAACCCAGTTATCACTGTCGCCAATTTTTTCAACAAGTGTTGATGTAAATTCACCACTGCCGCGTCTTGATAAACCGGAAGCTGCTGCCTCCCTTAACTGTATAGAATTATCATCAAGTAAACCAAGTAATATTTTACCAACACGCTCATCTTTAAATAATGCTATTTTCTTAGCAAGCTGAACGCGGACAGCTTCTTCTTTTTCTTCTTTAATTGCATTTGATAAATATTCAAAAGCTTTATCATCATTAATAAGGGATAAAGCATATATTGCAACAAGACGAATTCTCATATCACTGTCATGCAGATATTTAGCAAGTTTTTCAGAATCAGTGTCATCTGAAAGCAGTGCAATAGAAGCTGCTGCTGCTTCCGGCACACCTATCTCTTTACTTGTAAGGTAGCTGTAAAGCTGTTCTTTAGACTCAGTATCACCTATCCAGCCAAGCACTAATATAGCAGCTGATTTTACACTTGCTTCATTAGCTGCAAGAGCTTTCCTGTATATTTCTATATTCTGATAATCCTGAGCTTTGCCCATAGTAAGTAAGGCATACTCAACAAGCAGAGGGTTACCGCCTTCTATGATTTCTATAAGTTTATTTTGTATTTTATCATCATAGTTTGCAGCTAAATATTCTGAAACTGTGCCAGCTTTTTCTGTATCTAAAAATCTTTCAAAAAGAGCATCAAGTGGATATGACGCAAAATCATCTTTAATTACAAACAATTTTTGAAGATTAGTAGACTGCAGCACCTGAGCTATCTGGTCACAAACATTTAAAAGCTCAATGTTTATTTTCCTAACCATAGCTAATTTTTTAACAGCCACAAGCCCTGCTAAAAATTTACTTTGTATATAGGAGCATTTATATAAATCAATACCTATCAATACAACTTCGCTGTGTTCTTCAACAATATTGCATACTTCTGAAATATCAGATAAGTCGTTATCAGGGTTTATATGAGCTTTAAATACTCCATTTTTAATTTCGTATTGTAACTCACCCATAATATTAACCTAATGCAGCTGCTTCTGTATCGTAAATTTTAAATACTTTATCAAGCCCTGTAAAAGAGAACATTTCTCTAATATCTGAGTTCATATCGCAAAGAGATACTTCTTTTTTATTTTTGCTTGCTGTTTTAAATAAGTCTATGATTTCTCTTAAACCAGATGAGTTCATATATACTACACTTTTAAAAGATAAAACAACTGCATTTCCTTTATCAAGCAGTGTATTAATTTCTGCTTTTACCTGCGCACCAGTTTGCGCATTAATTTCGCCTTCAAGGTAGGCTACGTTTTTGCCGTTTACATTTTTAATATTCATATCATATCCTCCTAATATTATTAATATGACTATTTATTTTCACTTTCTTTCTTATTTCTTTTGATTACAAGTATAGTAATGTCATCTTCAAAAGGTGCTCCAGCTGTAAAATCTTTAACATCTTCCATAACTTCTTTTATAAGACGCTCTGCAGGATAGTCGCTGAACATCATAAGCTTTGATACAAGCCTGTCATATCCATACTGCTCACGCTGGCTGTTCATTGCTTCTACTAAGCCGTCTGTATACATAAAGAATATATCTCCCTCTTCTATATGCCATTTCTTTTCTTCAAAATTTAAGCCTTCAAATGTTCCTAAAAACATACCTGATGCTGTTATTTTTTTAACAATAAACTCTGATGAATCAAAGAAAAGCACAGGGTTATGACCTGCTGATGCAAGGTTAAACATACCATTATTAGTATTTAACACTGCATAAAACATAGTAACAAAGTCTTTTGTATGTATATTATCGCATAAAATATCATTAACCATAGTAAGAGCATCTGATGCAGAAATAACATCAAATGTATAGCTTCGCATAATAGCACGGGTAATTGCCATAATAACTGCTGCTGGTGTGCCATGCCCTGATACATCTGCTACAACAAAGCCCCAGTAGTTATTACTCATTTGTATACAGTCATAATAGTCGCCGCCTGCCTGCTCTGCTGGAATATATGTTGCGCCAAAATCATACCCTGCAACCTGTGGAAGATTTTCAGGCAGTAAGCTTTCCTGAATATGACCAACCTGCCTTAATTCATCTTCTATTAATGCCTGAACTGTTTTTAATTTTTCATTCATGCGTAAAAGGTCTGTATTCATAATAGACATTTGACGCTGCTTTTCTTTAATCTCTTCCTGACTTTCTCTAATATCATCAATCAGTTTAATTTCTCTTGTAGTATCCCTTAAACTTTCAACGATATATTTATCAAATTTAGAAAACATAATTGTCATATGCTTATCATGCATCTGCCTTAATGCTTTAATATTGCTTGTTTTAAAAGGACAGTCTTTGCATGGCTCTTCAAAGCCGTAAACATTATAGCATTTAATGTTTTCAATTTCTTTTCTGCCAAGCTGAGCAGTTTCTTTCAGCAGTTTATTAATAGTTTTAATGCTATATTCATCATCAACTATCATAATTCCCTGAGCCATATTATCAATAGCTTTTTCTAAAAATGTTATTTCGCTGTCTCTAATATTTCTTTCATGGGCTAATCTGAAATTATTTGCCTTAGATTCTTTACTTGAATGAGTTAATTCTAATCTTTCTCTTTCTATGTCTGTAATATCAATAAATGAAGATACATATAAATCATCAGATATGCGGGTAAATGCAGAGCGGGCAAAAATTCGCTCACCTTTATATGTAACAATATCTTTTATAATAACTTTTGTACCTGTAAAATCTTTGTTTTCTGCAATAGGACAGTTTTTACATGGTTTATTATATCCATGAACAACATTATAACACTTTTTATTAAGCATTTCATCAGGATGCTTTCCAGAAATTAATGACACTCTGCCGTTTGTAAATTTAATATTAAATTCACTGTCAACTGCTATAATGTACGAATCAAGACCATCAAAAAGCCTTGTTAATGTGTTTAAGTCCATATACCCACTCTGTAATATACTTCTTTTACTTATTTTATAGTTATTTGATTATACAAAAAAGAATTTTATTTTACAATAGTAAGATTGAATTTTTTTTATTTTTTATAAACTAAAATGATATGTAATATAACTGTTTATAAGATATGACTTTACTGTTTATTATATATTTAAGGAAATATAACTTATTACTGCTATCTTGTGAATTTTAATACAATCATTATAAATACAGCTGCTACACTAAATACTGCTGCATACATAATCAATTTTAATGCAATTTTTTCAGAAGTAAACATTAAGTCTGATTTATAATTTGCTATTTCTTCATCTACATTATCAAGCTTGCTCATTATTTCTTCTATAACTTCTCTGTTTTTCTTTAAATCATCTTCTGCTTCATATTCAATAACATTACCAATGTATATTATGGTATATTCTATTAAAGAAAAAAGCGCATTTCTTAAATATACAAACTGGTATGTAAAAGTGTAGTATGGAGTTTTTAAAAGCTCAGGCAGTAAGTCATACTGTATTTTTTTAAGACGCTCTCTGGATTGTGGCGGGATATCGTTAATATCTGGTATTCTGTCTATTTCATTCAATACTCTGCGTATAAGCTTATAATACTGGGATGCCAGCTCTGGAACAGCACTTGTTTTCAGCTTAATTTCACGCCTTGATACCTTGTTGGCTTTTAAGAAATTTTTAATTAATACCATAGCAGAAGGCACTTTTACTTTTTTACGCTTACGCACTACCTTAATAGAGCGTTTCATATCTATGGCTATTAATGTTTCTACGATTTCATCTGTTCCGAAAACAAAGTGGTTAGAGCCTTCTAAAACATCTTTTTCTTCTGGACCCATTTGACCATTTGTAAAAAAGAAAAGACGGGTAACATTTTCATCATTCATTGTTCTAAGGACATCTGTTGTAATATAAGGGTCTAGTATTTCCCCCGGCTTTACAACTTCTATCCATACAACTGCTGCCTGGTCTTCACGGCTTTGATATGCCCATATTTCTATACGGCGTTTATTTTCTATATCTTTTACAGTTCTATGAAGTGAATAATTAAAATCACCCATAACTTCACTGACAAAGTTATAAAATTCTGTAAGTTTAATATTATAAAGCTGCTCGTACCTAGCCTTGCGTTCTGAATCCATATATCTCTACTCGTCTGTTTTTAAGGCTGCCTTTTTTACCGCTTTTTTCTAAAGGATAGCCTGTGCCTAAGCCTATTGTTTTTATTTTATCGGCATTATATCCCTTTTCAATAAGCAGTTTTTTAATATGGTCTGCTCTTAAATATGATAACTCATAGTTATTACTGTATGTTGCGTTTTTACCTACTGCAACATCATCTGCATTTCCAAAAAGCACATAATCTCTGTCTTTTGGCAGGCTGTCAAATAATTTTGATATTTCATCATCAAATATTGGTGCAACATCGCCAAGCTGAAAATGGATTGTTAAGATTAACTCTAAATCTTTTGAGGTAGGAACAAGGTTTAAATTATCTGCCACATTTTTATTGCCGCTTTCTTTTGATACAACCATACTTTTTTCTTTTACAGGCTCTTTTGCAGCAGGTATTTCTATAGCATCTTCAAGCTCAATTTTATTTGGGATTTCTGTTTTTATGTAATCAGTAGAAAGAGTATACTCATCTTTCACTCTTTCTTTTATCAGTTTTACACCAATAACAGTCCAGCCATTTAAAGCTACATTATCGTAAGCTTCCTGTTCTGTCATAGCCATTACTGTCATAGTTGTAATAACTTTTGACATATTATTTTCAATTTTCACTTCATATATATTCTGCTCCTCATAAGTAGCAGCATACAGGTTATCTCCACCAATAATATGGTTTTTTTGGTATGTTGCGAGGAACAGGATTGTGAACAAGACTATTACTGTTATTTTCTTCAAGATTATAATCCTTTAATGCCTGAGCCATTTTTTCATCAGGATATGTGGCAATTACTTTAAGGTCATATATTACATCATAGCCGCCATTATAATACAAAAAAGCATCAGGCGGCAGTTTTGATGCAGTTTGAAAACGAGTTGCTGCAGTGGTTACTTCATATACATATACCCTTGCTGCAGCAACTTGAACTAATAATATTAATAATATTACAACAGTAAAACTAACCGTTGTTATTTTTTTGAGAGATAAGCTCATCAATTTTATCCAGCAGCAGCTGCTGATTAATAGGTTTTTGAATAAATGCATTCATACCAGAAGCATTCATTTTTTTCCTGTCAGCAGGCTCCATTCTTGCAGACATTGCAATTATAGGTATATCGTAGCCTTTTTCTCTTATGCTGCGGGCAAGTCTGAATCCGTCCATATCAGGCATCATAATATCACTGATAATTAAATCAATACTGCTGTCTCTTTCAAGAAGGCTTAAAGCATCTTTACCAGATGGAGCTTCAACTGTTTCTATCCAGTCTTGAGATTCAAGAATTTTTTTAGTGATTTTTCTATCAGTTGAAGAGTCATCACATATTAATACTTTAACTGCATTTGTTTTCTTAGAAGCAGTCTGAACAGCAGCGCGTTTATTAGATGAAAGTTTTTTAGTGTTTCTGATTCTTCTAGGCATATTTTGTGCAACTTCAATTACACCTGCTACATCTAAAATTAATCTAACACGACCGTCACCAGTAATAGTTGCACCTGCAATACCAGGGTTGCCGCCTAAGTAATCGCCAAGAGATTTAATAACGATTTCTTCCTGACCGATTAATTTATCAACAATAAATCCTAACTGTTTTTCAGCCAGTGCAACAACTACAACATATATTTCATCCTGCTCAAGTTCATCAAGAGCAAAAGCTTCATCAAGTCTGATAAGAGATAATACTCTGTCTCTTAATTTTAATACTTCCCTGCCTTCAAAAGAGTGGATTTCTTCATTTGTAATACGAACAGTTTCAACAACTGATGCAAGAGGTATTGCAAATGTTTCACCTGCCACTTCAACAAGAAGTGCTTGAATAATAGCAAGTGTTAATGGAAGTTTTAAATAGAATGTTGAACCTTCATCTATTTTAGAATCAATAGTAATAATACCATTTAATTTTTCAATATTTGTGCGGACAACGTCCATACCAACGCCACGGCCTGAAATATTAGTAATTTTTTCAGCAGTAGAAAAGCCTGGTTTGAAAATAAGTGCAAATGCCTGTTTGTCATCCATACTGTTTGCTTCGTCAACAGTAATAACACCTTTTTCTATAGCTTTGCGTTTTAATTTGTTAGGGTCCATACCAGCGCCGTCATCTTTGATTTCAATAACAACATGGTTACCTTCATGGTATGCTGATAAGTTTACAGTTCCCATTCTTGGTTTGCCTTTTGCAAGACGAACATCAGGAGTTTCTACACCATGGTCGCATGAGTTTCTAATCATGTGTAAAAGCGGGTCGCCGATAGATTCAATAACTTGTTTATCAAGCTCTGTTTCTTCACCTGATATAATCAACTCTATCTCTTTACCAGTATCTCTTGCAATATCACGAACAACCCTTGGGAATTTATTAAATACTTTACCGATTGCAATCATTCTTGTTTTCATAATTGCAAGCTGTAATTCTGTAGTATTCATACCAATTGAGTTTGTAGCTACTAAAAGCTGCTCAACAAGATATTCATTTTCAAATTTATTTTCAAGCTCACCAGCAATCTGAGAAAGCATATTTCTACTTAAAACAAGCTCACCAACTAAGTTAACAAGTGAGTCTAAACGGCTAACATCAACACGGATTGTCTGCTCAACAGGAGTAGCCTGATGCACAACTTTTGGAGCTTCCTGTTTAGGTGCAGCCTGTGGTTTTGGTGCAGGGGCTGCTGCAGGCTGTGTTGCTTGAGCAGGCTGAGCTGCTGAAGTATTTTTTGTTTTTGAAGTAAGCTTGCCTTCGCTTGCAAGTTTTAAATCTTCAATAACAGAAGTGCAGTCTGTATTATCTGTTCCGTTTTCTATGTCACTGATAATCTGTTTTGTTTTATCTACGAACTCTAAAAGAGTGTCCATAATTTCACGGGTAACTACCATTTCACCTTTACGAAGTTTATTTAAGATATCTTCAGCATGGTGAGTTAATTCCGCTAATTTATTAAACCCAAGGAATGAAGATGAACCTTTCATTGTATGGGCGCCACGGAAGATTTTGTTTAAAAGCTCCAAATCATTTTGGTTGCTTTCAAGCTCAACAAGGTCATGGTCTAAATTTTCAATTATTTCATTAGTCTCAACTAAAAAGTCTTGGACTAATTCCTGCATATCATCATTATTCATATATCCACCTGCTTTCCTTATACACCAAATTCTTTAAGGAGTTTATCAACTAAATCTTGGTCTTGCAATATTTCTTTAGTATCTTTAAATTTATCTAAAACATCAACATCTATAACATTCTGTTTTATACCAAGTTTGATTAAAACAGATGCTAATCTTTCTTCTAATGAATTTACAACTTTTATGCTTTCATTAATCTTTGCTTTAGTAACTTCTTTAAACTCTAATGAAGATACTATATCACAGCATATATCTTGACCTTGAATGGCACACTCCGACAGTCTGTCAAGCATACCGCCGGCACGCGCATAATCCCCTGATGTTATAAACTGCCTTACAAGCTCAAGATTTTCTTTAATATCATCAATATTAAAGTTTATCTTATCTACAAATGCCAGAACATCTTCTGATGCACTTTTAGAATCATTAATTACACCGTTAAGCACTTTTTCAAAAGCAGGCAGGTCGCTGTAAGCTCCCTCTATAGCTGATGAAACAGTCTGTAATTTTTTTAATGAATCATTAAAATACTGAGCTATATCATACAGCTCGCTTTCAGGCTCAACAGTAACATCTACAACATCATATTTACCTTCATTAATGTTGCGTGCTATGCTCAATAATTCATTCAGGTCTTTGAATTCGCTCATTTTATAAATCCAGTAATTTAAATACCTTTTCTTGTAATGTTTCAGGGGTAAAAGGTTTTACAACATAGTTGTTTACACCGCTGCGTAATGCTGTTAAAATATCTTCTTTTGCAGCTTCTGTTGTAATCATTAAAATAGGTAAATCTTTATACTCATCTTTTGCTCTAACTGCCTTAACAAAAGTAAGTCCATCCATTTCTGGCATATTCCAGTCTGTAACAATCATATCTACTTTATTTTTAGACATAACTTCCAGAGCTTCTACACCATTTCCTGCTTCAAGAATGGTTTCAAAACCAAGCTTTTGAAGAGTATTTTTAATAATTCTTCTCATAGTAGAAGAATCATCAACTGTTATAATTGAGTGTGCGTAACCCATTTAAACCTCCGCAAATATAGGTTAGTATCCTTTATATTTATTCATTATTTTTAAATATGTCAATCTTTTAATTTCCTAATACGCTCTGCTTTGCTGACAATCTCTTTAATTCTAAAGCCAAAATAGCCGTCAACAATAACAACTTCCCCTCTTGCAATGACTTTATCATTAATCGCAAGTTCAATAGGGTCATCAGCATTTTGCTCTAATTCTACAATATTACCAGGTCCAAGTCCTAAAATATCTTTTAAAAATAATTTAGCACTGCCCATTCTAACACTTATAGGTATATCAATATCTAAAAGCAAGTCAAGATTTTTAGGAGTATTGCCGCCGCTTTCTGCAGGCTCATCATCAAATGAAATGCCAGCATTGCCAAGCAGTGCTTCAATACTGCCGTCATCTACTAAATTGTTGTCGTCCTGACCGCCAAGTTTTGCTTCTATATTTGTATCACATACAAATCTGAAATTTAATTCAGCACCGTCAACATCACCTTTTAAGTCTATACAGTAATATTCAGAGCAGTGAAAAAGAGCTGATGATGAATTTTTTATAACATCTTCACTTTTAAATGAAAACTTGTTACTAAATGCTTCTTCAAAAGGAACATTTAAACTGCTGAGCAGCTGAGAAGTTAACTCCTGCACTGCATCTTTAGTATCATCATCTATTTCATCTTTACTTTCGCCGTCACCTGCAAGCATAAAATCTGCAAGTTTCGTAATATCTCTTGTTCTAAAAAGCAGCCCTGTTTCATAACCGCCGTTATCTTCTTTTGCAACAACAAGTGTTTCATTTTCATAAGCAGTAAACAGTGTGTCTGCATCACATTTTACCATCTCATCAAGAGATAAATTTACTGTTCTAGAGCTTATGGCTGATAAAGAAGATGCAAATGTAGAAACAATAAGCCCGGAAAATTTTTCTAAGCTGGGACTGTTAATAAAATTAACCGTTTCTGTCATCATCCTGCTCCGTAGTTGCTCTTGTTATCTTGATAGCTTTTTTAATACCAAGAATACCCAAAGCTCCAAAAAATTTATGTTTATTACTAATATATATGTTTAAAGGGCGTTTAGCTTTTTTACTGAGAATAACAGTATCGTTTTCTCTTAAATTAAGTATTTCCCCTATTTTTAATTTTGTTCTGCCAAGCTCTACAATTAATGGCACATTAATATTTTCAAGCAGCTCTAATATGCGGGATTCATATTCACCAGACCTGCCTTTTTTTGCACCAATAAGCCAGTCCTGAGAGCTGATTTTATTAAGTATAGGCTCTAAAATAAGTGCAGGCAGACAAATATTCATCATACCAGTAGCCTCACCAAACTTAACTTCAAATACAACAAGCACTACAACTTCATTTTGTGCAACAATTTGTATTACATGCGGGCTGTTTTCACTTAATTCTTTTTTAAGCCTAACATTTGGAATAATCTGCTTCCACACATCTTCCAAATCTTTTAAAATAAGAGTAATAATACTGTCTATAATAGTCATTTCCAACGGCGTAAGCTCACGCACATGGAAAAGAGGAAGCCCCTGACCGCCTAAAAGCTTATCTACAATAGGGAAGATAAGTGACGGGTTAATCTCTAAAACAGCATTACCCTGTAAAGGTATCATAGAGATAATATTAAAGCTTGTTGGGTCTGGCAGTGACATAAGGAATTCTCCATAAGTCATCTGGTCAACACCTACAAGAGAAATATCTGTAATAGTTCTTAAGAAGCTTGATAAGTTAGAGCTGAAGTTTCTGGCAAACTTATCATGCAGGTTTCTAATAGAACGCAGCTGCTCTTTTGAAACCCTGTCTGGCCTTCTAAAATCATATACAGATATTTTTTTCGGGACAAAATCGGGCGCAAAGTCATCAAAATCATCACCATCACCGCCACTTCCGCTGCCTGTTGGGTCATCTGAAACAGTTGATAACAGGGCGTCAATTTCATCCTGACTTAATATATCAGCCATTAATCACCTTTATATATGTACTAATTTACTTCTAAATTAGATACTAGTGTCATTATATTACAATTATTTTATGCTAATAGTCAATTAAATATTTTATTTAGCAGTTTTATTTAACCTTATTAACAAATTTATTTTGCTTTATTAATAAACTTATTTAACATGATAAGCTATTCTTGCAGCTATTTCATCAAGTGGAACAATTTCATCTGCAATACCAGCTTCGACAACTGCCCGCGGCATACCATACACTATACATGATGGTTCATTCTGAGCTATAATTGTGCCGCCCATTCTTTTAAGGTTAGTTAAACCTTTGCAGCCGTCACTTCCCATACCAGTCATAATTACGCCTAAACATTCTTTGCCGTATAATTCTGCAATAGAGTCAACCATTACATCAACACCAGGAATATTAAACACATTACTTGGCTCTGTTGAAAGCTCTGTATATACAGAAGGACCTACTTTTTTAAATTTTAAGTGATAGCCGCCTTTTGCAATGTATACTACATTTGGCTCTAATTTTTCTTTACCTTGAGCTTCTACAACTTCTACTTTAGATAAAGTATTAAGTCTTGAAGCAAGTGACTGTGTAAAGTTTGGCGGCATGTGCTGAGTAACTACAACAGGCACTCCTAAATCAGCAGGAAGTAATGGGATTACTCTCTGCAGTGACTGCGGGCCGCCAGTTGATGTACCTAATGCAACAACTCTTTTTATACCTGTTTTATTAATAACAACTCTTTTTGAGCCGTCAGTATTTCCTCCTTGTGCACCATGAGCAAATGGAGTAGAAACATGTGGAGCCTGAGTAGCAAATGTTCCAGATAATTTATATGATGGAACCTGCTGAGACTGAGAAGGAGCAGAGTGAGTTAAAAGTCTAACAATGCTTTTATTTTTTGCGAATTTTCTGATTTTATCTTTCAACCCTCTTTCAATATCTGCGCCGCCAAATGACTGAGAATCTTTTGTCATAAAATCAACAGCACCTAAATCTAATGCTTTTAAAGTAGCATCTGCGCCCTCTTTTGTAAGTGAGCTTACCATGATTACAGGTGTTGGATTTTTTTTCATAATTAATTCTAAGGCTGTGATACCATCCATTGTAGGCATCTCTATATCCATGGTGATAACATCTGGGTGAAACTGTTCTGCCATTTCCACACCTTCTTTACCATTTTTAGCAAGACCTACTATCTCAATATCTGGTTCTCCGGAAAGTAAAGATTCCAGTGCTTTTCTCATAAAAATAGAATCATCTACAATTAAGACTTTTATTTTATTCATAAATATCTTTTAGCCTCCTTTTTAACTTCTGCATAGCTGATGTATGAATCTGTGATACTCTTGATTCTGTAATATCTAAAACTTCTGCAACCTCTTTCATAGTAAGCTCTTCATAATAATAAAGTGTTACTACCTGACGTTCTTTTTCAGAAAGTTTGTCTATTTCTTCTGCCATTCTTTCTGTAAGATTAGTTTTCATAACTTCATCTTCTGGAGTTAATCCTGTACTTCTTACAAAATCTACAAGGCTTGTATCGTCCCCATCACCAACAGTTTCATCTAATGATAACATTTTTTCATTTTCTTGTAAACCCATAAGACGATAAATATCTTCTTCATTGTATTCTGTATTGTCTATTATTTCCTGAACTGTTGGTTTTCGTCCAAGCTTGCCAGAAAGCTCATTAACAGCTGCATCAAGAGCTTTTAATCTTGTTCTAACATTTCTAGGCAGAAAATCAAGATTGCGTAAAGAATCTAATATAGCACCTTTTATACGCCTTTCTGCATAAGTGCTGAAACTAACATTACGGCTTTTATCAAACCTGTCCATTGATTCAATTAAACCAATAGATGCTGCAGAAAAAAGGTCATCAACATCAACACTGTCTGGCAGTGTGCCTTTAAGTCTGATTGTCCATGACTTTATCTTAGGCAGAAATTCTGCTACAATATTCTGCTTTTCTTCTTCACTAAATTTTTCCACCTACTGCTCCCTGAATTAAAGGATTTTCCAATAGTTTTTAAGTATTCTTGCAAGACTGTTTGTTAATACTTTTACAACATAGTATACTATAAAAAATAAAACAATATCTCTTGCAAAATATGTAACTTTTAAGTCTGGCACCAATAGTATTTTAAATAAAAAAGATGCCATCATAACAATAGATGCGATTAATATAGGATAATATTTAAGAGATGTAATCATTTAAATACTCCTTTAAATAAATCATATACATTGGCACTTTTTTGTTTTTCTACAGGCGCTCCAATAAAGCGTCTTGCACAGTCTTGTATATCTCTTGAAAATGCTGTTTTCGGGTCTAATATACTTACAGGTTTTTGAGCCCTGATAGCTTTACGCACATTTTTATCATCACGAAGATGACCTAAAAGTCGTAAATCCATATTTAAAAATTTAGATGCAACATTTTTAAGGCTTGCAAATACATTATCAGAGTTTTGTATATCATCTACCCTGTTAAAAACAACATTAACAAGTTTAATATCATAAGTCTGTTTGATTACTTTCATAAAGGCGTAAGCATCAGTTATAGCAGTAGGCTCTGGCTGAGTTACAACAATTATTGTATCTGAAATTGAGCTGAATCTGACAACAGAATCAGAAATACCTGCACCAGTATCAAATATAATAAAATCATATCTGTCATCAAGAGTAATGAAAATATTAAATATTTTATCAAAATCTTCATCAGATAAATGAGCAAGCTCCATAAAACCGCTTGATGCAGGAAAAACATCAAAGCCGTAAATATCTTTTTTCAAAATATCATCAATAGTTGCTCTGCCCTCTAAATATTTTTTTATTGTAGCAGTCACTGATAAAGACAACATAATATCCACATTGGCAAGACCTAAGTCTGCATCAAATACTAAAACTTTCTTGCCAAGATTTGCCAGCTGGCACGCAAAGTTAACTGTAAAGTTAGTTTTACCAACGCCACCTTTTCCACTGGATACAGAAATATAATGGCTGTTTCTGTTAGCTTCCCATGCTCTTCTTCTTAAAGTAAATGCCTGATCTGTCATTTGTCGCTCCATAAAGTAGGTATTTCCTGTAACATTCTCTTAGCAATTTTCTTGCCATCTGGTATTTCCATATCATCAGGTACATTCTGCCCTGTTGTAACAAGTAAAAGCGGCAGCTTCTTTTTTACAGGAATATTTATAAGCGGTCCAAAATATTTCGTTTCGTCCAGCTTTGTAAAAATAAGATAATCTGGCTCTAAAACCTCATATCTTTCAAATGTATCATAAAGCTCCATATGGTTTGATGCCATAGAAAGCACTAATGCAGTAGTTATACGGGAATCAACCTTAAAAAAATCTCTGATACCTGCAATCTGGCTTGTATCAAACTGGCCGCGTCCCATAGAATCTATTAACACACAGTCATATTTATCTTTTACCTTAGTAACAACACGCAGAAGCTCTTCAGGACTTGTGGCTACATAAAGCGGCAGATTAACTATTTCTGCATAAGTTTTTAACTGTTCAACAGCGCCTATTCTAAAATTATCAACAGTAATAAGGCATACTTTTTTGCCATATTTTAATGTCATAGTTGCTGCGATTTTTGCAATAGTAGTAGTTTTGCCAACACCTGTAGGTCCTGCAAGAGCTACTACTTTATTCATCATAACATCATAGTAGCTTTTTTCTACAGGTATAAGCTCTGCAAGTTTATCTATTGCTATACTTTTTATCTGGGCAGATGTTGCTTCCTTGCCCTCTATTCTTGATTCTATATCTTTTAACAGCCTGTAAGATATTATATCATCTACACCATTTTTAAGAAACAGTGCATGGTAGTCTTTTAATTTTGCAGGCAAATCTATAACTATATTATCGGATATATTGCTCTGCATATTAGCAAGCTGTTTTTTAATATCTCCGATATCTTCAAGTAAATCAGTAAATTTATCAAGCCCTACAGCTTTAATTACCGCAGCCATTCTTTCTGCATTTAATTCTGCCTGAGTTTTAGCCTGCTCCTGCTGTTTTTTTATATCCTGCTCATCATCTTCATACTTATGATGCTTTGTATGCTTTTTAGGTGCAGGTGCTTTATACTCTTCTTCCTCTTCAACAGGCGGCATATATGCTGCAGGTATATCATCTTCTATAACCTGCCTTTTTCTAACAGGCGGCGCATAAAATGATTCATCATCTGTAATACCTGCTTCTGCCATTGCTTCTGCTAAATAATCATCATGCATATCATAAGTGTTTTTATACTTCTGATGTGCATAAGGACCATAAGATGCACTTGCTGCTGACGGCTGTTTTTTTACAGGCTGCACTGGTACCTGCTGCTGTTCTGTATATACAGGGCGTTTAACTGGCTGTTTTTTAACTGTTTTAGTAGTGTATGCTGATGGATAGCTTTCATAACCATACCCACTGCCGCTGCTGCTTTGTGCTGATGGTCTCTGCTTATTAAGGGGAATACCATCATACTCTACTGCTGCAGTAACCTCTAAAACAGGGCGGGCAAATAGTCCAAAATTATTGCTTTTCATTACCTTGCGTGTAGATAAAATAACAGCATCAGGACCTAAATCCTCTTTTATCATACGCAGTGCTTCTTTCATATCTGATACTTCATATTTTTTTATCTTCATATAAAGATAAAGCTCCTTTTTAGGATGCTTCCGCCCCTTTTATACAATACTTCAACATATAGTATAGATTAATATATTAAGAAATGCAACAGTTAGAAATGATTTTTATAAAATTTCTTTCCTGAAAATCACTTGCACTTTAATCATAAATACAATAAGCATTTAAAGGTTATTTATAAAATCAGCCTTTATGTGTATTTTTTTTAGATTTTTTAAGCTGTATTATACCATCAGTAGAATAAATAATAAGACCTGCCCATATTAATATAAATGTAAGAAGCATATTTGCACTGAAATATTCATGATACACAAATACGCCCAGTAAAAAACCTATTGTTGGTGTAATATACTGCAGAATACCAAGAGTGCTTAAATGCAGAATTTTTGCACTGTATGAAAAGCCAAGAAGTGGAAGAGTTGTTACAACACCACCGCATACAAGCAGAAATGTAATAAATGAATCACCCCTTAAAACTGCACTTTCCCCAGTGGATATAAGATATAATACATAAATTACAGAAGGCACTGATATAATTAGTGTTTCTACAAAAAGCCCTGTAATAGCACTTGCAGGCACAAGCTTTTTAATAATGCCGTATGTGCAGAAAGTAACCGCAAAAAATAATGCGATATATGGCACTTTACCATATATTATAATCATATATATAACGCCAGAAAATGCTAAAAGAACTGATAATTTTTGATATTTATTTAATGCAACCTTAAATATAACAGCTGATGCTGCCACATTTAAAAGTGGTGTAATATAGTTACCCATACTGCTTTCTAATATTTTATCATGAGCAACTGCCCATATAAAAAGCCCCCAGTTACAGGCAATTAATATACTTGATAATATTAATGGCAGTATATTTTTAGGATTTTTTAATATGCGTATTACTTCCCCTGCCTTTTTAGTAACAAGCACTAATACAGCAGTTAAAACTAAACTCCATACAGCACGGTGAGCCACCACTTCTAAAGGATTAACACTTGAGAGCTGGTGCCAGTATATAACTAATGCACCCCATATTACAAATGAGAAAAAAGCTACTATAAATGCAAATGTTTTTTTATCCATAAAAATATATAACCTGTTTAAAACTTAATAATATCAACTTTTGAATATTATTATAACTATTTATTATATTTAGCAAGTGTTTTATGGTGGCACCAATAGTTTTATTGATTATTTTAAAACTGGTATATTTATTTTCGCTTCATTTGTTTTACAAGTTCTTTATCTTCCTTTGATACTCGTAAAGACTCTCTTATTTTCTGCAGTGCCTTATTATATGTAAAATCATCAAGGCTGTTATTATTAAGGTATGCCAGTGTATACTCTCTGTGTTTTACAAACATTACAGAGATAAGCCATGCTGCTGCCATCTGCGTATAATATTTATCAAAATTTTCAGTCTCAAGTATTTCCTTTATTTTATCAAGATATTCTTCCTTTATAAAGTTAAAAAGCATAACTATCATAAATCTTGTTTCATACTCATTTTTAGAATATCTATATTTCATTATAAAATCATATACTTTCTTTAACTCTTCATCTGAGCATTTAAAAGTTGATATAACAATATCGCAGCCTGACCAGTCATAAATTTCCGGCACATATTTTTCAAGATAAATAAGTTTTTCTTCCAAAGAAAGTTTAGATGAAAATATTACAATACCTTTTAAAAGAAATTCTTCATGGGTTTCTATATTATAATTATCAAGAAAATCTTTTACATCACCTTTTACAATTTCCTTTGCCAGCTTTCTTAAATAAGGCACACGCACACCAGTTACATTTTTAGCCTGTGGTGAAATTTTTAAAAAAAATGCTGCATTATTTTCATCATAAGCAGCCTGCAGTTTACTTTTTATTTCAGTTAATTCCATAAATTAAGCCATTAAAAAAGCGGTATAAGTAACCTATACCGCTTAAAGTTTTATTATTTTTATTTGCCAAGCAGTTCTTTATAAACCTTGCCGCTTTCTTCTAATATGTTTGCATGAAGGCTGTTACCGTGAGCATCCATTGTAACAATTACAGGGAAATCTTCCACATCAATTACCCAGAATGCTTCTGGCGTGCCAAACTCTTCCATCATGAAAACTTTTTCTACTTTTTTAACCCTTGATGCAGTTAAAGAGCCGGAACCGCCTATTGCATGCAGATAAACTGCACCATGTTCTTTTAAGCCTGCAAGAGTTTTAGGTCCCATGCCACCTTTACCAATTACTGCACGAACTCCATATTCGCCAATAACTGTGCTTTGGTATGGTTCTTCTCTTGATGAAGTTGTTGGACCTGCAGATACAAATGACCATTCACCTTTTGCGTCCTGCTTAACAACAGGGCCGCAGTGATAAATTACTCCATCTTTTAAATACTCTCTAATAAAATCAGGTTTTTCTTCCACCATTAATTTATGAGCAGCATCTCTTGCTGTAACTATTCTGCCTGAAAGTAATACAGAATCACCTACTTTTAATGATTTTATAGTTTCTTCTGATATTGGAGTAGTAATTTTAAGCATAAGTCACCTCGCCGTCTTTAATAGTCATCATTTTTCTTCTATTTGCCCAGCACATATAAGCAATAGAAACATAGAATGTAGCAGGGTGACGGTGCTGATAACCAATAAACACTTCAAGCGCTGTAGTTTTGCCCCCAAAACCCATAGGACCTATACCTAATTTATTAATATCTTTTAATACATTTTCTTCCAAAGCTGCAATTTCAGGGTCAATATTTCTTTCGCCCATTTTTCTAAAAAGCTGCTCTTTTGCAAGAATATGCGATAATGCTCTGTCGCCGCCTATACCAACACCAATAATACCAGGTGCACAGCCTTGACCCTGCGCATTATAGATTGCATCAATAATACATTTTCTTACGCCTTTTAAATCTCTGCCTGCTCCAAGAGTAATATCTGGCAGTCTGTATTGTGTACCGCAGTTTTCACAGCCGCCGCCTTTCTGCATAAAGCGTATGCGTGTATAATCTTTATCCCACTGATGAAAGTGGATATATGGTGCATTTGTACCAGTATTATTACCACTATTTTTACCAGTAACAGGGTCAACTGCATTTGGACGAAGATATTGTTTAGCAGTAGCTTCTTTAACAGCTTCTCCAATAGCTTCAATATATACTTTTTCTTCTCCGCCAGCTTTATAGTCTACATAAAATATTAATGCACCAGTATCCTGACATATTGGTGTAGACTGCTGCCTTGCAAGCTTAATGTTTTCAATAATTGTATTTAAAGCATTTTTTGCAGGGCTGCCTTCATCTTCTTTTTCTGCAGCATCAACTATTGCTTTTTCTACATCTGCAGAAAGATTTGTAGATGATAAGCGAATCATTTCTAAAATCTGTGTTTTCAGCTCCATATATCCCTCTCTATATTTATTGCTTTATTTTATTAATTATAACACTAATTTATTATTTATTCAAGCACCTTTAATAAATTATACTGAAAATATCTGCTTTTGTAAGTCCTAGTAAATATGTATTTTAAATGAATTATCAATAATTTCTTTAATATAAAAAAAATTATTTTGATTTTTTTGAATTTTTTATTAGACTATTTCATTAAGTTGGATTAATATAGAAGTTGCAATAAGAAAATATTTCTAAAATAAAATTGCATTATATTAAAAGTCTAAAAGGAGGCTTATTCTATGGAATTTAAAAGACCTAAAATCGCTCTTATTGGCGGCGGACAAATCGGCGGCGTAATGGCACAGCTTATTGCTAAAAGGGAGCTTGGCGATGTTGTTATGCTTGATATCGTTGAAAACTTACCACAAGGTAAAACATTAGACATTTCTGAGGCTTCTAAAACTGACCATTTTGATGTTTCTGTTACTGGTACAAATGATTATAAAGATATTGAAGGTGCAGGTGTTGTTATTGTTACATCAGGTGTGCCAAGAAAACCTGGTATGAGCCGTGATGACCTTTTAGGCATTAACTCTGGTATCATTAAAACTGTTGGTGAAAATATTAAAAAATATGCTCCAGATGCTTATGTTATCGTTATTTCTAACCCACTTGATGCAATGGTTACTCTTATGCGTCAAGTTACAGGTTTCCCTGCAAACAGAGTATTAGGACAGGCTGGTGTTCTTGACTCTTCTCGTTTTGCTTCTTTTATTGCATGGGAATTAGGCGTTTCTGTTAAAGATGTAAGTGCATTAGTTTTAGGCGGACATGGCGATACTATGGTTCCACTTGTTAGATATGCAAATGTTGCAGGTATCCCTGCTCTTGAACTTTTTGAGCGCAAATATGGCAGCAAAGAAAAAGCTAAGGAAGTTATGGATAAAATAGTTGAAAGAACTGCAAAAGCAGGCGGTGAAGTAGTTGCATTATTAAAAACAGGCTCTGCTTTCTATTCTCCAGCTGCTTCAGCTATTGAAATGGCAGAAGCTATCATTAAAGACCAAAAAAGAGTTTTAGCAGTGTGCGCATACCTTGACGGCGAATACGGCGTTAAAGGCTACTATGTAGGCGTTCCTGCAGTTCTTGGCGGAAAAGGTGTTGAAAAAGTTGTTGAATTAACTTTAAATGCTGAAGAACAGGCTCTTTTTGACAACTCTGTTAATGCTGTTAAAACATTAATAGAAGATATGAAAAAATTAAACTTATTATAATATTTTTGCAGCTGTCTTTTATAAGGCAGCTGCTTTATTAGAAAAGCAGTATATCAAAAATATTTCTTAATTATATCTATACACTTCTATAAATCACCGCAGTTATAAGCTTTTATTAACAATACAATCCCAAAAGCTGATGCAAATAAAAAATAAACAAAAGCATGCATTATTTTTTCTTTAATTTTTTTATGATACATATATATGATATATGTACCTGCAAAAGTAAAATAACCTGCACTTACTGGAAGAACTGTATAAAAAAGTACTCCAAGCAGATAATTTTCTCCACCGCATATGTGAGCTGCTGCTTCTATAATTTTAAACAGGGGATAACCAGCAAGAATAAAAACTGGAAGAAAAAGAAAAGAGCCTATAAAAAGAGAAGTCTTTTCCATTGCTTTCTTCTTATAAAGATATACACTTAAAATAATCAAAAGAATAATAAAAACAGGATAAAAATATATATTATATACAACTGAAGCTGTATAAACTGATAAGTGAATAAAAATACTTAGCGCAGCAGCAGGAATTGAAATACAAGAGGAAACAACTGCAAAAATAACTACTGATGCTAAAGTATTAATCATATGGTTTAAAAAAGTTAATTTCTTTTTCATTTCTGCAGCAAAAAATCCCTGCTTATGCAGGGATTTTATATATATTAAGCTTCAGTTTCATCTTCTGTAATATGATGGTCATGTTTATATATTTTATCAAGAATTACTGCAATTGCACCATCGCCTGTAACATTTGCTGCTGTGCCAAAGCTGTCCATAACAATATATAATGCTATCATTAACGCATTTGTTTCCTGAGAAAAACCAAGCACTGCTGATAATGGAGCAAGAGCTGTCATAATAGCACCACCAGGAACGCCTGGAGCTGCAACCATTGTAACTGCTAATGTAAATATAAATGCAGAATACTGAGAAAATGATATTTCCATACCAGTTGTATAAATAACTGCCAACGAACATGCTACTATCTTTAACATAGAGCCGGGCATATTAATTGTAGCACAAAGTGGAATAACAAAGCTGGCAATTGAAGTTTTTACCCCATTTGATAAAGTAGACTCATACGTAACAGGTATTGTTGCTGCTGAAGATGAAGTGCCAAGAGCTGTAATATAAGCAGGCATCATTCTTTTAAGGAGAGTAAGTGGATTTTTCTTTGCTACAATACCAGCAATGCTGAAAAATATTAAAAGCAGTATTACTGTTAACACAAATATTAAAATAATAATTTTAATAAATACTACAAGCACTTTACTGATTTCACCAACATAAGTTATGCTCATAAAAATAGTTAAAATATAAAGTGGAAGTAATGGAATAATAACTGATGAAATAATTTTATTTATAATTATTCTTAAATCATCAACTACATCCATAATTCTTTCTGTTTTTGTAACAGCTAAACCAAAGCCTAAAACAAATGCAAATATTAATGCTGATGTAACAGACATTATTGGCGGCATATCTATTGTAAAGTATGGTTTAATAGCACCTGATACATCTGCATCTGGAGAAATAAGTGCTGCACCATCAAGCATAAATGGATAAAGTAAAGATGTTACGCCATAAGTAGAAAAACCAGAAAAAAGCGTAAAAGCATAAGCCATTGCAATAGTAATCAATAAAAGTTTACCTGCATCTCTGCCAAGATGACCAATACCAGGTGCTACAAGCCCTACGATTAAAAGCGGAATAATAAAACTGAGAAAATTGCTAAAAATAGAATTAAAAATCATTAATATTTTTGCAATAACAATACCGCCTGAAAAAAGGCTTAATATAAGCCCCAGTGCAATACCGATAATAATTGCAATAATAATTTTAATAAGTAATTCTGCCTGAAATTTTACAGGCTTTTGAGTGGATTGAATTTCTAAACTCATAGTATTTCCTATTAATAATTTATTTGCATGCAAGCACACCTAAAAATATTAAACTAATAATTAATATTTGTAAATAATTAATTAAAATGTCCAACTATAAAATATGTTTTTAAAATTTTTGAAATAAAACAATCATACCGTTATTGTGCAAATAATCAGGCTGAAATAATTAATATTCTTGCATTTATTCTAATATCATAGTAAAATAATTAATAATATGTTTTAAGGTGTTTAATGAAAAATATTCTCAAAAAAGCAGCATATATTATTATAATTCTTTTAATTATATTTATTTTACTTTCTATATTTTTATACTTTTTTACAAGACATCATCTTGATTTTCAGCCAGCAGATAAAGATATTGAAAAAGTTGTTATATATGGCGATGTTCGCTCTGGGTATATAACACATATAAAAATTGCTGATATGGTTTATCAAGAAAAACCAGATATGGTTATTTTTACAGGAGATATAGCTTCAAACAGCAGAAATTACATTCATTATCTGCAGCATACTATATTTGAAAAAAAATTATGGGATAATGCAGAATATTATCCAGTCAGGGGCAATCATGAATCTACATACTGGCTTTATGATGCCTTTTTTGATTTGCCAAATGATAAGTCATATTATTCATTTGACAGAATGGGTATGCATTTTATTGTGCTTGACTGCTGGAATGTATATAAACCGCTGGAAAAAACTCAGCTTGAATGGCTTAAAAAAGATTTAGAAGCAAATAAAGGCAGACCTATATCTGTAGCTATGCATGTTCCTCTTTTTACTTCAGGCAAATATGAGCCTTATAATGAGCCTGATTTATTAGAACTTTTTGATAAATATAATGTAATGTTTGTATTTTCTGCCCATGTTCATTCTTATGAACGCTCATTATATAAAGGCACTAACTATATTGTTACTGCCGGCGGCGGTGCGCCACTTTACCCTGTTACAAGAGATAACCCGTATATGCAGGTAAGAAAAAATGTGCACCATTATACAGTGCTTACAAAAGATAATAATACATATACTTTAAAGGCTGTAGATATAAACGGCAATGTTATAGATACGGTAAGCTCTTCATTAGAAGATGTAATAAAAAATAAAGGAAATTAATATGATTTTAGATATTTTATTTGTTGCATTATTTATCCTTTGTGCTGTCATTGGATTAATTTTAGTTGTTTACTTTCTTGTTCGCCATAGACTTAAATTCGACCCTGCTGATAAAGATATTAATAAAATAGTTATATACGGCGATGTGCGCTCAAGCTATAAAATGCACAACCATATTGCAAATATGATAAGCAGAGAAAACCCTGATATGATACTTTTTACTGGCGATATAGCTTCTAACAGCCATAACTTTTTACACTATTTAATATTCAGTATCATAGAAAACAAGCTGTGGAAAAAATGCGAATACTACCCAATAAGGGGTAACCATGAATCAGAAATATACCATTATCAAATATTTTTAGATTTACCAAAAAATAAAACTTACTATTCTTTTGATAGAATGGGTATGCACTTTATTGTACTTGATGTTATTGATGAAAGCATACATACAGAACTTGTTACATGGCTTAAAGATGATTTAGAAAAAAATAAAACTAAAAATATAAGCGTAGGGCTGCACTACCCGCTTTTTACATCCGGCAAGTATTACCCATACCACGCCCCATATTTACTGGAGCTTTTTGAAGCATATAATGTAATATTTGTATTTTCTGCCCATGTGCACTCATACGAACGCTCAATATATAAAGGCACAAATTACATAGTAACAGCTGGCGGTGGTGCGCCCCTTTATCCTGCAACTATTGAAAATAAATATAAAGTATGCAGAGTAAATGACCACCATTACTGCGTTATGACTAGAAATAATGAAGATGAATATACTATAAAAGTAATAGATAAAGACGGCAATCAAATAGATGAAGTAACATCTTCTAAAGCTGAAATGATAGCAGGCAACTTATGCACAGATATTTAAAACTTCTTTATGCAGTTTTAACAGGGCTTGCAATATTTACAGCAGTCAGGCTGATAATATTTACAGCTTATTTTGATTTATTTAAAGAAAGCAGCGCATGGAGCATATTTTTAGCAATTCTTCACGGTATACGCTTTGATGCATCTATCTTTTTAACAATTATTTCTCCCTTTATTGTGCTTCTGCTGATACCTGTTAACTCTCAGAAATATCAAAAAGTAATATACTGGCTTATGTTTCCAGTATATGCAGTAATCACTATATATCTTATTATTGATGCAGTATATTTTGGATATGTTTCAAGACATTTAGCAGGTGAGTTTGCTACATTAGGCAATGATTACGAATTTATATATACAATGGCAAAAACTTACTTTTATTTAGTATTTATTGTATTAGCAGTTATTGCAGTATGCGGCTTTTTCTGGAAAAAATTTGTTGATATTAAAGTAAAAGATATAGACACATCTAAAAAAGGCTTAATAAAATCGGCTCTTTATTTTCTGCTTATAGGTGGTATAGTATTTATATTTATCAGGGGCAGTTTTGATATTAAGCCTATAAGCACAATTAATGCATTTGTAAGCGGCAATAATGCTCTTGCAAACCTTACATTAAACGGCTTATTTACATCTCTTAGATATATGACTGAAAATGAAGCAGTATCAAAAGATATTTACTCATTTTATGATGATAACCAGACACATGATTTTATACTTTCATTAAAACATAAAGAATGTTCTCACCCTTTTACTGAAATTAAAAAACCTAATATAGTTTTTATTCTCCTTGAAAGCTGGAGCAGCTATTATGTAGATACCTTTTCCGGCTCAAATATGCAGCTTACACCTAACTTTAACAGGCTTGCTTCTGAAGGAATAATGTTTATGAACCATTATTCACCTGAAAGACGAAGTATATCTGCTATTCAGGCTGTTTTATTAGGTATTCCCCCAATGGATAATATCCCAAAACTAGGCTTTGGGCTTGAAACTATTGCAGGAAGCGGCAACCTTGCATCAAGCCTCAGCAAAAATGGATATGACACTATTTTTATACAGTCTTCAAAAAGAAACTCTTTTTACCTTGATGTTATTGCAAAATCAATAGGCTTTAAAGAATATTATGGTATGGAAGATATTAAGCAGATACTAGACTATCCAGACTATAAAGCATCACAGTTTGGCTGGGATTATGAAACATATATGAAGCTTGCTGATGCTCTTAAAAATAAAGGAAAAAATAACCCGTTTTTTGCATTTTTATTTACAGGCACAACACATATACCATATGCTGAACCTAATCAAATAAATGTAAAATTTCCCCATGATATAAACAGTGAAAACGGGTTTAAAAATACACTTGTATATGCTGACTGGAGTTTAGGCGAATTTATTAAAAAAATAGAAAATGAAGAATATTTTAAAAATACTATATTTATTTTTACAGCAGACCATGTTCTTGGCAAGTTTGAAAAACAGGAATTTCCAAATGACTTTAAAGTGCCTCTTTTAATATGGTCCCCAGTTTTTAAAGATAATAAGAAAATTACAGCAACAACTAACCATGTAGATTTACCACCTACTATATTAGGGCTTGCAGGGCTAAATAACAATTTATCTGAATATATTGGCGAAGATATATTCTGCAAAGATAATGGAAGCTACAGTGTAATACACACATGGGGCTCTGCTGCAATTATTAGAAATAATGAATGGCTTAAACATTCATTTAAATATATGCTTGAAAGCAGCCCAAAAGATATGGCACAAAAAGAAAAAGAATATCTTTCTAAAATACTTCTTTCCTATTATCAGGAAAGTTATAATATAATGACAAAGGGGAATAAATAATGCGCGCTTTTATAGGGCTGGATATACCAGAAAATATTAGAGAATTTTATGCTTCATCATGCAAATCACTGCGCCGCAGTGCAGAAATGTCTTTTATGCGGCTTGATAAAATGCATATAACTCTTGCTTTTTTCCCTGATTTGCCAGAAATATATATAAAAAATATTGAAGATATTCTTACAGACTTAAAAAGAGAGCAGTTTGAAATAAAATGCGAAAACATTGGACTTTTTAAAAGAAAAGGTATACCATCAACTGTATTTATTAAAATTATTTCTGATGAACTGAATAATTATAAGGAACAGCTTTATCAAAAATTAAGAGAGTTAAATATATCTTTTGATGATAGAAAACCATATACACCACATATCACTCTTGCAAGAATAAAAGATGTAAAAAGTGAGCAGGATTTTAGCAGAAGCTATAGATATATTGCTCAGAATTTTAAATCATCATCTTTTATGGTGGAAAATATCCATTTATACAGCAGTGATATGATAAATTATAAAAAAGAAGCAAGCCAAGACTTTATTAAACTATATACAGAAGAAAGTGATGATGAAAATACATGTGAAAACTAAAAAATACACTATTATTGTATTTTCTTTATTAATTATTGTAACTGCAGTATTCTATTTTATTCTTAATATGTTTTATAATATTGCTTTATCATCTAAAACAAATAAAGATGCAGTATTTGAAAGCAGCCATAATGCTCCTACAAAAAATTTTGATATGACTGATATTCTAAATGACAATGATATATTCAAAAACAAGTCTCAGATTGTAAAAATCAAATCTTTTGATAACCTTACACTTACTGCCTATAAACTTTCTCATAAAGAACCTTATGATAAATGGGTTATCATCAGCCACGGATATATGCAGCAGCCTTATCAGCTGGGGCATGCAGGCTTAAAATTTTTTACAAATGGCTATAATGTACTTCTTCCCCATATGCGTGGCCATGGTGACAGTGAAGGCTCATATATTGGTATGGGGTTTCATGACAGTAAAGATATTGCAAAATGGATTGATTATATTTTATCATTAAATCATCGTGCTGAAATTGTAATCTATGGAGTATCTATGGGGGCAGCAGCCACAATGATTACAAGCGGTATGAATATGCCAGATAATGTGAAATGCTTTATAGAAGACTGCGGCTATACTTCTGCATGGGATGAATTTGCATATCAGCTTAAGAAAATATACGGTCTGCCCTCATTTCCTATTATGAATGGTGTAAATATGCTTGCTAAAATCCGTGCAGGCTATGACTTAAAAGATGCTGCACCAATAAATTATATACAAAAATGCACAAAACCTATGCTTTTTATCCATGGGGATAAAGACAGCTTTGTTCCTTTCCAAATGGCAGAAAAATTATATGCTGCAGCATCATGCCCTGAAAAAGAGCTGTTTATCACCCGCAATGCAGGGCATGCAGAATCATTTAAGTTATATGAAGATATCTACTGGCAGAAAGTTTTAGATTTTGCAGATAAGTATACTAAATAACCTATTTTTCTTTTCTTGCTGCAAAGTCTACTTTAAATTTTTCCATAATCTCAATAGATACATCAAATTCTTCTATCAGTTTTCTTATTAAGCTGCTTAATACAGAATAAAGTTCTTTATATTTTAATAGAAGTAAAACATCTCTTTCTGGTCCGTCATCCTGTTTATATTTAATGCTGTTTATATCCTGAAGTATTTTTATATAGATTGACTGTACATAATGCATTAAAATTAAATAAAAGTCTTTTGTAGCAAATTTACTTACAGTATCTTCTATTATTTTCATATTTGCTTTATATGTAGTGTAATCATCACCTGCTGGTGCTACATCTGTGCGTCTAAGAATTTCTTCTACTATGGCACATTTTTCTAAACCTTCATTACATATACCAATAGTTTTATTGCAGAATTCTTTTGCATTATACAGTTTTTTTAATGTTTCTTTTATCTGTCTTTCTTTTTCCTTACTTTTTACCTGTTTTAAATGTTTTTTAATTACAGCAGTAGTATTAATATCTTCTTTTATATATTTATCAATCGCTTCCTGAAATGTCATAATCTGAGTGCCGTGTATTTTTGCTCCACCTTCTGTTGCATTTATTGCAGTGCCTTTATATGTGGCTATATCTCTTTCATAGTGAAGCAGGAACTGTTTATATACTGGTCTTGTTTTAACTTTTGGCTGATAATTACCTTCAACTTCAATAACCCCACTAGCACTTGTTTTTGCATTACCATAGTGGAAACCGGCTGCATGCGAAACTAAATCATCAGTAATAGCTAAATCCTGCCCTATCATAATAATAGGGTCACAGCCTAAATATTCTAATATTTTAAAAGCCATATTACCAGCTGATGGTCCAATATCTAATATACCTTTTTTAATATCAAGCCATTCAAATGTTGCAAAATTACGATAAACTATAATTTTTTCACCAGGGAAATTTGCATAAGTTTCTGGAACTACTACAGGACATGCAGCTAAATAAGAATCTTTTATATCTTCTTCTGTTAAGCCTTCAAAAAGATATGAAGTTTCTATAACACGCTCTAAACTTGTAACAAGGTGAGCAGGCGGCAGGTTATGGTGTTTTAAGATTTTCACACTTCCATCTGCTGCGCATATTACAGCCTTTTCTCTAAGCCCTTCTAATAATTTAACATTTTTATCAAGAGATGGGCCAGATGCTACAACAATACCTGGTTTTCCTTTAAATACATCTTTTAAATCAGCAATACCTGGATAATCAATAATAGTAGGAATATTTCTTAAAGTAAATTTAATACCTAAAAGACTGTCATAAGGGTCATTACCATAAAGCAGAAGAACCTGATTTATGGCTTCTTTCACCATTTTTAAAGAATTTAAATAATATTCTTTATTTGCACCAAAAGAAACAGGCTGCTCTATAACATTTATAGCTTTTAAAAAATACATATTAGCTGTCATATTAAAAAAGTTAAATATAACAGGATAAGATAATCTTATATCTTCGCAGCCTGCAAAATAAACATTAGGGCTGTTAATTAAGTCTAAACAGTTTATGCTGCTGAATGTTGTTTTTAAAAGCTCAGGGTCTCTTTCAATAATTAATAACCTTGCTCTAGGACACTGTCTTATATATTCATGAGCCTCATAAGAAAGCCCAAAACCTAAAAATACTGCCACATCAGGAACATTTAATTTTCTTGATTTTATATCCTGCTCAGCAACACGGTATGGGTCTATATTATTATAAAAATTTTTATTAAATTTTACATCAACTATAGAAGGAAGTTTATCTTTTCTTTGAGATGGTGCAATTACATACCTGCCTGTTAATTTGGTATTATCAACAATTTGAGCAAGTCGTGGGTTGCGTTTTGCAAGTGCTTCTATATTTTTCTTATAAGGCATATTATTCTCCTTAATCTATTAATTCTTTTTTTAATGGTGTATTTGCTTTTATATCTTTTACTGCTTTTCTGCCTAATATTTCATTATAATATTTTGGACTTATTCCTAAATTTGGACGATATGAGCCAATATTTTCAGCAGTAAAAATATCACCTTTTTTCATATCTTTTGTAACATAAAGGCTGCGCATAAAGTGTCTGTTTTTCTGCCCTGCTAGGCTTATTTTATAATCTATTTTTCCAAGAGCTTTTTCAACTGTTCTAATATCATCTACAAGCTGCTTAAATTCTTTTTCATCAAGAGAAAATGCAGCATCTGGAGAATTTATTGATTTATCAAGTATAAAATGCTTTTCAATAACTTTTGCTCCAAGTGCGACAGATGTTACTGCTGTAATATTAGAAAGTGTATGGTCAGAAAGACCAGTGATACAGTTAAAATCTTCACTCATCTTTTTTATCATTAAAAGATTTGCTTCTTCTATAGGGGCAGGATAACTGCTTGTGCATTTTAAAAGTATAATATCATTATTTCCTACATTTCTGCATACATTAACTGCATCTTCTATTTCATTAAAATCTGCCACACCTGTTGAAATAATAACAGGTTTATTTTTTTTAGCAGCATATTCTATTAAAGGCAAATCATTTATTTCAAAAGATGCTATTTTATATGCTGGCATATTTAATTCTTCTAAAAAATCTACTGCCTCTTTATCAAAAGGGGAAGAAAAAAGTATAAGCCCTAATTTATCAGCAGTTTCTTTTAATATTTTATGCCACTGCCATGGAGTATATGCTTTATCATAAAGCTGATAATATGTTAAGCCGTCCCATAAAGAACCGCCTTTTATAATAAAGTTTTTATTATCAGAATTAAGGGTAATAGTATCTGCACGGTATGTCTGCAACTTTACAGCATCTGCTCCAGCACGAGCTGCCGCCTCTATAGTTTTAACAGCTAAATCAAGGCTGCCGTTATGGTTTGCAGAAAGCTCTGCTACAATAAATGTTTTTTCTTTTCCTATTTCAAAATCTGCTATTTTCATATTAACGCTTTTCCTGCTAAATCTTTTACAGGCGTATCATATCCTGATTTTTCAAGCAAATATATATATTTTTCTTTATCTTTTAAATAATGCAGCGAACCTAAGCCCTGCTGCTTATGTGCTTTTATTTTATTATTTAAAATATTTTCTGCATTATCTGTAAAAAGTTTTACAATCTCAACTATAAGCCTGTCATAGCTTGTTTTAAGTGTATCATTTACATTATCCTGCACTTCTTTCTGCAGAATAATATCGCCAGTATCAAGCCCTTTATCTATTTTATGGATTGTAACACCTTTTGGGCTGTTTTCTAAATAGCTCCATAAGTTAGGGTCTGCACCTTTATTATATGGAAGCAGTGAAATATGCATATTTATAATTTTATTAGGAAATAAGTCAATAATTTCCTGCTTTATAATATGCCTGTAACCAAAACTGATAATAAAATCATAACCTGATACATTTTCTTCATTTAATTTATCAGTAAATATATATGTATCATGACCAAGTGATACTAGATAATCATTTATTAAACTGCATTTTTCACCTAAAAGCAGTATATTCATTTATTATCCTCTATTATTTTTTTTGCATTATACATACTATTTAACTCTAAAAGCTTAACTGCTTCTGCAAGCTCTTCTTCTCTGTTTTTAAATACATATTTCTGATATATATTATTATTTAACATTTTAAGCCATGGGTTTTTCTCAAAAAGGTTAACTATATCTTTATAATTAAAATCATCGCCCAGCATAAAATAGATTAAGTTCATTAAAGCATAATCTTCATAGGTATCAACAGTTATGCGGATATCTGAATAATTATGCCCATTTTTTTCAAGCACATCTATTTTACTGTAGCTGTCATTTCTTCTTGCATGCCATGTTACATGCTCCCTGACTTTTATATCTTTTTCTTCCCTGTCTATTCTTTTTAATGCTTCAAAAGTTATAACTTCAGTATCAAGCCCATGGGGGAAAGTCCGTTTTTCCACATTAGATACATAATCAACAGATGAATTTTCATGAATATTTATACATTCTTTTATTACTTCATCATCAATACATGGGCAGTCTGCTGTTATGCGGACAACTCTGTCTATTCCAAATTTTTCACATGCTTTAATATACCGCATAAGCACATCATCAAGGCTGCCCCTGTATACATTTGCCCCATATTTTAAAGCTTCCTGCTCTGTTAAATCATCATCTTCATGGTCACTTGTAGCAAGAATAACCATATCACATGCTTTTTTAGCCCGCTTAATAACTCTTCCAAGCATAGATATGCCGCTTCCTGCAGGAAGTTCCATTAATATTTTATCTTTCAGTCTTGTAGATGAACGCCTTGCCTGAATAACTATACCTGTTTTCATTACAGCGCCTTTAATACATTATTTATTTTATCTATTACAAAATAAACTTCTTCATTTGTTAAAAGTGGATAAACTGGCAGAGAAAGCTCACATCTGTAAAAATCATAAGCAAGTGGTGTATCTTTGTAATTATACCCTAAAGCTTCATAGTATGGGTGCTTGTTTACAGGCATATAATGGATTTGAGTAAATATATTACTTTCTTTTAAGTAATAAAAGACTTTATCTCTTAAATCATTACTTTCAAAAACTACTGAAAATAAATGGTGAGAATTAAGCCTGTCACCGTATTTTTTCTGCAGTTTTATTTTAGAGCTGTTTTTAAATGCTTCATAATATATATCTGCAATCTCTAATCTTCTTTTTACAAAGCTTTCTATTTTTTTAAGCTGGCTGATACCAAGAGCAGCTTGAATATCTGTCATTCTGTAATTATAGCCTAAAAGCTGCATTTCATGGTATGCGGGGCTGTCTGGTGTATTTTTAAAATTAACTTTTTCCATACCATGACTGCGGTATAATAAACATTTTTTATAAACTTCTTCATCATTTGTAAGAACTGCTCCACCTTCTGCAGTAGTTATATGCTTTACAGGGTGAAAGCTGAAAACTGCTGCATCAGAATATTCACAGCTTCCAGTTTTGCTGTTTTTATAATAGCTTCCCAGTGCATGGCAGGCATCTTCTACTATTTTAATATTATGATTTTTTGCAGTTTTATTTATTTCTTCCATATTACAGGTAAGCCCTGCATAATGAATAGGTGTGATTATTTTTGTATTTTTTGTAATAAGTGGATTTATTTTATTCTCATCTATTAAAAAATCATCTGCATTTATATCTGCAAACTTAGGTTTAGCATTTAAATAAAGTGCTGCGTTGCTTGTTGCTGCAAAAGTATTAGGGCATGTAATTATTTCATCATTTTCTTTTAATCCAAGAGCAGCATAAACTGTATGCAGTGCAGCAGTGCCTGAAGATACAGCAACAGCATATTTTGCACCAGTATACTCTTTCAACGCATCTTCAAATGCCGGCACATATTCTCCCTGAGTAATAGTTGGCGATTTTAATGCTTTTATAACTTCATCTATATCATCTTGATTAATAGTCTGTCTGCCGTAAGTAATTTTATTCATCTTACTTTGCCATTTCGTTAATTTTTTCCTGCACTTCCTCTGCCATTTTGCGCAAAAAATCAGGGTTTATTTTTTCAGGGTTATTATCACTTGAATAGCAGAAACCTTCTGGCAGAACTTTGCCATTAAATCGTTTTGAAGAATTTTCCCAGTTTCTAAATTCAGGCATAATTCTATAATGGTCATCAAATTCTAATGTATGGCGTGCATCATCGCTTGGTATCATTACTTCATGCATTTTTTCACCAGGTCTTATACCTATATCTTCTATTTTACATTCTGGAGCAATAATTGTTGCAAATTCTTCCATAGTGGCAGATGGAATTTTAGGAACAAATATTTCGCCCCCTTCCATTTCATGAAATGCTTTTATAACAAGCTCAATAGCCTGCTCTATAGTTATCCAAAATCTTGTCATCTGTCTGTTAGTTATGGTGATAACACCTTTTTTCTTCTGCTCTAAAAATAATGGCAGAACAGAACCGCGGCTGCCAAGTACATTACCATATCTAACAACGCTGAATCTTGTAACTCTGCCGCCTGCATAAGCATTACCTGCCACAAAAAGTTTATCACTTGCAAGTTTTGTAGCACCATATAAGTTAATAGGGTTTGCAGCTTTATCAGTAGATAATGCCACTACCTTTTTAACACCAGCATCAATAGCTGCTTCTATAACATTTTCTGCACCTAGAATATTTGTTTTTATAGCTTCAAAAGGGTTATATTCTGCTGCTACTACCTGCTTAGACGCTGCTGCATGAACTACATAATCTACACCATAAAATGCACGATTTAATCTGTCCCTGTCCCTTACATCACCTATAAAAAAACGGAGATTGCCTATATTTCTAAATTTTCTCTCCATTTCATACTGTTTAAATTCATCTCTGGAAAAAATAATAATTTTATTTGGTTTATATTTTTCAGCAACATATTTGACAAACTGTTTGCCAAAAGTACCTGTGCCGCCTGTAATTAAAATATTTTTTCCATTAAACATATATATTCTCCAAATAATTAGCTTTGTTTAACTGAAATAACATGCTTATTACTGCATATTTTTTCAGAAAGCATATCCGACTGCTGTTTATTTGTAACCATAACAACAAATTCCATTTTTGCTGTGCCGTCACCATAATTTTTTATATTCATTTCATAAATATTTAAGCCCATATCTTTTATAATAGTGGATATTTCAACAAATACCCCAGGCATATCTTCAAGTATTGCTTTATATTTAACAGGCATACTTAATTTATTAGAATTATCCCACTCAACATCCACTATCCTGTCTTTATTTTCTTCTAATTTTGCAATATTTGGACAGTCTGCCTTATGGACAATTATCCCTCTGCCTGTTGAAACATAGCCTTTAATAGCATCTCCCGGCAGCGGCGAGCAGCATTTAGCAGTTTTAATCATCATATTATCTACACCGCTGATTTTAAAGGGCTCTGCCTTCCTGCTGGAAGCCTGTTTCACTTCTATTTCTTCTTCTTTTACATCAGGTAAAAAAAGATGTAGCAATTTTCTTGCCGAAATTTGACCAAAACCTACATGAGTAATCAATTCTTCAAGACTATGCATTGAAAATTTATCAAGAGCTTTTTTCAAATTCTGTTCATCTGAAATTATTTCATCAAAATCAAGGTTTGAATGTTTAAACTCTTTATTTAAAAGCTCCCTGCCTGTTAATATTGCTTTTTCTGCATCTTTTTTACGTAAAAATGCACTTATTCTTGAATGAGCTCTGTTAGTTTTTACAATATTCAGCCAGTCTTTTCTAGGCTCTTGAGTCTGTGATGTTAAAATCTCTACTTTATCACCGCTGTTTAATTTTGCCTTTAATGGTGCAATCCTGCCGTTAATTTTTGCCCCAACACATGTATGACCAACTTGAGAGTGGATAGCGTATGCAAAATCAATAGGTGTAGAGCCAACAGGAAGTTCTACCACATGACCATGGGGTGTAAATACAAATATCTGTTCCTGAAATACGTCTTCTTTAATAGCATTTACAAATTCAGTAGGTGGTTTTTCTTTATTATCATCTTCTAAAGCACGCCTAAGCCATACAAACTGCTTATCTTCTTTTGGGTTAAATATTCGCCCCTCTTTATATGCCCAGTGAGCTGCAACCCCTTCTTCTGCTATTTTATGCATTTCTTTTGTGCGTATTTGAAATTCTACCATCATGCCGCCAGGTCCCATAACAGTAGTATGTATGGACTGATACATATTAGCTTTTGGATTTGCAATATAGTCTTTTATTCTGTGCGGTATTGGTGTCCATAAAGAGTGAATAATACCAAGGGCAGAATAACAGTCTGATTTTGTATTAACAATAACGCGAAGAGCAAGTAAATCAAAAATATCTTCAAAAGATGTGCCTTTTTTTATCATTTTAGAATATATGCTGTAAAAATGCTTTGGTCTGCCTGATATTTCTCCTTCAATATTTGCTTTCTGCAAAGCAAGAGAAATAATATCTTTAACTTCGCTTAAATATTCTTCTCGCTCGCCACGTTTCATTTTCACTTTCTGGTGTATTTCATAATACATTTCTGGGTTTAATACGCGGAACGCCCTGTCTTCAAGCTCCCATTTTATCCAGGCAATACCAAGCCTGTCTGCAAGTGGAGCATAAATATCCATAGTTTCTCTTGCTATGCGTTTCTGCTTATCTTCCCTTAAGCTTTCAATAGTGCGCATATTGTGTAATCTGTCTGCAAGCTTAATAATGATAACTCTTATATCATCACTCATTGATATAAGCATTTTTCTAAAAGATTCTGCCTGTTTTTCTTCTTTTGACTGGAAAGGTATTTTACTGATTTTTGAAACTGCATCTACTAAAAACGCAACTGATAAGCCAAACATTTCTTCTATCACTTCATAAGTAGTATCAGTATCTTCAATAGTGTCATGTAAAAGCCCTGCAATAATACAGTCCACATCCATTTTCATTTCAGCAAGAATATAAGCAACATTTAATGGGTGAGAAAGGTATGCCTCCCCACTCTGCCTAATCTGCCCTCTGTGCTGCTGGGCTGCATAAACATAAGCAATATTTAATTTATCTATCTGGGCTTCAGGATTATTACTTAAAACTTTATCCTGAATATCCATAAGTCTGATTGTTTTTTGAATACTCATAAGCAAATACCATAAAAATTAATATGTATTATAAAATGGAATGATAGAAGTATCAAGTAATTTTAAAAATTAATCAGCTTTTTTTATGTCTTTTAAGTTAAGCTGTATAGTTTTTGTATTTTTCCAAGTGTTATGAACAAGAGAAAAAAGGATATCAAACTTATCATTTTCTGCTATTAATGACTTATATTCTTTCATATTAAATCCAATAGCATCAAAAATAAGCCCATTTTTTTCAAAAAAGCATTTTAAATGGTTTAAATCTTTACCAACAAAAGATTCTACCTGATATTTAAAAACATTTCTCATAAAAAATACAGGCTCTTTATTTCCCTGGCCATAGGGCTCTAATTTTTCAAGCCACTGCATTATTTCATTTGTAATGTCTTTTGAATCTATTTCTGCATCTATATATATTTCTGGAATAAAGTCTTCTTCTTTTAAGGAAGATTTTACTACTTCATCAAACCTGTTTCTAAATTCTTCCAGGTTTTTCTTTTCAAGTTTCACACCTGCCGCATATTTATGGCCGCCAAAAGATATTAATATATCTGATAAACTGTTTAAGCCGTCATATAAATGAAAACCAGGAATACTTCTTGCAGAGCCTTTATACACTCCATTATCTTCTGTTAAGATAACTGTAGGTTTAAAGTATTTGTCAACCACTCTTGATGCAACAATACCGATAACTCCAGGATGCCAGTTATCTGAAGCTATTACAAGCCCAGACATAAGCTCTGCATAGCGGTTTTTCTCTATTAAATCATAAGTCTGCTGCAGAATATCCCGCTCTATCATCTGCCTGTATTTATTTTCATTATCAAGCTCTAATGCAAGCTGTTTAGCTTCGCTTCTGTTTTGAGTAACAAGCAGTTTTAAACTTTTATCTGAGCTTGCCATTCTGCCCATAGCATTTATTCGCGGAGCAAGCTGAAAGCCAATATTTGATGTTTTCATTTTTTTAGATGCTGCTAAACTTTCCACTGTTTTTTTAAGCTCATCTATTCCTATGCGCACATTTTCGCCGCTCATAAGCTCTAAACCATGACGGACAAATATTCTGTTTTCATCAACAAGAGGCATAACATCTGCTATTGTTCCAAGAGTAACAATATCTAAAAGGTTGCGAATATTTGGCACTTCCTGTTTAAAAAAATCATACTTTTTAAGCACAAACCTAAGAGCCATAACAGTTTTAAATGCTACCCCCACACCTGCTAATGTTTTATTTGGATATGTATCATCTTCACGCATAGGATTTACTATTGCATAAGCTGCAACAGGCAGTTCTTTTGAGGGCTGGTGGTGGTCTGTAATAATTATATCCATGCCTAGCATAGATGCTTCAAGTACCTCTTCAATAGCACTTATACCGCAGTCTACTGTAATAATAAGATTTGTTTTTCTATCGGCTATTTCTTTTATAGCTTCTTTATTAAGTCCATAGCCTTCTTCTAATCTGTTTGGAATATAGTAAGATACATTTGCACCGCACTGCATTAAAAATATATACATTAAAGCTGTTGCTGTAACACCGTCCACATCGTAATCACCATAAATACATATACTTTCATGGTCCATAACAGCTTTTGCAATACGCTCTGCAGCTTTTTCCATATCGCTGATTTCAAAAGGATTTCTTAAAGATTTTAATGAACCGTTAAAAAAAGTTTCAATATCATCTGGAGATGATATACCTTTTTTAAGCATTAATTCAGCAACAGGCTTAGGCATATTATGTCTGTATGCTGTTTCTTCCAGCAGGTTTTTATCAACAGGATTATATATCCATTTGTATTTTATGCTTCTAAAATCATTATTATTCATTTTGATATAATATATCATTTTTATAAAAATATACAGTATAATTTATTGATTTATCAATATTTTTTCAAAATTGAATATTAAACCTGTATTTTGTTTTATTATTTCATAAAGAACGTTCTATTGTCAACCACTAACACAAAATAAGTTGACAATAAGATTTTTATGTGTATTATTATTTAAATGGTGGAAAAATGAAATTAAAGGAAAAAATACTTAACCTTTTAAATAAAAAAGAAACAGAATTTATTTCTGGGCAGTATTTAGCAGAAGTTTTTAATGTAAGCCGTAATGCTGTTTGGAAAGCAGTAAACAGTCTTAGGCAGGATGGTTACAATATTTATGCTGTGCAGAATAAAGGCTATACATTAGACGGCAGCGGTATATTTACTGGCGAAATTATTAAATCATATATGCAGTCCCCTGTAAAAATAGAATATATTCCTACTGTTACTTCTACAAATGATATTATTATGGAATACGGTAAAAATGGCAGAGAAGAGTTTACTGCAGTTGTAGCAGACAGCCAAAGTCACGGCAGAGGCAGAAAGGGCAGAATATTTTATTCGCCAGATAATGCAGGCACTTATTTCTCCATACTTTTAAGGCCAAATCTTCATTTTTCTGAAAGCTTATATATTACAACGGCAGCAGCTGCAGCTGTTACAGAAGCTATTAAGCAGCTTTATAATATAGATACTGAAATAAAATGGGTAAACGATGTATATTATAAAGGTAAAAAAATATGCGGCATATTAACAGAAGCTCATATTGATATGGAAAGCGGCACAATTGATTATGCAGCTCTTGGCATCGGTATAAATATATTTGAGCCGGAAAAAAATTATCATAAAGATATAAAAAATATTGCAGGTGCAGCTTTCTGCAGAGATATGTTTGATAATAAAATAAGATGTGAGATTACTGCAAAGGTAATAGATATATTTTATGATTATTATAAAAATTTATCCAGCATGACATTTCTAAATACATATAAATCGCGGTCATTTCTAACAGGTAAAAATGTAATGATTGAAAAGGACGGCATTATGCAGAAAGCCTTTGTAAAAGGTATTGATGATAAATGCAGACTTTCTGTTCTGCTTGAAAACGGCATAGAAGAAAATCTAAATTCTTGCGAGGTAAGTTTAAATTTATGACACAAAATAACACTAGGTATGCAGCTTATACTGGTCTTTTTACTACATTGATTATACTTGGAGCATTTATTAAAATCCCTGTTCCAGTGATACCATTTACACTGCAGTTTTTATTTGTTTCTCTTGCAGGACTTTTACTTGGTGCAAAATACGGCGGATTAAGTGTGCTGCTTTATGCTGCTCTTGGGCTTATCGGGCTTCCTGTTTTTACTGCTGGAGGTGGTATTACTTATGTTTTATTTCCTACTTTTGGTTATATTATTGGTTTTATTTTAGCTGCTTTTTTAACAGGGCTTATTTCTTCTAGAATGCAGCCTAATACAAAAAACTATATGCTTGCTGCATTCTGCGGACTAATGATTTTACATATTATAGGTATCCCTTATTATTATATAATCTCTCACTATGTAATACAAAATACATTAACTTTTAAGGAAATTTTCCTTTTCTGTTTTGTATATACTGTGCCTGGTGATTTGCTGTTATGCCTTTTATCTGCCCGTATTGCTTTAAAATTAAAACCTGTTATGAATAAGGATAGTCAAAATGATAAATAAGATAAAAGATAAAATTATATCTGGTGAAAAAATAACTTACAATGAAGCTCTTTTATTAACAGATGCTCCATTAAAGGAACTTTTAAAAGCAGCAGATGAAATTAGAAAGCATTTTTGCAGCAATATTTTTGATGTATGCTCTATTATTAATGCAAAAAGCGGAAAATGCAGTGAAAACTGTAAATTTTGTGCTCAGTCTGCCCATTATCAAACAAATATTAATGAATATCCACTGCTTGATAAAGATACTATTGTAAAAAATGCTTTATATATGGCAGAAAAAGGTGTGCTGCGTTTTTCTATTGTTACTTCCGGCAAAGCATTAACAGATAAAGATGTGGAAATACTTGCAGAAACTATAAAAGAGATTAAATCAAAATCAAATATTTCAATATGTGCTTCCCTTGGACTGCTGACTGATGAAAATTTTAAAAAGTTAAAAGATGCAGGGCTTGAAAGAGTGCATAACAATCTTGAAGCATCTAAAAACTTTTTCCCTGATGTATGCACAACCCACACTTTTGATGACAAAGTAAATGCTTTAAAAGCTGCATTAAAATCAGGTCTTTCTGTATGCAGCGGCGGTATTATTGGGCTTGGTGAAAGTATGCAGGACAGGATTGATTTAGCTTTTTCTTTAAAAGAATTAGGTATTAAATCTGTGCCTGTAAATATTTTATCCCCTGTAAAAGGCACCCCTTATGAAAATAATAAGCCATTAAGCGAAGAAGAAATATTAAAAACAATAGCCATATTTCGCTTTATTCTACCAGATGCTTTTATACGCCTTGCTGGCGGCAGAACACATTTATCAGATAAAGGTAAAAAAGCATTTCTATCTGGAGCAAATGCTGCAATCACTGGTGATATGCTTACAACTTACGGCATATCTGTAGATACTGATATGCAGATTATAAAAGAAACAGGCTATATTGTGGAGCTGATAAATTGAGTAAATCTATATTTGTTACAGGAACAGGCACAGATATAGGCAAAACTTATGTTTCTGCCTTAATTATGAAAAAAATGGTAAGTGAAAATATAAACGCCTGCTATTTTAAGCCTGTTTTAAGCGGTGCTGAAAATAAAGATGGTCAAATTTATGCAGGTGATATTGAATATGTAAAAAAAATAAGCGGCTTAAATGAAGATACTAAAAATATGGGTTCTTTTATTTATGAATACCCTGCTTCGCCTCATCTTTCTGCAAAACTTGAAAATAAACCATTTAATATGGAAAAAGTAGTGCAGGATTATAAAAAACTTTCAGAAAAATATGAATATATTTTAATAGAAGGTGCTGGCGGTATATTCTGCCCCTTTACTGATGATTTTGAGCCAGTATATACAAAAGAAATTATAAAATCACTTGATACATCATGTATTTTAGTTGCAAATACAACTCTTGGAGCAATAAATAATGTTATGCTTTCCATATACTATATGAGAGATAAGCAGATAGATATAAAAGGCATAATATTTAATGATTATAAAGACAGCCTTATAGAACAGGAAAATATAAAATTTATTATAAAACATTCAAGACTTAAGCTGCTTTCAGTAGTAAATCATAAAGACAGCAGTATAAATATTGATTTAAAAAGCATATTCGGAGAATAAAATGGCAGAAAATATTACACTGGAAGAAAAAGACTTAAAATATATCTGGCACCCCTGCTCACAAATGAAAGACTATGAAAGCCTTGCCCCTATGATTATAGAAAAAGGAAAAGGTATATATTTATATGATATATACGGCAAAGAATATATTGATATAATAAGCTCCTGGTGGTGCAACCTTCTAGGGCACTGTAATGAAAAAATAAGCAGTGCAGTAAAAGAACAGCTTGATAAATTAGAGCATGTAATATTTGCTAATTTTTCTCACACTGGTGCAATTAATTTAAGCGAAAAATTAGTTAAGATTGCACCAAAAGGCTTAAATAAGTGTAATTTCTCTGATAATGGCTCAGCTGCTGTTGAAAGTGCATTAAAAATGAGCTTTCAATACCAGTACCAAAGCGGCCACCCAGAAAAAAGAAGATTTATGTGTTTAAGTGAAGGCTACCACGGGGAAACAATAGGAGCATTATCTGTTGGTGCTCTTGATTTATATGCTAAAATTTATGAGCCTATTTTAATAGATTCTATAAGAGTAACTGCGCCAGACTGCTACAGATGCCCTTTTAATAAACACAGAGATACATGCAGCACAGAATGTTTTATATATGCAGAAGCCGCTTTTGAAAAATACGGCAGAGAAACATGTGCTATTATATTAGAGCCTCTTTTGCAGGGCAGTGCTGGTATGCGAATATATCCAAAAGAGTATCTTATCAAATTAAGAGAAATTTGCAATAAATACGGCGTTATTTTAATAGCTGATGAGATTGCAACAGGCTTTGGCAGAACTGGCAAAATGTTTGCCTTTGACCATGCTGGTGTCAGCCCAGATATAATGTGTATATCAAAAGGTTTAACAGGCGGCTATATGCCTATGTCTATCACCATGACAACTGATGAAATATATTATGCTTTTTATGATGATTATAATAAGGGCAAAGCATTTATGCACTCTCATACATACAGCGGAAACCCATTAGGCTGTGCTGCAGCAAATGCAGTGCTTGATATTTTAGAGCATGATAAAATAATAGAAAAAGCACAAATAACAGCAGAATATCTACACAAAAGAATGACAGAAAGATTTGCAGACCACAAAAATATTGGCGAAATCCGCCATATAGGGCTTATAAATGCTATGGAGCTTGTGGAAGATAAAAATAATAAAACACCTTTTAGTGCCGATAAGAGAATGGGATACCAGATATATAAAAAAGCACTTGAAAATGGATTAATATTAAGACCACTTGGAAATGTGCTTTACTTTAACCCTGCATTAATCATTACAAAAGAACAGCTGGATACTGCTGTAGATATTGCATATAATGCTTTAGTAAGCGTTCTTGGAGAGTAAAATGCAAAAATGCAGTAACAATGCAGATAAGAAAACAGATAAAAATAAGGAGAAAAAACAAGATAAAACAGTAGTTTGTAATGGTTTTTCCTGTAAAGTGATAAACGATGATAAAAATATAAAAAGTAATAAAAAAATAATGGTGGATTTAAATATTAAATAAAACTGCAAATAAAAAACTGGTAAAATTCTACATTCTACCAGTTTTATATAATAATTATTCAATATCACTTAACTTATATATTTGTAGTTTTATTATCAGCTTTTACTTTTTCAAAGCTTATTCTAATTTTAAAACTGTCCTTACTTCAAGTTTATCTGCAGCCGTTTTTTTTGAATATATGCTATATTATTGCTTCACCTTTTGCCTGTAATTCTTTTGCATATGCTTCTATTTCTTTGCATATTTCATAATCATATAAATCTTTTAAATCTTCAGCTGATTTTGTTCCCATTATTAAATCAAACATATCATTATCATACATTTTTGTAAGCAGTTCATTTAGTCTGATTAGTTTTTCATCGCTGTAGTTATCTTTTACCTTTTCAGCTATAAATTTTTTCATTAACACTTCATTTTCAAGAATAGCCCTTCTTGCACACTGGAAATATGCTTTTTTATAAAGTGGATTTTCACTCATTTATATTATTCTCCTAATGCTTTTTTGGCAAGCTCTATGCCTATACTGTATGCTTTTTTATTATTTTCAGCAGCACGAGCAGGAAAGTTATTAACAATAACATCTAAAAGCCATTCATGTTTTACAATAGAGCATATTTCATTAACTGCACCAAGTATTGCAATATTTGCAGATACTGCACTTCCTAACTCTTTTGATACTGCACCAATTACTGGCACATCATAAGTTTTATGTTTTTTATTATCATATTCATGCACCATTGTGGTATCTACAATCACTACCGCATCATCTTTTAAATCTACTGCATATTTATTATAAGCTTCCTGTGTTAATGATATTACAATATCAGGGCTTACAATTTTCGGATAATTTATTTCATCATCGCTGATAATTACTTCTGCTTTACTGGCTCCGCCCCTTGCTTCTGGACCGTATGACTGGCTCTGCACTGCATTTTTTCCGCCTTTTATTGCTGCAGCCTGAGCTAATAATATACCTGCTGTAATAATACCCTGACCGCCAGAGCCTGAAAATCTTATATCGTATCTCATTATTTACCTCCCTGCTCCAGCGTAAAACCAGTAACTTTATCATAATTTTCTACATATTCATTTTTACTTGTATCTTGATGCAGAATACCTGTAACAAATTTACCTTCTAATTCTTCTGCACTCATTTTTTCTGCCATTTTCTGTGTCACTGCATGGTCTTTCTGCCATAAAAGCATACTGGCAGGTGTTTTTTGATTATTTTTTCTGCCAAAGCCTGTTGGGCAGCCTGTAATAATTTCCACAACAGAAAGACCTTTATGAGAAAATGCTTCTTTAAAAAGTTTTTCCATAGGCAGTGCATGATAAGATGTGCTTCTGCCAACAAATGTTGCTCCTGCTGCAATTGCAAGCTTACATAAATCAAAATCAGGCTCAAGCATACCAAAAGGTGCTGTTGTTGCTTTTGCTCCTGCTGGAGTAGTTGGGGAATACTGGCCCCCTGTCATACCATAAATATTATTGTTAAATATAATAACTGTCATATCAATATTTCTTCTGCAGGCATGTATAAAATGGTTGCCGCCAATAGCACTCATATCGCCATCGCCGCCAAGAGCAACTATTTTTAATGCAGGGTTTGCAAGTTTTATACCTGTTGCAAAAGCTAAACTTCTACCGTGAGTTGTATGCAGTGTATTAAAATCAAGATAACCTGGCAGACGGCTTGCACACCCTATACCTGAAGCAATAACTGTTTCATCTTTGCTCCAGCCCATATCTGCTATTGCCCTAATCATAGATTTCATAATTATTCCATAGCCGCAGCCTGGGCACCATATATGTGGAAGTCTGCCTTTTCTAATATATTCTTCATAATTATAAGCCATTACATCGCCTCCACTGCTTTTTCTATTTGTGCAGGTGAGATAGGCTCACTATCTACCCTGTATATATGCTCTACCTTACATCTGCCGCCAACTGCCCTGCTTACTTCCCTTACAGTCTGGCCAAGACTTAATTCAGGCACTAAAAATCCTTTTACTTTTCCTGCATATTTAAGTATATCTTTATCTGGGAAAGGCCAAATAGTCAGTGGTTTTAAAAGCCCTGCCTTTATACCTTTTTTTCTTAGATTAAGCACTGCATCTTTTGAAGCTCTTGCAGAACTGCCAAAAGCAAAAATAATATATTCTGCATCGTCGCAGTGAAAATGTTCTGTTAATACTATATCATCATAGTTTTCTTCTACTTTTGCTAAAAGCCTTTCTTCCTGCAGACCTATTAATCTAGAGCTGTTTGTTGGAAAGCCGTATTCATCATGGTTAAGACCTGTTACATGATAACGATAGCCTGCACCAAATGGAGCAAGTGGAGAAACAAGCTGACTGTTATCATAAGGCTTATAGTCTTCTGCACTGCATGCAGGCATCATTCTATCTATTACTTCTAATTCCCCTTTTGCAGGGATTTCTATTGCTTCTCTCATATGACCTATAATTTCATCTGATAATATAATTACCGGCATACGGTATTTTTCTGCTAAATTAAATGCTCTAACTGTCTGGCTGAACTGCTCATATACTGTAGATGGAGTAAGAGCAATACAAGGATGGTCACCATGAGTGCCCCAGCGAGCCTGCATAATATCAGACTGACCTGGACCTGTTGGAGTCCCAGTTGAAGGACCGCCGCGCATAACATTTAAAATAACACATGGCACTTCTGCCATATAGCCGTAACCTAAATTTTCTAATTTTAATGACATTCCAGGGCCGCTTGTGGCAGTAAGTGACTTAGCACCAGCAAGAGAAGCACCAATTACTGCTGCCATTGCACTGATTTCATCTTCCATTTGTATAAACCTGCCACCATGAGAAGGAAGCCAGGCAGCAAGACGCTCTGCAACTTCTGTTGACGGGGTAATAGGATAGCCTGCAAAAAATTTACAGCCTGCATATAACGCACCTAATGCAACGGCATCGTTGCCTTGTAAAAACTTACGCTCTCTTTCCATACTATAACCTCGTTACTTCTATTGCAAAATCAGGACATCTTAACTCGCACTGCATACAGGCTGTGCATTTTTCTATATCTGCAACATGTACTTTAAAATCCTGCATATCAAGTACCTGTGCAGGACAAAGCACAACACATATTTCGCAGCCTTTGCACCTTTCTTTATTTATTTTTATTTCACTTTTTGCCATAGCACAACCTCATATTTTAAATATAAATATGCTTATCTGCTATTATAGTCTTTTTTTAATTTTTGTAAAGTAAGTAGTGGAGAAAAAACAACAAAAAACACTTATTTATTACATAAATATAAATTACTATTCTTTCTCTATTACAGCTTTAATATCAAGGGGTTTTGCATGAAAAAAAGCTGATGATACTATCACATCAGGCATAGCTTTGGCATATTCTTTAATGTTGCCTTTATTTATACCACCAGCTGCAAGTATAAGTATTTTTGGGTTAATTTTATTTTTTTCTGTTACTATATTTTTTATTTCATCAGGTGATAATTTATCAAGCTGCAGACCGTCAATAAAATCATAATGAAGTGCTTTTAAACTGTCCTGTATATTTTCTGTTTCTAATATTATCTTTTTTTCTACCATTTTATGATTTGATGATTTTATTACTTTTTCTAAATTATCAAGCCCGCCAATAAACTCTAAATGCTGCTTAAATATAAGCACTGTTTCAGAAAGCCCTAATCTGTGAGCAGCAACACCGCCTGCCTGAAATGCTAATGTTACAAGCTCTCTTGAAAGTGGCATAGATTTCCTTGTAGCTGCAAGGACTACATTTTTATTAACTGAATGGGCAGCATCTGCCATTTCCCTGCATAAAGATGCAATACCTGAAAGATATTCTAAGGTATTTAATGATACTTTCCAGCCAGTATGCAGTGCACAGGCTTTTCCTTTTGCCTGTAAAATAAGACTATCTGTAGAAAGTTTTTCTCCACTCTCTACTTTTGATAATACTTCGCAGCCTAATTTCGTGAAAATTTTTCCTGCAATTTCTGCACCAGCTATCACACCTTCACTTCTTGTATAAAATGAAATAATACCTTTTTCTTCTCCAATACCCAGCATTTCTGTTGTAATATCAGAATAAGGCATATCTTCTTTTATAATTTTATCTATTATTTCATCAGTTATATATATCATAATCTGCTCCTTAATATATGCTACAGCAAAAAAATAATATTTTTTACAATCATATATAAAAATATTTAATAATTCAATTAAGAAAAAAACATATTATCCGATAATATGTATGGAGGATAATACTATGAGTAATTTGGCACGACATTTGCAAGATAATCTTCATGATGAAACCATTATGGAGCGAGCTATGAATGAAATTATGAGAAAAGAATATAATATTTCAAACGATATAGAAATATCTCATACACTTATTAATACAGCACAGCAAACACTTTCAGATTTAGATAAATCTATTGATGAGCTTTCTATGCTTGTAGAAAACCTTCGTCATCAGTCATTAAAACTAAGCAAAGACTAATGTGCAGGCAGATATTTTTGCCTGCATAAATAATCTTTTCATATTTCTATGATTATAATTTCTTGAGCATAAGAAAAATCATTATATACTCAGTGTCTAGTTTTTTATTTACTTTTTACAAGCTTTAATATAAAAATAATTAATAAATTTATATGGTATGGTGTATTATGGCTTTAAGCAGAAAGAAAATAATTATATTTGTAGTATCTATTATAATATTTTTAGTAATTATTGCTCCTATAGCAGCTTATCTTATTGCAAATGCCAATGCAAAATCAAAAGTGGCAGAATTTACAAAATCTATGCAGGGGACATGTTCTATTAAGTATGGCGGTGTTTCATATAATATTTTAAACAGGCACTTAAAAATATCAGATATTCTTATTTCATGCTATGAAGAAAAGGCTTTCTTTATTAAAGAAGCAGAGTTTAACCATATTGTATCAGGCACACCCGTTCCTCTAAATGTGCAGGCAGATTTAAAAGGCGGCACAGCTTATACAGGTGCAAAAATATTTAATGAGTATGGAGAATATGCTTCTAAATTAGGATATGATAATATAAACTTTCAGGGCCGTATTACATATACATTAGGTAAAGTATCTAAAGATTTTAAAATAGTAACATTTAATATAAATGCTGATAATATTGGGCTTTTTCAAGGTCAAATGAAAGTGCCAAATGTTTATGATAATGACACAAAAGTTATATATAACAATATATTCAACAGCAGACCAGCATCATTTACCCTTGATTTTAGTGATAAAGGATTAAAAAACACTGTAATATCAAAATTTATGCAGATTGCTGAGCTTGATAATAATACAATTAATGATAAAATAAAAAATGCTGTTTATAAAAGAGCAGTAGATGAAGATAACAGAACGAAAGAAAACTATAACCAGCTTGAAAAATTTCTTTTAAGCGGCAATACTATATCTATGAGTTTATTAGAAAAAGATAATAAATCATTATCTGAAACTATTAACTCTTTTGATATTACAGGCTATAGAAAAATGCTTAACTCTATAAAAAATGCAGAAGTAGAATTAATAACAAAATAAATATATAAATACTTTATTTATAACTGCACTTAATCACTTAGGTGCAGTTTTTTATTAAAAAATATATTGCTATATTTTACTGCATAATATTCATTTCCAAAGGTTTATGTTTATAATAAAGCATATATCATAACACAAATCTATAAATAAAAACATATATCTACTATAAAATAAACATACATTTATTACTGCATATTATTAAAAAATATAGCTGCATAAAAAAGGCTGCATACTTATAAATATGCAGCCTTTAATAACTTTTATAAACTTAATTTAAATTTTATGATTTAAATTGTCTTACAATATTTTTAAGCTGTTCTGCTCTTTCCTGCAGATGGCTGACAGTTAATGCTACTTCAGATACTGCAGAGTTACTTTCTTCTACACCTGAAGCTACAATCTGTGTTTTATCATCTATATCTTGAATAAGGCAGTTTTGCTCACTTACACCCATAACTACATTATTTGTGTTGCTTACTGCTCTATCCACACCATTTACAACATGTTCAAATGCTTTTGATGTTTCTTCAATCACTTCAACACCTCGAATAACTGCTTCCCCAGATGCTCTCATTTCATTAGATGCTTTTTCTGATTCCTGCTGCAGTGTAGTAATAATAGTTTCTATTTCGCTTGTTGCTTTAGTAGTTCTTTCTGCAAGTTTTCTAACTTCATCAGCAACAACTGCAAAACCGCGTCCTGCTTCCCCAGCACGAGCTGCTTCAATAGCTGCATTAAGTGCTAAAAGGTTAGTTTGGTTAGCTATATCATTAATAACAACTAATATTTCACCAATCTGTTTTGAACTTTCAGAAAGTTCATCAATAGTTCTTGAAAGATTATCAGATTTTTCATGTATTTCCATAATAGAATTTTTTACAACTGAAAGCTGTTCCTGACCATGATTTGTCTGCTCTGCTGATTCATGCATAATATCAAGAACTTCGGAAAGATTTGAAGAAGATTCTTTTGATGACTGGCTGATAGTCTGCATATCATTAACTATACTTGAAATCTGCTCTGCCTGAGAATTAAATGTTGTAGCAAGCTCTTCCATAGTTGCAGCAAGCTGGTTGTTACCACTTGCAACATCATCTGACGCTTCTTTAACTTCCTGCACAATCTGCTGAACATTAGCAATAAATCTATTAAAGTTTTCTGCCAGCTCATTAAGTTCATCTTTATGGGCAGCTTTTATACGGACAGTTAAATCACCTTCACCAGAAGTTAAATTACCAACACTAACTATAAATTTGCGCAATTCTCTTATTACACTTATCTGCAGGTAAAAAATAGCAAATACTGCAACTACTACCATAATTAAGAAAAATACTACTATAACCACATTAGCCTGCTGCAAGGCAACATTTACTTTTCTAGCTTCTCTTTCCACACTGCCTGTAATATAGCCGCCAAATTTTGTGTTTTCATCTCTTGCAAGTGCTGCATAAGTGAAACGATTTTTCTCAACTTCTACAACATCGGTATAGATTTTTATAATTTCGCCTATATTTTTATTTGCACTAATAAAGTTTTTTTCAATATTGTCTACTTCTGTTACAAGCACTCTTGGTCTGTCAAGAGTCTGCAGATAGGCAAGATTTCTTTTTAAATCATCATCAACTGATGTAATATTTTTCAATAAAGAAAGGTTTCTAGTCATAATAATTTCTTTAATACCGCTTTTTACACTTAATGTGATTGTGTTTATATTATTTAATGAGCTGATTACATCAAGATATTCTTCATTATTATTAACTGCTTCAAGTGCTTTATCTACTGAAGATACCATATTATCAGTATCTTTATTAAAGTTTTCTTCAAAAACAGATGCCTGTTTCAAAAGCTGAGTATTTCTATCTACTATTGTTAAATAATCCAGCATATCTTTTTTATACTGAGCAAATTCTGCAACTGTTTTAGGTGAGTGAGTTTTTGTTTTAGGAAGCTTTACATATTTTTCATATGTATCTAAGTCTTTTTTAATCTCATCTATTAATTTATATATAGTATCATATCTTTCTTGAGTCGCCATCATTGTATAACCTAATATTGTATACTGAAGATACATATTATTAAAGTTAATACGTGACATGATAGTATTAGCCTGAGCTAAATCTGTGGCAACCACTTCTGCTCCATTAGCCGATTTAGTGGTAGTATATACTGCATATGCTCCATTAATAAATGAAAATACTAATATACCTGCAATAGATAAAAATATTTTCTGTGCAATAGTAAGGTTCATATTACACACCCCCGCAATTATATAATAATATTATTAATATTACTAATTCAATTATAACCACATTTTACATAAATGCAAGAAAATAATTGTAACAAACAGGTATTAAATTATAACAAAGTTATACAGTCATGTCGAATCTTCTAGCAGCCTGCGCCATAGCAGAATATGCACTGCCTATTTTTAATGACTTATGATAAGTAAGGTTTGGCTCAGGTGACCACTGGCCGTTTTTATTAAGCCTGTTAACTGCTGCTATTGTTTCAGATTCCATTTCTATTCTTTTATTTACAGCCATTTGAGAAAGTTTAAGACTTTCACCAAAATAATCTCTGCGTGCTTTTGCAACAGCTATATTTTTATTAACATAATCTCTTGGACGAGGGTCAGTAGTAATGACAGCTCTAAGCCCGATTGTTTCGATACTCATATTTCGCTCCTAATATGATTTTAAAAAATATGCACAAATATACCGCCGTTTTCCTGCTGGTATACATGCTATTGGATAAGATAATCTTCGCGCAAAAATCATCTTATATATAGTTAATGTATATTAATTATTAATTTTATACAAGTAGTTCTTGAATTTTATATAAGATTTTACTAGAATTATTAAAATTCATATAATGGCATATTTCTTGCTTTGCTATATTTATATTATTCAGTAAGGAGCTTATGAGCATGCGCAGAATATTAATTATAGTTACAATAATCTTAACAGCTTTAGGCTGTGCCAATAAAAACAATATATTTAAAGACCCTTCTACTCAAAAAGGTGCATCTAAAGAAACTTTTTTATATAAAGTAAATAAAAAAGAAGTAAATCTGCCTGTATTTTTCAGACTTCCGCAGAATAAGAAAAATATTTCACTAACTTTTGAAAAAATAGGCTCATCTTCTGTGCCTGTTATACTGAATAATGATATTAACGGCTGGAATGCTTTCAGCAGTAAGCCCCTTTCTGCAAATGGTGCTGATTTTGGTTTAATTATAGATTTTGCAGGGGGCGGTGTATATGAAATGCCACAGGATGATGTAAGAACATATTTAAGTAAATTTGCTCCACAAGATGCTTTCATTTTAAAAGAACTGCTTCCAGGAAAAAATAATAAAGGCTTTACTAAAATGATAGCAGTAGATGCCTCAGCTTTATATAATAAGGAAGAGTTAAACCACCTTGTACTGCTTAATGACTTAGATTTAGCTAACCAGTCACAAAATATGTATTCTTATCAGTCTGAAATACAAGACACACCAAAAGTTGAAGGCGATAAAACATTTAATAAAATCAATAAAAACGCTGTTGTTTTAGACAGACCATTAATTACAGCAGCCACAAACGGACAATACGACAGGCTTTTAAAGCTTTTAGATAATAATGCAAATATTAATGAACTAAACCCAGAAACTTTAGATAATGCATTAATTGCAGCTATTGGAAATGGTGATGAAGATATTGCAAACCTGCTGCTTGATAAAGGAATAAATGCAAAACATAAAAACAAAAATAATCAGTCTGCACTGCATATTGCTTCAAACTACGGGCTTTATGATACAGTAGACAGGCTTTTAAAAGCAGGGCTTCCTGTAAATGACAGAGATAACGGCGGCAATACTCCATTAATGTATGCAGCTGCTTCACCTAATACTTATGTTACAGATTTATTAATAGATAACGGTGCAAAATTAGAAGACAGAAACAGTGACGGTGAAACACCTCTTTTAATAGCAGCAAGAACAGGCAATACAAAAACAGTTGAAAATTTAATGAAAAAAGGTGCAAATCCTGCAGTAGTTGATAATAAAGGCGATGGCGCTGTTATGAAAGCTGCTGTAGAAAATAATAAATATACACTGCAAAACCTTTTATCAAAAGGATTAAACCCTGATGTAAAAAATAAAAAAGGCTACACTCCCATTATGATGACAGTGCAGCAGGGAAATACAGATATTACAAATGATTTAATAAAAGCAGGGGCAGATATTAATGCAAAAGACCCTATGGGTAATACTCCACTGATGACTGCTACATTATCAGGGGATACTCCAATGGTCAGGGAGCTTTTAAAACATAAGCCGGATATCCAGATTAAAAATAAAGAAGATAAAAATGCCTTTGATTTAGCCCGCGATAATGGATTTGCTCAGCTCCAAAGGATTTTAGGGCAGAATATGAAAACTTTTGATGATGCCTCTATTGCATTATTTGAAAAAGCTGCCAAAAATGATACAGATGGTGCAGTAAATGCCATTAAAATGGGTGCTAACCCTAATGCAAGAGATAAAAATACTGGCAACACTCCACTTTTTACTGCTGTTGCTAATAATTACCTTTATTTAACACAAAGCTTAATTGCAAATGGTGCTGATGTAAATATTAGAAATAATCTTGGCAATATTCCATTAATTATTGCAGTAACTTCAGCAGATGCAGCAATGGTTGATACATTATTAAAAGCAAAATCAGAAGTAAATGCAGCCAATAAAAATGGAGATACTGCTCTTATATGGGCTGTTAAATTAAAAAATATTGATATGGTTCGTCTGCTTTTAACTGCAGGAGCTGACCCAAACAGAAAAAATAATGACGGCGTTTCTCCTTATTTAATAGCATATAACGAAGGCTCTGATGATATTTTAGGTCTTTTACAGGCTGCAGGCGGCTACAAATAAAAAAGTATTATAATCATAAACTGTTCTGCTCTATTATATTTTGAGCAGAACACCCATTCTAAACTTATTTTTTATTTCTTTACTATCAGTATATTACATTTAATACTTTCATTTTTTTTATTTACTTTATATTTTTATGATTACAAATCAAAAAACTTATGCTATATATTCAACATACATACAAAAGGAGCATTTTTCATTGTTTAGGGGATTATTTAATTTCAGAGCAAAACGACTTGGACATATTCCATTAAAAACAAAAATGTGCGTTTTACCACTTATTTCTTACGATGATAAAACAGAAACTTTAGACTATGGTCAGTGTTTTACTATTGATGTTGTAAGTATGTCTGTAAACTCTATGACTGTGCGCCATCATGATGTACTAAAAAAGGGCGATATTTTAGAGTTTAGAACAAAACACGCCCTTGAAGATAGAGAATGTCTTAAATGTATGAGCTTTAAATCACTGCCTGAAACACCATCATTCAGCTCTTTTATAGGCAAAATAATATGGCGCAGCAATGAAGAAGCAGGCGTTAATATTATTATGATGAGAGAGCAGGATAAAACTGCCATTTTAAGAATGATGGCAAATAAATCTAAAAAATAACTTATACTACCCTATACTTTTCATTATAAATGAGAATATAAGCATAATAAGTAATACAAACCCCATAAATGCTGCTTTATATGCCTTTTTAAACAAATAGCCTGTAATAAAAAGCAGTGCCCATAAAAATGGGGAAATACATACAAGCAAAGCAGATATAAAGAAAAGCCGCTCACTTTTAACTGATATAAGCCTTACATCAAAATATTCAAGTATATTTACACAAAAAGACAGCAGTATCATAAAAAGTATAAAGTAAAACATATACTTCATACAAAGTGCTACAATATTTCTAACCTCAGTCAAGTAAACTTACTCCCTCATAAAGCATTTGAAAAGCTACTAATAAAAGCAGAGCTATCAAAAGATATGATACTTTTTTATCAGTTATTTTTGAAAAATAACGCATACTTATTGTTGTACCTGCATATATGCCTAATATTATAGAGCATACAACTTTTACATCAACATATCCTGCCTGCATATATACAATACTGCCTGCTGCAGCAGTAAAGCCAATAATAAAAGAGCTTGTTGCAGTTGCAGCTTTAATTGGAATATCAGAAATTAAATTCATTCCAGGTATAATCATAGCGCCGCCGCCTGCACCACTAAGCCCAGAAAATACGCCGGAAAAAGCACTGAATAAAAAGTTATAACCAGTTTTTACAGGGTTGTATTTAACCACCTCTCCTGTTGCCTTATCTTTATATTCGCCATAGAAAAAATTTTTTTTGCTGATATTTGCTCCGCTGTGATTTTTAGAGCCCTTTTTCATTTTAATATATGTAAGGTATGCCATAATAAACTGTATAACACCAAGTATTATCATTACTGTGCTTTGTGGCAGATGAACTGCAGTTTTGCTGCCTATTAAAGCTCCCGCAACTGATGCAATAGATAATGCGATACCTAAATTTAAGTTGGCTGTGCCTGTTTTTAAATAAACTGCTGATGTGGACATACTGTTTGCAGTAATAACTACTAACGATACAGCTATTGCATTATGCACAGGCATATCAAATAAAAATGTAAGAACAGGCACCATAACTATACCGCCGCCTATTCCTAAAATAGCCCCTAATATACCAACAATAACTCCAAGCAGAAGTAAAAGAAGTGTTGTTATCATCTAGTTATTCTCTGACTGAAATATTGTTACAAGGGCAGTATTAACTATATCCATATAAGAACAGCCTCTTGATAAATCATTCATAGGTTTTGCAAGCCCCTGCAATATAGGACCTGTTGCAGTTGCACCTTTACACATTCTTTCTGTAATTTTATAGCCAATATTACCAGCATCTAAGTTAGGGAAAATAAATACATTAGCTTTGCCTGCCACTTTGCTTTCAGGGGCTTTTCGTTTACCTACTTCATAGATTAATGCTGCATCAAACTGCATTTCACCGTCAATTAAAATATCAGGACGGTTTTCTTTTACTATTTTTAATGCTTCTCTTACTTTATCAACACTTTCGCCCTCTGCACTGCCAAGTGTAGAAAAAGAAAGAAGTGCAACACGGGCTTCATCTTCTGTTAATAATTTATAAGAATCTGCAGTAGATACTGCAATATCTGCTAAAGTTATACTGTCAGGATATGGGTTAATAGCAATATCTGCCATAAAAAATGTGCCGTCTGTGCCGTATTCTTTTAAAGGAGTTTCAAGAATAATAAATGATGATATTTTAGACATACCCTTTTTCATACCTATGCCCCTTAAAGCACCACGAAGCACTTCAGCACTTGAAGAAAGAGAGCCTGCTACACATCCGTCAAAAAGAGAGCAGTCAACAGCCACAGCACCAAAATAACATGGACGCTTAACAGCTTCTAATGCACTCTCCATTGTTTCCCCTTTTGATTTGCGCTTTTCATAATAATGAGCGGCAAGTTTTTCTGTATATGATTTGTCGTTTATATCAATAATATCTAAATCACTTTCTGGGTTTAGTTTAGAATATATTGGCATTATATATTCTCTATCCCCTATTAATGATGGTCTGCAGAGTTTATTTGATATAAGCTCATAAGCTGCTTTTATTGTTCTTTCATCATTACCATCTGAAAAAATAATAGATTTATTTTTTTTACCTGCATTAATACGCAGTTTTTCTATAATAGACATATACCCCTTCCCTATATTTATTTGCTTATATTAAACAAAAAATTTTTGCTAATATCAAGTAAATTTTTTAAAATATTATTTATAAAAACTTGAAATTAATAAAATAATATAAAATTAATGGTTATAAGCATTTTACATTATTTTTTTCTTGATAAATTATTATCTTAATATATAATCTTAATTTATGAAAAAGATTATATTTATGGGGACGCCTGAGATTGCTGTCCCGTCATTAAAAGCATTAGTTGAAAATGGATTTGATATTCCATTAGTTATTACTCAGCCAGATAAACCAAAAGGCAGAGGTCAGGCGGTGCAGTATCCGCCTGTAAAAGAGTATGCATTAACTGCTGGTTTAGAAGTGTATCAGCCTGAAAAAATCAAAAATAATACTGAAGTTATGGAGAAACTTAAAAGTATATCACCAGATTTTTTCGCTGTTGCTGCTTATGGTAAAATACTTCCACAGGAAGTGCTGGATATTCCTAAAATCGCTCCAGTTAATGTGCATTTTTCACTTCTTCCAAAATACAGAGGTCCAGCCCCTGTTAACTGGGCAATTATGAATGGCGAAGAAGAAACTGGTGTGGATACTATGCTTATGGATGCAGGTATGGATACCGGCGATATTCTTTTAACAGCTAAAACTCCAATTCTTAAAAAGAATGCAGGGGAGCTTGCCGATGAACTTGCTGTTACTGGTGCAGAACTGCTTATTAAAACATTAAATGAATTTGAAAGTATTACACCAATCAAACAGGATAACGATAAGGCTACAAAAGCACCTATGATGAATAAAGAAATGGGGCTTATCAACTGGTCGCAGGACGCTTTCCAGATAGAAAGAATGATTAGAGCATTTACGCCATGGCCTGCAAGCTATTCTATGCTTGATAATAAAAAAATAAAAATATTTAAAAGTGATGTGGCAGAAATTAACCATAATGCAGCTGCAGGCACTATTATAGATGTAGACAAAGACAGCATAACTGTTGCATGCGGCAATAATGCTTTAAAAATATTTGAACTGCAGCTTGAAGGCAAAAAAAGAATGGATACAAAAAGCTTTTTAGCTGGTTACAAATTAGAAAAAGGCTCATTGCTAGGTTAAATCTTATATGAAGAAATTATTATATACAGTATTTATTTTATTAATTTTTAGCTGCAGCTGCAGTCAGAATAGTAATGATAATTTATCATTACAGATTCTTCATTTTAATGATATTCATTCATCTGAAACATTTAATATGCAAATAACTGCTGCTGATAATAATACGGCAGCAGCATCTTTTGGCGGCTGGCCTAGGCTTATACAGGCAGTATCTTCTACAGATGCTTATCCATATAAAGAAATAATATTTGCAGGGGATATTTTTCAGCAGGGCTATCCACTTTTTACATATACTAATGGCAGATATGATTATGATATGCTCTGCAGAGTATCGCCAACTATTATAACTCTTGGAAACCATGAGCTTTACGAAACAGATACTGGTGTTTTAAACTCATTTTTTGATTATATTATACAGGGAAAAGATAACTGCTCTTTTGATATAGTGCTTGCAAATGTTAAATTTGATAATGAAACAATCCAGAATGAAATAAAGCCATACATCATAAAAGATTACGGCAGTAATAAAGCTGCATATTTTGGGCTTACTACAAATGAATCAGGCATGAATAACATAAAAGGTATGCAGATATATGACCCTTATGAAACAGCAAAAGATATAATAGATAAGTTAAAAAGTGCAGGAATAAATAAGATTATTGCAGTTACTCACTTAGGTATAGAGCAGGATAAAAAGCTTGCTGAAATGTTCCCTGATATAGATTTAATAATTGGCGGCCACAGTCATACAGTATTAGGGGATTATTCTGCATTAAATATTCCAAGCTATGATAAAAATTATCCAGTAAAAGTAAATAATGGCGCATCATATATTGTTACAGCAGGCTATCAAGGGCTTATTTTAGGAAATATTAATGTATCCTTTAATAAAGAAGGACAAATTTCTTTAAATGAAAGCCGTCCTAAAATGCTTTTAAATCCTTTTGATAATTCATCTTTAAATGAAGAAATAAAAAAATATAACAGTTTTCTTTTAATAGAAGAAAATAAAGAAGCACTTACAGAAATTGAAAATATATACAGCTCTATTTCTTTAGATATGAATAAACCTGTTGGCGAAACTCTTGATACATTATACACACTAAAAGCTAACCCAAATTATGATTATAATGACCATTATGCTTCATCACTTGGCACAGTTTTTTCAAAAGCATTATATGTGGCTGCTGCAAACCAAAATTATAATGCTGATTTAGCACTTATTAATACAGGTGCTTTAAGGATAAACATACAAAAAGGCAGTATTACTTACGGTATGCTTAATCAGGCTGCCCCTTATGCGAATGATTTATATGTTATAGAGATTAAAGGCAGTGCAATAAATGAGTTTATTCAGTTTTCTGTTTATAATTTTATCAATTCAAATAATGTAAATTCATTTCCATGTCTATATGGTGCAAAATTTAAATACGATGCAGATAATAATATTTTAACTGAAAAGAAAATATTAAACGGCAGTGAATACATAAATATTGATGATAATAAAATATATAAAGTGGTGCTTTCTTCTTATGTATATCAAAATGAAGAAATTATAAATAATAATGCTGTTTCTGCCGTTAAAATTGATATGACAGATAAACAGGCATATACTGATTATATTATAAAATATTCCCCGCTTGAAAAGATAGCTGACCCAATTATTATTTATAAGCAGTAATTGTTGATTATATCATATTTTTACATTTTTGTAAAAATTATGTATGATGCTTTAAAAAATATTGCATATAAAAATTTATTCAATATATTTGTAGCTATATTAAAATTTATTTACACTTATAAAGATATTAAAAATATAAAGGGTATAAAATGACAACAGTGAACACTTTAAAAACAGTTTTCTTAATTACCTTAATGACTGTATTATTAGTATTCATAGGTAATTTAATTGGCGGCAAAACAGGTATGATTATAGCTCTTATTTTTGCTGTAGGTATGAACTTTTTCTCATACTGGTTTAGTGACAAAATTGTCCTTAAAATGTATAAAGCTGAAGAAGTTAATGAAGCAACTAATCCTAGATTATACAGCATTGTTAGAAACCTTGCTACTCGTGCCGGACTTCCTATGCCAAAAGTGTATATTATTATGAGCGGCACTCCTAACGCATTTGCTACAGGCAGAAATAAAAACCATGCAGCAGTTGCTGTTACAAATACATTAATGGATATGCTTGATGATGATGAATTAGCAGGGGTTATAGGCCATGAGCTTGCACATATTTATGGTAAAGATATTTTAATAGGTACAATTGTTGCAATGATGGCAGGTACTATTATGACTATTGTTGATATTTTCCAATGGTCTATGATATTAGGCGGCGGTAGCAGTGATGATGAAGAAGGCGGCAACCCACTTGGCTTTATCGGCTCTATTGCTATGATAATCCTTGCTCCACTTGCTGCCACATTAATACAAATGGCAGTTTCACGCTCAAGGGAATATATTGCAGACCAGCGTGGTGCACAGTTCTGCGGCAACCCAAGAGCACTTGCATCAGCTTTACATAAAATAGCTTATGGAATACAAATGCACCCAATGAATGAAGCAAAACCAGCTACAGCCCATATGTTTATAGAAAGCCCATTTTCTGGTCAGAAAATGATGAGCTTATTTTCTACTCACCCTGCAGTAGATGACAGAATTGAAAAACTTATGGCTATGGCAAACTCAAGAAGCGGCAGAGCATACTAAAAATATTTTATTTATATATAACGGCGGGCTTATTTAGTCCGCCTTTTTTATTTTCTTTTATAAACTTATTAAATATATATAACTTTTTCTATCTTTTATCTTATTATGTTTTGCTGTAAATATGTATTAAATTTGTATTGATGCTTGAATATTCTATTAATTTTATTATAATATTTATATTTCATTGGAGTATTATATGAAAAAATTATTTATTATACCAATATTTCTTATTTTATTAAGCTGTGCAGATGACAGCAGTAGTTCCATAAACAATAAAAATATCAGCACATCAGACTTTACTACGCCACTTGTTTCAGAAAATGCTCTCATATTAGGGGTTAATCAAGTAAATTATGATAAAAATAAAACTTTTACTACACTAATTTATCAGGCACAGGAGCCTGCAAACAGCAGCTACTTTATAAGAAACAGCTACAGTATATCGGCAAATATGCAGCAGCAGGAAACAGTCACACAAAATGCTGTTTCGCCTAAAAAATTTAGTGTGGAAAAAGGTGCAAAAGAAAACCTAATTGATATTAATAAATATATGCAGCAGTATGCTCTTGCTAATAATATTAATCCAATAGATAAAAACAGCAGTAGTTTATACAGAACTATACCTCAGACTGTAGAAATTGGCACAAAATGGGAAAATGTTTACCTGTTAGATATTAATAGTAATAAATATTCTATAATTAATGCAACATGCATTGCTGTATCAGAAAAAGCTTATTTTTTCCTGCAGGATGGACTTGCCGATTTAACTGATGAGCAGATTACTGAAATTACAACATCTTTTGATAAAGATTATAATATAGTACATCAATATTATGGAGAAGAAACAGATACTGACGGCAACGGAAAAGTATCATTTTTAATTGCAAATTTCTCTCAAGGTTTATTCGGTTTTTTTACTTCTCTTGATAAATATGCTCCACAGGATATTCCAGCTATGTATAAAACTAATGAAGCAGATGTACTTTATGTAAACTACTATTATTTTAAAAATGACTGGGAAAAATATCAGACAGATTTAAAAGCTACACTTATACATGAATTTCAACACATGGTGCTTTTTGACTCTAGAAGCAGGCTTGGTTTAAACCCCAATGTTAATGTTTGGTTAAACGAAGGCCTTTCTATGCTTTCAGAATATTATGGCGGCTATGCTGCACCACACTATCGTTATATAGGTGGTTATTTTGAAGTAAATCAGGGAATATCATTAATAACTGATAGTTCATCTCAAGATTACGGCTTAAGTTATCTTTTTGTTAGATATCTGCAAATCAGATTTGGAGATGATATTATTAAAAAATTATATACTTCACAGTATACTGACATTAGAGCAGTAGAAGAAGCTGTTAATATGGATTTTAATGAACTATTTTTAGATTTTACTAAAATGATTTTAGTTACTGGCAGGAATGTTACAACTGATACAAGGTATAATATAGAAGAATTTAATTATCCTGAAGGAAGTGAAGGATATAATAGAAATGGATTTAACCTTGCTTCTGTTATTGATGAAGTATATTCTCTTTACAGCAGGAACAATTATTTTATCACTTCTACAGGTTATAATAATAAATCTCTTGAAATGTATGGGTTTACAATAACTAAATGGAATGGAAATATTGATAACATTACATTATCATCAAGCAGTAAGGGCATTGCTGGTATGTATGCTTCATGGTAAAAAATATTATAATATAACATAAAAAGCAGGTCTGTATTTAGATACAAACCTGCTTTAATATATACTTATTTTTAAATTATCTTAATTACGCAAAGCATATAAAGTTATTCTGCTTTTTATACTCCCTATTGTATAAGCATTTTTATAATAAAAAAACAGGCTCTATAAAAAGCCTGCTGATTATAAATAATGGTTTAAATTATTCTAACACTTCCCCATCATCAGAAATTTTACTGCTGCCTGCTCTTTTAGATGTGGTTGTTTTTGCTTTTTTTATTGTTGAGCGGGCTAAAGCTTCCATTTCTTTCTGGTCTACTGGTATATTTTTATCAAAATGGGTATAAGCTGCATTAAATTCCGCATAGGCTGTGCCCTGCTCACCATTCCTGTGTTTTTCTATAATTATTTCTGCCACATTTTTATAAGCTGTATCTGGATTATATACTTTATCCCTGTATAAAAACATAATAATATCTGCATCCTGCTCTATTGCTCCAGACTCCCTTAAATCAGAAAGTCTTGGTCTTTTATTATCAGATTTTTCCACATTTCTGTTAACCTGTGCAAGAGCAATAACAGGCACATTAAATTCCTTTGCCATGCCTTTTAATGAGCGGGAAATTTCAGATATCTGCTGCTCTCTGTTCTGCAGATTTTTAGCATATCCCATAATCTGTAAGTAATCTACAAATATAATATCAAGAGTACCAGCATTATAAAGCTTTCTGCATTTTGCTTTAATCTGGTTAACTGTGATTGCTGGTGTATCATCAAGATAAATAGGCAGTTTTTCAAGTACATTATTAGCTTCTAAATATCTTTCTATTTCATCACTTGTAAAATTACCTGTTCTTAAAGTTTTCTGCCCTATATGAGCTATTGCCGAAATAAGCCTTTTAACAAGCTGTTCTGAACTCATTTCAAGAGAGAAAAATACACAAGTTTTGCCTGCCATTGCTGCATTTAAAAGCACACTTAAACCAAAAGCAGTCTTACCCATACCAGGTCTTCCTGCTGTAACAATAAGGTCTGATTTTTGAAAACCATTTGTAAGCTTATCTAATGCTTCAAAGCCGGAAGGAACACCAGTAATATCTTTACTACCAAACTGGTTTTCTTCCTGTATTTTATTTAACTGTTCCTGATGTCTTTCAAGTACATTACTGATAGGCTCAACAAAGCGTCTTAAACTTGCCGCTTCCCCTAAGTTTGATGTAATATCCTGAGCTTTATCTATTAATGTTTCCACATCTTCTGACACTTCATAACCTAAGCTTGATATAGAACCGCCTGCACTTATTAAATTACGAAGTATTGCCTTCTCTTTTAATATTTCTATATATTTATCAGCATTTGCAGCATTAGGCACATTATTTACAAGCGCTGAAATATATTCAATTCCGCCTGCTTTTTCAATGTTATTTTCATCTGTTAGCTGGCTGAAAAGAGTTACTAAATCAAGTGCCTGTCCTTTTTTAGCTAAGTTTTGCAGTGCTGCAAGTACCACCTTATGGGCAGGCTGATAAAAATCATCTGGATTTAAATGGCTTATAATCTCTTCTGCAACTGTATTATCAATAAGCATAGAAGCAAGAACTGCCTGTTCTGCTTCAAGGCTGTTAGGCATAACTTTATTGTCAGAATTCATAACTTTCACCTCATAATATAAATTGTAAAATTATATTACAATAAGGCTTCGTCAGTTAATGGCATTAATTACAACAGTTAATTGACTTTTTACTTCTTTATAAATATTTACTTTTACAGTGTGAGTGCCAGCTTCTTTGATAGGCTCTTTCATATCAAATAATTTTTTATCAACAGGAAGCCCTATTTTTGCAAGTGCATCAGAAATTTCCTGACTTGTAACTGCACCATAAAGTCTGCCAGTTTCACCTGCTTTTAAAGAAAATTCTATTTTAGTAGTTTTTAATTTTTCTGCTAATGCTTTAGCTTCTGCTACTTTTAATTTTTCCTGCTCTTTTAATGATTCAAGCTTTTCTTCATGGGCTTTCATATTAGCAGGTGTTGCTTCAAGTGCTAATTTTTGTTTAAAAAGGAAGTTTTTTGCATACCCTTCTTTTACATCTTTAACATCCCCTTCGTTTGCAACACCTTTTACATTTTTTAAAAAAATTACTTTCATTATTCAAAATCCTCTTTTTTAATTATCTGCATTACTGCACTTGGTGCATACCCTTTATTTTTTAAGAAATTCATGCACTTAATATAGTCTTTATATGGGTCATCGCTTTCTTTTTTAATATAGCGTCTGCTGTATTTTAATATGTATTCTTCCATATTAATATTTTCTTTTTCTGCCACTTCTTCTATATAAGATATATCTTTGTGGCAGCCTTTTAAATAAAGTTTATTAGAAATATAGTATGGCCCGTATCCTGATTTCAGCTTTGCTCTAATATAGTTATATGCAGTTCTTTCATCATCAATAAAGCCAGCCTGCTCCATTTCTGCAACTGCCTTTTCTGCTTCTATTCTGCCGCACTTTTTTTCTATCTTGTCATAAAGTTCATTTTTAAAATAGTCTCTCATGCTAAGCAGTTTATAAGCATAGCTAAGCCCAATTGATGCCATTATTTTTCAGTTTCTTCCTTTTTAGCAGGTTTTTCTCCCTTTTCTTCCTGTGCTTCACCAGGGATTTCTATATTATATTTTGTTCTTAACTGTTTTTCTATTAACTTTGTAACATCAGGGTTCTGCTCTAAGTATATTCTTGCATTTACTTCGCCCTGACCAAGTTTTGTATCATTCATAGAAAACCATGCGCCAGATTTCTGAATAATACCAGCATCAACTGCCATACCTAAAATAATGCTTTCATTTGATATACCTTTACCAAAAAGCACATCAAATTCTGCCTTTTTAAATGGCGGCGACATTTTATTTTTTACTACTTTTACAGTGATTTTATTTGCAACAACTTCTTCTTTTTCTTTTACCTGATTGCCTTTTTTAACTTCCATTCTAACTGAAGCATAAAATTTTAATGCGTTACCACCTGTTGTAGTTTCCGGGTTGCCAAACATAACACCAAGTTTCATACGAGTCTGGTTGATAAATATAAGGCATGTTTTTGATTTATTAACAATAGCAGTTAATTTTCTTAAGGCCTGGCTCATAAGACGCGCCTGCAGTCCCATGTGAGCATCGCCCATATCTCCTTCTATCTCTGCTTTTGGAGTAAGGGCAGCAACTGAGTCTACTACTATAACATCAATAGCACCACTTCTAACAAGTGTTTCTGTTATTTCAAGGGCAGATTCACCATTATCTGGCTGAGAAACAAGCAGGTTATCAGTATCAACACCGATTGCTCCTGCATAGGTTGGGTCAAGAGCATGTTCTGCGTCAATAAATGCAGCTACACCGCCCATTTTTTGTGCTTCTGCTATAATATGAAGTGCTATTGTTGTTTTACCACTTGATTCTGCACCATATATTTCTATAATCCTGCCTCTTGGTACACCGCCTATGCCTAATGCAATATCTAAAGATAATGCACCTGTTGGTATTACTGGTATTTTCTCATCTGGTTTATCACCTAAACGCATAAGTGAGCCTTTGCCAAAATCTTTTTCTATTTTGCCAAGAGCAAGCTCTAATGCTTTCTTTTTATCGCTGTCCATTTTGCCTCCAAAGTAATTTTAATAATACTTAATAATCAATACCAGCGACATTATATGTCGCATAAATCTTGATGCTCTATTTTTCTATTCTGCTGATATAGTTGTTAAGTGCATTAATATAGGCTTCTACAGATGCTATTAATACATCAGTAGAATATCCTTTGCCAAGCACTTCTATACCGCTGTGCGCAAATTCTGCTATAACAGTAACTTCACCTTGAGCATCTTTTCCTTGAGTTACTGCATTGATTTTATAATTTTTAAGTCTGCCCTCATAACCTGATATTCTTTCAACAGCTTTAAATGCTGCATCAACTGGACCTTCCCCAGTAGATGAATCAGTTAATATTTCACCAGTATCTTTTTTAAGCCTTAATGTTGCTGTTGCAATTAAGCTTGAGCCGCTGTTAAAGCCAACATAATCAAGCTCGTAATATTTTTTAGCATCACTTAATTTACCTAATACTATAGCTTCTAAATCTTCATCAAATATTTCTTTCTTTTTATCTGCTAAATCTTTAAAAGCAGCAAATGCTTTTTCTAAATGTTCATCATCTAAAGTGTAGCCCATCTCTGCAAGCCTTGCTTTAAATGCAGCCCTGCCAGAGTGTTTACCAAGCACAAGAGAGTTTTTCATAATGCCCACACTTTCTGCAGTCATTATCTCATAAGTTGAGCGTTCTTTTAATACGCCGTCCTGATGTATCCCTGATTCATGAGCAAAAGCGTTTTTACCAACAATAGCCTTGTTTGGCTGCACATCTACACCAGTTATGCTTGTAATCATACGGCTTGTTTTATATATTTCTGTTGTATTTATTGTAGTTTCAATATCTTTGTAGAAATCTTTCCTAACATTTATTGCCATACAGATTTCTTCAAGCGCAGAGTTGCCGGCACGCTCACCAATACCGTTTATAGTGCACTCCACCTGGTCTGCCCCTGCTCTGATTGCAGCAAGTGAGTTTGCAACACCCATACCTAAATCATCATGGTTATGAGTGCTGAGTATCACTTTATCTATATTTGCAACATTATTTTTTACCCCATGAAAAAGAGCATATATTTCATCTGGCATAATATAGCCCACAGTATCTGGCAGGTTAATTGTGCCTGCACCTTCTTTAATAACTGCATCTATTATCTGGTATAAAAAATCTGGGTCACTTCTTAAGGCATCTTCTGCACTAAATTCTACATCATCACATAAGTTTCTTGCAAACCTGACTGCTTCTTTTGCAAGCTCTATAACTTCTTCCCTTGATTTTTTCAGCTTATGTTTCATATGGATATCAGATGTTGCAATAAATGTATGAATCCTTGGACGAGCTGCATTTTTTGTAGCTTCATACACTGCTTCTATATCTTTTTTATTAGCACGAGAAAGCCCGCATATACTTGAATTTTTTATAAGTGATGATATTTTCTGCACAGCTTCAAAATCACCAGGTGATGATGCTGGAAAGCCTGCCTCAATAACATCTACACCAAGCTTTTCAAGCTGCAGTGCAAGGCGTATTTTTTCATCAGTAGTCATACTAAACCCTGGGCACTGTTCACCATCCCTTAAAGTTGTATCAAAAAATATTAATTTACGCATTATTTACTCCGAATTAATTTTCCTGCTGTTTTTCTTCTACTGTTTTTGGTTTGCCTTTTATCATTTTAAAAAGTGCAAACAGCAGACCAATAGTGATGTATGCAGTAATCATTATAAATGATACTACTTCAAAATAAAGCACTAAAATAGATATGAATATAACCATAACTATTAATGCCTGAAAAGGACGCGCCTTAAAATAGCTCATTTTTTTAAAGCTGAAAAAAGGCACTGTGCTTACCATTAAAAATGCAAGCAGATATATACTTACAAGGAAAAACATTGATAGAGCAGCTTTTTCTAAATCAAGCCCAAGTTTATGGATAAAAAGCACACTTGTAGCAATAAAAGCAGCTGCTGCAGGAATAGGAAGCCCTACAAAATATACATTGCTTATTTTACCACTCTGCACATTAAATCTTGCAAGCCTTAATGCCCCGCAGGCAACAAATAAAAATACTGCCACAATGCCTACTCTGTCAAAGCCTTTTAAAAGCCATTCATAAACAAGTATGGCTGGTGCTACACCAAATGAAACCATATCACATAAGGAATCCAGCTGCACACCAAAATCACTTGAACCATTAACAATGCGGGCAACTTTTCCATCTATGCCGTCAAAAAAAGCAGCCAATATGAGAAAATATGCAGCATATACAAAATTATCTCCCTCTACTATCCTGCTGCCTACTGAAAGCATAATAGAATATACTCCGCATAAAAGCCCCATAATAGTGATAAAATTAGGCAGAATAATATTTCTGTTGCGAAGTGTCATATTTAATTTACCTGGTTTTTCAGAAAACATACTCATTTTTTTACCTTGATATATTTTTAGTCATTAAATTTAGCAATAATACTTTCGCCTGCTTTTACTTCATCATCAACTTCTACTTGAATTTCAGCAGATAATGGGAAGTAATGGTCTACACGGGAAGAAAATTTAATCATACCAAACCTGTCCCCTGTTGCCATTAAATCGCCCTCTTTAACATAGCTTACAGTTCTTCTTGCCACAAGCCCTGCCACCTGCACGGCGATAACTTTACCATATTTTGTATCAAATGTAATAATATTTCTTTCATTTATAATAGAAGCATCTTTACGGCTGGCATTTACAAATTTACCTGGAATATGCTCAATAGAAGTAACTGTGCCTGTTACAGGAGTTCTATTTACATGAACAGAAAATACATTCATAAATACGCCTACTTTTTTATATTTTTCGCCTTTAAATTCAACTTCTTCCACTTCAACCACTTTCCCATCAGCAGCAGACACTGCAATATCCTGCTCAATAGGTGCATTTCTTTCCGGGTCTCTAAAAAACCATAAAAATAATGCAAGCAGCAGTATTGATATAGTAACCCATATAAACCATGGAATAATATAGAATAAAATAGTTGCAACTAATGCACTTATAATAAACGGATATCCTTCTTTTGCTATCATAATGACCTCACATAAATATAGTTACGCTAATATATCATAAAATAATTGTTGTAGCAATAAGTTTTACTTAAATTATATGCAAAGTTTAAATATTAATTTTATGCTTTTTATTATAAATAAAGTTTGTATTTGCGTAAGTTATATGATATTTTTATTTATTATTTTTAAAAGGGGTTAAAAACAGTTTGAAATAATCTATAAAAAACTATAAATATATGCTAATTATTTATAGTTTTAATATTGATATTGTTACTAGAATTTGTTAAAATTATCTTATGAATAAATTAATCGCAATAGGACAAGCT
>CALVEY010000012.1 GCA_944326705.1 uncultured Mucispirillum sp.
ATATTATTTTATTTAAAGAGATTTCACAACCACTTTTTATTTATATAATTTTTCGCAATCGTTTTTAGAATTTACCTCTGGGGGTACCCCATTTTTTTGTAAGAATATTTATAACTATTTAATAATAAATAAGAAAGTGCTTTATAAGTATAAAAAGAGACTTTTAAAATTAATATAATATTAATATGTTTTTTCTCCGCATTTTAGAGAGCCCCGTGTTATTTCATTACCTTTGCGACTAAATTTCTTATGAGCTGTTTTTTTGGAATGTTTAGCTGTCAGATTGTTTGAGCGATAGCGAGTTGCTGCAGCTATGCGAGTGTTTTTTACGAGGACACTTTTTTCCGACTGAGTAAGGAGGAAATAAAAAAAGTGGCTGATAGAAAAAATAGCGAATGTTTAAGGAATTGGAGTACAAGGAATGAAATAACAAAAAGTTTGCTTTATGAAATTTACGGCGGTTAGATAGTGTAAAATATCATAAAAATACATATTATTAGAAAATATAAAACACAAATTTTACTGTAAAATAATTACTTTTCTATGCAGTTTTAAAAAATGGGGTACCCCCAGCTTAGCATTTTTATATCACTGCTTAAATACTTTTATTATATATGATTATTTATAAGAAAATTTTGCCACATACTTATATTTTTCTTTTATTTTTATAAAATTTATGCTATACCCAATTTTATGAAAAAATTGACTTTTTTGATAATTTTGTTGTGTTTGTCTATTTTTGACAACTCTTATGCAGAACTTACTGCTGGTAAATTTACAAATAACCCTGATGTTGATGCTTTTGTTAATAAAATGAATACTAAGCATGGGTTTAGTAAAGATTATTTATATGATGTTTTTGATAAAACTATGCATTCCGGCTTTACTCCAAAATATATGAATAAGCCTGCTGAAAGTGTAAATACATGGGCAGTGTATAGAAAAAATATGGTAAATGATATTCGTATTGATTTAGGTGTAAAGTATTTTAAAGAGCATAAAACTGAACTTGCAAAAGCACAAAAACAGTATGGCGTGCCTGCTCATATTATTGCAGGTATAATAGGTATGGAAACTAATTACGGATATTCCCCTATGAAATTCCGTGCAGTTGATTCTATTGCTACACTTGCGTTTTACTATACAAGGCGTGCTGATTATTTTCAAAGAGAGTTAGAAGCTTTATTTTTATTTGCAAGAAAAACTGATACTGATATTTTTGATATTAAAAGCTCTTATGCAGGGGCTGTTGGTATACCTCAGTTTATGCCAAGCAATGTATTAACTTATGCTGTAAGCGGCACAGGGAATAAACATATAGATATTATTAATAACCATTTAGATGCTTTATACAGTGTAGCAAACTTTTTAAAACAAAAAGGCTGGAAAACTGGAGAGCCTGTATCTATGAAAGTAAGTGTAAAAGGTAAAAAATTTTATAAATATGTTACAGAATCCCCATGTAATGGCTATAAAGAAACTGTTAAAACACTAAAAAATGCAGGAGTAACATTTCCCTATCCTGTGCCAAATGATACAAAAGCAATACTTTTTACAGTGCAGGGTGCAAATGGTAAAGAATACCATGCAGCGTTTAATAACTTTTGTGCTGTATACAGATATAACCCAAGTATTCATTATGTTTTAGGTGTTAATTATTTAGGTAATATTGTTGGCTCTCGTGCTGGAGCTAAATTATACTCACAAAAAAAATAGATGAGGCGAAAATGAAAAAAAATGTTTTGTTTTTATTGATGTTTGTTTTTTTACTATCTTTATATGGCTGTGGTGAGAGCATATATTCAGATGCTGCTGATACTAGAACTTCTGAAGCAAAACAGGACCAGTTAGATTTTGATTTTATCAGTAATAATTGTGCTCCCGTCATAGACTATTATAATAATGTGGATTCTTCTGGAGCATCATTAACTAGAGATGACGCATTCAAATTTTTAAGTGCTATACTATACTGCGGCGGCTTCAATGTTATTGGTGGTATAGATATGGTTACACAAGCAGGCACTTCTGATGTATATGGAGTGGTTGCAGCCATGCTTGGTATATCTGAAGTTACTTCAGAAAATTTAAAAGCTATAAGTCCATATTATTCAAAAGCAGTTAATATATGCAGTATAAGAGAAGCTCTTGCAAAAGATAATAATACATCTCTTGATAACAGCACTGCTTCAATATGTGGGTTTGCAGGCATGATAGGTTCAGCTGTAAATGTATCTTCCCTTATAAGCTCTATTGCAGGGGAGAATGTTGCTATAACAATAAGTGAAAATGGTTTTCAGCAGGCGTTAGAGCAGATAGATGTAAATACAGCGGTAGATGAATTTCTTGCAAATACAGAAAATGATGCTTATTTAGACGACTTAACTTTAACATTAAATACAGCTTTTGGAAGCCTTAGCTCTATGGAAAGTCTTTTAGGCGGCTCAACAGATATGGTAAATGACATAAAAGGCAGCCTGCTTGATGAAATAACAAACCAGGTATCTGCAGATAAATTAAAAGAATATATAACAAGTATAAAAGAAACTGCTAATAATAACAGCAGCGGCAGTGGCAGTGGCAGTGGCAGTGGCAGTGGCAGCGGTAATGGTCAAGGCAATGGGGGTAGATAGGTATGAAATTTAAAGCAATTTTAGTAGCACTTTTAGTAATTATTCCATTTGCATCAAGCTATGCACAAAAAGCAGTATTTTCACGAGAATATCCTAGAGTGATGACTTCTGTGCGTGCTATGGGTATGGGTAATGCTTTTTTTGGTGTAAGTGATGATAAATATGCAGCTTTTTATAACCCTGCAGGTCTTGCTATGAATAAAAGCGTGTGGAATATTGATATTATTCCATTAAGTATTGGTGCTAACAGCAATATGGTTTCAAATGTCACAGACCTTGGCAATATGTTTTTAAAAGGCGGTTTAAATACAGACACTATTGTAAAAACATTAGATGGTATGATGGGGCAGTATAATAATGTAAGCCCAATTACTTTTTTCCCTGCATTTACATATAAAAACTGGTCTTTTGGTATATTTGTAAACAGCTATGCTAATGTTCTTACATACAATAAAGTAATGCCTACAGTTTCTGCAAAAGTTCATGCAGATGCAGGTGCAGTGTTAACTTATGCACATTCATTTTTAAAAGATAAATCACTGCATATTGGTGTATCTTTAATGGGTATTTATCGTATGGGTTACAGTGCAACATACACAGCAGTTGATATTGCAAATTTAAATACAAACAATGTAGTAAATGATATATTAAAAAACACAGGCTGGGGTATTTTTGCAAGTGTTGGTGTAATGTATGAGCTTCCATGGCTTAGAAAAGAATTAAATCCGAGAGTAGGTCTTTCTTTTAATGATTTTGGCTATCAGTCTATGGCAGACGGCCTTGATAAAATTCAGCCTACATTAAACTTAAGCTTAGCAGTTTCTCCAAACTGGGAATTTATTTCATCTAATATAGTTATTGATTTTAATGACTTAATATTTATGAACGGCACAGATGATTCTTTTGGCAAACGGGTAAATATAGGTGCAGAAATAGGTTTTTGGAATAGAATATTCCTTCGCACAGGGCTTCATCAAGGTTATTGGACAGCAGGTGCAGGTGTTAATATATGGGCACTTCGCATAAACTATGCTTACTATACAGAAGAGCTTGGTGCTTATGCTGGGCAGTATTCAGACCAGCGTCACGTTTTAGAAGTAGTTATCGGCTGGGACCAGCTTAAAAAACAGCCAAACAGCAGGCTTATTGACTAAATATAAAATAAAATGAAAAAATCTGTATTAATAACAGCCTGTATAGTTTTATTACTATACGGCTGTGCAGAAAAACAAAAAGTTATTACTAACGGACAGCTTTTGCAGGTTGTAAGTCCTGTAAAGGCTGAGCCATCAAATCCAAAAGATTTTGAAGATAAAATACCAGAATCTTCAATGATGAGAAATTCTTTAATCAGCTTCAGTAAAACATACCAAAGAGTATACAGTGACAGCAATGTTACATCAATGGCAGCAGGCAAAGATATGATTGCTGTTTTAAAGCCTGATGAAATCGGATTTACCATTGCAAGCTGCCCAGGACTTTATTTAAAACATTCCTATGAAAATGTAAAAGTATATGGTCTTGAAGCAGTTATATATAACGGCAGCCATGTTGATGTATATTCTGCTGCAGAGTGTGCAAGTGTAGGCACATATCCTAGAATGTTAAATGGCAGTGTAGAGATTGTGCCAAACTATATTATAGAGTGGGCAGGTTCTCAGGCTGCTTTAAGAAATTCTTATAATGGCGATGAATTATATAAAGGAGATACTGGGCTTTTAATACAAGCAGCAGGATATGTAAATGGTGCACCTGTGCTTTTACAGGAAAATGGTTATATATTAACTTATGATAAAAATATGAAAGCTTTTGTATTAACTGGTCAAATCCCTTCTGGTTATAATGAAATATATCATTCTGAAGGCAGATTTTACGGCACATTAAAAGATAATAAAAAGTTTTTTGTGCTTGATAATGATACAGTGAAAATCAGCGATAATACAGACTGCACAGCCAGCCCGTACAGCGTATCTGGGCTTTGCGGCACTACATTAATAACAGACAGCCAGATATATCATGATTTGCCTGTAAAAGATAAGTTTGCTTCCACATCTACCACATTTATAACTTTAGACAAATCAAATATTCAAATATACTATCTTGAAACAGTATGGCAGAGATTTCTATCTATGAGCTATGAAATGCCAAAAGCATGTGTTGCTGGTAATGTTTTATATTATAAATCATTCAGTGGAAATATGTATCAAAATATAAAAGGAAAAGAAACTAAAATCTCAGTAATGCCTAAAAAATGTTCCAGTAAGAATATTGTATTAAACTACGGGGAATTTTACTGTTCTGGCAAAAAATGCGGCAGATTTGCTTCACCTATTAAAAATAATTCTGAAGCTGTAATGTATCGCAGAATAGAAGATAATACTATATATTATTATTTTGATAACTTTAAATAGATATAACTCTTTTCTTCATTATCCTGATTTTTAAGCTGTAATTAAATATATTTATTATGTATCTAATTGATAATTATAAGTTTTATTAATAAAATATTAAGCAGACATATAAATAAGGAAGCAGGGTTTTATTATTTTATTCCTTATGCCCTAAACTGTATAATAATTTATAGTGAATATTTTAGAAGTGTGGATATTTATAATATTATAATTTTATTATAATTATATTGATATTATTTATAAGATTCTCGCCATAATCATTTTTGAGCACAGCGAAGAATCTTTAAAAATAGTAATAAATATTTTCCTTTAAAAACTACTGCCTGTTAAAAAGTGTTGCAGAGCGCTGCGCAGTAGGGGTTACAAGCAGATTATGTATATTAATATGCTCTGGAAGAGTAGTCATAAAGTAAATAATATCAGCAATATCTGAAGGCGAAAGTGGTTTAAATCCTTTATACACATTATCTGCCTTTTCTTTATCACCATTAAAGCGCACAAGAGAAAATTCTGTTTCAACTGCACCTGGCTCTATGGTAGATATTCTGATATTTGTTTTAAGCATATCCATATTCATTGCCTGATTTAATGCTCTTACAGCGTGTTTTGTAGCATTATAAACATTTCCGCCAGGGTATACCTGACTGCCTGCAATACTGCCAAGGTTTATAACTGTGCCTGTATTTTTTTCTATCATTAAAGGAAGCACGGCTCTTGCCATATATAAAAAGCCTTTTATATTTGTATCTATCATATCTTCCCAGTCATCTATATTGCCGTCCTGCAGTGCAGACATTCCTTTTGCAAGACCTGCATTATTTATAAATATGTATGGTGTTAAGTGTTTATTTTTAAGTTCCTGTCCAAATGATGCAACTGCTTCTCTATCCCTTACATCAAAACAGTATGGTGTTACTATTATATTATACTTATTTTCAAGCTCATTTTGTATTTGTGCAAGTCTGTCATCACGCCTGCCTGTGATTATAAGATTTGCTCCATTTTGTGCATATATTTCTGCACAGGCTCTACCTATTCCAGAAGTTGCACCAGTTATTAATACCAGCTTTCCTTTAACACTAATCATAATTATACCTCTTTACTTAATGGAAAATTTTGGAGCACGGGCAGGGCCTGTTAAAGCAAATTTTAACGGATAATTGCCCATAGATGCTTCACCATTTATATTTAAAACAGATGTATCTATTTTCTGTTTATTTAAATCCACATGGCCTGTTACATTTAAAGAGTTTGCACCTTTTGCAGATAAGTTTTTAATAGTAAGTTTGTTTTTATTAATATCTGCCTGCCCCTGCAGAGAATCAACTGCTACTGGCATTAATGGGTGGTTAAAAGATACTTTATTAGGGCTTTCAACATTAACAAAGCCTTTTTCATCTTTTATATTATATTCTATTTTACCATTAACTGTGCCGCTTCCTGTCATACCTGTAATTTGAGCAATACCTGCAACTGATGCTTTAATATCAACATTTAAGTTATTGCCGGAAAGTTTTCCAGATAATATAAATGCAGGGGAATCTGCTTTAAATGATATTCTTTTAAATAAAAGACCAACAGGGTTGTAATCAAGTTCTACATTTTTAATAACAAGCGGACCTGTTTGAATATTTGATGCAGTTGCACCAAAAAAAGTGATATCAATTTTATCATATCTTAAGTCAATTTTATTATTTGTAACAGTATCTGCTATAACTTTTGAAGCAACAGAGCTAAGTGGAAAAGTTACTATTAAAGTAACTATCAGTGCTGCCAAAAAAGCTGTAATAGAAAATATTATTTGTTTTTTAGTCATATTAATTCCTTATAAATAAAAATGATTACATTTTTACTATTTCAATAGAAGAATCAATCATTTTAGGGTTATCATATCTTTTATTAAAGTTTATAACTTTTATACTTAAATTATCATATTTTTCAATATCTGCTATAAATTTAATAAATTCATCATAATATAAGTTTTCAAGCCTTAATGTAACATGCTCAATACCTTTTGAAGCACCAACTGGTCTTAAATTAACTATTTTATCAGATATGCCAAGAGTAGAGCCTGTATTTTGCACATATACAAGCAGAGTCTGAGTCATAGCATTAATACCTGTAGATTTTGCAAACTGAATCTGACCTGCCATATTTGCTACTTTTTCAAGTTTTTTATATGTATTATCAGCTTTTGTTTTTGCTGATTCTATTTTTGAGTTAAGAAAAGCATTTGTCCAGTAAAATAGAAAAAATATTCCCATAACTACAACAAAAGATGTTAAAATCTGCTGTTTATAGCGAATATAAAAACTGCGAACATCAAAATTTTTAATATCCTGCCATGATATATTTCTTAGATTTTGCAGGCTGAATTTATTAGATGATGTATTTTCAGGATTATTTTTAGATGCAGCCCTTTCTTTTAAAGCACTAAAATCCGGCTTTTTAAATTTAATTTCAGTAGTTTTAAGTTTATGAAAAATCTCTTTTAATTTTTCCATATATTACCTTTGAGTTTTTGTATATTTCATTGTAAATGAAATACCGTCTTTTGTTTTTTTAGTATCATCTACATTTACAGTAGACTGTAATTTATTTTCCATAATTCTTTTAATTTCATCAACCTGAGCAAAGCTTTCTGCTGTGCCTGATATTCTAATATCATCATCGCGGATATTAATATTATCAAACATAATTCCATTAATAGAAGCATCATTTAAGTTATTTAAAATACTTAATATTCTTTCACTTGTTCCTGCTGATGTTACAGATTTAGACTGCTGTACAAGTGAGCCGTAAGGGTCTTTAGAAGAAGCTACTCCTAAATTTTTATATACTTTTGATAATGCTTCTTCGTAATATTTATTTACTTTATTATATGCTGCCATTTCGCTGATACTGCCTATAATCATTACAAGATATATAACAGCAAGCACAGCAGCAGGGGCAGCAAGTGGCAGTTTCATAGCAGATTTTCTAACAATTCCAGGAAGTGTCATAGAATATTTTACTGTCTGCATTGTTTCAAACAAATCTTTTGCTGTAATACAGTCCACATCTTTATCTTCAATAAGAGTTACCATATTTTCAGAAAGTCTGTATTTTTTACTGCCGTCTGAAAAAATAAACTCATTATATTTTATGCACTGCTCTAAAAATGGGGTAGATATTTTTTTAAAGCCGGCAAATATTTCTGCATTTTCAGAGATTATATCTATTAATGTCTGGTTAATAACATATATTATAGTTTTACCAGAGTTCTGGAATACGCCGTATTCTTTTACCATATCAGCAGGAAAAAGTACATTTAAATAGTTTGCAGCAATTGCATGAAGTTTTTTTGCACTTGTAGATATATTTTCCATACCAATATAAAAAAAGTAAGTGTCATCTATTAAAAGGGCAGATTTACTGCTGTCACTTATTACATCCTCACTGCTGACACGATACATTGATGCACCAGTAAGTTTATAAAGTAATCCATCTTTTAAATAATAGTTATTTTCAGAGATACTCAAAATAATGCTCCAAAATTAAAAATAGTCTATGCTGTTCCCCTCAATATATTTAACTGGGGAAACATTTGTGCCGTTTCTTTGAACAAGCAGATGATAGTAAATATTATCATCTCCTATATTTAATTCAAGTTTAATATAAAATAAAGAAGATTTTACATCAATATATGGTAAAATCTTACTGTATTCGTCCTGCATTGCTGAGCCCATTAGCTGATATATTGCAGAAACATCTTTAAAAGGCTCGGTTTCTCTAGTAGAAATAATATCTTCTATGTAAGGTTCAAGCTCAGGAACGTATGCTTTTATTACTTCAGCAGAAGCCATATTTAAATTTATTTTATTATTATCTCCAGCTATTGAAACATAAGGTGTCAGCTTTTTATATTCATCTTTAAATGATGGTATAAATGCAAGCTCAATTAAAGTCTGCAGCTGGGATGATTTTGCACTGTATGGTGCACTGTTTTCATCAAACCTTTCACCTGTTGGGTCAGATGAGCCTACCCAAGTTTTAAGTTCATAAATATCTGACTCTGTAAGGTTTAGCTCAGATATTAAAGTAGTAACTGCATTTTCTGTTCTTTTCCTTAATTTTTCATCACTTGATACAAGACCTGCCAGTGGCACTTTTGAATTAAGTGGTATCATATAAACAGTCATAAAGCCATTATCAAGTGGTATAGGTGGGATTTGTGCCCAGATATCAGATGATGAATCATAAGTTTCTTCATCATACTGAAATGCCATTTCTAATGCTTCTACTGCAGTCATAGCATATATAGCACCTTGATAATCATTCTGCAGAGTAATAACAGTGCCGTATGCATTCATGGTTTTTTCATGTATAAATAATACTAAAGTTGTGCAGGCTGCAATAATAATTAATACAGTTACTAAAATAGAGCCTTTTTTCATATTATTATTCATTTAAGTATTATCCATAGTTCTTGCAACAGGTATAACTATCTGCTGCTCATTTATTCTTAAAGTAATATTCATCATTTTAGCATTTGCAACAGCATCTTCTTTATATTCTGTGCCGTCATAAAAAGTGGCAGAAAATTCTGTTACATTTGGAATAATACGCATTTCCATACTAAAAGCTGTATCATTATTTTCTTCTTTTCTTATAAGATAATTTTCATCATCTATATAATATGTAACATCAACAGGCAGTGCTTTATTAAAACGCATACTGTTTTGTGTAGAAAACTTAAGCCTGTATACCTGTCCTGATTTATCAAGGGATATAGAGTTACCTATCATCATTCTGGCATCTCTATTTATAAGCCTTGTAAGTGATTCCTGCAGAATAATATTTCTGCTTTGAGTAATAGAGCTGTCACGCATATTGGCAATAGAAGAAAAAATAGAAAATACACCAAGAGCAACAATAGATGAAATAGCTGCAGCAATCAGCAGTTCTAAAAGAGTAAAGCCTTTTTTCATCACATTCCAAACCCTGTGCCGCCTGAGGCTTTTTCATAATAAACAAATGTAGTGCTTGCATTGCTGGTAGACACTGTCATTGTTATTTTCTGCACCATAGGAACGCCTGATGACTCTTTTAAAAAGGAATAGTAAACTAATGTGCCGTTATAATCTTCCACTTCTTCATAAGCTTTATTTGGAAAATTAATCTGGCGGCTTATTCTGTCATATCCTCTTTCTATAACAAACATTTTTTCTTTGGCAGAAATTAATGTTTTTAATGACATATTCTGCAGAGAGTAAATACCAAGCATACTTATGCTCAGCACTGCAAGAGCAATCATTACTTCTAAAAGAGTAAAGCCTTTTTTTAATTTATTCTGCTTCATTATTCCTCAGTTTTTTTATATCTTGTAGTCATAAGCAGTGGAATAGATTCTATTACTCTGCCATCATTAAGAGTTAATTCAAAATAATCACATATTCCATCAGGATATATTCTAATTGCATATTCATTTCCCTGAGTTTGATAGCGGTTAATAACTGCATCTGTAACTTCTTTAACATCAGGTATTGTTTTAGTTTCTTTATCGTGGTTTAATAAGTTGGCACTTCCTTTAAAGCCGGTAATCACAATAGGCTGCCCCAGTTCTATAGAGCGTTCCCACTCTGCTTTTATAAGCTTATCCATGTAATCAAGCTGCGGGTCTATTCCTACACTTTTTGATGTAAATTTAGGAGTTAAGCCCATAAGTCCTATGCCTATAATAAGCATAACTATCATTATTTCCATTAAAGTAAATGCTTTTTTATATTTTTGTATTTTATACATATATGAAAAACAAAGGGAAAGTAGAGAATTCACTTTCCCTTTTATAATAAAATTACTGTCCTATAGTGTATGATGCAATGTCTGCATTATAGTTTTCACCGCCTTCCTGGCCGTCTGCTCCGAAAGTGATGATTTCATAATCTCTGTTTTCATCTTCTGTTGGGCTTCTATATATATAGTCGTTACCCCATGGGTCTTTTGGAACAGTAGTTGTTGAAAGGTATCCACCTGGGCTCCAGTTGTTAGGAATAGGCTCTAACTCTGGCTTTTCAACAAGAGCCTGCAGCCCTTGGTCAGTAGTAGGGTAGTTGCCGTTATCAAGTTTATACATATTTAAGCCGCTTTCTAATGCTTTAATATCATTTATGGCTTTTGTAACTCTTGCTTTATCTGGAGCGCTCATAATTTTAGGACCGATAAATGTAGCTAAAAGCCCTAAAATAACAAGAACAACCATAAGCTCAATAAGTGTAAACCCTGGACGCATTCTTCTTTTTTCCATATTTAAAAACCTCTTTCAATTTATTAAATTTATCAAAAAATATCATAAATCATTAAAAAAATCAATAAATCATTTAATTTTTAAATTTATTGTACGATAAATAAGTTATATGAAAAAATATATATTACCAATAATAGTTTTTACTGCTGTATTAATATATTTTATATGCTGTATTTATCTTTACGGTATATCTAATATATCTATGTATAATATTATCTTGTTTTTATTTGCTTCCCCTTTATTAGAAGAGTTTATATTTAGAGGATTAGTTCAAAATAGTATAAATAAATTTTTCAAATCTGGTATTTTTCTACACATTTCTTATGGCAGTTTTATTTCATCACTAATATTTACATTTTTCCATTTGTTGTTAAATGATTTTGTTTTTATGTATATACTTGTATTTCTGCCATCCTTATTTTTTGGTTATTTGTATGATAAATATAAAACATTATTGCTGCCTGTATTATTCCATAGTTTCTTTAATATCAATGCGTTTATATCATACCCGCTTAATGATTTAACAATTTTTTTTGTTGAGAAATTATAGAGAAAGTGATAATGGCATAAAAAAATGTTTGCATTTTATGTGATAAATTGATATTTCATATAGCATGGTAAATTTTAAACTTCCTTATATTGTTTATCCTATAGTTATAGGTATAGCAGCAGGTTATTTAATTTCAGTAATAGCAGGAAGTGCTTTTATGGCACCAAAGCCCCTGCCTGTACCAAGGATAAAAAAAGTAGAAAAAGATAATTTAGATGTAAATAAGGCATTAGAAGATATTATTGCTAAAAATATCTTTCTATTAGATGTTACTCCTGCTCCAGCTGCAGCTGTTGGAAGTGTAGATGTTGATAGTGACGGCAAACCAATTGTTACAAAAGATGGTGCGCCTTTAAACCCTCCGCCTCCATTTAAGGCTGCTTTAATAGGCATTATTTATGATGAAGTTAACCATGCAGGTATAGCCACAATTAACCTTGATAATAATACTGTAAGTATTTCTCTTGGTAAAACAAAAGAAGGTATTACTTTAGTTGATTTATCATTCAGCTTTGCAACTATAGAAAAGGATAAGAAAAAATATTCAATAGTTATAGATAATGGTGCAGTTGTGCAGTCAGTGCCTAAAAAACAGACAGCACAGGCAGCAAATAGTGGTGTAAAAATACAGGACAGCGGAGCAAATATTAATATTACTGTTCCGCGGGATGAACTTAAAAACGACTTGAAAGATATAAATAAAGTGCTTCAAAGTGCAAGAGTTGCCACTTTTTATGAAGATGGTAATTTTGTAGGCTACAGAGTGGCTATGTTAAAGCCCGAATCGCCATTATTAAAGCTTGGCTTAAAAGTTGGTGATGTTATCACCAGAATAAATGGCAGCGAGCTTACAAACCCGGCAGCACTATTTAATATGTTCTCTCAAGTTGATGATATATCAGCATTAAATGTAGATATGCTGAGAAATAATGAAAAAAAATCATTGTTTGTGGAAATTAGATGAAAAAGAAACTATTTTTATTACAATTCCTTTTTACAGTATTTTTTGCCTGCAGCGGTTATGCTCAGCAAAATGATTATGCAGTAAACTTTAAAAATGTACCAATGAAAGATTTTATTACATTTGTTTCTGAATTTACTGGTAAAAATGTTATATATAACGAATCAGATTTACGAGGCAATGTAACAATTTCTTCTCAAAAGAATATGGATACAAAAGAAATCCTTGATATTTTTTATTCTGTTATGAAGTTAAATGGTTATCAGCCTATCACAAAAGGTGACAGCATACAGATTGTTCCAGAAAAAGATATGCAGGCTTTTGATGAAGAAATAAAAATGACTGGTGTGAGCAGAAATGCAAAAGGGTATATGACTACTGTAATATCCCTTGAAAACTATAATGCTGCAACTATTCTTCCAGTATTAAATAGGATGAAATCTAAAACAGGCTATGTAGAAGCTGTAAAAGGCTTAAATATAGTAGTTGTAAGAGATGATGCTTCCCGCATTGAAAAAATGACAGCATTATTAAATAAAGTAGATAATGTGGCTGCAGGCTATGAGTTTTATACACTACCTTTACAGTATAGTATTGCAAGTAAAATTGAGCAGCAGATTACTAAATTTTTTAATGAGCTTGCAAAAAACTCTATTAACCCAACATCCCCTGTTATTATTTCAGACGATATATCTAACACATTAATTATTGCTGCAACTAAAAAAGATTATGAAAGAATATCTACAATAATAGATAACCTTGATTCTAAAAATATGGCAATAAATACAGAGCCTAGAGTATTTTATTTAAAAAATGCAAGGGCAGAAGATGTGGAAAAAGTTTTATCAAAGCTTGTGTCATCTCTTTCTCAGCAGGCAGGAAAAACTGGAACAGCATCAACTACATCATCATCTAATTCAAAAGTAAGTATATCATCAGATAATGCAACAAACTCTATTTTAGCAATAGGGGATAAAGAATTATATGACAACTTAGATTCTTTAATTTCTAAACTTGATGTGCCGCGTCGTCAGGTATATGTAGAAGCATTAATTTTAGAAACAACAATAGATAAAAGCTCTCAGTTTGGTGTTGAATGGTTTACAGGAGTAGGTAGTGGCTCTGGAGCACTTGTGGGCAGCAGCTCAAATGGTGGAAATTTAGGAAGTATTATCAGTTCTCTTACTCAAGGTGCATCAAGTATTTCTGGTCTTGGTACAGCTGGTCTTGGTATTGGTGTAATTGGTAATATTATTTCATTTCAAGGTGCAAAATTTCCGTCTATTGGTGCACTTGTTTCTGCTGTCAGGTCATCAAGTGGTATAAATATTATCTCAAACCCACAGATACTTACATTAAACAACTCAGCAGCAGAAGTGTTTGTTGGTGAAAATATGCCATATCAAACAAGTACAAAATTCGACTCAAATAACAACCCAGTACAAACTTATGATTATAGAGATGTTGGTGTGAAATTAAAAGTTACTCCGCAGATTTCAAGTGATGATATGGTAACACTTGCTATTGAACAGGAAATTAAAAAAGTTTCCAACTCGGCAGTAAGCTCAACAGCCCCTACAACTCTTACAAGAACAACAAATACTACTGTTAAGCTTAAAAACCATTCTATTATGGTTATTTCTGGTATGATAAAAGATGACTCTACTACTACAGTATCAGGTATTCCTGGTCTTTCTCAAATACCTGTTTTAGGCTGGCTTTTTAAAAGAGAGACTACATCAACTCAAAAAACAAATGTTATGCTTTTCATTACTGCCCATATTATTGATACTCTTGAAGATAATCAAAAACTTATGGAAGGTAAACGCGCTACAATGGAAGATTTTAACCGTCAAGGTGATAAAATATTCAGCAAAGGTTCTTTTACTGATACAGGCAGGTCTATCCAGCTGAAAAACGAAATAGAAGGCTTATCTCCAGAAGAAGCACAGAAAACTCAAAGACAAAGAGATAAAGAAAAAGCAGAAAGAGAAAAAGCAGAGAAAAAGGCTGAAAAAGAAAGGCAGAAAGCAATAAAAAAAGCTGAAAAAGAAGCAGCTAAAAAAGAAGCTAAGGAAGATGAAAAAGCAGTAGAAGAAAACACTAAGCTTTTAACTCCAGCAGCTGTTGATGATAATAATGATAATAATATAGTGCCTGCCAACCAGCCTTTAAATGAAGATACAGGTATTATAAGCCCTGAAAATCAAGGTGAATAATATATGAGCATAGATTTTGACACTGTAAAATCTCAGTATATGAAATTTCCTGATAAAAGTGATTTTGTGCCTGTAAGCACAGATGATGGGGATATAAAATTTTATTATGCTGATGATGCTGGGCTGCAGAAAGCAAAATTTATGAGTTTTTCTCTTGGTATTACTCCAGACTTTGAATATGCAGAAAAAAGGCACATATTAGAAATACTTGAAAGCTTTGGCGGCGAAGTAGATGATATGGGCTCAGATGAAGAAAGTGATGATTTAGAAGATGATGCAAATATTTTAACATCATCTTATGATGATGCGCCAGTTATCAGGCTTGTAAACCAAATTATTATCAGTGCTGTAAAAAATGGCGCCAGTGATATCCACTTTGAAGGCAGAGACGGTGCATTTTTAATCCGCATTAGAGTGGACGGCTGCTTAAATACCTTAAAAACATATCCTAAAAGTGTTCATGACCCAATTCTTGCTCGTATAAAAGTTATAGGTCAGCTTGATGTTGCTGAAACAAGAAGGTCACAGGACGGTAGAATAAACTTAAAAATAGGTAACCGTGTAATAGATATTCGTGTATCAACAATGCCATCTATTAACGGAGAAAAAGCAGTTCTTCGTATATTAGAGCGTTCTTCAGATTTTACATCATTAAAACAAGTTGGTTTAGACGGCGAGCTTTATGAAAAATTCCGCCCATATCTTGATAAACCAAATGGTATTATATTAGTTACAGGTCCAACAGGTAGTGGTAAAACAACAACTCTTTATGCCTCACTGCTTGCAATGAACAGGGATAATAAAAATGTGGTTACAATAGAAGACCCTGTTGAATATCATATAGATAATGTAACGCAGGTGCAGATGAACCCTGCAGTAAACTTAACATTTGCAGCTGCAATTAAAACATTTTTAAGGCAGGACCCAGATATTATATTAGTTGGTGAAGTTCGTGATAACGAAACGGCAGAAGCAGCCATTCAGGCATCATTAACTGGTCACTTAGTTTTATCTACACTTCACACAAACGACTCTCCAACAGCTATTGCAAGGCTTATTGAAATGGAAGTAGAGCCCTTTTTAATTTCATCTTCCCTTGCTATTGTAATAGGTCAAAGGCTTGTTAGGAAAATATGTCCACACTGTCAGGAAGAAGTGCAGGCAGATGATTATATAAAATCTACCTTTGCACGTGCAGGTTTAGAATTAAATACCTATCTTAAAGGTAAAGGCTGTCCTAACTGTTTTAATACAGGTTACAGGGGCAGGATAGGTATATTTGAAATGCTTGAAATCACTGATAGTCTGCGAAGCTTAATAAATAAAAGAGCATCAAGCTATGATATAAAAGAAGCAGCGCGTAAAGAAGGTTTTCGCACTATGTTTGAATATGGGGCAGAGCTTGTAAAAAAAGGTATAACAACACCATCTGAAGTGCTTTCAGTTACAAAGGTTGATTAATGGCAGCATACAGTTATAAAGGTATATCAAAAACAGGGAAGGAAGTTAAAGGTGTCCGTGAAGCAGTAAGCAGGCAGGCACTAACAAGTGAGCTTTTGTCTGAAGGTATATTTGTTTCTTCTATTTCTGATATGCGTGAAAAGCAGCCATTTTTTGCAAGATTGCAGGAAATGTTTGCAAAAAAACTTAATTTATCTGATACCTTTTTCCAGCTTTCTCTGCTTTTAAGAAGCGGTATACCACTTGTAGAAGCATTAAAAATTGTTGCAAAAAGCACAAAAGAGCAGCATTTAAAAAATGCCTTATTAGAATCAGCATCTAAAGTATCTGAAGGTATGCGGTTTTCAGACAGTCTTTCAAAATATCCAAAAATATTTGAGCCAATGTATGTAAACCTTATAAAAGCATCAGAGCAGGTGGGCAAGCTTGCTGCCGTTTTAGCAGATATTGCAGTATATGAAGAAGACAAAAGAAAAAATACTGATAAAATAAAAACAGCTATGGTTTATCCTATGACAATACTTGTTATGGGGTTTGCAGTGCTTGGTTTTTTACTTGCCTTTGTTGTGCCAAAAATGGAATCAATTTTTGCATCGATGAAACAGCAGATACCAGCATCTACCCAGTTTTTATTAAAAGTATCTGATTTTGTAAGCGAATATGGGCTTGTGCTGCTGTTTTTTATTATGTTTATAATACTTTCTATTAGATATCTATATAAAAATAATAATAAATTCAGGCTTGCAGTTGATAAAAAATTATTTAAAATAAACCTTGTATCTCATGTGTCTGTATCTAAATTTGCCCATGTATTATCATTTCAGTTAAAAGAAGGGCTGCCTTTAACAGATGCTCTGCATTATGCTTCACTTGTTATTGATAATAAGTATATGTTTAATATAGTCTCTCAAGTAAGAGAATCTGTGCAGGCAGGTACAAAATTTTCTGTAGCAGTTAGAAATGCAGGTATTTTTCCAGAGCTTTTTCCAGCAGCAGTATCAACTGGTGAATCTTCTGGTAATATGCCAGAACTTTTAGAGCGCGTAAATGAATTTTACTCTAAAAATGTAGATAAGTTTTTAACATCATTTATCTCTGCTATTGAGCCTATTTTTATTGTTATTATCGGTGTGCTTGTAGGTTTTATTGTTGTATCTATTATGCAGCCGCTTTTCTCAATGAACTCTTTGGTGCAGTAATATGGCTGATATTACAAATTATTATGGATTTATACTGGCAGTTATTATGCTTTCCTTAACACCGGGAGCAGATACTGTTTTTATTTTAACAAAATCAATAGCTGGTGGATACAGGCAGGGTTTTGCATCAGTTGCAGGTATTGTATGCGGTTTATTTGTTCATACAACTTTAGCAGCATTTGGTCTTTCTGTAATATTAATGACTTCTGCACTTTTATTTAATATTGTAAAAATCGCAGGGGCAGCCTATTTAATATATCTTGGCATTATGGCATTAAAATCAAAATCAAGTATTAATATTAGCGAAGAAAAAGCTTCATCATCTTTTTTTGTAGTATTTAGACAGGGGCTTTTTACAAATATTCTTAATCCAAAAGTGGCACTTTTCTTTTTAGCACTTCTGCCACAGTTTGTAAAAAGTAATGCAGAAAGTCCTGTGCCATTTTTAATATTAGGCTTAACTTTTATTTTTATTGGTGCATCATGGAGCTTGTTTTTAGTGTGGGCATCAGCTAGAATGTCAACTGCATTAAGAGAGTCTAAATTTTCATATTATTTAAATAAAACTGCAGGGGTAATATTTATTGCTCTTGGTTTAAATATTTTAAGGCTTAAAAATTAGCTTTTATAATATCATTTATTATTCTTATACCTGCAAAGCCGTAAAAGCTGTCTTTTATTTTATCTAAATTTTCAAGATTAATTCCGCCAAGAGCAAACACTTTTTTTGTTTTATCATAATATATTATACCTAATGGTTTCACTTCATAATCTTTTGGAGTATGAAAAATCGGGCTTAAAGTATAATAATCTGCTTTTATATTATCAATTTCTGCTGCGCTGTGGCTTGAATAACCTGTAATAAGGTTTGTTTCTGATTTTATTATATTGTAATCTTTTATAGTGTTTTTATTAAGATGAACGCCGTCAAAGCCGTATTTTTCAGCAAGTATATAATCCCTGCTTAATATAAGTGTGCTTTTTTTTACAATTTTTCTAATTTTAGTAAGTTTTGTGTGTATATTATTATAATTTTTAAATCTGAACCAGATAATCTCAGCAGTGCCGTCAAGTTTTTCTGCTGTTTCAAATATCTTTTCTTTAAAGAAATCATCATCTAATACTGCTAAGAAATTTAATCCTGATACCATACATTGATACAACCTGTGTCTATAATAATACAATATAATATTTATTGTTTATGTAATCAACAAAAAAATAGTAGAAAAAAATTCAGGAAAGTATATAATAAATTTCAAATGAATAAATACTGCTATAATGGTAAGGTATATATGAAGAAAGTTCAGATATTATTAATATTAATGCTGCTTGTATCCGCCACTTATTCTTATGGGGCAGATATAACATTCAGCCAGGCTTTAGAAAGCCTTTATGGCACCCATGAAGGTATGGCACAGGCAGAAGCAGATTATAAACAAAAAGAATATGCAAAAAAAGCAACGCTGGGGCTTTATTCTCCCCGTATATCTTTAAATGCAGCCTATGCATATTTTGGCAATGATTTAACTATGGATGTGGATTTATCACCTATCAGCAACACAGTAAACGGAATATTAGGCAGTCTGCCTATTCCACTTCCGCCACTTAGTCTGCCATCATCTATGGAGCAGGTAGTTCAGCAGGACCAGTTTTTTTCATTAAATGCTGCAATGATTTGGCCTGTATTTACAGGCGGTAAAATATATGCAGCAAATCAGGCAGCCAGTGCAAATTTAGAAATGGCAAAACATGGCAAAACTATACGCCATGATGAGCTTGGCATTGCTATGGCAGAAAAATATTTTACACTTCGTTTTATTAAAGATATTATTGCATTAAAACAGGATGTAAAAAATTCTATGCAGGAGCATTACAATAAAGCATTAAAATTAGAAAAAGCAGGTATGCTTGCAAAGGTGGAAAGACTGCATGCAGAAATGGCATTAACTGATGCAGAAAAATCACTTGATACATCTATAAGAGAAGCTCGTCTTGTAGAATCATCACTTAAATCTATGCTTAGCAGTAATGATGATAATATCACACCTGCAACACCGCTTTTTATAATAAAAGCAGAAGATATTGAAGCTTTAATGTATTTTCAGGATATGGCATCAACTGCTAATGCTAAATTAAAACAGGTGCAGAGTGCTAAAAAACTTGCTCGTGCAGGAGTAATCAACAGCACATCATCATTTATTCCTAAAATAAATGCTTTTGGTATGGTAAATATTTATGACTATCAGCTTTCAAGCCTTTCACCAGATTATATGGTAGGGGTGCAGATGTCACTAAACCTTTTTGACGGTCTGCAGAATTATCACCAGTTAAAAGCAAGCAAACAGACAGAAGAAAGTACAAAATTATTAGCTGCAAGAGCAGAAAAAGATATTAGAACACTTGTAGAGCAGCAGTATATAACAATGGAAAATGCAAGGGCAGATTATGAAGCATCACTTAAATCTCTTGCTTTTACAGAAGAATATTTAAGAGCAAGGCAGAAAGCCTTTAATCAAGGTATGGCTACAAGTTTAGATGTGGTAGATGCGGAGCTTGCATTATCAAACTCTAAAATGTCAGCAATACAGGCTGCTTATAAATTTGATATGGCTTTAATAAATATGCTGTCAACTGCTGGAATATTTGACAGTTTTGAATCATACAGAGCAAAAGCTTTTGTAGAGCCAGGGTTAAAATAACTAAGATAATTAAGGCACAGTGAAAGCTACAGCCAAATTAATTTTGGCGGAGCATGTTTTAAATAAGTTTAAATACTAATGAAATATACAAGGAGATAAATTCTATGAAATACATTTATTATTCTGTTGCTTTTATTGTAATAGGTGCGATTATATCAGTCAGCGTGTGGTATGCATCAAGACCTGTTCCTTTAACTATACAAGGGGAATTTCATTCAAAACAGGTGCAGGTGGCAGCAAAAGTTCCAGGAAATATTGCAACACTGCCTATTATAGAAGGACAGCAGGTTAAAAAAGGCGAAGTTTTAGCAACTATTGATTCCCCTACCTTAAAAGCAAAAGAAGCTCAGGCAGTAGCTGCAGTTAAAGCAGCAGAAGCACAGCAGAAAAAAGTAGATGACGGCGCAAGACAGGAAGAAATTACTGCCCTTTATAATGTATATCAAAAAGCAGTAGCTGCAGAACAGTATGCTTTTAAAACTTATTCAAGAGTAAAATCTCTGCATGATGACGGCGTTGTTACTACCCAAAGTTTAGATGAAGCATTAACTCAGTGGAAAGTGCTGCAAAACGATGTGAGAGCATCAAAAGCAAACTATGAAATGGCTAAAATTGGAGCAAGACCTGAAGATAAAACAGCAGCAGAAGCATTAAAAGAGCAGGCACAAGGTGTGCTGCAGGAAGTAATGGTGCTGCTTGAAGATACAATACTTCATTCTCCAATAGATGGTGAAGTATCAACAGTTGTTGTTGAGCAGGGGGAGCTTGTAACGCCTGGATTTCCAGTTATTACTCTTGTAGATTTAGAAGACACATGGGTTACTTTTTATCTGCGTGAAGATTTATTAAAAGATATCCGTATGGGTACAGTTATAAATGTGGAAATCCCTGCATTATCTGACAGTCAGGTATATCCTGTGGAAGTAAGGTATATTGCACCAGCAGGCAGCTATGCAGTATGGAGCGCCACAAAAACAAGTGCAGATTTTGATTTGAAAACATTTGAAGTAAAAGCATATCCACAGCATAAAATTCCAGGGCTTCGGGCTGGTATGACTGCTGTATTTTATTCTAATATAAAGCATAAGTAATAAAAATGGGATTATTGGAATATTTTAAAACTATAAAATATTTTTTTGAAAGAGAATGGTATTTCCTGCTGCATACACGCAGGAAACTGTTTTATTTTATCCTTATTACTCCAGTTATTTTATGCACTATTTTAATAGGTGTTTTTGCAAACCCTGTAATAAGAGAAATACCGATTGCTTTGATAGATGAAGATAATAGTGCATTATCATTAGAATTAACAGGCATTATTCAGGCATCTCCTTATGTAAATATTATAGAGAAAGTGCCAAGTATGGATAAAGCAGAAAGATTAATCCGCGGTGGTAAAGTATATGGTGTAGTGCTTATTCCTGAAGATTTTTCAAAAAGAGCATTAGGATATAAAGGTGCAGAAGTTGTGCTTTATTATAACAATGAGCTTTTTATTGTGGGCAGTCTTGTTAATAAGGGAGTTTTTACTGCTGTAAAAGATTATTCTGATTTTCATAATAAAAAATATATGATGAGCCATGGGGTGCCTGCTTATGATGCAGATTTTCAAGTGCACCCTGTAAATATTGGCGAAAAAATACTTTTTAACCCATATTTAAATTATCAGTATTTCTTTGTATTTGGTCTTATTCCAGCAGCATTTCAGCTTTTTGTAATATGCTCTGTTATATATGGCGTGCTTTATGAAGAGCGTTCAAGAAAGTTTTTAGAAATTGTAGATATGGTTAATAATGCACCATTTTCATACACTTTCGGCAAAATGCTTCCTTATGCAGTTTTATTTGCATTTTCAGGAATGTTTATGCTTTTTGTATTATTTGTATATATGAAAGTGCCTATGGTTTCAGGTTACTGGAAAATACTGCTTGCAACAATGATGTATATGTATGTATCAATGGCAGCAGGGCTTTTTATTGCAGTTATTCTTCGTCCCCTTGCTTTTAGTGCAGCTGCAGTATATGCTGCCCCAACATTTGCTTATGCTGGTATTTCCTTTCCACAGGTGGCAATGCCAAAATATGCTTATTATTTAAGTGAATTTTTTCCATTAACCCATTATCACAGAGTATTAGTAAATGAGGCAATCAGAGGCAGTGCCCCTTATAACTCTACAAACTATGAAATATTATATCTTTTTTTACTTGGTACTGCAGCATTTGCAATATCCATAGCTGTTATTAAATTTTACAGCCATTTATATCTCAGGAGGCAGGAATGAAAAATTATTTAGCTATTCTCAGGCTGGAATACAGAAGAATAATTTTTGATATGCTTTCTATAACTATTATATTTGTAGGCACAGCATTCTATTCATTTTACTATCCATTTCCTTATGAAAATGATATTGTCCGTAAAATGCCTGTTGCAATAGTTGATTTAGATAAATCAGATTTAAGTAAAACTGTTGTAACAATGCTTAATAATACAGAAAGTTTAAAAGTAATGCAGTATCCATCTATGGAGGAAGCAAAAAAGGCAGTTTATCTAAGAGATGTGTTTGGTATTATATATATCCCTGATGAATTTTATAAAATGGTAGCAAAAGGTGAAAGCCCGACAGTATCTGTTTTTGCAGACGGCTCATATTTTATTCTTTATTCTACAGCGATTACAGCAGCCACTCAGATTGTGCTTATGACAGCAGCAGGGGTAAAAATACAAAAAATGACTATGCTTGGTGTGCCTATAACAGATGCACTTTTATTGCAGTCAGCAGTAAATGTAACAGCAAAGCCTGTATTTAATCCGAAAGCAGGATATGTTGGTTTTGTAGCTCCTGCAATTTATGCTATTATTGTTCAGCAGATATTATTAATGGTTATACTGCTTGTTCATGCAGCAGGTTATGAAAGAGGTTATGGCTATCCAGAAAACACATCAACATTTACAATACTTTGTGCAAAAATGACTGTATATATGACTATCTTTGCAGCTGTATTTTCATTTTTCTTTACAATAGGTCCTATGGTTTTTGGTATTCAGCTGCATAATTCGCTTTTAGAAGCAGTAATGTTTGCAATACCTTACGGCTTATCTATTGCACTTTTTGGTATAAGTTTAAGTGTATTTGCCAGAGACAGAGATGCTGTGCTTTTAGTAATGCTTATGACATCTATTCCTTTTGTTATGCTTGCAGGCTTTATATGGCCTCACTGGATGATGCCTGACTGGGTGAAATATTTTTCTTATATAATTCCATCTACTCCAGGAGTAACAGGGTTTTTATATATCCGTCAAATGGGGGCAGATATAACAGATGTTATGCCTAAATATATAAACCTTTGGATACAGGTTGCAGTATATACTGTTACTGCAGTTTTAGCAATCAGGTGGCAGCAGAAACAAAGACAATTTATAATTTAGTGATAATTTTAAAATTATGTAATTGCAAAAAAATTAAACTTATTATACAATAATACAAAGATTTAAAGGAGACATTATGAAATATTTTAAATTATTACTTATTGCACTTATGATTGTTCCAACTATTGCATTTGCTGCACAAAAAGATGTATTAAACGGTAAAGAATTTACTGCAGAAAAATATCCATCTATCTTAATTGGCTTTAGAAACGGCGGCGTATATGGTTATGCCCTTAGAAACACATATATGGGTACTTATGAAATTAAAGATGCAAATAAAATAAGACTCAGCTATATGGCTTATACAAAAATGGAAGGCACTCAGGAACAAGAAGATGGAGAATATGAATATTTTAATTATTTAAGAGAAGCTAAAACATACAGTTATGACAGCAAAACTGGTGTATTACTGATTGGCGATATGAAGTTTAAAGAAAGAAAATAGTTAAATAATCAATATTTATTTATCAGCCGCTCAATTTTGGGCGGCTTTTTTATTAATTTTATATAATAATTATCTAAAAATTAAGGATTTTAATTATTTTCTGCTTGCAAAATAAGTCTGTATGTTTAAACTAATACTTTATTTAACAAATTGGAGTTTAAAAATGAGTGTATCTAAAGTATTAATTATCGGCGGTGTTGCAGGGGGTGCTTCTGCAGCAGCAAGACTTCGCAGGCTTAATGAACAGGTTGAAATAATATTATTTGAAAAAGGTGAATACATATCCTTTGCTAACTGCGGTCTGCCATATTATATTGGCGGCGATATTAAAAATAAAGCCGATTTAACTTTACAGACACCACTTGGTTTTAAAAAAAGATTTAATATAGATGTTCGCACTTTTAATGAAGTAACTGCCATTAATAAAGATAAAAAAACAGTTACAGTCCTAAACCATAATACAAATGAAACTTATGAAGAAAGTTATGATATTCTTCTTTTATCTCCAGGAGCTGAGCCAATCCGTCCAAATCTTGAAGGCATAAATTTAAGCAGAGTTTTTACTTTAAGGAATATTCCAGATACATACAGAATAAAAGATTATATAGATAATAATGCACCAAAAACTGCTGCAGTAATAGGCGGCGGATATATTGGAGTAGAAATGGCAGAAAATCTTGTGCAGGCAGGGCTTTCTGTTACTATTGTTGAAATGCAGAATCAGGTGATTGCGCCACTTGATTTTGATATGGCATCTATTCTTCATAATGAATTAGAAAGAAATGGTGTTACATTAAAACTTGAAACTGCATTAGAAAAAATAGAAGAGCAGGGCAGTTCTTTAAATGTTGTAACTAATAAAGGTGCATTTGATGCAGATATGGTTATTCTTGCAATCGGCGTAAAGCCTGAAACAAAAATTGCAGCTGAAGCAGGGCTTAAATTAAATCAGCGTGGTGCATTAATTGTAGATGATAATATGAAAACAAGTGATGATTTCATATATGCAGCAGGTGATGCTGTAGAAGTTACAGACTTTATTACAAATGAAAAAACAGTTATTCCACTGGCAGGGCCTGCAAATAAACAGGGAAGAATTGCAGCAGATAATATATGTGGCATTAAAAGTGAATATAGAGGCACTCAGGGTAGTGCAGTATTAAAAGTATTTAACTTAACTGCAGCTTCAACAGGCATTACAGAAAAGCAAGCAAAACAGCTTGGCTTAAATTATGAAAAAAGTTTTACGATATCAGCAAGCCATGCAGGATATTACCCTGGTGCTAAAGAAATGTTTATAAAAACAATATTTGATAAAGAAACTGGTAAAGTTCTTGGTGCTCAGATAGTAGGAAGTGAAGGTGTTGATAAAAGATGTGATGTGATAGCAGCTGCTGTTAATTTTAATGCAACAGTATACGACTTAACTAAACTTGAGCTTTGTTATGCGCCGCCATATTCATCAGCAAAAGACCCAGTTAATATGGCAGGCTATGTGGCAGAAAATATATTAAAAGGCATATCAAAAATATTTCATTATCATGATGTATCATCTCTTCCAAAAGACGGCAGTGTTAATTTAATTGATACAAGAACAAAAGGGGAATACAGACTTGGGCATATTGACGGCTTTATAAATATTCCAGTAGACAGCTTAAGAGAAAGAATGAATGAAATAGATAAAAGCAAGCCTGTATATATAGTATGTCAGATAGGTTTAAGGGGCTATCTGGCATGCAGAATACTGTCAGGTTACGGCTATGACTGCTATAATCTTAGCGGTGGATATGCACTTTATAAAGAAATAATAAAATAAAGTGTGTTATATCAAAGACTTGCAGATAAATAAAAAACTTTTAAAAAAAGTAAAAAAAAGCTTGATATTTCTTAAAAAATATGTAAAAGTATCATTCCACGCATAAAGCGTTATACCTATATCTATGCTCAGAAATAAAGATATAGTGAAAAAAGTTAATAATAAGGCATTAAGCCTTTTAAATAAAAGATTTTGTGCGATAAGCTTTTAAGCCTTTTATGCACAAATACATATATCAGGATATCCTATCTGGTATATGTGAAAAATTTTAGAGGAAATCTAATGGCAAAAATTGATGTATTTGACGTGAAAAACTCAAAAGTCGGTTCAGTTGATTTGCATGACGCTATTCTTGATTATCCAGTGAATACTGTATTAATCCATGAAGTAGTTAAAATGCAGCTTGCTTGCAGAAGAGCAGGTACTCATGCAACTAAGACTAAGGGTTTGGTTTCCGGCGGCGGCAGAAAGCCATGGAAACAAAAAGGAACTGGCAGAGCTAGAGCTGGTTCTTCAAGGTCTCCATTATGGAGAGGCGGTGGCACAATATTTGGACCACAGCCAAGAGATTATTCTTACTCTATGCCTAAGAAAAAGGTTAAAAACGCATTAAGAAGTGCAATCCATGCAAAATATGATGCAGGTGCAGTTGTAGTTTTAGACAACCTTTTTGTAGAAAATGGCAAAACTAAAGAAGCAGTTGAAATATTAAAAGCTTTCAACGCTGACAGAAGAGTTCTTATTGTAGTTGATGCAATTGATGAAAAAGTTGCTAGAGCTTTCAGCAACATTCCTTATGCAGACATATTACATGTAAACGGTTTAAATGTTTATGACATTATGAACTCTTACAAAATAATTTTCCTCAAAAACAGTCTCCCTATGGTAGAAAAAGCCACAGGCGTTGCAGTGGAAGGTGAATAATGATTACTAAGTATGATGTTATAAGAAAACCCTTTCTTACTGAAAAAGCAATGATGATGCAGGAAAATGGCCTTAACACTGTAGTTTTTCAAGTGCACACAGATGCTACTAAAACTCAGATTAAAGAAGCCGTTGAAGATTTACTTAAAGTTAAAGTTGAGCATGTTCGCACAATGAACTTTAAAGGTAAAGAAAAACGCTTTGGCAGAATTCTTGGCAGAAGAAATGATTGGAAAAAAGCTATCGTTACTCTTAAAGAGGGCGAAAAGCTTGATATAGTGTAATGGGAGAGTGGTAAATGGGTATCAAAACCTTTAAACCGACGTCAAAAGGCGTTCGTTTTAGAACAAACAGCGATTATGCGGATATCACTACTTCTACTCCGGAAAAATCGCTTACAACAGTTCTTCAATCAAAAGGCGGTCGTAATAATAGAGGCCGTATTACAGTTCGTCACCAAGGTGGCGGCAATAAAAAATTATACCGTATTATTGACTTTAAAAGAAATAAAGACGGTATTCCAGCTACTGTTGCAACAATCGAATACGACCCGAACCGTTCTGCTCGTATTGCATTAGTTGTATATAAAGACGGTGAAAAACGCTATATTGTTGCTCCAATATCATTAAAAGTTGGTGATATTGTTCAAAGCGGCGAAGGCGCAGATATTAAAGCTGGTCATGCTATGGCATTAAAAGATATGCCTGTTGGTACTGTAATTCACAACGTTGAATTAAGACCTGGAAAAGGCGGTCAGTTAGCTCGTTCAGCTGGTTCGTATGCTCAGCTTCTTGCAAAAGAAGGTGAATACTGCCACGTAAGGCTCCCATCTGGTGAGATTAGACTTGTAAAAGCTGAATGTAAAGCAACTATTGGCCAAGTATCTAACACAGAACATGAAAACTTAAAAATTGGTAAAGCTGGTAGAAAACGCTGGAAAGGTATTAGACCTACAGTTCGCGGTGTCGCGATGAACCCAGTTGATCACCCAATGGGTGGTGGTGAAGGTAGAACTAGTGGTGGTCGTCACCCTACTACACCTTGGGGTAAACCTACTAAAGGTTACAAAACCCGTAAGAAAAATAAACCATCTAATAAGTATATTGTATCTAAAAGATAGCATGATAGGAGGACAATGTGCCAAGATCGCTTAAAAAAGGACCTTTTATAGACGCTCATGTTGAAAAAAAGGTAAAAGAAGCTAAAGAAACTAACAGCAAACAAGTTATAAAAACTTGGTCACGCAGAAGCACTATCGTGCCAGATATGATAGGCTTAACATTTGCTGTTCATAATGGAAATAAATTTATCCCTGTCTATGTTACTGAAAACATGGTAGGTCATAAGTTAGGTGAATTTTCTTTGACTAGAACTTTTCGTGGTCATAAGAAAGATGATAAAAAGGTCAAAAGGTAAGTCGTATGGATGTTAAAGCAACAGAACCATCAAAAGCACCTGTTAAAAACAAAAGAAAAACTCAAAGAGAGTTAGAACCAGGTGTTTGGGCAGTAGCCAAGTTCGCTCGGGTATCCACACGAAGAGCCCGTGAAGTAGCAGCTCTTGTAAGAGGCAAACAAGTTGAGGAAGCTATGGCTATCCTTAAATTCACTCCACGTAAAGCAGCTGCAGTTATTGCAAAAGTTATTAAATCAGCTATGGCAAATGCTGAAGAAAACCACGGTATTCGTGATGTGACCCGCTTAAAAGTAGGCGTACTTAGAATTGAAATGGGGCCACCTATGAAGAGGTTTACTCCTCGTGCATACGGTAGAGCATCTCTTATCCGTAAACCGACTACTCATATCAAAGTAGTTTTACAAGAACAAACGGAGGTGAAATAGTGGGACAGAAGGTTAATCCTAATGGTTTCAGGCTCGGCGTAAACAAAAACTGGAATTCTGTATGGTATTCTAACAAAAAAGAATACAGCCAAAACTTAATTGAAGATATCAGAATTCGTAAGTATTTAAGACAACGCTTAAACCAAGCAGGTATTGCACAAATTGGTATCGAGCGTATGAGCTCTAAAATCAGAGTAACACTCAATACTAGCCGTCCGGGTATTGTTATTGGTAAAAAAGGTGCGGAAATTGAAAAGCTCAAAAGTGAGCTTAAAAAATTCACTTCAGCAGAAGTATTACTTGTTATCCGCGAAGTGAAAAAACCTGAGCTTGATGCAACATTAGTTGCAGACTCTATTGCTCAGCAGCTTATTCGCCGTGTAGCTTTTAGAAGAGCTATGAAAAAAGCAGTTTTACAAACACTTAAATCTGGTGCATTAGGCATCAAAGTTATGTGCGGCGGAAGGCTTGCAGGTGCAGATATTGCACGCAGCGAATGGTATATTAAAGGACGCGTTCCTCTTCAAACTCTTCGTGCAGCTATTGATTATGGCACAGCAGAAGCACTTACTGCTTATGGTATCATAGGCGTAAAAGTATGGATATTCACTGGTGAAATCCTTGAAGACAGAAGCGGCAAGGGGGCAGAATAATCATGTTAATGCCAAAGAAAACCAAATACCGCAAAATGTTTAAAGGCCGTATTAAAGGTAAAGCTCAAAAAGGCAACACTGTTGTATACGGTGATTTCGGTTTAGTAAGCGTTGATAAAGCAAAAATAACAAGCCGTCAAATTGAAGCTGCTCGTATCGCCATTAACCGTTACTTAAAACGTGGTGGTGATGTTGTAATTAGAATATTCCCTCACAAACCTATTACTAAACGTCCTGCTGAGGTTCGTATGGGTAAAGGTAAAGGTCCTTTAGAAGGATATGTTGCTCCTATTAAGGAAGGAACAGTTTTATATGAAATCGGTGGAGTAGATGAAGCATTAGCTAGAGAAGCTTTCCGCCGTGCAGCTCATAAACTGCCTGTTAGATGTAAAGTTATTACAAAAGCAGCAGCAGAAGAGGTGAAATAGTGAAAGCAGCTGAAATTCGTGAATTAAGCACAGAAGAATTAATGAAAAAAGAAGCGGAACTGAGAGAAGATTCTTTCCGTCTCCGTTTTAAACTTTCTACAGGCGAGCTTGAAGATACATCTAAAATCAAACAAACTCGCAAGGATATTGCTCGTATTAAAACAATACTAGCTGAGCGTCGTAAGCAAGAGGTTGCAAATGGAAAGTAGAGGGCGTAGGAAAGTTCGCCGCGGCATAGTCGTAAGCGATAAAATGCAGAAGACAGTTACTGTTAAAGTAGAACGTCAAATCCTGCATCCAATGTATAAAAAATTCATCAAACGCAGTAAAACTTTCTTTGTTCATGATGAAGAAAATACTGCAAGAGTAGGTGATTTTGTTCAAATAGTTGAAACAAGACCACTTAGTAAGAATAAACGCTGGAGAATCGAGAGCATCATTACCCGCTCTGTTGAGTCTACAGGCGAGGAGACTGTTTAATGATTCAAGTTCAATCTCGTATGACAGTTGCTGATAACTCTGGTGCGCGTGAAATCATGTGTATTAAAGTAATAGGTGGTTCTCGCAAACGCTATGGTAAAGTCGGCGACATTATAGTGGCAAGCGTAAAAGATGCTAGCCCAGACAGTAATATTAAAAAAGGTGCGGTTGTTCGTGCTGTTGTAGTTCGCACAGCTAAAGAAAAACGCCGTGCAGACGGAACATATATTAAATTTGACGATAACGCAGCAGTTTTATTAAACAAACAAAATGAGCCTATCGGCACACGCGTTTTCGGTCCAGTTGCCAGAGAATTAAGGGGTAAAGGTTTCCTTAAAATCGTTTCTATGGCACCTGAAGTATTATAGGAGTTAAGAATGCCTATAAAATATAAACTTAAAAAAGATGACCCAGTTGTAGTTATAGCTGGTAAAGACAAAAAGAAAGTATCTAAAATAATTGGTTTAGATAAAGAGAAAGGTCAAGTGGTTGTTGAGAATGTGAACGTTGTAAAACGCCACACTCGTCCAAACCAAACTAACCCGGACGGCGGTATTATTGAAAAAAATATGCCGTTTTCCATCTCTAATGTAATGTATCATTGCAGCAATTGCAAAACTGGCGTTCGTTTAGGCGTTAAACATTTAGAAAACGGCAAAAAAGTTCGCTATTGCAAAAAATGTAATGAAGTTATTGATAAGGCATAGGTGGAAAGATATGACTGAATTAAAAGAGAAGTATCTCAAAGAAGTTGTTCCCCACATGATGAAAACTTTTTCTTACAAAAACATTAACCAAGTGCCTGTAATTGAAAAAGTTGTTCTTAATATGGGTGTAGGCGAAGCAGCTGCAAATGCAAAAGTTCTTGAACATGCTATCAATGATATGACTAAAATAGCTGGTCAAAAACCAGTTGTTACAAGAGCTAAAAAATCAATAGCTGGTTTCAAAATCCGTGAAGGTCAGGCTATTGGTTGTAAAGTTACTTTACGCCACGATGTTATGTATGAATTCTTACAAAGATTTTTTAACATAGCTCTTGCTCGCGTTCGTGACTTTAAAGGCGTTAGCCCTAAATCATTTGATGGTCGTGGCAACTATGCTATGGGCGTAAAAGAACAAATTATCTTCCCGGAAATTGATTACGATAAAATAGATAAAGTACGCGGATTAGATGTAATAATTACTACAACGGCTAAAACCGACGAGGAAGGCAGAGAACTGCTTAAAGCTCTCGGTATGCCTTTCGCTTAAGTAGGAGGATATAAATGGCTACTACTGCGAAATATAACAGTGCTTTTGAAAAGAAAAAATTTCAAGTACGTAAAAATAACAGATGCCCACTTTGTGGTCGTCCGCGTGCTTTTATGAGACGGTTTAATATGTGCCGTATGTGTTTCCGTAAACTTGCGTTAAATGGTGATATACCAGGCGTTCGCAAGTCAAGCTGGTAGGATTGGAGGAGCAGCATAATGAGATTGACTGACCCTATTGCTGATATGCTTGCACGTATGCGTAATGCATTAATGGTTAAGCATTCAGAAGTTACAATACCTTATTCTAAAATAAAAGAAAGCATCGCAGCTATCTTTAGAGATGAAGGTTATATAAAAAATTACAGAGTTGTTACAAACGGCAATAAAAAAGACATTATCGTTTATTTAAAATATAATGATATGAATGAGTCTGTTATCCGTGGATTAAAACGTATATCTAAACCTGGTAGAAGAGTTTATGTAAATACTAAAAACTTAACTCTCGTATTAGGCGGCTTAGGTAACGGTATTATATCTACATCTGCTGGTATTAAAACAGTGAAACAATGCCTTAATGAAAAAGTAGGCGGCGAATATCTCTGTCAAATTTGGTAATTGGAGTATAAATATGGCACAAAATAGTCAAGCAACCCAAGAGCCGAAAGTTAAAGTATCTCGTATTGGTAAAGCGCCAATTACTATTCCGGCGGGGGTAAAAGTAAATGTTGAGGGCAATCTTGTAAAAGTAGAAGGCCCAAAAGGGAAACTGTCACAAGAAGTTACTGAAGGTATCATCGTAAAAGTTGACGGGTCTCAAGTAATAATTGAATGTGCTGATGGCTCAATTGGTTTAAGACAAAAACATGGGCTTTTCAGAACACTTATTGCTAACATGGTTGAAGGTGTAACTAACGGATTTTCTAAAAATCTTGAAATAATCGGTGTAGGTTATAAAGTTGCTATGAAAGGTAAAGATTTAGACCTTTCTATGGGCTTTTCTCACCCAGTTATATTTAAAGCACCAGAAGGTATAGAGTTTTCAGTTGATGGAACTACTAAAATATCTGTAAAAGGTATCGACAAACAGCTTGTTGGTCAAGTTGCAGCAAATATCCGCAAAATCAGAAAACCAGAGCCATACAAAGGTAAAGGTATCCGCTATGCAGGTGAATATGTTGCTATGAAAGCCGGCAAATCTGGTAAAAAATAAGGAGAGCAGATAGTGAGCAGGTTTAATAGAGCTGAAGGACGCGTTAGACGTCACATCAGGTTAAGAAAAAAAATCCGCGGGACAGAGTCTCGTCCACGCCTTGCTGTATTTAAAAGTAATACAAACATATATGCTCAGGTTATCAATGATAAAACTGGGGAAACTATTGTTTCAGCAAGCTCTCTTGAGAAAGAGTTTCGTGCAAAATTCGGTGGTAAATTAAATGTTGAAACAGCTAAAACTATCGGTGAAACAGTTGCTAAACGCGCTAAGGCAAAAGGTGTTACATCAGTTGTTTTTGATAGAGGCGGTTTTATTTATCATGGCAGAATAAAAGCATTAGCAGACAGCGCACGCGAAGCTGGTCTTGAATTCTAATAAGGGGGTCTGATTTGATTACAGAAGAAAAACAATTATCTGATAAAGTTGTTCACATTGGCAGAGTTACAAAAGTTGTTAAAGGTGGACGCATATTCAAGTTTACAGCCCTTGTTGTAGTTGGTGACCACAATGGTAATGTTGGTATAGGCCACGGTAAAGCAAGAGAAGTACCTGATGCTATTCGTAAAGCTATGGATAATGCTAAGAAAAATATGGTAAGCATACCAGTTGCTAAAGGCAGTATCCCACACGAAATCGTTGGTAAATTTGGAGCAAGCGAACTGGTTATGAAACCAGCTGCATCTGGTACTGGTATCATTGCTGGTGGTGCTGTTCGTTCATTATTTGAACTTGCTGGTATCCACAATATATTATGCAAATCTGTTAGAAGCAGAAACCCATATAACTCTTTATATGCTGCTATGAATGGATTTAAAAATATGAGAACTATAGACCAGGTTGCTTCAGCACGCGGTCTTGAAATTTCAGACATCGTTAAAAATAATAAATAATTTATGGGGCTTTATGCCCCATAAATTTTATCTACTTATTTCTCTTATTAAGTTTCTGTATTTTATTAAAATTTTTACTTTACTTTTAAATCTAAATAATATATTTTATTATTTCATTAACAGCGGCTTGCGTTAGAGAAAAGCGAGTAAGTCACTGAATTTAGGAGAAAAGAATGCAACTTAATGACCTTAGACCAGGACGTGGTGCTAACAAAGAAAGAAAACGCAGAGGTAGAGGTACAGGCAGCGGCCAGGGTACTACTGGCGGACGCGGTAACAAAGGCCAAAACGCTAGAAAAAGTGGACAAGTTCGTCCAGGATTTGAAGGCGGTCAAATGCCATTACTTCGCCGTATTCCAAAAAGAGGCTTCAACAATGCTCAATTTGCTACAGTTTATGAAATAGTTAACTTAGCAGAAATTGAAGAAAGGTTTGAAGCAGGTGAAGTAGTTAATGCTGAAAACTTAAAAGCAAGAAGATTAGTTCACTGCAATGAAGACGGCATCAAAATATTAGGCGATGGCGAATTAACTAAAAAATTAACTTTTGAAGTTGATAAAGTTTCAAAATCTGCAGAAGAAAAAATCAAAAAAGCGGGCGGCGAAATCAAATTAATCGAAAAAGTAAAATACGTTGCTAAAAAAGACAAATAAGTCTATAAGCCCATCTTTTAAAGATGGGCTTTCTTTTTAATATCAATCCATTACATTAAATTACTTTTAATAATAACCCTACTTTTTCGCTATATTTAATAAAATATATTGCTTAAATTCAAAAATTGACTTAGTATATATTATCTCACTAGAGAAATAAATTTAGGAGTTACAGAATGGGAAAAGAAAAACATTCTAAACATGCAGAAATGGGGGGGGGGTGGCCCTTTCAAGAAGAAATTTTATAAAAGCATCAGCTGCTTTTAGTGCTGCAGCTGCGCTTGGCGGATGTACTAAAGGTGGAGATGATGTATTTGACCCAGCAGGCTCTGCTGGCAACCAGCCTGATTTAAGACCAACTAGAAAAGTCTATTCTACATGTCCTGTTGAGTGTTTAACTCACAGTCTTAATTGTCAGCTTGTAGGTAACGAAGTTATACGAGTTGAACCAACAAAAAAATCTGGAGATATATATTTCACAACTGCTTGTGCCAGAGGAATGAGCAGAATGCAGTTTTTAACAGAAAACAGAGCTGCAACTCCAATGAAAAGAATAAAAAAAGGCTCAGAATATTCAGAACTTGGTGTTCAACTTAAAGATAATTCTGTTGATGAATGGGTTTCTATAAGCTGGGAACAGGCATTATCTGAAATAGCTGCTCCATTAAGAGAATACTACCAAAGGAAAAAACAAAATATTAATGATGCAGAAAAAGGTATTATGGTGTGGACTGGTTCTGGAAATATGGGACCAATTGTTAATACCTTAATAGGTAACTTCTTTGACCACATAAGCCCTAATAGAGCAACAAAATTAGGCAACTCATGCTGTGCAGGTGTTGATGCTGGTATGGTACCTGTATATGGCAAACGCAGTATTGATACAAGAGATACAATAAGAGATTCTAAATGTATTATTAACTGGGGTAATAACCCTGCAGATACTACAAATACATACTGGAAATTTGTAATAGATGCAAAATTAAATAATAATGCAAAAATAATTACAATTGACCCAAGATACAGCACAAGTGCTGAAAAATCAGATATCTGGGTTCAATTAAAACCTGGAACAGATACACTATTTGGTATAGGTATGCTCCGCTGGATATTTAGCCAGGATACAACTGGTACAGAAAACAGTGGTACATATATTGACACTGATTTATTAAAATATAGGACAAATGCTCCATTTTTAGTAGATATTTCTGCAATAATGAATGGTGAAACAGGTCAGTTAATTGATAAAGCATATAATCATATACATAAAGTAAGCTTAAAAAGAGATGCAGAAAATAATTACTTAGTATGGAATGGTACAGCAGAAGAAATTGCTCAGGAAAATAAAGGTAGAAATAATGCTAATCCAAATCCAAATCAAAATGCTGACTTATACTATACTGATTTAAGTAAAAAAGTAACAACAGTTTATCAGCTTTTAAGAGCATTATATGCAGGCGATTTATTAACTGGCGCACAAAACCCAGTAGATGCAGAGCTTGCAAAACTTCATGACCCTGTATATACAGAAACAAAAATTGCTGAAATTACAGGAATACAAAAACAAACATTAATTGAAGAAACAGCAAAAGCATACGCATCAACTAATGGAGCATCTATGATTATTGAAAATATGGGTGGTGCTCAAAGAACAGAAAGTGCAGGTCATGAATGTGCTATGCATTGTATACTTTCTTTGATTACTGGTAATGTTGGTAATGCAGGAAGTGGTGTTGATGATACATCTGGCTGGTCATCTTCAGCTGCAGGGCTGCAGGCAAATCTTGATGATGTTGCTAATTTATCACTTGGAACATCAATGACATTATTAAAAAAAGCAGAAGGAAAAACAAATCCACATAACATACCTTTTGGAACTCTTGGAAGAAGAGCTCTTGCAGCAGCTAAAAATGAACCTTATGATACATATCTGAAAAAAGAAGGTATGGCAGATAAAGACCCGCATATAAAATTCTGGTATTTAGCAACAAGCAGTTTATTAACTCAATTTCCAAATACTGATGCTATAAAAGAAGCATTAAGGCGTTCAGAATGTGTTGTTACTGCTAAACCAACATGGAATACAGATGCAGATTATTCAGATTATTTTCTGCCTGTAACAACTCCATTTGAATATGAAGATATAGGTGCAGCAAACAGAAATAAATATATTCAAGTAATGGAGCCAGGTGTTGTTCCTTACGGACAGTCATTATCAGACCAGCAGATATTAAGAATGCTTGCTAAATTAGTATTTGATGACCCAGAAATTATTGCAGGTTTTGACCATGATGATGCAGATTATCCAAAAGATATTGTAGAAAATCCAGCTAACAATATTATGAAAAATGGTCTTGCAAGTTATGACCAGCTTAAAGAAGTAAAAGTGTTCAGACCAGCATGTTATGGTGAAAAATTTGTGCCACTTAGAAACTTAGAATTTTACAATGATTTAAAAAGAGCTAATATATATGTATATCAATGGCAGGATACTGCATCATATCCATATATAGATTTATCTCCAAACCCAGCAAGAGATTTATATAAAGGTCCATTCCCACGCTATGTGCCAGCACTGCAGAGTCAGCAGGAATTTTTACCGGATTTTCAATATTTAGACCCTGATAATGAAGTAAACAGTGCATTTTATCAAACAGTGCCTGCTGATATGAAAAAAATTAAACTTAAAGATGGCAGAGAAATCAATTATCAGCAAAACAGAGAAATGTATCCTTTATGCAATGTGCAGTATAAAGTTGCTAGAACTGTCCATTCATCATTTACAGGACTTCCTTGGATTAGAGAAGCATTTGGTGATAAAGGTGTTGTATTAATGAACACTGCAGATGCTGCAGCAAGGGGTATTTCTGATGGTGATGCTGTATATGTAACAAGTAATATTGGTACAGTTGAGCGTATAGCAAAAGTAAGTGACCAGATGATGTATGGCGTAACAGCTGTAGAAAACGGATGGTGGGATGATTATGGTAAAATTTCTTCTTCAACTATTGGTGTTGAACTTCCCGGCCCTATGAGCAATGCCCATACTCATAATAATACTCTTGTGCAAATTGTGAAAAAATAGGGGGATAATATGTCTAAAAGATTAGCATTTTTAATAGATACAAGATATTGCAATAACTGCAAAACATGTGAAATAGCATGTAAAATGGAAAGAAAACTGCCTATCGGTCAGCAGTGGAGAAAAGTGCGTGAAGTAAGAACTGCAAATCAGGCAGCAGATTCATCTAATCCATTATCTACATTTTATGTAGCAATGAGCTGTAACCACTGTGAAGAACCAGCATGTGCTCAAGTATGCCCACAAAATACATACAGGAAAACACCAGAAGGTCCAGTTATTCAGTATCAGGAATATTGTATAGGCTGCACAAAATGTGTCAGCGCATGTCCATATTCTGCTCCAGTATATAACACTGCTACTCAAATTACAGGAAAATGTGATATGTGTTACAGCAGACTTCAAGAAGGTCTGCAGCCATATTGTGTGCAATGCTGCCCAAATAATGCTCTTAAAATTGGTGATTATGAAGAGCTTGTTGCTGCTTATGGTGAAAGCCAGGATTTAGGTTTTGAAACAACAATCATACCTAACGGCAGTGAAACAAACCCTTCAATAGTTATTGTTAAAATAAAGTAACAGACTAATGGCATATCTGCTTTTTGTGCAGATATGTCTGGAGCATTTATGAATAAAAAAGAAATAGAAAGCAGCATAATTAGTGGAAGAAGAATTATTCTGGAATATTTATGGCATTCATATTATTTTGTTCCAGATAATGATTACATACAATATACAAACAAAATACTGCCTGTAATACAGGAAATATGCACAGGTATAGATGGTTTTCCTGAAAAAGCCGAAATAATCAACTGTTTTCAAGAATTTGGCAGTTTAAGAAGCAGTTTAGATATACTTGAAAAAGCAAACATCTCTTTTACAAAGTTTTTTGTAAGTGGAGAAAAGGTAAAAGACAGGGAATTTTTGTGGCGGAATAAGGAAATATCAAAAGAAGATATAATTGTGTCACTGCAGTCTGTATATGATAAATACAGTATCGCAAAACCTGTAAAAATTAACCTGCCCATAGATAATATAAGTATGGAACTTTTTCTTTTATACAAGCTTGCAGCCAGTGAGCAGAAAAAAGAAATAATTGCTGATGAGCTGTGCTTATATGAAAACCATCTGTTAAAATGGATTGCGCTATATTTTAAGGCTCAAGAAGAAAAGTGTAGTTTAAAAAATGCAGATACGCTGTATAAAGGGCTTTTTATGTTTTCCAGAATATATTTGCTGCATGACTATTTCTTTTTAAAAGAAATATATGGTGAAATATGAAATGGATAAGCAAATATAAAAGGCTGAGTATTTTATCTGCTTTATTTGTGCTGATATCTTATTCCATTCCTGTATATGCTTATGTTGGTGATGCTTATGTTACCCCTGACAGCTGGAGCAGGCATTTAAGTGCTTACGGTGTGAAATCATCTATTAATGGTTTAGATTTTGGGGACAGCGGCACATTAAAAATAGGGCTTACAACAAGAGCACAGCTTAGGTATGCAGATGAAGATGACTGGAGTATTTATCAGTATGCTAAACTTCGTTTAGGTGGCAGTAAAGTTGGTGATGGCGTAATTAATATGAATATAAATGTACGCGGAGCCTATGATGATATGCCTGTAATAGGTGATAATAAATATCACCAGTTTTATGATGGCTTATATACTGCACGGAAATATAATGAGTTTACAAGAAGCAGCGAAAATATGGACGGCGACTTTAGGATATATCAGGCAAATATTGAACTTAATAAAGTAATTCCTTTAACTGATGTATCTCTTGGCAGAATATATCTTACAGCTTTTAATGGATATAAAATAGATGGTGTAAATATTAAGATAGACCCAGTAAAATATTTAAACTTAAATTTATACTATGGTTTGCCAGTCAGCTATTACAGCAATCTTAAAACTCAGGTTGCTGGTGTATCTTTTGAAATACCAGTAGAGCAAAGCGGCACAAAAATCAGAGGTGAATACAGCTATTTTATGCATGAAGATGGTGGTGATTTAAATACCCATGTTCTTCACGGCAGAATTGACCAAAGCTTAAATTTTACAGATATTTTAAATGCATCAATATATGCAGAAGGTGCCGTAATTGGTAAAGCAATGGTATATGATATAGGGCTTGAAGCAAATATTGATAAAAGTAAAACAGGTATATCTGCATATGTTATGGGGCAGTATGATAAAAATGATGGTGCCATAAATCCGTATGTATCTATGTATGAAAGCCTTCTCAGCGGCGAAAGAGAATATGTTATGGGTGGTGTAATGATTACTCAAGGTATAACAGACTATCTTATGCTGGGGGTAGGATACGAAGGCAGATTTAATTTTAATGAAGCCTATGGCGACAGAGACTATCACAGAGTCTTTGGCAATATTGATTTGGTTGGATTAATACACAGAAATAACTATCTCAGCTTAATTGTAGATTATTATAAAGTTGCTCAATATCAGCGTCTTGATGAAAATGCACAAATAATGGGCGGCTTTAGAATGACACAAGTATTTACAGATAAAATTGAAGCGTGGATTGGAGTTAATGTGCAGAACTATCAGTATCATAGAAGCCCTGTGAAACTTTATCAGTGGGAAACATTAGGTCAAATTACTAACCAAAACCTGTTAAATGAGAATACAACAGTTGCATATATTGGTGGTATGTGGCAGGTGACAGACTGGTGTGTGCTGCAGCTTGATTATACTTTTGAGTATGCAGATTTATCTAAAGCTCAGGATATGCAGCCAGAATCTCACACTGTAGAGATGTGGGTAAATTTTTTATGGTAGGAAGTTATGAAACATATATTAATTATAATGATTATGGTATCTACAGCTGTTGTTGCAGCTTATGCTGTTGACAGCACAAAGCCATCAACTCACAATAATTACTGGCTGTATAAACACGGCCAGGCAGCAAAGGCTAATGAAGCAGAATGTTTAATGTGCCATGAAGAAAGAGTTGAATGTATTGAATGTCATGAAGACATGCCTCCAAGAAGCCATACATCAACTTTTGTAAACAGAACTCATGGTTTAGAAAGCAGGTGGAAAAAAACATCTTGCCAGACATGCCATAGAGAAGACTTTTGCACCGCTTGTCATGAAACAGCTTTTCCCAAAAGTCATATGAAACAGAATTTTAAAGGCGGGACAAATACCCACTGCGGATTAAGCTGCCAGCTTCCTGTTGGAACATGGACAAATACTGTATCTAAAAACTGTATTGTCTGCCACCAGACAAGGCCGCAGCTCCAAAGTGGTGGTTTACATTCTATAAGGTAGATTAAACTGCTTAAAAGCAACATAAAGGGCTGGTTTTAAACCAGCTCTTTTTTTATGCTGATATAAATTATTAATATTCTTACAATTCTTTTTTAAATTATAAAAAATAAAATTTTTTACCTTAAATAACTATAGTAAAACCGTAGAATGTTTAATTGGAGAAATATCTAATAAATATGAGAGGTGGTGCTATGTGTATTCATATGAAATCAAAATAAGACATATTAAAAGCTCTATACAGTATATCTATCAGTATTATGCTGTATAGAGTTATTTTTTACATATTTAATATTTATTCTATCGTAATAGTTACTTAAAATGTAGAGAAATAATTAAAATCAAATATGATTGAAAATATATATATTATAAATTCAAATTTACTATTTTTATATCCTGCAATAAAAAATAAGCCACAATTTAATAATATATAAAATATTTTAAAAAAATGTATTTATTCAGTATCAATGGTGATTTAATTAAATAAATTAATTAATATACAGCAATTGTGTTAAAAAATAAGAAATGTGTAATCTAAATAATTGACAAAGAACTTTAGATATTTTTATAATAAGAAAAAAATGAGGTAACATGATAAAATGAAATTTAAAGCTTTACTTGTATTATTTATAGTGAGCATATTGTCTTATGTTCTTTCTCCTAGTATGGATTATCTTTTAAAAACATCAAGTTTTAATTCTTTTAGAATTCAGTTAATGTATATTACAGGTTCAATGGGTATAATTTTTATGTCTGCTGCGGTTATAATTTCAGCAAGACTTTCATTTGTTAACAAAATATTTGGTGGGCTTGATAAAGCATACGATGTGCATAGAATAACAGCGGCTGTCGGTTTTTTTCTTGGTGTATTCCATTTGCTTCTTAAACTTTTAAATAATCTTCTTATTGACTTAAATGTGTTAGAAGCACCTGCAAAATCAGTAAACAAATTGCAGGGATTTATTTTAGAATTATATAAAGCATGCTATGCTTATTTAGAGCCTGCTTTTTATATAATGATTATAGTAGTATTACTGGCAATAATAAAAGCAGTTCCTTATTATTATTTCAGAGTAACTCATAAATTAATATCTGTATTATATTTATTTGTAGCATTCCATGCATTTATGGCTCCATTCAGGTCATCATGGCAGTTAACTGTTGGTGGCAGTATAATGCATATATTTATAATAGCAGGGACAGTATGTGCCTTTATTTCTATTTTTAACCTTACAGGTATAATGCATAGATACACTGGAAAAGTAAAAAATAAAAAATATTTTGGAGATAATATTATTCAGCTTGAAATCCAGCTTCAAGATAAAGATTTTAAATTTAACTGCGGTCAGTTTGTATTTCTAAAATTTTCATATACTATGGAAGCTCATCCATTTAGTGTGGCAGGCTGGGATAAAAATAATAATGTATTAACTTTTTATATTAAGCAGATTGGTGATTTTACCAGTAAATTATATGACAAAATATCAGCAGATGATAAAGTTGTAGTAGAAGGTCCATATGGAGAATTTACTTTCCAGGATACAGGTAAACAGGTATGGATAGCTGGCGGCATAGGTATTACTCCATTTTTATCTAAAATAAACAGTTTAAATGGCAATGAAACGAACAATGTGGAGTTAATATACAGCTATATGGGTAAGTCGCCTTTTGAAGATATACTTGTTCAGCAGTGTGCAGAACAAAATGTTAAACTTCATATAATAGACAGTCAAAAAGAAGGTTTATTAACTTTTGATAAGATTATGGAATTATCACCAGATATTGTATCTTCTACAGTGTGGTTTTGTGGTCCTGTAATGTTTAGAAAAATAGTAGAAGATGGAATGAAGCAAAACAATATATCATTAAATAAACTTCATTTTGATAATTTTAGTTTTAGATAAAATTGTAAAATCAGCATTAATATCAGGCTCTATACAGTGTTTTATCAAATAAATCTGTATAGAGCTATTTTTTTCAAAAAAATTAATATTTTTATTTGCAAAATTTTTTTATATATGGTATCAAATTTCTTTATAGTGTATTTTATTAATTAAAAGGCGGACAAAATGTTTAAGAAAATTGAGGAAATATTTTCTATTCCAGAATTAAGAAAGCGTATTTTAATGACGTTAATGCTTTTAGCAGTCTTTCGTATAGGTGCGCATGTACCTACACCTGGCGTTAATGGCCACGCATTATCTCAATTTTTTCAAAATGCAGGTAATAGTTTACTAGGTTTCTTTGATATGTTTACAGGTGGTGCATTAGAAAAACTTACAGTTTTTGCTATGGGCGTTATGCCTTACATCTCTGCATCCATCATTATGGAGCTTTTAGCTGTTGTTATTCCAACTCTTGCTGAGCTTAAAAAAAGAGGCAGTGAAGGCAGACAAAAAATTACAAAATATACAAGATACTTAACTGTTGTTGTTGCGGTTATTCAAGGGCTTGCAATATCAATAGGTATTGAAAATATGAGAGCACCAGACGGCTCACCAATCGTTTTTATGGACGGCTGGCAGTTTAGATTTATTGCTACATTAACTCTTACAACAGGTACTATGTTTTTAGTATGGCTTGGTGAGAAAATCACATCTTATGGTGTTGGTAATGGTATGTCATTAATCATTATGGCAGGTATTATATCAGCATTTCCTGGTGCAGTAGTAAACACTTACTCTTTAATGGAAACAGGCACAGTTCAAATCATTCCATTAATTATAGCTGTTGCGATTATGGTTGCTGCTTTTATAGCTATCGTATTTATGGAAACTTCTCAAAGAAGACTGCCTATTCAGTATGTTCGTAAAGGTAATGCTGGCGGCACTGTAAATGCAGGCAACTCATATTTACCATTAAGATTAAACCCAGCAGGCGTTATTCCTATAATCTTTGCTTCTACATTAATAACACTTCCTGCTACTCTTGCAACATTTATGCCGCAGGACCCACTGGTACAGAAAATTAACTTTTTCTTCTCTCCAGAATATCCTGTATATTATGTGTTAGAATTAACTTTAATTATATTCTTTACATATTTTTATACATCAATTATCTTCAATCCAACAGATATTGCGGATAATATTAATAAATCAGGTGGTGTGATGCCTGGCAAACGTCCTGGTATTGAAACAGCTAACTACATAGACTATGTACTTACTCGTCTTACATTTGTAGGTGCAATCTACTTAGCAATAGTTTCTGTTATGCCACAGTTATTTATTAGAGCATTTGGGCTGCCATTTTATTTTGGTGGAACAAGTCTTTTAATTGTAGTGGGAGTTGGTCTTGATGTTATTCAAAAGATAGAATCTCACTTACTTACTCATAACTATGACGGCTTTCTTAAAAAAGGTCGTATTAGAGGGAGAAACTGGTCATGAAAAACATTGTATTTTTAGGTGCACCTGGTGCAGGCAAAGGAACACAGTCTGAGTTTATTATTAAAAAATATGGTATAATACAAATCTCTACTGGTGATATGTTAAGAGCGGCTGTAAAAGCAGGCTCACCACTTGGAAAAGTTGCAAAAGAGTTTATGGACAATGGTAAACTTGTAACTGATGAAATTATTATAGGCTTAATGAAAGAAAGGCTTGCTCAGCCAGACTGTAAAAACGGCTTTATATTAGATGGCTTTCCAAGAACATTAGCTCAGGCAAAAAGCTTAGATATTATGCTTAAAGAAGATATGAAATCAGAAATTACTCATATTATAAGCCTTGAAGTGCCAGATGAATATATTGTAGAAAGAATTACTGGCAGAAGAACAAGCCCTATAACAGGTAAAATATACCATGTTAAATATAATCCACCTGCTGTAGAAGGTATGGCAGAAGATGGTAAAACACCGCTTATACAAAGAGATGATGATAAAGAAGAAACTGTTAAAAAACGCTTAGAAGTTTTCCATGAACAGGCTGATGCTTTAAAATCATATTATAAATCAACTGGCAAATTATTTATAGTTGACGGAACAAAAGCTCCAGAAACAGTATTTGCTGAAATAGAGGAAATACTTAAATAATGGTTGTTTTATACTCTAAAAGTGAGATTGAAAAGATAAAGGAGGCTTCCTTAGTAGTTAAGGAAGTCTTTAAACAATTAAAAAATTACATTAAGCCAGGAATTTCAACAAAAGATGTTGACAAACTGGTAGAAGATGTTATATACTCAATGTCCGCCATACCATCAAGTAAAGGTTATTATGGTTTTCCAGGCTCATGCTGCACATCAGTTAATAATGTTGTAGTGCATGGAATACCTGATGATAAAACAATACTGAAAGATGGCGACATTATAAGTGTCGATGTGGTTGCCAATAAAAACGGCTTTCACAGTGATGCTTGCAGAACATTCCCTGTTGGGAAGATTAGTGCGGAAGCAGAGCGTCTTATAAAAGTCACAAAAGAGGCTTTCTTTCAAGGCGTAGAGTTTGCAAAAGTGGGAAACAGGATTTCAGATATTTCTCACGCTATCCAAACCCATGTAGAAGCGGCTGGCTTTGGTGTTGTTAGAGAATACCAAGGGCATGGAGTTGGAAGAAGCATGCATGAAGAACCATCTATTCCAAACTATGGCAGACCAAACCGTGGTTTTAGATTAAAGCCTGGGGCGGTATTGGCAATTGAGCCAATGGTTACTTATGGTAACTATTCCGTTAAAGTGTTAGCAGATAAATGGACAGCAGTTACTGTAGATAATTCTATTGCGGCTCACTATGAGAATACAGTGGTAGTTACAAATGACGAACCGCTTATTCTAACAATTGAAGATGAAGCCTAAAAATTTTGGTTTCACAACGCAGTGTTGAGGAGAAGAGAACACAATGAGTAAAAAAGATGACGTTATTGAGACATCAGGCATAGTAGCAGAGGCGCTGCCAAATGCTCAGTTTAAAGTTACTCTTGAAAATCAACATACCATTCTTGCCCATTTATCAGGCAAGATGAGAATGAACTTCATCAGAATCTTACCAGGTGACAAAGTAACTGTTGAACTTTCACCTTATGATTTGACGAAGGGCAGAATAACATATCGGCAGAAATAAACGGAGCAGACAAATGAAAGTAAGAGCTAGCGTTAAACCGATTTGCAGCAAATGCAAGATTGTGAAAAGGAAAGGGGTAATCAGAATAATCTGTGAAAATCCCCGCCACAAACAGAGACAAGGCTAAGGAGGCGAATAGTGGCGCGAGTAGCCGGAGTTGACATTCCAAATAACAAGAAAGTAGAAATCGGTCTTACCTACATTTATGGAGTAGGTAGAAGTACAGCCCGCAAACTTATCGAAGAAACAGGTATCGATAGTAACAAAAGAGTGGCTGAGTTAACAGAGCAGGAAATTTCCTCAATCAGAAAATTATTAGAGGAAAACTATAAGGTGGAAGGCGATTTACGTAAAGAAATCGGCCTTGCTATCAAGCGCCTTATGGAAATAAACTGTTACCGCGGCTGGAGACATAAAATGGGTCTTCCAGTTAGAGGACAAAAAACTCGTTCTAATGCAAGAACTCGTCGTGGTCTTGCTGGTAAACGCGGTATAAAAAGGAAGTAAAACTTGATAGTTGTCTTATTATAAGACACTGCGCAGATATTAGCTGGACTACCTGTTAAAGGGTATTCAATAATAAGTTAATAGTCTGTCATAATGCTACTTTGGAGGAACCATGGCAGGTCCTAGAAAATCAGGTAAAAAAGAAAAAAAGAGTGTACCAAGGGGTATAGCTCATATTAATTCTACATTCAACAACACACATGTTGCTTTTACTGATGTAAAAGGTAATGTAGTATGCTGGGCAACTGGCGGAACAGAAAATTTTAAAAACTCAAGGAAATCCACTCCTTTCGCTGCTCAACTTGCAGCTGAAAATGCAGCTAAAAAAGCTGTTGATTTCGGTATGAGAGAAGTTGAAGTTAGTGTTAAAGGTCCGGGTTCTGGCAGAGAAAGTGCTATTAGAGCAATTCAAGCAGCTGGAATAAAGATTACTGTTATTAGAGACATTACACCCGTTCCACATAACGGATGCCGTCCTATTAAGAAAAGAAGAGTTTAGGAGAGGATACCTTGGCTAGATATACAGGTGCAAACTGCAAACTTTGCAGACGCGAAAATATGAAGCTTTTTCTTAAAGGCGAACGTTGTTACAAAGACAAATGTGCTTTTGAAAGAAAAGAATACGCACCAGGTCAACATGGCAAACTGCACAAAAAATTAAGCGACTATGGTGTTCAGCTTCGTGAAAAACAAAAAGCAAAAAGAATTTACGGCGTATTAGAATCTCAATTCCGCAGATATTTTGAGAAAGCGTCTTCTGTTGAAGGCATTACTGGTGAAGTATTACTTCAATTCTTAGAACGCCGTCTTGACAATGTTGTTTACAGAGCTGGTTTTGCTTCAAGCCGTAAAGAAGCTCGTCAAATGGTAAAACACGAACATTTTACTGTAAACGGCAGAAAAGTAAGTATTCCATCATTCTTAGTTAAACCTGGAATGGTAGTAGAAGTTAAAGAAAAAAGCAGAAACCATGCAAGAATAATTGAATCTCTTGATACTGCTGCAGGTAGAGGAATTCCTGAATGGATAACTCTCGATAAGCAAAACTTTAAAGCAGAAATTAACCGTCTGCCAGAAAGAACTGATATCGCTTACGATATTCAGGAATCGCTCATCGTAGAGCTCTACTCTAAATAACGCTTTTAAAGCGGAGGATGCATTACCTATGATAATGATGAATTTTAGGAATTTAATAAAACCTAAAAGTATTGAACCGGTTGGTCAAGTTTCAAGCACTTCTGGCAAATTTATTATTGAGCCATATGAAAAAGGGTTTGGAACTACTATTGGTAACGCTTTAAGACGAGTTATGCTTTCTTCTATTGAAGGCACCGCCGTTGTTGGTGTGCGTATTTCCGGAGTTACAAATGAGTTTTCAACTATTCCAGGCGTCATTGAGGATGTAGTAGAGATTCTCTTAAATATTAAAGACCTTACATTATGTTCAAGTATACCTGAACAAACTAAGGTATTTATTAAGAAAAAAGGCAAAGGTCCTGTTACTGCAGGCGATATCCAGAGTGACGGCACTGTAGAAGTGCTTGACCCTGAACAGCATATTTTAACAATAAGCGATGATAACTATGAGTTATATATGGAGCTTATTGTAGAAAGAGGTATTGGATATGTTCCTAGCGGTGAATTTGAGAATAAATTCAATAACGAAATTGATATAATGCCTATTGACGCTATATTTACTCCAATTAAAAGAGTAAATTATCATGTAGAAAATGCTCGTGTTGGGCAAAGTACTGATTATGATAAGCTGATATTAGAAATTGATACTGACGGTTCTGTTAGACCAGAAGAAGCAATGGCTTTTGCAGCAAAAATAGTTAAAGACTACATGACTCAGTTTATAAACTTTGAAGAAAAAGATGAAGAAGAGGCAGATGTTGAAGAGAACAGAGGTAACAGCCAGGTTCTTGAAATGCTTGATAACAGCATTGAAGAATTAGAGCTTTCTGTTCGTGCATATAACTGTCTTAAAAATGCTAATATTAAAACTCTCCATGAGCTGTGCAGCAAAACTGACGGCGAAATGCTGAAAACTAAAAACTTTGGCAGAAAATCACTGGAAGAAATCAAAAAAGTTCTTTCTGATTTAGGTTTAAGCCTTGGTATGGATTTAGAGAGTTTAGGCTATAAGAAAAAGGATACTGAGGTTGAATAATGAGACACAATGTGGTTAATAACAAGTTTAGAATGAAGACATCTCACCGTATTGCTACTTTCCGCAATATGACAGTGTCTTTAATAGAAAATGGTAAAATAGAAACTACACTTGATAAAGCAAAAGTTTTAAGAGGTGTTGTTGAGCCATTAATCACTCTTGCTAAAAAAGGCGATGTTCCTGCAAGAAGATTAGCTCTTAAAAAACTCCCTCATGCTGAAAGTGTTAGAAAACTTTTCCATGAAATCGCTCCTGTTTTCAAAGACAGAAACGGTGGCTATACAAGAGTATTAAAAACTGGCCGTCGCGCGGGCGATAATGCTGAAATGGCAATCATTGAATTTGTAGAAGAAATCAAAAAATAATTTAAGGGGCTTTTAAAAGCCCCTTTTTTTATCATCTGCATAAACTGCTTGTTATATTTTTATCAACATTCTAAAACAGTAGAAATAAATATATAATTTATATTTATAGTACCGCCTTATATTGTCGCCAAGTGTAGTATTATTATTAATATAATATTTAGACTGGTGATATATGATAAATAATAAGTCAAAAAATTTTGCAAAAGCTGTAAAAGATTTAAAAAATCATAGGAAATTTAATATTTTTACTGATTTGAAACCTTATGAACCTGATGAGCATTATAATTATCATTGCAAAAGTGACCTTATAGGATATCTGCTTGACCCATTAGAAAAACATGATTTAAAAGATTATTTTATAAAGCAAATTATTGATATTATAAAGGATAAATATAAAATAAATGCTGCAAGTTATATGGATTTGCAGGTTAAAGTTGGTTATAACTCAAGCAAAAGTAAATATTTTACCGCAATAGATGAAATCAGAGCATCCAGCATAAGTAATAATATTTTATTTGTTTTTTATATAGAAGCAGAGGATATTGACCCATTATATTCACTAGTTGTTCAAAAAAATTATGAAGCGGTATTAAGTAGATTGAATTCTTTAAAAAATTTTTTTAAACCAAATCAATTAATACCTGTTTTAATAACTGATAATAAAAGTTTATGCAAAAAATACGATATATTTTATACAATTATGATTAATGATATTATAAATATAATGGACAATATACCTGAAGTATATAAAAACAAACATTATAAAGATTTTATTAGGAAATTTACAATGCAAAGCACATATAATCATAGTAAAGAAGATATCTTATTTAAAAATTATCTTAAAATATACAGCAGGTATTCACAAGAAGTAGATAATATATATTATTATGGTCCAACATATTATATAAAAAAAATTCTTTTATCTCTTTTTCAAAATAAAAATTTTATAGAAAAAGATACAATAATGGACTGCAATGTAGATGGTTCGCCATCTTTTACATTTTTGCCATCAGGGTTAGATGATGAATTTATAGATTTATACTATAAAAAATCATATATTATAGGTTTTGATATTCATGTATATCATGAGAAAATAGAAGTATATTTCACACTAAATACAATAGATGACAAGCTGAAATTATTAAAGCAAAAGCTGGTATCATTATTTAATGATAAATATAATTTAGATTATCAAGATAATAAAAATGATAATATGTATATTACTATTTTTAAATTTGATATAAATGCATATAATCTGATTTATATTAATCACAAAGCATTAGCACAAGGAATAGATATAGTTCTTGAAGATTTGTATGATAAAATAGTATCTGTTAAAAATATTCTGCTGGAAATATATGGTAAATAAAAAATGCAGCAGCTTTTTAAATTATATACTATTAATATAAGATTAATGTGGGTGGTATATTATGAATAAATTATTAAGTTTAAAAAAAGAACTTGAAAGCATTTCAAATGATAACAAGTTGAATATTTTTTCATTAACTTATTCTGAAAGATGTGAAGAACATTATAATTTTATAAAACATTTACTTAATCCCTATGAAAAACATAACTTAGAAGATTATTTTATTAAGCAGATAATAGAAATTATCAAAGATAGATGTGAAATCAATGGTAACAATTATATGGATTTAAATGTAATGGGATATTATCAAACAAATATAACACAAAATGATATGCCTTTGTGGCTTACAGCAGTAAGTATTACTAATAAAGTTTTTTTTATATTTATAATTGAAACAGAAACTATATATTATGAACATACAATATATGATATTGAAAATTATAATAAAATAATGAAACAAGTAGATTTTATAAAACAATTATACAACACTTATCAGGTAATACCAATTTTAATAAGTGATTATGAAAATATAAATAAAAGATATGAAGTATTATATCATATAAAGTTTGATAAAATAATAAATATAATGAAAAAAACGGTTAAAGAAAAAATTAAAGATGCACATTATAAGTTTATTATAAATGAGTATATCAGAGAAAGAGAGCAAGAGTTTGCAGTGTTTAATTGTAAGAAAGATAGTATTCCGTGGGAAAAATATCTGAAAATATACAGCAGATATGCAAAAGAAATAAATAATATGCAATATTTTTGTTTTACATATTATAGAAAAAGGTTACTTTCATATATTTTAAAAAATAAAAGTTTTGTTGAAAATATTATAATAATGGATTGCGAGGCAGATGCATCGTTTTTTGTTTTTTTACCATCTGGGTTAAGTGATGAGTTGATAGAAATATTATATAAAGATTCAAATATATTATATTTTAATTTTGATATATCTAATGTGGGAATAGAAATTTATTTATCATTATATATTAAAAATAATATGTTAAAACAGCTAAGAGAAAAGCTGATTTCATTATTTAATGATAAATATAATTTACTTTACGAAGAAAATGAAAGAGAGCATATGTATTTATTAATCCATAGGTTAGATATTGATGTTAATACTTTAATCTGCCTGGATGAAAATACATTAATTGGGGAGCTTGATAGAACTTTTAATAATTTATCAGATAAAATAATATCTATTAAAAATATTATTCATCAGATATTCAGCAAGTTAATTAAAAATTAAGCAGTGTATATTGTATATGATTTTTATTGTTTAATAAGATAATAAACGACATCAAATGTCGCTGAATTATGACAAATAATATTTAATATGTATACTGTTGAAATTATTTTTTTTTATTATATAATAAACATATTAAATTTATTTGGAGGAATTTATGAACACATTTATAGTTGGAAGTAATGTTGACGGCAGCACAGGAAAAAATGATTATTATTTAAATATTATTGGTCAACACCATGTTGCATTAGTTTACTATAATCCTTCAGGAACCATAGAAAGGGAATTTAATAAAATCCAGCAAGGTGATTTAGTAATAATCGGTTATGGAAGTAATAAGAATAAAAGATGTTTTTATGCTGGTTATGCTCAAAGTAGTAATAAAGGAGCTTTTGTGTTAAATGGAGAAGAACTTGCAGAGGGGCATATTTTTCTTGATGATTTTACTTCACTATCCAATTATGATATACAATTTAGTGAAAACAATGCATATGGAAATTCAAAACAACCTGCAGCTGTTTATCAATTATATGAAATAAATCCAGCAGATAAAGCGATAATAGAACAAATAGTAAGTATACTTAACCAAGAACATAAATAGAGGTGGTCAGTGTCTGTATTTATAGTTGGAAGTAATGTTGACGGCAGCACAGGAAAAAATGATTATTATTTAAATATTATTGGTCAACACCATGTTGCATTAGTTTACTATAATCCTTCAGGAACCATAGAAAGGGAATTTAATAAAATCCAGCAAGGTGATTTAGTAATAATCGGTTATGGAAGTAATAAGAATAAAAGATGTTTTTATGCTGGTTATGCTCAAAGTAGTAATAAAGGAGCTTTTGTGTTAAATGGAGAAGAACTTGCAGAGGGGCATATTTTTCTTGATGATTTTACTTCACTATCCAATTATGATATACAATTTAGTGAAAACAATGCATATGGAAATTCAAAACAACCTGCAGCTGTTTACCAATTATATGAAATAAATCCAGCAGATAAATCGATAATAGAACAGATTAAAAGCATTATAAGACAAGAGAATAGTAAAATGAAAAATGAAATTTATGAGTTACTTAAAAATAATTATAACCTTATATTAACAGGTGCACCAGGAACTGGGAAAACATATCTTGCGAAACAGATTGCCGCAAAAATGATATTTGGTGAAGATAAAAACCTTAAAGACTTGAATGATGATGAAAAAGCTAAATTTGAATATCAGTATAAGTTTGTGCAGTTTCACCCATCTTATGATTATACTGACTTTGTAGAAGGTATAAGACCAGCTACAGAAAATGATGATACCTATGGCTTTGAAAGAAAAGATGGCACTTTTAAAGAATTTTGTAAAAGGGCAGTATATATTAATATTGAATATCATAAGTTAGTTCTTAGCAAATTAAAAGAATTTTGTGAGTATTTATTACAAGAAACGCAAAACCATACAGTAGATATTGAAAATGTTAAAGGCATAAAAGGTGCACCTGCTCCTATTAAAACTGTTATTTATAATAAAGAGAATGAGACTGTAAAAATTATTGTTGATACAAAAAGTGGTAACAATGGTATTAGCCCAACGTCTTTACATAAAATAGTAGACTGGTATCAGTTATACACAACACAATTTTTAGAATTAGATAAAGAACAGCAAAATATGAAAATCTTTGATAATATATTGGGTATTACTTATGGTGGCAGCCATACCTATGTATATGGATTTATAAAATTATTTCATGATAAATATAAAGATGCATTACAAATGCCAATAAACTATCAAGTAGAAAAAGATGATAAAACACCTTTCGTTTTCGTTATAGATGAAATCAATCGTGGTGATATTAATAAAATACTTGGTGAGCTTTTTTATGCTATAGATTTAGGCTACCGCGGTGAAAAAGGTAAAGTAGAAACACAATATCAAAATCTAGTAAAAGCTGATGATGTGTTTGTAAACGGTTTTTATATTCCTGAAAATGTATATATTATAGGCACAATGAATGATATTGATAGAAGTGTGGAAAGTATGGATTTTGCAATCCGCAGACGCTTTGCATGGCAGGAAGTAAAACCAGAAGATACTGCTGATGAAATACTTAAAGATGTAAAAATAAATAATGCAGCATCTGTTCTTAATGGTTTTAATAAAATGATTGCAGACAAAGATGCACTTGGAGAAATGTATCAAATCGGTGCTTCATACTTTTTAAAACTTAATAATTATATTAATGATGATAAGGTAAATGACCAGGAAAGCATAAAAGAAGCATATCAAAAATTATGGGATAACCATTTAAAAGGACTTATTTATGAATATGTTCGTGGCAAAAAATCAGGTGAAGAAATTTTTGATAAAATAAAAAATAAGTATTTTGATTTAACAGGAATAAACTGTAAAGAAAATAACGAAGATACAGCAGAATAAGGTATTGTTATGAGTAATCCATATCTTTATGGTCAAACAGAAGACAATAATCACTCTGTATCTTTAGATGAAATTTTTGAAACAGAGTTTCCTAAAGAATTGCTAAATGAGCTGTATGATATATCTGGTAAGAAAATCAGTGATTTAAAAAATCAAGATGGTTTTTTAATATACTGTAATGAAGATAAGTTAAAAGATGATGTGGAAAGTAGCAGTATTTTTACTATATCTGGTAATAAATTAACCACATATAATATTGCTGGATTTATAGGAACAAAACATACTTTTTTGACTATCCGTTCTCGGTTTGCAAAAGAAAATGATGATTATTTTCTACATTATATGCTGCAAAAAGTGTTTAATATAAATATCAGCACATTAGAGCATGCAACTGACAGGAATAAGGCTTTTCAGTTTCTGCCATATCTTTTTAAATACTATTTTTTACAAGCATTAAGCCAAGGTTTATATAAAAAATATGTATGGAATAAATATAACGACAGTAAAGTAAAAGGCACAATAGATATAGCACGGCACATAAAGCATAATTTTATTTTTACCGGCAATATTGCTTATAATGTGCGAGAGCACAGCTATGATAATAATATTAATCAGCTTATCCGCCATACTATAGAATATATCAGCAATTTAAAAATGTTTAGTATGATGCTTGAAAGTGATGATATGGCAGATTTAGTGCAGGATATAAGAAGTATTACTCCAACATATTCTGAAAAAAACAGGCAGCAGGTAATAAATAATAATTTAAAATCAGATATTCACCCGTATTATTCTGAATATGAACCATTAAGACAGATATGTCTGCAAATATTAATGGAAGATGATGAACTTAAATATGGCAGGGCAGAAAATAAAATATATGGTGTATTATTTGATGCTGCATGGCTTTGGGAAGAATATCTTAATACATTGATAAAGGAAATAGACAGCAATTTTATCCATACCCGTAATAAAGAAGGTGCTGGCAGAATATATATGCTGAAAAATGAAAATAACGAGCCTAAATATTGGCAGGCTTATCCAGATTTTTATTCAAAAAAATTAGGCATTGTAATGGATGCAAAGTATAAGCATGCAAATGGTATCAGTAAAATAGGAAGTGATGATAGAATGCAGATAATATCCTATATGCATATATTAGGTTTAAAAAAAGGTGTATTTTTGCATCCTGCTGATAATAAACATGCAGGTAATATTTCATATGGTAAATTAAATATACCAGAAAAAAATACTGATGAATATGTATATCAGTATTGTTTTAAGATACCACAGGGTAAAATTAACAGTATGCAGGATTTTATTGATGAAATAGAAAAATCTGAAATAAAGTTTAAAGAATACTTAAAATCAGTATTAAGCCAAAATAATGAAATGGTAAAATGCTAATTATTTCATTATTCCACAGCTTATATCATCTAAATAAAAAGCCTGATAATAGATTATATTATCAGGCTGATTTTTTAATAGTTTATAGCATCTCTTTTTAATTATTCATCTTCAATAATTAATTCTACATCTGCTTCATCATTGTTGTTAGCATTATTATTTTCTTCAACAGTGTATGCTTCTTCTGTTTCTGCTGCATTATCTGTTGCTGGTTCATCAAATAATCCTTGTTTTTCAGCTTCCGCTTCTGCTGTTACAGTATCCCATTCATAAAAGCCCTGCATATTAACTTTTAAAGATGATGGGTTTTTAAGCATTGTTTTTATTGCTTCGCACTGGGAAACTCTGTCTGCAAAATCATAAGCATCATATTTTAAATCGTTTTCACCAGTGATTCTTATATCTGCATCAGCTTTTGCAAGTGCTAAATAACGAGCAGTATCTTCAGAACATGCAATAGCAGCAGCAATTAATGGTGTAGCATCTTTTGGGAATGGGTCTATTTCATACATATAAGTTGCAAATTTAAGCTGATTATTTAATCCGCCCTGTAAAATTCTTACAATTTGTGGGTTAAGGTCTCTTTCAGCATAATTTTTAGCCATAGATAATAAATATCCCCTTACTTCTATATCTTCTACTTTTATATTATATTTATTAAGAGCATCATTTACTGCTTTAATATTTTTTGCATATTCTAAAGTTTCTTCATCAAGTGTTAAAGCATAGTTAGTTTTCGTATTAGCTGCACTTGTTAAAAGAAGCCTTACAATAGATGCCTGATTTTTACCGTTATATTCTTTTATTGCAACAGCAAGTGGAGTTAAGCCGTTATTATTTTTTATATCAAGATAAGCGCCAGCTTCTAATAAAATTTTTGCTGTTCCTAAAAAGCCCTGCCTTACAGCTATATGAAGTGGAGTATCACCATTTCCGTCCTGTATATTTAATATGTTAGTTTTATCATTATAAAAAGCTGCTGCTTTAATAAGTGAATCATAATTACCTACGTATGCAGCAATGTGCATCATAGTAGAGCCTGCTGGAATTTCTCCTTTTTTAGCTGTTATTGGAGCATCAGTTTTTGCAGTTATATCACCGCTTTCAACTATTTTTTTTATTTCAGGAATACCCTCTCCATCTGGTTTGTAACCATTTATTAAGGATTTAAAAAACATATTAGCTGGTATATCAGCTTTTTTTATATCTTCATCCATTGCATTATAGAAAAGATAATCAATTAATGAAACGCCAGTTACTCCGTCAATAGTAGTCATCTTTTTAAAAAGTGAGCCTGTTTTTTCAAAAAATAATCTAACAGCTTCATAGTTTTGGTAATTTAAAGCTGTAACAATTGGTAAAAGGTTATTAGGGTTATTATTATCATTACTAAAATAGTTTATACCACCTGCATATCTTAATATAACAGGAACAGCATCATTTAAGTTATTTTGAACAGCATAGTTTAAAATTGTTTGGTTTGGTATATATTCTCCATTATCGCCTTTAACACTTATTATAGAGTTTGCTGCATATAATGCAGGTTTGTCTTTATAAATTTCAGGATTATTTTGCTCAAATTTGCGTACAGTTTTAAGGTAGTTTTCAAACATACCAGCCTGTTCTGCTTCGCCGCATTGGATAATAACAGCAGCAATAGAGTTGCCGTTAACAGTTGTTTTTAAATCTGCCCCTTTTTCTATTAAATCATTAACAAGTGAAGGTGTGCAGAAAAGAGCAGCAATACCAAGTGGTGTTGCACCTTTTTGAATAGTGATTTGTTCATCATTAATTAAAAGGCGTTTTGCATGGCTTGGATAAGGTATTGTAACATTATCTTCAAGTTCTTCATTGATACCTTTTTCAATTAACTTATAAAGTAAGTCATACTGTGGGTTTTGAAATAAAGAAAGTGATTTTTCAAACTGAGTCATATCAGTTTTTTCTACTGCCTGCTCTGTGCTTACATTATCCTGCTGTTTTTGTGCTTCTTCTTTTTTACACCCAAAAGTAAAAAGAGCAACAGCAGCAGCTGCTAAAATTACAAGTTTTTTCATAACTCTCTCCGTTACTATATATTAATGAAGCATAGTTTATCATATATTTTATATTAAGTCATTAAAAAAGATGAAATCTGTATATTAATTAAAAATGTATATGCGAAAATTTAGTATTTAGTATACTGATATGTTTTACTTATTTAGGTATAAATATAAAAAAGGTATGTTTTATAAATTTCTCTTGACAAAGTTTTTAATATATAATAATAAAGAAATATAATTTATTCCATTATTTTCTAAAAGGTTCTGTATATTATCAACCAAATTTTTTAGTTAAATTTCAGTTACCTTAAATTTTATTGTTGCTTTATTCTTATGTTTTTGTGTGAAAATATTTTAAGTAATATATAAATGTTCATTAAATAGGGGTATATTTGTGAATCTTACAGAGTTAAAAAAGAAATCTATTGAAGATTTAGTGGCTATTGCTACTCAGCTTGAAATTGAAAATGCTGAAAACTTATTAAAACAAGAGCTTGTTTTTGAGATATTAAAATCAACAAGCATAAAAAATGGTCAGATTTATGGTCAGGGTGTTTTAGAGATTTTACCAGATGGTTTTGGTTTTCTGCGTTCTCCAGACTATAACTATCTGCCTGGCCCTGATGATATATATGTATCGCCTGCACAAATCAGACGATTTGGACTTAGAAATGGGGATACTGTTGCTGGAGAAATCAGACCTCCAAAAGATAATGAAAAATACTTTGCACTTTTAAAAGTGGAAACAGTAAACTTTGATGCTCCTACAAGGCAGAGAAATCTTTTTGAAAACTTAACTCCTCTTTTCCCAGACGAAAGGCTTGATTTAGAAGCAGACCCTACAAAATATGACACAAGATGTATAAATTTAATTGCTCCAATAGGTAAAGGACAGCGTGGTTTAATTGTTGCACCACCTAGAACTGGTAAAACTGTTCTTATGAAATCTATTGCAAGCTCTATTGCAAAAAATCACCCAGAAGTATATATGATACTTTTATTAATAGATGAAAGGCCGGAAGAAGTTACAGACTTTAAAAAAACTGTGGCAGCAATGACAGCAGAAGCTATTAATGAAGGTAGAGAGCCTATGCAGGTAGAAGTTATATCTTCTACTTTTGATGAGCCTGCATACAGGCATGTTCAGGTGGCTGAAATGGTGCTTAATAAGTCAAAACGACTTGTAGAAAGCGGCAGAGATGTTGTTATTATATTAGATAGTATTACACGCCTTGCAAGAGCATATAACGCTGTTGAGCCGTCAAGTGGTAAAGTGCTTTCTGGTGGTGTTGATGCTAATGCACTGCATAAACCAAAACGCTTTTTCGGTGCTGCAAGAAATATTGAAAATGGCGGCAGTCTTTCTATTATAGCATCTGCTCTTGTAGATACTGGCTCAAGAATGGACGAAGTTATTTTTGAAGAATTTAAAGGAACAGGTAATATGGAGCTTCACTTAGATAGAAGACTTGTGGAACGCAGACTGTTTCCTGCTATTGATATTAATAAATCAGGCACACGCCGTGAAGAACTGCTGCATACTCAGGAAGAGCAGAACAAAGTATGGATTTTACGCAGGTTCTTATCTAATATGAACCCAGTAGATGCTATGGAACTTGTGCTTGATAAAATGCGTGGCACAAAAACAAATTCAGAATTTTTAAATAATATGAGCAAATAAATTATTATAAGGGGCTTTATGCCCCTTTTTTTATAGGTGATGTATGGCTAAAATGTTGTTTTTCAGTGGTGCAGGGCTTAGTGCAGACAGCGGGCTTGGAGTATTTCGCGGCAGCAATGGTCTGTGGGATAAGTATGATATAAATAAAGTATGTAATATTGCAACCTGGAGAGCAAACTACCATATGGTGCATGAGTTTTACTCAAAAAGAAGATGCCAGTATGCTGATGCAGAGCCTAATAAAATGCATAAGGTTATTGCAGAGCTGCAGAATAAATATGGGGAAGAAAAAGTTATAGTTATTACACAGAATATTGATAATCTTCTTGAAAAGGCAGGCTGTACAAAAGTTATGCATGTTCATGGTCATATAAACTATATTCACTGTACAGAATGTCTTAATGAAGTATATATTGAAGGTGAATATAAACCTTTAAAATGTGAAAAATGCGGCGGCACAGAATTTAAGCCGTCTATTATATTCTTTGGCGAACAGGCACCAAGATATTATGATATGTATAATGCTTTTGCACAGCTGCAGCAAGAGGACGGCACAGCAGTTATAGGCACAGAAGGCTCAGTAGTGCCTATTGCTCAAATTCTTGGCACAAAAACAAATGGTGTAAAAGCTGCAAGACTTTTATGCAACCTTGATAAATCTCCATATATTAATGACAGACTTTTTGATGAAGTGCTTTATGAAAGAGCAGAACTTGCATCTGAAAAGGTAAGGGCATTTGCTGAAAATATTTTAGGCTAAAAGTTTTGTTATAAGGCGGTTATTTTTGGAAAATATATTATTACAGGTAGAAAATTTAGAAACCCTTGTAAACTCTAATAAAGTAAATTTCTCTGCAGAAAAAGGGGATATTATATGTATTTTTGGTCTTAATGGCAGCGGAAAAAGTGTGCTGCTTAAAACCTTATGTGGAGTAATCAATAAAAAGCAGGGCAGTATTTCATATAATATAGATAAAAAGCAGCTTGGAGTGTGTCTGCAGTTCCCAGAACATTTAATATTTAAAGAAACAGCTTTCGCAGAAGCTATGCTTATTATGGATAATGATGAAATTCTTGCTAAAAATTTACTGAAAGAAATCAACGCCAGTGAAGATATGAGCCCCTTTTATCTAAGCGATGGTCAAAAACGACTGCTTTTTATATACGGCTATCTTGAAACAAAAGATTTAATTATCCTTGATGAGCCTTTTGTTTCTCTTGATGATAACTCTAAAATAAAAGTTGCTGCAAAAATAAAAGAAGCTGCAGACTCTGGAAAATGTATAATCTATACAGCAAACAGGGAAGTAGATAAAGAAATCGCAGATAAATTTATATATGTATAATACTAAAGAAATTAATATTTCAAATATAACATTAAACTTAGCAATATTTGTATATTTTTACTTCATAAACCTTATAGTTATACATGAAGGTCGTAATTTTTGAGCCTGTGAAAAAAAGTCTGTAAATAGTGCAAACTTAAGTTTTCTATGATATACTAAAAAAATATGAAAATATGATTAATTTTAGCAAATACAGGGCAAATTTTGCTGCTGTTTTTTTCCTGCTGCTTTTATATTATTTATTTTTAATAATGTATGAATATTATGCAGTTTATCAAGATTTTAAGCCAATAAAAAAAGAGTCAGTTTATATACTGCACCTGTTTATTCCATTAGTAATATTTTTCTTTATTATGATTATATCGGCTGTTGTTCTTTTTGAAAGCAGACATGTTATTTCTTTATACTCATTAAGTGAATATAAACAAGTGCCTTTATCTGTTCTTACTTCTCTATTTAATAACAGCATACTAGATGAAAATGATATGAAAAAATGGTTTAATGATAAAATAAGTATTTATATGAATGGAGTATTTTTAGATACAGAGCGTAAGATGATAATTTTTGAAGATATTACAGCAGATATTCCACTTGAAAATAAAATTTAAATATATGATATGCTTTATACAGTTTAGATAAAGTTTTAAAAAGATATATTTAAATAAGATATGTAAATGTTGAAAAAAGATGTTAAATTATATAAATCATTTCTTGAAAAATTTTGTATTATAGTATTTAATATGCCTAATCTTATTTTTAATTAATGGAGAGATAAAATGTCACTTTTTGATGAAGCTAAAAAATACATCCCTGGTGGAGTAAACAGCCCTGTAAGAGCATTTGGCTCTGTTGGCGGCGAGCCTTATTTTGTTGCAAAAGGTAAAGGCAGCCATATTTGGGATACAGATAATAATGAATATATTGACTATGTATGTTCATGGGGTCCTATGATTTTAGGTCACTGCGATAAAGATGTTAATGATGCAGTAATTAAAGCAGTTGAAGACGGCACAAGCTTTGGAGCACCTACTAAAAAAGAAACAGAGCTGGCAGAAAAAATTGTAGAACTTATGCCATCTGTAGAAAAAGTTCGTATGGTATCATCAGGCACAGAGGCAGTTATGAGTGCATTAAGGCTTGCAAGAGGTTTCACAAAAAGAGATAAGATTATAAAATTTGAAGGCTGCTATCATGGTCATTCTGATTTTATGCTTGTTAAAGCAGGCAGCGGTCTTTTAACTTTTGGAGAAACATCATCTCCAGGCGTTCCACAGGATGCAGCGAAAAACACTATTATTGCCCAATATAACGATTTAGAAAATGTGGTAGAAATATTTAAGCAGAATAAAAACGAAATAGCATGCTTAATAGTTGAGCCTGTTGCAGCAAATATGGGTGTTGTCCTTCCTAAACCAGGCTTTTTAGAAGGGCTTAGAAAATTATGTGATGAAAACGGCGCATTATTAATATTTGATGAAGTTATTACAGGTTTTAGATTATCTGCAGGGGGCGCACAGAAATATTTTGGTGTAAATCCTGATATTACTACTATGGGTAAAATTATTGGCGGCGGTATGCCTGTTGGTGCTTATGGCGGCAGAAGTGATATTATGGATATGGTATCTCCTGCAGGTCCTGTATATCAAGCTGGTACATTATCAGGCAACCCACTTGCAATGACAGCAGGTCTTAAAACATTAGAAAAATTATCTGCACCAGATTTTTATAAAAATTTAAAAGATAAATCTGATAAATTATGGGCTGGATTTAGAGAAAATTCTAAAAAGTTAGGCTTAAATTATGCTTTTAACACAATAGAATCTCTTTCCTGCACATTTTTTACTGAAGGCAAAGTGGAAAGCTATGCAGATGCAGTAAAAAGCGACACTAAAAAATATGCAAAATTTTTCCATAATATGCTTAGCCGTGGTATAGCATTAGCTCCTGCACAGTTTGAAGCAATGTTTGTTTCAAGTGTTCACAGCGATGAAGATATTGAAAAAACAATAAAAGCACATTATGAATCATTAAAAGAGTTATAAAATGGCATATATTCCACAAAACAATGGTGATGAAGAAGATAAGGACAAGTCTGTTTACAAGCAGCTTTTTAATGCTTCTACTGTTGGAATGGCTCTAGTTTCTGGTATGCTGGTTGGGGGAGCAATAGGCTATTTTTTAGATAAATGGCTTGGCACTTCCCCATGGCTTTTATTTATATTTTTAATTTTTGGTGTTATTGCAGGTATTAAAAATGCAATACATTATATGAAAAAAGCAGGCATCACCTTAGAAGATATAAGGGACGATAAAGAAAAAAAACAATAAATCAGTGTTTTATATACACTTGTAAACCATAAAGAAAAAACACAAAATTAGTGTAGAAAACACTTGCGAAAAAAAAATATATAATATAGTATAATAAGGGTGTGATGATAAAAAGTTATAAACCTGTGCTTATAATCTCTATTATAATGTTAATATCTGGTTATACAGCATTTTATTTTTGTTATGATATAACTTATGCAAATGCTTTTTTTGCAGGTTTTATTATCATACTTATTGATTTACTTTTACTTGCCCGCTATTTAAAAAGAGCAGTGAAGCAGGCTACCGTTACTGGTTTTCTGCTGCAAAGCTTTACAAGGTGGGTTTTTATTGGTGTTTGTATATATATATCACTTGTAGTGCTGCATTTATACAAATGGTCATTTGCACTGGGTATAATACTTCCTTTTGTGGGAGTTTTTATTACTGGAATATATCAAATCTTTCGGGGGAAAGAAGATGGAACATCCTCTTAATTTGACATCATTTTTACCAGCAAGTATTCAGCATCATTATCTTCATGTAATTATGCTTTGTGTTGCTGTATGTATTATTTTCTTTTTAGGTTTATATGTCCGCACATTACGCAGCGAGATACCTTCTAAATCACAAAACTTTTTTGAAGTTTTAGTTGGCGGTATCAGTAACTTAGCTGTAGATGTTATGGGCAAAGAAGGTAAACCTTATCTGCCAGTAGTTTTTGGTATTGGTCTTTATGTTGCAGTATCAAACCTTATGGCACTTATTCCTGGACTTATTCCACCTACAAGTAACATGAATACAACTGCTGCTCCTGCAATATTTGTATTTTTCCTTTATAACTTTATAGGTATTAAAAAACATGGTGCATCTTACATTAAGCACTTTTTAGGACCTTTACCTGCACTTGCACCATTTATGTTAATTATAGAATTTATCAGCCACTTAGCAAGGCCATTATCTCTTACAATGAGGCTTTTTGGTAACATCGCTGGTGAAGATTTAGTAGTGGTAATATTATTTATGCTTGTACCATTTTTATTACCAATACCAATGTTCTTCTTAATGATATTTACAAGTATACTGCAGGCATTCGTGTTTATGATGCTGACTATGGTTTATATAGCTGGAGCTTTAGAAGAAGCTCACTAATTTAGCAGCCTTTTTTCTTTATACTGTGTTGGAAAGTTTTTAAATTCGGTCATTTACTATTATGTAAACTCCCTTCATTTTAAAACTTTCCGCCTTGTCTAAAGAAAAAATTCAAGCTAAATGTTATGTTTAATATTGTTTGGTTTTAGTTTATTCGTTGTTGGACTGATAAAAAGCTAAGTCATTTACTATTGTGTAAACTCCTGTCGCTTTTTATCACTCCGCCTAGACTAAACTAAAAATCTTAATTAAATACAATTTAGCTTAGGATATGTTGGAAAGTTTTTAAATTCGGTCATTTACTATTATGTAAACTCCCTGCGTTTTAAAACTATCCGCCTTGTCTAAAATTAAAATCTAAGCTAATTTGCGATGATTGAAATAAGTTGCAAAAAAGGCGGTTTTATCACTCCGCCTAGACTAAACTAAAAATCTTAATTAAATACAATTTAGCTTATGGCATGTTGGAAAGTTTTTAAATTCGGTCATTTACTATTATGTAAACTCCCTGCGTTTTAAAACTATCTGACCTTGCGGTAATTAAAATCTAAGCTAATTTGCGATGATTGAAATAAGTTGTAGAAAAGGCGGTTTAATTACTCCGCCTGGACTAAACTAAAAATCTTAATTAAGTATGATTTAATTAAGTAACTATGCATACATCATCTAAAAAGATGTGTATATAAATTTAAAAATAGCGTTCTTATTTTACGCTTAAAATATTTTTTATTTTTTTGGAGGACTTTTCAATGAAAAAAGTTATCTTAGCTACAATGATGGCATTAATTGCAGTGCCAGCTTTCGCACAAACTGGTGCAGATTCTAGTTCATGGGCACTTTATTTAGGTGCTGGTCTTGCAATCGGTCTTGCAGGTCTTGGTGCTGGTGTTGGTATGGGTAGCGCTATTAGAGGCGGTCTTGAAGGTATTTCTCGTAACCCTGGCGTTGCTGGTAAAATCTTCACTTACTTACTTGTTGGTGTTGCTCTTATCGAATCTATCGCTATTTACGGTTTAGTTGTATCTCTTATCCTTCTTTTCGTTAAATAATAAGATTAATAAGAAATCAACATATATAAGGGCAGGGTATAACACTCTGCCCTTTTTGTATTAAAGGGTAATAATATGCAAGTAATACTTATAAACGGAAGTCCAAATAAAGAAGGCTGTACATATACTGCATTAAAAGAAGTATCAGATACTCTTAATAAACATAATATAGATACAGAGATATTTTATATTGGTAAAAAAGCAGTATCTGGCTGTATAGCTTGTAATTACTGTAGAGAGCATTTTAAATGCTGTATGGATGATAAAGTAAATGAATTTATGCAGAAACTGCCTGAAGCAGACGGGGTTGTTGTTGGCTCTCCAGTTCACTATGCTTCAGCATCTGGTATGATTACATCATTTTTAGATAGAATATTCCGTGTAGGTTTTTTAAATAACGCCTGGGCAAATAAACCTGGTGCTGCAGTAGTATCATGCAGGCGTGGTGGGGCAACTGCCACTTTTGACCAGATTAATAAATATTTTACAATGAATAATATGCCTGTAGTATCTTCTCAATACTGGAATCAGGTACATGGCTCAAATCCAGAGGAAGTAAAAAAAGATTTAGAAGGTATGCAGACTATGCGAACTCTTGCAAACAATATGGCATGGCTTTTAAAATGTATTGATGCAGGTAAAAAAGCAGGTATTCCACTTCCAGAATTAGAACCAAGAATTTTCACTAATTTTATTAGATAAGAATATATAGAGCAGTATATAATCTGCTCTATAGAAAATTACAGCAGTAGAAATATATAAAAACTATACATATATAAGTATATATGTTATATTATACAAAATAATATACTCTTGAGGCACTATGACACTTCTTAAAATATTAAAAAGCGAGAAAGATATTGGATATATTAATGGTATATATAAGCAAGTGCAGGTTTTATTTACCCATAACTCTAATAAAATAGAGGGAAGTAAATTAACTTTAGAGCAAACAAGAAGTATTTTTGAATATAATACCATAGATATATCATCTAATACATTAAATATTAATGATATTATAGAAACAACTAATCACTTCCAATGTATAGATTATATAATAAATAATGCAGCAAGACAGTTATCAGAAAGTATTATCAAAAAACTTCATAAAACATTATATACTGGCATAAACTTAAAAAACAGAAAATGGTTTAAAATAGGCGAATACAAAAAAAAGCCAAATACTGTAGCTGATATTGAAACTACAACTCCAGAAGATACACCTGAAGCTGTTAGAAATCTGCTTTTACAATATAATTCAAAACAAAATATTTCTATAGATGATATTATTGATTTTCATGTAAGCTTTGAAAGAATACACCCTTTCCAAGATGGAAATGGAAGAGTAGGCAGATTAATAATGTTTAAAGAATGTTTAAAATACAATATCGTTCCCTTTATTATAGAAGATAAATTTAAACAGTTTTATTATCGGGGCTTAAGAGAATATAGAAAAGAAAAAGGATTTTTAGTAGAAACATGTCTTGCAGCTCAAGATAAATTTAAAAAACATTTAGATTATTTTAAAATACCATATAAATAAAAGTAGTAACTATAATATATTTAATATATTAATAGTATTAAAATTCTATATAAATATCAAAGATAATTACTTATAAAATATGTATCAAATTTTTCATTTTTATACAGCAGATAAATTTATCATACTGAGCCTAAGACGAAGTATCTGAAATAAATAAACTATAATAACAGGTAAATATATGATTTTAAGAGTATTCTATTTGTCACAGTATATTAAAAATATACTGTTTATATGTTTACTTTTCTTTATAAAATAGATTTTTTCTTTCGGTAACTTTGCCGCAGGCACTGCAGACATATACTTTATAACCAGGTCTTACTTCCATATTTTTATTTCTATTTATATATCTTGACTGGCAGTGCGGGCATCTGTGAACTGTAAAAACTCTTAAAAAAATATATGTTCCTGCAATAATAAGTATTAAAACAGCAATTTCCATGAATATATTCTCCAAATATCAAAGCTCTTAAATTATTATACAAAATATATAAAATAAAACATTTAATTAATGCAATAAAAATATAAAGAAAAAGTAGTTTTTTTGAAAAATCATTAAACTATACTTATAGATAATTTCAATATTAAAAATAAGTTATGATTATTTATAATGATACATATTTCCTATAAATTTATCAAATAGGAATGAATAAATAAAAAATTATAAAAAGGCATAACTGCAATAACATATCTAAAAATTATACATAAGCTCATTGATAAAGAAAGTAAAGAACAATTAAAGCAACTCTCTATAGAATAATAAGACTAGATTTCCAAGTATTTCATACTTAGAAAATAAAAATGGTGCACAGCAAATACACAAAATAATGGCAACCATACAAGAATATTTATATATCTTATACTTATGATGTAGTTTTATCATTCAAAGCTGCAAACATCAATGACAAAACTAACTGTATAAAAATGCTAAAAACTACTAACCAACATTAAAAACCCTTAACTATAAATAAAAATACGACAAAGGAAACACAACAAAAAGTCTTTATTCTTCCAAGTCTGCAACACTTGAAAAATAAAACATGGGATACAATACAAACGCACAACAACTACTAATAATATGGCATCTAATATTATTAATGTCAATGGGGGACATCTTTTTTGTAATTTTTGTCCTAAAAATTTCAAAAAAGCCAGCCAAATTTGGTCATTTGAATAAAAAAACAGGATGTTTTTTCTTTAGTAAGTGCAGGAGCATTCACTGCGACTAAACGATAAATTAAAAATTACAAGGAAGTAATTTTTAATATAAACTAAATAATTCAGCAAAATTTGTCTTCAAGTCCCCTTATATTATACGAAGAGGGGACTTCTTTTTTGCAATTTTTGTCCTAAAAATTTCAAAAAAGCCAGCCAAATTTGGTCGCAAACCTCCTGTTTGCTTTATCCTCCCTATTCGGTCGGCAAAATTTGTCTTCAAGTCCCCTTATATCAATTATAATAACAAAAAAGCAGGGTAAACCCTGCCTTTTTTGTTATTATACCGAAGAGGGGACTTGAACCCCTACGATTAGAAACCGGCGGATTTTGAGTCCGCTGCGTCTACCATTCCGCCACTTCGGCATGTATATTATATTTTTGATAAATGATTAAACATAAATTATGTTCATTTGTCAATACTTTTAACCTTATTCCTGTTCATCTGTAATATTTACAGCTTCTTTTGCAAGAATATCTGCCATATCATTATATCTATCTCCAGAATGTCCTTTAACTTTTACAAAAGATATGTTTATTTTTTCTGATATATCATCAATAAATTTTTTATAATTTATTGTGCCTTCCTGTTTTCTTTTCCATTCGCCTTTTGCCCAGTGTGCGATACCTGAATAGTCATGGTGCAGTATAATACTTTTATATCCATTTTCTACTGCCCATTTTATAGATACAGCCGCTGCAAAAAGTTCGCCTGCCACATTACGCATATCTATATATTTCTTACTGCTACCCTTTATTGTATGTATTATTTCTCCATCAAATAAAATAACAACACCATAGCCTGCTTCCTGCTGCTTAGTAGAAAAGCTGCCGTCAATATAAGCATGCAGACCGCTTAAATTATCATTTATTTCACTATTTAAGCTGTCAGTAGATAAATATTCTTCTGCCTGATTTAATTCTTTAAATTTTTTAAATTCTGCTCCAGAAAAACCAGTAATTTGTTTTTGACATTCTGCCCAGTTTTCAAATATACCTGTTTCTCTGCCTTTTTTTACTGCATAATACATTACTTAAATAAACCAATAATTAGTAAATAATTTGATATACAGCATTTACATAGATTTCAAATTCACCAGTAAAATATGCTATAAGTAAAACAGCAAATACTGCCACAGCTAAAAATATCATAAATGTGCGTGTATAGCTGATATTATTTGTTGAGCTGCCAAAAATAGGGTTATTGTTTTTATTTCTGCCTATCTGGTAAGGAAATTTATTACTTTTTCTTGTATTTCTCCAGTCTGTCTGCATTGGTGAATTATTTTGATTACTGTCCTGGATAACAATATCGTCATCATTTTGGTTTTGATTTTTCTTTTTTGATTTAAAAACAGAATAGATTGTTATGCCGATAAATACTGCAAAATATATAAACAGTTCTAGAAAATCACTTGCATTGACAAATTGTCCCATAATATCCTCTTAAAAAATAATAATATAATTTATATAATTATAAAATCTTTTTCAAGTATTTATTTAATACATATATGTTCATTATTTATTAAATCTGCTTAACCCCCATTTTTTTACAATAATACTAATAACTATATAATAATTAAAATAAAATATTTACTAGAATTA
>CALVEY010000013.1 GCA_944326705.1 uncultured Mucispirillum sp.
AAGCTCCTTTCATATCTTTTTAGTATATCATAGAAAACTTAAGTTCGCACTATTTACAGACTTTTTTTCACAGGCTCAACAACGGTGAGTAGATGCTCCACTAATACTGTCAAAAAAATTATTGATTATTTTAAATTTATAATAAGAAATATTATCTATATTAAAAATTAATCTGTATAGCCTAATAAAATGCTGCCAAGCATTATTAGGCTGGCAAAAAAACTGGCGAAAAAAATGTATTTTTTCGCCAATCTGCGCGGAGTAGATACTCCCTTTAATTATTTTATACCAAGTTTATTGTATGTTTCTATAAGATTAACATATTCCTCTGCATTTCTTTTAATATGATTTAAATCATCTTCTGTTAAATCTCTTACATATTTTGCAGGTGTGCCCATAAAAAGAGTGCCTGATTTTACAACTTTTCCCTGTGGTACAACGCTGCCAGCAGCTACTATTGCATTTTCTTCTACAACTGAGCCGTTAAGAAGGGTAGCCCCCATTCCTATAAGGCAGTTATCCTGCACTGTGCAGCCATGAAGTATAACATTATGGCCAACTGTTACATTTTTACCAACGATTACAGGCTCTTTATAGCCAATATGCACAACAGAGCCATCTTGTATGTTAGAATTATCTCCGATAGTGATATAGTTTATATCTCCGCGGATTGTTACATTATACCAAACCCCTACATTATCACCAAGTGTAACATTTCCTAAAACTTTTGCAGTATCTGCTATAAAAGTATTTTTGCCTTTTGTTACACCTTTTTTAAAGTTTTCTTCAACTATGTTCATATCTAATATCCTTATATTATTTTAAGATTATTTTTATCTTGATATTATAATATAGTAAAATTGCTGAAAAAATCCATATTTAATTTTAAAATCTGCACTATTTTATGGTTTGCAATTTATAATATAAAGTGTTATATAAGTCTGGTAATGTGTGGAGGTATATAATTTTGAGTATACATAAAGAAATAAAGCAGTCTTTAAATATTAATTCTTTTATAAAAATGAAAGAAAATAATGATAAAATTACATGTCTTACTGCTTATGACTATACATCAGCTAAAATATTAGATAATGCAGGAATAGATTTAATTTTAACAGGCGATTCATTAGGTATGGTAATGAATGGGTATGATTCTACAATACCAGTTACTCTTGATGAAATAATTTATCATACAAAAGCAGTAAAAAGGGCGGTTACTCGTGCATTTGTAGTTGCTGATATGCCTTTTGGCTCATACCAGATAGATGAAAAAAGTGCAATGGAAAATGCAATTCGCCTTGTAAAAGAAACAGAAGTGCCTGCTATAAAACTAGAAGGCGGTAAAGAAATTGCTCCATTAGTTAAAAAACTTGTCAGTGCAGGTATTGGTGTAATGGGGCATATAGGCTTAAAACCCCAGATGATAAATACTATGGGCGGATATAAAATTTTTGGCAAAGATGGTGCAGAAAGTTTAATAGAAGATGCAAAAGAATTAGAGATGGCTGGTGCTTTTTCTATTGTTTTAGAAGGTGTATCAAGTCAAAGTGCATTTCAGATTACAAACAGTATTAATATTCCAACTATTGGAATAGGGGCTGGGGCAGGCTGCAGCGGTCAGATTTTAGTATATCATGATGTGTTTGGTATTTTTACTGATTTTAAACCAAAATTTGTAAAAAGATATGCAAATGTAGCTGAAATTATAGATAAAGCAGCAAAAGAATATATTAATGATGTTAAATCAGGTGCTTTTCCTGATGATAACCATTCATTTAAATAAAGGAAAAATATATTATGAAAATTGTAAAAACTATTTCAGAAATAAGAGATATAGTAAAAGAATGGAGAAAAGCAGGGTATAGCATAGGTTTAGTGCCTACTATGGGTTATCTCCATGCAGGTCATGGTTCATTAATAGAGCAGTCTGTAAAAAATAACGATAAAACAGTTGTAAGTGTATTTGTAAATCCTACTCAATTCGGACCAAATGAAGATTTAGAAAAATATCCAAGAGATATTAAAAGAGACAGCGAACTAGTTGCATCATTAGGCGGCGATATAATATTTAATCCAGAGCCAGAAGAAATGTATAAAAAAAATAATGCAACAACTATAAAAGTAGAAGGACTTTCACAAAAATTATGCGGCATTACTCGGCCTATTCATTTTGCAGGAGTATGTCAAGTAGTATCAAAATTATTTAATATTGTTACTCCAGATAATGCATACTTTGGTTTAAAAGACTTTCAGCAGTATGTAATAATAAATAAAATGGTGGATGATTTAAACTTTCCTGTTAAGATTAACCCTTGTGCAATAGTAAGGGAAGAAAGCGGTCTTGCTTTAAGCTCAAGAAATGTATATCTTACTGATGATGAAAGAAAATCAGCATTATCTTTAAACCAAAGCTTAAATTATGCGAAATCTCTTATCAGCAGCGGTGAAAAAAGAGCATCTTTTATAATTGATGAAATAACAAAAATTATAAATAATGTGCCATACAGTAAAATAGATTATGTTAAAATAGTTGATATAGATACCCTTGATGATATAGATACAGTAGAAAAAAGATATGCTGTTTTATTAGCTGTATATATAGGCAAAACAAGGTTGATAGATAATTTTGTTGAACTTTCTTAGATAAAAACATAAACTATTACATTTAATATTAAATGTAATATATTTATAATAAAAAAGATTGTATAATATTATGTAAATAATTGTAAAAAGATACTTTCTATCTTGATTTATATTGGTTTATCTGATATTATATCAACATAGCAGTTTAATAAATCTTTATGGGGGATATGCAATGAAAGAAATCTCAGGCGATTCTAAAATTGTCATGGGCTATATTTATTCTGCATTATTCTGGGGTGTTATAGGTCTTGTATTAGGTCTTCTCATCTCTGCTCAAATGTGGAGTGTTAGCTTTAATTTTGGAGAGTATTTTTCATTCGGCCGTCTTAGAACGGTTCACACAAATGTTCTTGCTTACGGGCTAGGTATCACTGCTGAAATGGGCGCATTCTATTATATTATTGGACGCCTTACAAAACGCAGCCTTATTTTCCCTAAGCTTGCAGTTTTCCAACTTGTATTCTTTAACATTGTTGTTCTTGTTGGAACACTTTCTCTTTTTGCAGGTTATAACCAAACACTTGAATATGCTGAATTTGAATGGTTTGTTGACCTTGGTGTTGTTGTAGCATGGGTTTTATTTGCTATTAACGTATTAGGTACAATTCTTACTAGAAAAGAAAAACATATGTATGTTTCTTTATGGTATATTCTTGCAACAATCGTAACTGTTGCAGTATTATATATTGTAAATAACTTACACGTTGTTGCTTCTCTTGGTAAATCTTACCATTTATTTGCAGGTTTAAACAGCGCCAATGTTGAATGGTGGTATGGTCACAATGCTGTTGGTTTCTTATTTACTACACCAATTTTAGCAATATTCTACTATTTCTTACCAAAATCAACTGGTATGCCAATATACAGCCACAGATTATCAATGCTTTCTTTCTGGTCATTGATTTTCATGTATTTATGGACAGGTGCTCACCACCTTGTTTACACTCCACTTCCAGACTGGCTCCAAACATTAGGTATTGTATTTACAATCCTTCTGATTGCACCATCTTGGGGTTCTGTAGTAAACGGTTATTTAACACTTGCTCCAGACTGGTCTAAACTTAGAACTGCATATTTAGCTAAATTCTTTATTGCAGGTATTACATTCTATGGTTTACAAACATTACAAGGTCCTACACAAGGTCTTCGTGCAGTAAGCTCACTTGTTCACTACACTGACTGGGTTCCAGGACATGTTCACATGGGAACTATGGGCTGGGTTGTTTTAACTGTAACTGCTGCAATTTACTATATTACAACAAGAGTTTATAAAACTGAAATATACAGTGAAAGCTTAGCTAATACTCACTTCTGGCTTGTTCTTTTAGGTCAAATCGGTTTCTCTATCACTATGTGGATAACTGGTATCCGTCAAGGCCTTATGTGGAAATCTACTAATGTTGATGGAACATTAACATATTCATTTATTGAAACATTAGTTGGTAACTATCCATACTGGATGGCTAGGTCTGTATTCGGTGTTATATTTATTGTTGGTATGCTTGTTTTCCTTTTCAACTTCATTATGACTATTGTAAAAGGCAAACAAAACTTATCTAATCAATAGGAGTATAAGATATGAGTGAAAATAACAACAGCATTTACAATAAAGCATTAGTTTTCACAGTTGTTGCATTAGTTGTTGTACTTGTTGGTACAATAGTTACTGTATTTATTCCAATGATGACTACAGCAATGCACCCAAAACTTGAAAATGTTACTGAAAACCCATATACTCCACTTCAACTTGCTGGTCGTGATGTTTATCAAAAAGAAGGCTGTATTAACTGCCACTCTCAAACAGTTCGTCCATTAAAAGCTGATGTTTTAAGATATGGTGAAATATCTCAACCTGGTGAAAGTGCTTATGAACGTCCATTCTTATGGGGTTCAAAAAGAACTGGTCCAGATTTAGCTAGAGTAGGTGGTTTATATTCTGATGAGTGGCAAAAAGCTCACTTAATTAACCCACAACACTTTTTCCCAAAATCTAATATGCCAAAATACCCATGGCTTGCTGAAAAACAATTAGACCCTGTGGAAATTGAAAAACATGCTAAAGCATTAGGCTTAAAATATACTCAAGAAGATATTGATGCTCTTAAAGGCTTAACAGAGCTTGATGCAATTGTTGCATACATGCAGCAGTTAGGCACTTATGTAGAAAATACTCATGCTGTTTTAGCTGATGAAGCTGCATTTGAAAATGTTACAAACCCTTACCTTGATAATCAAGAAAAAATTGATAGAGGTCAGGAAATATATGACTTATTATGCATAGGCTGCCATGCAGCTAATGGTAAAGGCAGTGCAGAAGGTTATGATGTTACAAACTTAACTTTTGCTGAAGCTTTACCAGATTATACTGATGGTATGATGTTCACTACTATTGCAAATGGTATTGAAGGTGCTATGCCTGGCCATTTAAGATTTATGACTAAAGATGATATTTGGTCAGTATCTGCTTATGTTAGAACATTAGCTAAATAATTTAAAGGAGGAATAAATTATGTCTAATTTTGATGAACAAGATGATATCCCTAGCTTAAACCGCAAGGATACAGAAAATAATCTTCCTTTAGGATGGGTAATATTTTTTGTTGCTTTAATTATATGGGGAATATATTATATATATGCATATACTCCAATGTTCAGCGACTGGACACAAAATGGAGCATATGAAGCACAAAACCCAGTTACAGGTAAATTACAACCATAATTAAGGAGCATAAAAATGCAGGATAACGGGAACACTATTGCTGTTACAACAGTTGAAGAAAGCGAGCAGTTACAGTCTGCAGCAGCAGGCTATATTGTATATGGATTTGAAGTCTTATTAGTATTAATACTTTTAGGAATTGCAATCTATTTATTTTCTTCAAAAAGAAAAAAATCAGTCGAATCTCCAAAATATCGTATGATGGAGGATGATGACGATGAAAGCAAATAGTGTTCTCCGTGGTAAAATATACAGGCTGCTGCAGTTTATTGTAGTAGCCTGTGTTTTCATTATTCCGTTTATTAAAACATCAAATGGCAACAGCCTTTTTAGATTTGATGTTTCTACACTTCAATTATTTGCCTTTAATGGCATAGTTAACTTTGCAAGTTTCTTTTCAGCTTTTATAGCTATTTTACTTGTTACATTTTTATTTATTTTTACAACTCAGCTTTTAGGCAGAATTTGGTGCGGATGGCTTTGTCCACAATCATTTTTTGCTATTAGAATAGAGTCGTATGCAAAAAAAATTAAAAATAAATCTATGCGTCCTATAGCAGAAATAATTTTAGCTGCTGTTTTTGCTTTATTATTAACTCTTATATGGATGATGTATTTTGTATCTCCTTATGATTTTATAGATACACTTAAAAGCTCACATCTTATGTTATTAATAGGTATAGTGTTATTTTTATTTATTTTTGTAGATTTTGCCTTTATTCGTTTTAAATGGTGTAAATATGTATGCCCATATTCAAAATTTCAGGTAGTAATGACTGATGATGATACTTTATATGTAGGTATGATACCTGGTAAAGAATCTCAATGTCTTGACTGCAAAGCATGTTTAAGAGTATGTCCAACACATATTGACCCTAGAAAAAATCCAGATGCAGACTGTATATACTGCGAAACTTGTGTTACAGCCTGCAATAAAGTATTTCATAAAAAAGACAATACTAATGGTATATTAGGTTATGTTTGGGGAAAAGGGGATAAGTTAAATTTAAAAAGACCAAATCTGATAGTTACTTTTATTGTTTCTATCTCTTTATTTTTTGTATTAATTTATTCTATTGTTTCTACAAGTGAGCCTGTTATGATAGATATTGACAGTAATGTGTCTTCATTAGGCAATGGTGTATATACATGTAATGTAGAAATAAAAAATAATCTTGATAAACCAGTGAGAGTTAAATTTGTTAACCCTGATAATTTAGCTGAGATTACTCCAGAAATGGTCAGGGTTTATATACAGTCAACTAAAACAGAGACTATTACAATTAATACAAAAGGGGATATTCCTAACGGCAAATTAACTGTAAATGCTTATTATGACAGGCATAAACCACCTTTAACATTTGAACTAAATATTAAATAAATTGAGGTATATTTTATGAAACCAATGATTGCTTTAATAGCAACAGGAATAGTTTTATTACTAGTTATGCTTTATTTTGGCAACAAAAGTTTTGAAGGCACTTTTGAAACAAATGTTTACCAAAATTCTATAAAATATAATAAAACAGCACCAGTTATCAAAGAGTTAGAAAAAACATTAACTAATGTAAGACTGGAAAATATACCAAATGCTGATATAACAAAACTTACTTATAATGAAAATTATGATAAAGCTAAATATTCTATTGTAAATATAGATATCACATATCCTAATAAACCAGATATTATCACTGTTACTGATATGGACGGTTATAAAGGAGTTAATCAGAAATTATCTCCTGGACTTTATATTGTTGTATTTCATTTTTTAATAAATGAAAGAAATGATACAGTTAAAGTTATGAAATCAGTTTATGTTGAGTAAAAACAAATGAAATCGCTTTTTGTATTAATCTTAGTAAGTCTTGTTGTTGGTATAAGTGCTTTTTTTGTATTTTTATTAGCAGGGAAGAAACAGCAGTTTGACGATATTGAAGGTCCAAAATACAGAATGCTAAACGATGATGATGACGATGATTTAACTAATACAAAAAAGTAAAAATTAGTTTAAATCATAACTTCAGGTGTTAAGAGTTGGAGCTTAAAACAAATATATCTACTCAAAATGCAGAAAATAATAAAAATCAAAAATTATTATTAAAAGAAATAGATGAATCTGTTTTTAATAATTCTCTGCACAAAAAAAGATTTGGTCTTTTAGAATTACATCTTACAGTAGAAAAAGTATACTCTCATTATGATTTTGAAAAAATATTCAGAGATTTATATATAAACACAAGAGGTATAAAATCTATTGAGATAGATGAAAACCGTTATAAAGCATATATTATTTTTAACCCTAATAAAATATCACTTAAAGAAATATTAGAAAATATTTTAGCTTTAGGATATATGCCATCTCCAATTAAGTATAAAGAAAGGAAAAAAACTCGTAATTTATATGGTGGCAGCATATTTAATAATATTTATGATACATTATCATCTTTAGGCAGTATTTTTGTCAGTATTGGTAATGCGATAGCTGATATTTTATTTATATTTAGAAGATAATAAGAATAGGCAGGTAAATAGTGGCTTTAAAAGATACAGAACAGGCAAATAAATATATTTGTGCTCACTGTTCATCAGAAGTTAACCCAAAAACAGGCATATATGAAAAAGAAAATGATAAATATTTTTGCTGTGAAGGCTGCCGTTCTGTTTATCATTTAATAAATGATGAAGGTTTTGGCTCCTTTTATACAAAAAGAACAGACTGGGAAGATGCTGCACCTGTAGAGCAGGTGGAAGCAGATGAAGAATATTTTGAATCATCACTGGAAGTGCTTAATAATGGAGACTATTCTTTATCAATAGTTATAACAGGTATACGCTGTGCAGCATGTATTTGGCTTATAGAATCTTCTGCCTTAAAAGATGAAAGAATAAAATCATTCCGTATAAATTATGCAAACCATAAAGCAAAAATTGTTTTTAATCCAAAAGATATATCAGTAAAAGAAGTGCTGCAGAAGATTACAAGGCTTGGTTATTGTCCGCTTCCATCTACAAATATAGAAACCATACATGATAAAGAAAGAAAAGATTATTTTTACAGGTTTGCAGTAGCTGCATTTTTTTCAATGCAGGTAATGATGTACTCTATTGCAAATTATACTGGCTATTTTAAGGGAATGGATGAAGACTTATATTTTTTATTTAAGCTTTTATCATGGGCTTTAGCTACACCAGTATTAATATATTCTGCATATCCTTTTTTTCAAAAAAGTTTTTCAGCACTGAAACATTTTCATTTTACAATGGATACTCTTGTGGCAATAGGAGCAGGAACTTCATATTTATATAGTGTTGCAGCAATTTTTCTAGGTTATGAAACATATTTTGATACATCAGTTATGATTATAACATTAATTTTGCTTGGCAGATTTATAGAAGCTGGTGCAAAACAAAAGGGCGGTAATGCTGTTGCAAAACTGTTATCTTTAAAACCCAAAAATGTTAGAAAGATTGTATATGAGCAGAATGGAGAAAAATCATATATTACTATACCAATAGACCAGCTTGCAAAAGGTGATTTATTTGAAATTTCTACAGGAAGCAATGTTGCTGCTGATGGTAAAATTATTGAAGGTGTATGCGAAGTAGATGAATCAATGCTTACTGGTGAGCCTATGCCTGTAAATAAGAATGAAGGCTCTCAGGTATATGCTGGAACAAAACTTATTAACGGTACATGTACAGTTATGGCCGAAAATGTTGGTATAGACAGCTTTTTATCTAAAATTGCAGCTTCAGTTGATGATGCTCAAAGTTCAAAAGCACCAATTCAAGATGTGGCAGATAATTTTATTGGTAAATTTGTGCCTTTTGTATTAATAGTGGCTCTTTTATCATTTATATACTGGTATTTTTTAGCATCAGCAGGAGCAGAGCTTTCTATTATGCGTGCAGTATCTGTTTTAGTAATTGCATGCCCATGTGCTATGGGGCTTGCAACACCACTTGCTGTTATTTCTGCAACAAATAAGTTATCAGAAACTGGTATAATATTTAAAAATGGTGAAGCAATAGAAAGATTTGCTTATGTCAATGACTTTTATTTTGATAAAACAGGTACTATTACAACAGGAAATATGTCTGTTACTGATTTTAAGCTGTCTTTTTCATGCAGCTCTGTATTAAATTTAATAACTTCTGCAGCATTTTATTCAAAACATCCTGCTTCAAAAGCAATTGCTGCAATGAATGAAGATTTATATGAGTATGAAAAGTTTGAAGAAACAGCAGGAAAGGGTATAATTGCTGAAATAAAAAATACAAGTGTTATAATCGGCTCTAAAAAATTTATACAGGAAAACAGTGTAAAATTTACAGAAGACTATGAAGAATATATTGAAAAATCAATAGAAAAGGGCTGCACTATCGTTTGTGCTGCGGTTAATCATATACTAGTTGGTGTATTTTCTATATCTGATATAATAAGAGAAGAAGCAGCAGAAACCATATCATTACTGCAAAATGAAGGCAATAATGTATCTATTATCACAGGTGACAGTGAAAAAGCTGCCAATATTATACTTGGTAATGCAGGAATAAAAGCAAATATTTTTGCAAATGTATCTCCATTTGATAAAGGTAATATCCTGCAAAGTGCAAAAGATACTAGAAAAACAGTTATGATAGGCGATGGAATAAATGATGCAATTGCATTAACTGCTGCAAGTGTTGGTATCTCTATGAGAAATTCTACTGATATTTCAATAGAAAGTGCTTCTGCAGTTTTACTTCGTAACAACTTATCAATTATAGAAAAATCTCATAAAGTATGCAGAAAAACTTTAAGAATAATTAAGGAAAATTTGTTCTGGGCTTTTTCATACAATCTAATTGCTATACCATTAGCATGTACAGGTTTGATTCATCCTGTAATGAGTGCAGCCTTTATGAGCTTTAGCTCACTTTTTGTTGTAACAAACTCAATGAGAATAAAAAAATAGATTTTAAAATGAAGCCAGCAGCATTTTAAAAAAGTAGTAAATATATAAAGAGCAGAATATAAAAATATATATGTTTTATAGAATATATGTGCTGATTATTATAATATAAAAAGTTTTGAAATATTATAGTAAGGAATATAATTATTAATACTTTTTATAAAATATCAACTTTTATCAACTAGATAAATATTTACTTTACTTCTGCACTGCTAATATAATATTTTAAAATTTGTTGCTGTCATCTGTGATAAAAGATATATTATTTTCTTTGTTTTGCAGTAATGATATAGTTTCTAGAGCAGCATCTCTATTATATTAGATATAAAAAATACATCAATATGATAACATAATCATAAAAAAATCATAAGCTATTAGAAAATGTTAGAGTTATACATTCATTTTAATAAGAGAATGTAACACCTTGATATATAAAATAAATACCCATAATAAAAAGTAATATTGCAGTTAAATGTTTAAAATATTTAACATACTGCATTATATATGAGCCAAGAACTGCTAAAATCATAAGAGCAACAGAAGTGCCTGCACCAAAAGCTGCCATCATTAAAGCACCTGTATACCATGAGCCAGAAGGTACTGCACCAATAACTGCACCCATAGTTAAGCCGCATGGAAGAAAGCCAAGTAGAAGCCCATAGAAAAATGGATTATTTGGTTTATATTTTTTTATTTTATTCATTATCTTTAGTTTAGCAAGAAAGTTAAACGAGCTTAAGTTAAAGAAATACATTACAGCAAACAATACTAAAATAATACCGCCAGCAAGAGCTGCAAACTTTTGAATATTTAAGAAATTCTGCCCAGCATAAGTTGCAATAGAGCCAAGACCGCCAGCAAGTGCACCCATACCTGTATAAGTTATCGTTCTTCCGGCGTTATAAAAAAAGTTAGGTATTAATATTTTATATCCAGCATTACTATCCGAAAAAGTGCTTGAAATATGCAGAACAAAAGGGTGGCACATTAAAATACAGTGCCCAAACCCGCCTGCAAAGCCTACTAAAAAATGACCTGTAACTAATGCCAGAATTTCAGCCATACAAAACCTATTTTACATCATAAAATACATAAAAAACGCTTTTTTCACCATTCATATATGTAATATCAGCTTTTGTATACCATTTTGTTCTGCCAGACATACATTTTACTAATGTTTGAGTAACAGTAAATTCTGTATCAGATATTTTTTTACCTTCATATTCATATTTGCCCATATCCATTTCCATGTTAGAAGTAAATTTAACTGCTTTAACAGGTCTGTCAAATTTATAAGTTAAAGTAAATTCTTTCATTGGTTTTATTGGACGTGTTGCAGAAACAGATACACCGTAAGTATCGTTTTTAAAAACACCATCTTTATCAGTAATATCATAAGCTGCATTATAATTTACAGGAAACGCTGCAAAGCTTAAAAATGGAACTGCCATAATAATTAGTGCTAATACTAAAATGATTTTTTTCATAAAAAATTCTCCATAACATATTTATAATAATTAAACTATACCATATATAAAAAGATAGTACAAGTCTTTTAATTAATTATGTCCGATAAGATGTATTATGTAAAATAAAAGAAATTAAAAGGGGGAATATGGTTCAATTTTTGCCCTATAAGCGATTTTGGCGTATATTTATACTGCTGATGATTTAAAATCCCCTTAGAAGTCAAAATTTGAATTTGTTTTAAAATAATTGTTTGAAAGCATTTATTTATTGATTAAAAATAAGCTTTATTATATTATAGCTGGTGAATAAATTTATTGGAGTTACACTATAAATACTCAGTTAGTTATTTTTGATTTAGACGGCACATTATGTGATACATTTGATGATATTTATTTATCATTAAAACATACCCTTGATAATTTTAATGTTTTTACACCTTCTCTTGATGAAGTTAAATCTTTTATTGGTGATGGTCTTGCTTTACTTATAGAAAGAACATTAAATGTTACAAACCAGACTCATTTAAAAAATGATATTATGGCTTCTTTTATGCAGTATTATAAGGAACACTGCACTGACTCTACTTTATTATTTCCTGGCATGGAAAATGTTTTAAAGGAATTACACAGCAGTAATATAAATATGGCTGTTGTTTCTAATAAAGCTCATCATTTAGTTGATATTATCATAAAAGAATTAGGTTTATATGATTACTTTAAATTTGTTTATGGCGGCGACAGCTTTGATGAAAAGAAACCATCTGCTAAACCATTATTAAATATAATTAATAATTTAAATGTTACACCAGAAAATTCTTTTATGGTTGGTGACAGCGATAATGATGTGCTTGCAGGTATTTCTGCTGGTATGAAAACTATATACTGTTCTTACGGCTATGCTCCCTTAAAAAAATCAACATCAGATTATGTTGTCGATAATCCATTAGATATTTTAAATTTTGTAAGGTAAAATTATGACTAAAACTGCTTTTTATGCTGACTATATATATTATAATAATGAAATATATAATAATTCCTATCTTTTAGTAACTGATAATATTATAGACGGTATTTGTGATAATATTGAAAAATACCCGGAATATAAAATAAAGAAATTTAATAATTCTGCAATTTTTCCTGGATTAATTAATACTCATAACCATTTAGGTATGGGAATAATGCGCGGTTATGCTGATGATTTACCGCTTATGACATGGCTTAATGATTATATTTGGCCTGCTGAAAGGAAAATATTATCTGGTGAATTTGTTTATTATTCCACCCTTTTATCATTAGCTGAATCTATCCGTTCAGGTGTTACCTGTATTAATGATATGTATTTCTTTGCTTTTTATGCAAAAAGAGCTTTTGAAAAAGCAGGTATTCGCGGCGTTGTTGGTTTTGGTGTGCTTGAAAATTTCAGCAGAGCTTTTAAAGCTGCAGATGAATTTGAAGAATCAGAGCTGGTCAGTTTATCAATATGTCCACATGCTTTATATACTGTGCCTTTTGATGTAATGAAACAGTGCTGTGATTATGCGAAAAAAAGAAATCTGTTACTGCATACTCACTTAGCAGAAACTCTTGATGAAGAAAAACAAATTTTAGAAAAATATAATAAAAGACCTGTTGAATTAATGTATGAAACAGGTGCATTTGATATAAACTCTGTATTTGCTCACTGTGTTCATGTAAATGATGATGACATTAAAATAATGGCAGATAAAAAAGTCAATGTATCTCACTGTTTAGAAAGTAACTTAAAACTTGCAAGCGGATTTTCTCCTGTTAAAAAAATGCTGGATGCAGGTATTAATGTATCTATAGGCACAGATGGTGTATGCAGTAATAATGATTTATCTATGATTGGTGAAATGAGCACAGTATCTAAATTCCATAAAGCATTTAATATGGATGCAACAGCCCTTTCTGCTGATACTGTTTTGCAGATGGCTTCCTCTTATGGTGCTAAAGCATTAAACTTACAAAACATTGGCACTTTAAATAAAGGTATGAAAGCTGATTTTTTTGTATTATCTTTTGATGCAGTTCATTTAACACCTGTATATAACCCAGTATCTCATCTTGTATATGCTGCAAAAGATAACGATATTACAGATGTTTATGTTAACGGAAGTCCTGTTATGCAGGATAGAAAATTAATTCATTTTGATGAAGAAGAAATAAAAAATTATGCCAGAGAAAAGGCGAAAATATTACTAAAAGGATAAGAGAATGAACGATTTTGACAGATTTAAAACCCCATTTGAAGAAAGATATTCTTCTAAAGAAATGCTTTACTTATTTTCTCCAAACAAAAAATTTACTACATGGAGAAAACTTTGGATTGCTCTTGCAGAATCAGAAAAAGAGCTTGGCTTAAATATTACTCAGGAACAAATCGATGAAATGAAAAGCCATATTGAAGATATTGATTTTGAATATGCAAAAGAAATGGAAAAGAAATTCAGACATGATGTAATGGCTCATGTCCATACTTTTGGTAAAGTCTGCCCTTCTGCTATGCCTATTATCCATTTAGGTGCAACAAGTGCATTTGTTGGTGATAATACAGATATTATTGTTATGAAAGAAGCTTTAGAGCTTGTTCGCAGCAAACTCACAGCAGTTTTAGAAAATTTAAAAGTATTTGCTTTAAAATATAAAGATTTACCAACTTTAGGATTTACTCACTTTCAGCCTGCTCAGCTTACAACAGTAGGCAAAAGAGCAACATTATGGATGCAGGATTTCATGCTTGATTTAGAAAACCTTGTATTTGAACTTTCAAATATAAGATTTAGAGGCGTAAAAGGCACTACAGGAACACAGGCATCATTCCTTCATTTATTTAATAATGACCATGAAAAAGTTAGACAGTTAGATAAATTAGTATCTTCTAAAATGGGCTTTGAAAAAGTGTTTGGTGTAAGCGGCCAAACTTATACAAGAAAACAGGATTCTAGAATTATTGCTGTTTTAGCAGGTCTTGCAGAATCTGCCCATAAATTTGCTACAGATATAAGACTTTTAGCAAACTTAAAAGAAGTAGAAGAACCATTTGAAAAAAATCAAATAGGTTCAAGTGCCATGGCTTATAAACGCAACCCTATGAGAAGCGAAAGAGTATGTGCCCTTTCCCGCTTTATAATTGCAGCATCATCAAATACTTATTACACTCATTCTGTGCAGTGGTTTGAAAGAACATTAGATGATTCAGCAAACAGAAGACTTTCTATTTCTGAAACATTTTTAGCTGCAGATGCTGTATTAGAGCTGCTTTTAAATATTACAAGCGGTTTAGTTGTATATGAAAAAGTTATTGCAAAACGCATATCTGAAGAGCTGCCATTTATGGCTACAGAAAATATTATTATGGAATCAGTTCAGCGTGGTGCAGACCGTCAGGAAATGCATGAGCAGATACGCGTTCACTCTATGGAAGCTGGAAAACGTGTTAAACAGGACGGACTTGATAATGACTTATTAAAACGAGTTATTGCTGATGATAAAATACCTTTAGATGAAAAAGATATTGAGCGTATCTTAAACCCTAAAGAATTTATAGGCAGAGCTCCAGAACAGACAGTTGAATTTATTGAAAATGAAATAGACCCGCTTATATCTAAATATAAATCAGATAAAAGCTTTGAAGGTATTGTAAATGTATAATAAATAAAAATATTTTATATATTTTGGGCTTAAGTTTTAAAAACTTAAGCCTTTTTTTATACTTTAATTGTTAAGAATAATTATAAAAAAAGTCCTGCCTGCACATTTGCAGACAGAGCCTGTATATAATTTATATAAGAATTACATTTGTTGTTTTAATGTTTTTTGGTTTTCTATACTTTCTTTTGCTCTATTAATAGCATCAGAAATAACGCGAACAGGTTTTCCAGCATAGTCTTCTGCTTTTGAAAAGTAAGATAATGCATCATTAAATTTACCTGCTAACTCTTTGCAGACACCAACATTATAATTTAAACTTATAGAATAAGGTGATTCTTTTAAGCCATTCTGCCAAAGTTCGCATGCTTTTTCCATTCTGTCATTTTTTGCAAAAGATATACCATTTTTTAATAACAGTTTTGATGTGTCATTTGTGCCGTCAGTATTAGACATTAATTCTATTTGTATAGTCTGTACATAAGGCGCAATATCAAGCCTGAAATTATATAAAATGTTTTTTAATGCACTTTCATATAACTCACCTTCTGACTCTGGAGTAAACAGACTGTCAGAACAGCCGTAACTAGAATCTTTGCCTTTAAATTCTTTTGCATATACAACCTGTCCTGTAGCTATAGATGTAAGTTTAGGTGTTATATTTATCAGCATATCTCTAGTTTCGCAAGGCACTGTATATTCTCTGTAATACTGGCATTTTCCATCAACATAGTTCATACATTTTGACCTGGTTTCATAGGAGCGGCTCACATTATAAGTAGACTGAGCATAACCCGCCCACACTGCTTCTGCTCCTACTAACTGACCAAAATCTACTATAGTGTCAGGATTTGCCATAGTCATTTGAAACTGCTGCTCTTTAATAATTTTATCAATATTTGCTCTGTCAACAACAGAATACTGTTTTTTGTCATTAACTTCTGCTTTAATAACTACAGTTTCAAGTCTGCTTGAAATATCCCTGCCTTTATTTCCTGAAAAGTCTAAGAAAGCAACCGTTTTATATCTTGTTACTTCTGTTGCTCCTGCAGGAATAATTTTTGATGCATTAATTTTGGTTGCACAACCAGATAATACAATCATTGAAAGTAATACTAAAATACAATTCTGCAATATGTGCCGCATGGCATAACCCTCCTGTTTTTTCTAAATGGTAAACCTATTTCACCACATAAAAGACTGCTGTTTTTATGAAGTAAATCTCCAAAACAGTCCATTGATATATTATATATAGAAAGTGGTGATAATCCAGAAGTATATGAATTTATTAAAATAAACTTTGGATTATCTGATAATATTTTTTTACAAGCAACAAGTAAATCCCATAAATCTTTTTCTAACTTCCATACTTCCCCAGAAGCACCTCTGCCAAATGATGGCGGGTCCATAACTATACCATCATATTTTTTATTACGCCTTTCTTCCCTTTGTATAAATTTCATACAGTCATCAACAATTAACCTTACCTTTCCATCTGGCACTTTTGAAAGCTGCATATTTTCTTTGCACCAGCTTACACTGCCTTTTGATGCATCTACATGGCATACATTTGCACCAGCTAAAGCAGCAGCAACAGTTGCAGCCCCAGTATATCCAAAAAGATTAATAACATTTGATGCTTTTTTTTCCTTTATAATACCTGCTATCCAGTCCCAGTTTGCTGCCTGTTCTGGAAAAAGCCCTGTATGCTTAAAACCTGTAGGGCGCACTTTTAATACCATATCATTATAAGTTACATTCCATGATTCAGGTATAGACATATTATGGAATTTCCACTGGCCGCCCCCATTTGAGCTTCTTGTATAAACTGCATCTGCTTTTGACCAAAGTTTATCATCACTTTTTGCCCAGACAGCCTGTGGGTCTGGTCTTAAAAGAAGATATTTATTCCATTTTTCTAATTTAACGCCGTTTCCAGAATCTATTAACTGAAAATCTTTCCATTTATCTGATATAACTAATTCTGATTTCAACAGGATACCGCCCTACCAACTATTTTTTTAAAGTTAGCTATATTTTTACGTTCTAAATATTCATTTAAACCGTCAGCTGTTTCTGTGCATACATTTGCATTAATAAAGTTAGCAGTTCCTATCTGCACAGCAGAAGCACCAGCTAAAATAAATTCAGCTGCATCTTTCCAGTTGCCTATACCGCCTATTCCTATTACAGGAATTTTAACAGTTTCAAATACTTCTTTTACCATTCTTAAAGCAACAGGTTTAATTGCAGGGCCGCTTAATCCACCTGTAACATTTGCAAGAACTGGTTTCATTCTTTCCACATCTATTGCCATACCTACAAGAGTATTTATTGCAGATACAGCATCTGCACCGCTGTCTTCACATGCTTTTGCAAATGGTTTAATATCTTGAACATTTGGTGAAAGTTTTACTATTAAAGGTTTGTTACTTATAACTTTTTTACATGCTGATACAACTTCTTCTACAGCTTTTGGGCTTGATGAAAAAGATATGCCACCTTCTTTAATATTAGGGCATGATATGTTCATTTCAAGCATATCTACTCTTTCAGTGCTGTCTAATATTTTTGCAACTTCCACATATTCATCTATTGTTTTGCCCCAAAAATTTACAATAATGCGTGTATCTAATGGTTTTAATGCAGGAAGTTTTTCTTTTATAAATTTTTCTACACCTACATTTTGAAGACCGATTGCATTAAGCAGACCTGCGTATGTTTCCACAAGTCTAGGCATTGGGTTGCCGTAAGTTTCATGCAGAGATATACCTTTAACAGATATACCGCCTATTTTTTCTATATCTGTAAATCGTTTAAACTCTAAACCGTAACCAAAAGTGCCGCTTGCAGCAATTATTGGGTTTTTAAATTCAACACCGCATATATTTGTTTTTAATCTATCCATAATATCACCTGATAAGAGAATCCCAGTCTATTTTTGTTCCGTCAAATATTGGCCCTTCCACGCAGCAGCGTTTCATAACCTTTTCGCCATTTTCTATTACAGTAATCATACAGCCAAGGCATGCACCAACACCGCAGCCCATCTGCTCATCAAGAGAAACATCTATAGGCACATTATTTTCACTGCATAATGAGGCGACAGCCTGCAGCATTCTGTTAGGACCGCATGCATATATTTTTTTGTATTCTTTTATTTTATCTTTTAATGGCACTGTTACATTACCTTTTATACCTAGTGTGCCGTCATCTGTTGTAATAATAAGCTCATCACATATTGTTTTAAGGAAATCATACATTAAAATATCTGATTTACTTCTGCCACCATAGTAAAGAGTAACTTTATTACCCATTTCTTTTAATTTTTTTGCAGCATTAATCATAGGAGCAAGCCCAATACCGCCAGCAATTAAAGCAGTATCTGCACCTTTTTCAAATCTGAAAAAATTACCAACAGGGCCTGTTACTAAAAAGTTATTACCAGGAAGTGCTTCTGATAATACTTTTGTTCCCCTTCCTGTTATCATATAAAGGCATGTAAAAGTATCGCTTGAAGTAATATCGCATATTGCAAAAGGTCTTTTTAAAAGAGTATCTGTTAGATACACATTATCACTGTGTGGAGAAATCATAAAAAAACGACCAGCATTTTTTTCTTTTGCTATTTCTGGGCATTTAAGCTCTAAATAACCAAATTTATCGCTTAACATAGTGTTTTTAACAACTGTTGCTTTCATATTCTAAACCTTTAATATAAATTTTAACTATAATACTATAAAATTATATATATTTCTATATAAATTATCCTATTCCAAAGTATGATGTAGAATCTTTATACATTTCTTTAAGTCTGTTATAAAGAATATTATTTTTTTTCATAGATAAATCTGCATCTTCTTCAAATATATTTGCAACATCATTTTTTACCTGCTGTATTATTTTTATATCTTTTATAATATCAGCAAAATGTAAATCAGGCATACCAGACTGTTTTGTTCCAAAAAAATCACCCTGCCCCCTAAGCTCTAAATCTGCTTCTGCCAGTTTAAATCCGTCTTTATATTCAAGCATTGCTTTTATACGCTTTTCACCATATTCACTTATTTTATCAGATGCAACTAAAAGACAGTATGACTGTATATCATTTCTTCCAACTCTTCCGCGAAGCTGGTGAAGTTGAGATAATCCAAATCTTTCAGCGTTTTCTATTAATATAACTGTTGCTTCAGGCACATCAACCCCTACTTCTACAACAGTAGTAGATACAAGAATATCCATATCACTGTATTTAAAATCATGCAGCAGCTGCCTTTTTTCATCTGGCTTCATTTTTCCATGTAAAAGACCAACTTTTTTATCGCTGAAATATTTTTTTACTTCTTCATAACTTTGTGTTGCTGCTTTTAATTCCAGCTTATCGCTTTCATCAATTAATGGATATATAAAATATGCTTTCTTTTTATCATTAAGCATTTCTTCTACAAAATCAAAAGCCTTGGTTATCTGTGAAGCTCTATATGCTTTTGTAATACATGGTATTCTTCCTGGCGGAAGCTCATCTATTACACTTACATCTAAATCTCCATACAGTGTCATAGCTAATGTTCTAGGAATTGGAGTTGCAGTCATTAATAATATATCTGGATTATAGCCTTTATCTATTAATATCTTACGCTGATGAACTCCAAAACGGTGCTGCTCGTCTGCTATTATAAACCCAAGCTTTTTAAATTCCACATCTTCTTCTATTAAAGCATGAGTACCTATTATTATGTCTATTTCACCATTTACAAGTTTTTCTTTTATTATTTCTTTATTTTTTTTAGTTACAGAGCCAGTTAAAAGACATACATTAATCTTTAATTTACTGAAAAATTTTTCTGCATTATTATAATGCTGCTCTGCAAGAACTTCTGTTGGTGCAAGTATTACTGCCTGATAACCATTATGAACAGCAACAGCTGCAGAAATAAAAGCTATAATAGTTTTACCACTGCCAACATCGCCTTGTATAAGCCTGTTCATCTGCTTATTTTTTACCATATCATTAAAAATATCAAGCAGCACTTTTTTCTGCCCTTTTGTAAGTTTAAAGGGCATAATTTGATTAATTTCTTCAAGATATTCTTTATCTATGTTAAATTTTATTCCAAGACCTTTTGTATATGTTTTACGTTTAAGCTGCATTACAAGCTGCAAATAAAAAAGCTCTTCATATATAAACCTTACATAAGCAGGATGTTTTCTGTTTATTATACTTTCAACATTTTCTTTTGTTTCTGGATAATGGAGAGTTTTAACAGCATCTTTTATATCAGGATAATTATATTTATCTAAAATATATTCTGGCAGTGTTTCACTAACATATTTTAAACCTTTATCTAATGCTTCTTTTAAAAATTTTCTATATGCTGTAACAGTAACCCCTGCAGGTACAGTATATATGGAGCGAATTTTGCCAATATCTTCCTTATTAATAATTTCAGGATGAAATATTGAAGGCATATTTTCAAATTTTGTAACAGTGCCATACATATAATACATTGAATTAGTATGAAGAAGCGATGATGGATAACTAGCATTAAAATTAACCCATAAACATGCAAAATAACCATTATGTGCTTTAAAAACAGCTTTATAAATTGATTTGCCTCTATGAGTTCTAACAATACCACTGTTTAAAAAAGTGCCTGCAAGCACTGATTTTTCATTATGAATATCTGGAATAAGCACTTCATATCTATAAGGAAATGAAAATATTATATCTTTTACTGTATAGATTTTAAGACGATTAAAGCCTGCCTGAGATTTTTCACCTATCCCATTCAGCTTAATTATAGATTCATTAATAAAAGAAAAAGCTGCCTGGTTATTTTTATTATCAGGCAACTTATTATCTTTACTACTCAAACAACTAACCAAATAAAAATATTATTATGCTAAGCTGTCTAAAGCCATTTGTTCTTGAATAGAGAATACTTTGAAAATATCAAGAATGATAACCATACATTTAGATGTTCTTGCAACACCATTTATGTAGTTATCAATAGTTGGAGAAGTACCTGGTGCTTTATCTATAGCATCTACTTCTATTCTAATAACTTCTTCTACTTTATCAACTATTAAACCTATGCGTCTGTTTTGTATACATACAACAACAATACGAGTAGATTCATTATTTTCACTAACTCTAACATTTAATTTTTTGCGTAAATCAACTATTGGGATAACTCTGCCACGCATATTGATAATGCCTTCAACAAATATTGGAGCCCGTGGAACAGGAGTAATGTCAACCATACGAATAATTTCTTCAACAGCCATTATGTCTATACCATAGTGCTCTTGTGCAAGCATAAAACCTACGAACTGTCTTAACTCTGCCATATAATCCTCTTTATAATAATTAATAATTTACTCTATAATATATTTTTAAATATTTCAATAGTATTTATAATATGATTTACAACTTTTTTACAGGTGCAATAAAATTAATTGCATTTTCTTTTATCATTATATAAGTAGATTCATTTTGAAGCTCTGTATACTCCCCATCAATCTGACAAAATGAAGCTCCATTTAATTTTATGTTTTCAGCATTTATATGTGTGCCATGAAAACCAAGCCAGAAAAATAAAGGTGCAAACGATTTAAAAAGTGAAAGTCTGCCGCTTTTTTCCACTAAGAAACAGTTTATTTTTCCTTCATGTATTTTACCAAGTTTATATGTCCCTGCATAAGAAGCAGAAACAGCAAATACACCATGATAAAATCCATATCTTTTACCATTTACATATATATACATTCTACTGTATTTATCAGTAAAAAATGCAGGAACACCATGTATAACATGGGCAAGTGTTTTTAAAAGCTTAAATCTGACCCCTTTTTTTTCTACATTTCTAACTATATGAGCATCAAACCCAACACCAGCCATAAGCAGAAAAATTTTATTATCTATATAACCAACTGGTATCTTTTTTATACTGCTTAAATCTAAATTTTTAGCAGCCATTACTGGATTTACTGATATTCCATATTCTTTGCAGAACACATTTTTTGTGCCGAATGGAAGCACATAAAAAAGCTTGTCTGTATTTACAACACCTTTTGCAACTTCATTAACGAGCCCATCACCACCTGCTGCTATAATTATTTGTGATGAACTGTTTTTTGCTAAAACTGTTCCATGACCTCTATATTCTGTTAAAGCAAGCTCAACTTTATCTGCTTTTTCTTTTAATATATTCATGATTTTATGCAGTAAAGGTTTTATAATTTTATATTTTCCACTGGCAGGATTAACAATTATTAATATGTCGGCCATAATACACCTTAATTATACAAATACACTCTTATCAGCACCTATTAATGTAGATACTGCCATTATAGCTGGAGATAAATCTTTTGAGTATTCATTTACATATAACTTAATGTGGGAATCCATAACATTATTATCCATATCCTGAGCATATTTTTTACAGAATGATAATGCTTCATCTTTATGGTTATAAGCATACTCTATACTTCTTCTAATAGTATCATTTACCATATCAGCTAAATGGATATACTTTTTATGTATACCAATAAAGCCTAACGGGATAGGCATATTATAGTGACTTTCCCACTCTACCCCTAAATCTGTTACTTTTGTAAGATTATATTGAGTATAAGTAAACCTGCCTTCATGAATAACAAGTCCGCCGTCTACTTCTCCATTTTGTAATGCAGGCATAATTTTATCAAACCGCATTACTTCTACATTTTCAGCACACTCTGGATAAAATCTTTTTAAAACCATAAAAGCAGTAGTATTTTCTCCAGGAACAGCCATTTTTTTATGTTTTAACTCTTCCATAGTTTTATAATTTTTTGATAAAACTAATGGCCCGCATCCAAACCCTAAAGCACCACCACATTTTAAGATTTTATAATTTTCTGAAATTAAGGGAAATACTCCAAAAGATACTTTTACTATATCCTGCTCTTCTTTTAAAGCCATATTATTACAAAGCTGGATATCTTCCATTGTTAAGTCTATCTCAAAAGGCACATCAATATCTTTACGAATTAATGCACCAAAAATAAATGTATCATTTGGACAGGTTGATATTGCTAATTTTAATTTATCCATTATATTTCCTCTGATTTTAATATACTAAGCTGTCAAAAAAATCATCACTTTCATTTACTTTCTTTTTATCCTGATTTTTTATATCTTTATTAGTATTAGTATTTTCTTTACTCTGCTGTGTTTTATTTTCTTTTTTAACTGTTTCTTCTACTTTATTTTCTTTTACAGAGTTATTTTCTTTTGCCTGGTTTGATTTAGTATTTTTATATTCTTTATACACAGGCTCACTTTCTATTTCACTTTGATTTTTTCTATATTCTGCTTTCTGCACTTTATTTTCTTTTTCCATATTATTTGCAAGCCTGCCTAAATCTGATGGCTTAAACCTAATACCTGCACCAACCATATACATTCTGTTAGTATAGCCTATAACATCTTCTACACCAGCTTGAATAAATATACCTTTATAAAAATGCCACCTTATTAATGCCCTTGTATATACATCTAAACTATTAGAGTAAGCATTAAAATCATAAGCTTCAAGAGAGATAGCTAAATCTTTATTTTTTAAAGGATAAATATCTGCAGCTAAACCTAAGGTATTATCAAATATACCAAATCTTAAACCAAAGATATTATAAAAAATATGGCTGTACTGTAAAGAAAAAGCTAATTCAGAATTTTTTATTTTATTACCATATATATCATATTCAGGGTTGTTCGGATTAATAACTGGTATATTTGATACTCCTATTAAGTAAAAGTTTTTAGGGTCAGTATAAAATGAAGCCTGAGCATACCCTCTGCCAGTATTTACAGATTTAGCATCAAATAAATAATCAGCACCTATTGTAGCATACAGGCTCATTCTATCTTCATTATCTTCTACATTATCTCCAAAAAATGATGAAACACCGCTTACTACTTTTTTAATATCATTTTTTGTCTGGTTATCATTAATAAGCATACCTAATGTGCCGTTGCCTTCATTAATGTCATTAGTAATTTTTTCTATCTCATCCATTGTAGAATTAACTTTATCAGTTATTTCTTTTAAATTCTTTAAGCTGCCATCTATGTTATCATGATTATTTGCAAGCAGTTTATCAACTGATACTGTAAATTCTTTTAATGTCTGGCTTATTTCTGTAATATTATTTATAGAAGTATTAAGATTTTTTTCATTTTTTGCTATAAGTGCATCTATCATATCTGTCATATGTTTAGCATTTGCAATAACATCTTGAATATTCTGCTCATTAGATGAAACAATATTTTTAACACTGTCTGTTATATCTTTTAAGTTTGCTATACTATCCTGCAGAGCATCTTTAGACTTATCTGTTGTAACAACTTCATTAAAAGTTTTTAAAAGAACAGTCATCTCTGCTGCCACATCATTAAGTTTTGCTATAACGGCATCTAAGTTTGCAGTAGACTGTCTGCCGTCATATTCATAATTATTCTGCAGCGGTGCCTGAGATTTTATATTAGGGTCTACTTCTAATTCAACAAACTTCTGCCCTACAAAACCAGACTGTTTTACATTAAAACGCACATTATCAGGTATTTCAAATTCACGGTAAATATTAACACGAGTTAAAATTTGGTTATCTTTCATCATAACATCTTTAACTTCACCTACTTTTAACCCTTTATACATAATAGGTGTGCCGCTGCGTATACCTGTTGCATCATTTAATCTAAAATATACAGTATTGCCTTCTTTTGAATTTAATTCTAAATTGCCAAATACTGCAGCAGTTACTGCTACCATAAAAAAACCAATTATAACAAAAATACCAACTTTCGTTTCTACATTCATTTAAACATCTCTTCCTATTTATAAAAAATTATTAATAAACTTTTATTGGCCCATCTTTTGAGCCTGAAAAAAACTGTCTTACATAAGGGTTATCTGTAGTTTTAAAATATTCTGGTGTTCCATATTGTATAATTCTGCCATTATACAGCATACCAATATAATCTGCATTTTTTAAAACACTTGAAATATCATGGGAAATAACTACTGATGTAATATGCAGCTCTTTTTGAGTAGTATAAATTAAATCATCAACTATATCTGTCATAATAGGGTCTAATCCTGTTGTAGGTTCATCATACATCATTATATCTGGAGAAAGAGCAATAGCCCTTGCAAGCCCTACACGTTTACGCATACCGCCAGATAATTCTGATGGATATTTATGATTTACTCCAGAAAGCCCTACTAATTTTAATTTTTCAGTAACTATTTCCTGCAGCTCATCTTCTGAAAGTTTTCTATGCTCTCTTAATGGAAAAGCAACATTATCAAATATTGTAAGAGAATCAAAAAGAGCAGCATTTTGAAAAAGCATACCAAATTTATATCTCACTTTTAAAAGCTGTTTTTTATTAGCAGTTGTAATATCAAACCCGTCTACATATATTTTACCGCTGTCTGGCTTAATAAGCCCCATAAGCTGTTTTAAAAGCACACTTTTCCCAGTTCCAGAAGGACCTATTATGTAAGTAATTGCACCTTTTTTAATTTCTAAATTTATACCATTATGCACTTTTGTTGAGCCAAATGATTTACATAAATTTTCAACTTTAATCATAATATTAATACCGATGTTAAAATATAATCAAACATACAGACTAAAACGCTTGATTCAACAACAGATACATTTGTTGCTTTACCAACACCTTCTGCACCAGTTGATGCATTAAAGCCGTTATAGCAGCTTACTATTACTACAATTATTCCAAATACGAATGATTTAATAAGGCTGTCTACTATATCATTTATATTTGTATAAAGCACCATATTTTCAAAATAAATACTGCTGCTGATACCCATCATATTAACTATTACAATATAGCCGCCTATTATACCAAATATAATACATATAGCATTAAGCAGCGGCATAGAAAACATACCTGCAAGCATTCTAGGTACTGCTAAATAATGCACAGGGTCTACAGCCATAGCATCAAGAGCATCTATCTGCTCAGTTACTTTCATTGTTCCAAGTTCTGCAGTCATTGCAGAGCCTGCACGGGCAGCAACCATAATACCTGTTAAAACAGGTCCAAGCTCAAGTATCATTGCCATAGCAATAAGACCGCTTGTCATTTCTCCAGAGCCAAAGTTATTAAGCCCTTTATAAGACTGCAGACTAAAAACCATACCTGTAAAGATACCTGTTAATATGATAATAGGTATAGACTTATATCCTATAAACTCTATTTGTTTAATAAAAAGTCTAAACCTAAATGGTGGCTTAAAAATTCCTTTTGTTGTTTCATAAAAAAGTATAGACATTTTGCCTGCCATATGAATAATGTCTAATACCATTTTACCTATAAATTCAAAAAATTTCAAAATGACCTTCTTTATATTTATAAACTCTTGGCACTCTATCTGAAATGCCGCATAATATTTCATAATCAATAGTGTCTGCCCACTGACCTAATGTGGAAGCAGTAATATCATCACCCATTATCTGCACTTTCTGACCGATACAGTTTTCGCCAAGCTCAGTAACATCTATCATTGTCATATCCATACATACATTACCTACTACCTGACATTTTTTACTGCCTGCAAGCACATACCCTTTATTTGAAAAAGAACGCCTGTAACCGTCTGCATAACCTATTGGTATAACACCTATTATCATATCTTTTGGTGCAAAAAAAGTTCTGCCGTAGCCAACAGATTCACCTTTTTTTAGATATTTTACATGAGCTATCTCGCTCCACAGGCTCATAACAGGCTGTAAATCTTTTAGCACATTTGTAGATTCATATCCATATAAAAATAAACCTGGACGGGTAAAAGTCCATCTGTTTTCAAAATTAGCTATTCCAGATGAGTTTAAAAAACTTGTAGCAAAAGTATAATCTTTATTAATTTCTAAAAATCTATCAAACCTTTCTGTTTGAATATGTGCATAGCTGTTATCACAGTCTGAAGTTGCAAGGTGACTTATTGCAAAATCCACATGAATATTTTTATACTGTTTTAATAATTCTGAAAGCTGCATTTCATATGAAAAACCAAGCCTGCTCATACCTGTATCAATTTCTAGTGCCACATGAGCTTCTATACCTAAATCTTTGGCAGCTTTAGATATTATTTCTGCATATCTGTAATCAAAAACTGGCAGTGTAAGTGATGACTGTAACGCTTCCTTTACAAAAGAATCACTTACATAACCAAGCACTACAATTTTAGTATCTTTAGATGATAATACTTTTCTAAGCTCTATACCTTCAATCATTGTAGCAACAGCAAAATGATTGACATTCTTTTCTTCATAAGCATATTTTGCTAAAATTTTTGCTCCATGTCCATAAGCATCTGCTTTTACAACAGCAATAATATCTGATTTTGAAAGGTTTCTAGCTATATCTATATTATTACCAAACCTTTCCATATCAATAACTGCGTAAGTTGGGCGTGGTATAATGCCCATATTATCTAAATTATTTATTTTCATTTTCTATTCCTGCAGCAAAAAGTAAATACTGCCTGATAAATTGTTCTAATTCGCCGTCCATAACAGCATCAACATTTCCTGTTTCATACCTTGTGCGTAAATCTTTAACCATTTTATATGGGTGCATAACATAAGAGCGGATTTGGTTTCCCCAGCCAATATCTGTTTTGCTGTCTTCCATTTTTTCTTTAGCTTCGCTTCGTTTTTCCATTTCATATTCATAAAGTTTAGATTTTAAAATTTTCATAGCAGAAGCTTTGTTCTTATGCTGACTTCTTTCATTTTGGCATGCTACAACAATACCTGTTGGAATATGTGTTATCCTAACAGCAGAATCTGTTGTATTAATATGCTGTCCGCCTGCTCCACCTGCTCTATATGTATCTATTCTTAAATCTGATTCATTTACTTCTATTTCTAAATCATCATCTATCTCAGGCAGCACAAATACAGAAGCAAAAGATGTATGGCGCCTGTTCTGAGAGTCAAATGGTGATATGCGCACAAGTCTGTGAACACCGCTTTCTCCTTTTAAATAGCCAAAGCCGTATTCACCTATAATATTAAAAGTAATAGATTTTATACCTGCTTCATCTCCATCAAGCTGGTCTAATATTTCAAGTTTAAAGCCATTTTTTTCAGCCCATCTAGAATACATTCTAAAAAGCATAGATGCCCAGTCATCTGCTTCTGTGCCGCCAGCTCCTGAATGTATTGTTACAATAGCATTATTAATATCATGCTGGTCACTTAAAATCAGCTTTAACTCAAAATCTACAGTCTGCTTTTTATATTGAGAAAAAGTATCTATTATATCTTTTTCTACAGAATTTTCCCCTTCTTTATAAAGCTCTACTAATACATCACAGTCTTCTTTTATCTGTAAAAGACTTCTATATGATTCTAAAAATTTTTTAATTGCAGACTGCTCCTTTAAAAGATGCTTTGATTCTTTTTTAGACCAAAAGTCTTTATCAGTCATAGACATATTTTCAATATCATCTACTTTCTTCTGCAGCACATCTTCTTTTACTGCTGGAGCAAAGCTTTTTACTTTATTATTTAATTCATCTATTTCTTGAAGTGTTTCTTCTAACATATTGTCCTTTCTATATTTTTATTTTATATTTCAATAATTACTGCAGTTTCATCACAGTCAGGATATTTAGGGCATTTTAAACAGTCTGTCCATATTTTCTTTGGCAGGCTGTCAAGCTCAGTTACTTTAAAGCCGCAGCTTTCAAAAAATTCCTGCATATATGTAAGTGCAAAAACTTTTGTAAAGCCAGTTTCTTTTGCTCTTTTTAAAGAATATTCAACCATTGCCTGTCCTATTTTCTGCCTTTTATACTCTTCAACAACAGCTAATGAGCGGATTTCTGCAGTATCACTCCATGTTGGGTGAAGTGCGCATACTCCCTTAACTGCTTCATCATCCTCCCATAAAATAAACTCATATATTTTTTCATATATTTCATTTCTGCTGATTTGAAGCATCTGCCCTTTTTTTGCATACTGATTTACAATCTGCTGAATAACTGGTGCATCATTAATTTTTGCTTGTCTAATCATCTTACATAATTCCTATATTTATCAATTACTTTTTGTGCAACATCTGCATTAGAGATTAAATATTTTGTAGCTCTTACATTTATATCAAGCACACCATCTCTACGAGTATAAATATAAGCAGTTACTGTGTGGTTATCTACTACACCTTCTACATATCCATCAACAAAGCTTAAGTCATTAATAGTGCCTTTATTTGCTTCAAAAGCATATATTAATTTTTCTACAGCAAGAGCTTTTTCTGTTTTATCAATATCTGATACTGAACCTGCAGTGAAAACTACTGTAGAAAAAGCACCAGCTAAAGCCACCCCTGCAATCCAGGCACACCCATTAAAAAACAGCGGTATAGTAAAAACTACAATTAATTTAAACACAAAATGTCTTACTTTAAAATTAATCATTTTGCATATTATAAAATTTAATTACAATAATCAACTTAAATATTATATAAATGAATATATTATTAATATTTGTTATAAAATGATTGACTTATTATTATATAACTTTTACTATTTACACAAGTATATATATGAGGAGGTTATTTATGGAAAAAGAAAAAATCTTAATTAATAGTGCAGAAATGCATGCAATCATTGAGCGTATGACCTTTCAAATTATTGAAAAAGTTACAGATTATGATAATACTTATATAGTTGGAATTAGAAGACGCGGCGAATATATTGCAAACCGTATAACAGACAGTATAAGCCGTCACAATAAAAGACCATTAAAATCTGGTGTTTTAGATATAACATTATATAGAGATGATTTATCTGAAATTGCAAATATGCCTGAAGTAAAATCATCAGATATAGGCTTTGATGTTAATGGAAAAACTATTATATTAGTAGATGATGTGCTTTTTACTGGCAGAACAATCCGCTCTGCAATAGATGCACTGCTTGATTATGGCAGACCAGCAAAAATTATGCTTGCAGTTATTGTAGACAGAGGCCATAAAGAACTTCCAATACATGCAGACTTTACAGGAAAACATATCCCTACAAGAAAAAGCGAAGTTATACATGTAAAAGTAAAAGAAATAGATAATGTAGATGATGACTGCGTTACTATAAGCGATAGAGAGGCTTAATATGACTTATGATAAAAAAGATTTTATATCTACTCAGGATTTAACAAGAGAGCAGATAGATTATATCTTAAATCAAGCAATGAGTTTTAGGGAGATAAATCAAAGAGAAGTTAAAAAAGTCCCTACATTAAAAGGACGCACTATTGTAAACTTATTTTTTGAAGCATCTACTAGAACAAGAACTTCTTTTGAAATAGCAGGCAAAAGATTAGGTGCAGATGTTATTAATATCAGCTCATCTACATCAAGCACTCAAAAAGGCGAAACATTAATGGATACTGTGAAAAATATTGAAGCTATGGCTTCAGATATTGTTGTTATCAGGCACAGCTATTCTGGCTCAGTAAAATTTGTAGCCGATAATGTAGAGGCTCATATAGTAAATGCTGGTGATGGACTTAATGAGCACCCTACTCAATGTATGCTTGACCTTTTAACTATTAAGCTGCAAAAAGGCAGGCTTGAAGGCTTAAATGTTACTATCATTGGCGATATTGCCCATTCAAGAGTTGCAAGAAGTGATATTTGGGCTATGAAAACTTATGGTATGAATGTAACACTTTTTGCTCCCCCTACTATGCTTCCTGTTGGGGTTGAAGCATTTGGTGTAAATATAGCAAAAAATATGGAAGAAGCAGTTAAAGATGCTGATGTTATTATTATGCTTAGAATCCAAAGAGAAAGAATGGCAAAACTGCTTATTCCATCAGAAAGAGAATATTCAAAACTCTTTGGGCTTACTCCTGCTGTTATGCAGAAAGCTAAAAGTGATGTTATGGTTATGCACCCTGGACCAATTAATAGAGGTGTAGAACTTTCTTCCGTTGTAGCAGACAGCAGTAATTCTGCAATATTAGACCAGGTGGAAAATGGAGTTGCTGTTAGAATGGCAGTATTAAGTTTTCTTGCTATGTCAAAATAAAATATGGTGAAATATATATGAAAACATTACTTAAAAACTGCAAAATAGTAAATCATGATAAAATAACTGAAGGTAATATTTTAATAAATGATAATATTATTGAAGATATTACAAATGAAGATGTTCAGGCAGATAATGTATATGACTGCTCAGGTAAATATGTTCTTCCTGGGCTTATAGATATGCACTCTCACATGAGAGAGCCGGGATTTGAATATAAAGAAGATATTACAAGTGCAGGTCAGGCTGCTGTAGCCGGCGGTATTACTACTGCATGCTGTATGGCAAATACTAAACCTGTTATAGATAATGCTCCTGTTGCTGCATTTATTATTAATAAATCAAAAAAAGACGGACTTTTTGATGCTCTGCCTTATGGCGCTGTTACAAAAGGGCTAAAAGGCGAAGAGCTTACAGAAATGGGCGATTTAATAGAAAATGGTGTATGCGGCTTTTCTGATGATGGATACACTATTATGAATGCAGAAGTTATGCGCAGAGCATTAGAGTATGTTAGATATTTTGACTCTTTTATTTCTGTTCATGCAATAGATACTAACCTTCAAGGCAATGGATATATGAATGAAGGCAGAATTTCAGCAATTAATGGCTTAAATGGTATCCCTTCTGAATCAGAATCAGTAATAATTGCAAGAGATATTATGCTTGCCCGCCTTACAAAATCAAGAGTGCATATAAGCCATGTAAGCTCAAAAGAAGCTGTTGATATAATACGCTGGGGCAAAAATGAAGGCATTAATGTTACAGCAGAAGCAACACCGCACCACTTTACATTAACAGATGAAAACTGCTTAACTTATGATACAAACTATAAAATGAGTCCCCCATTAAGAGAAGAAGAAGATATTGAAGCAATATTACAAGGGTTTAAAGACGGCACAATAGACTGTATTTCTACAGACCATGCACCACATCAGGATGATGAAAAATTTGTAGAATTTGGACTTGCTCCAGTTGGTATTATTGGATATCAAACTGCTGTTCCATTAACTATAAAAAGGATAGATGAAGGAAAACTTTCATGGACAGATTTTGTAAAGCTTATGTCTTATAATCCATCTAAAATACTTAAAAAAGAAAACTTAGGTATTATTGCAAAAGGAAAACAGGCTGATATTGTAGTTATTGATGCAGATGTAGAATATACTTATACAAGAGAAATAAATAAATCTAAATCATATAATACCCCATTTTTAAATAAACAGTTAAAAGGTAGAGCAATTTATACATTTAAAAATGGCAGATTAGTTTATCAGGCATAAATTATATTTTATAAAAAATTTAAGGCTATTGGTTTTCCAATAGCCTTTTTTGTTACTCATTATAAGTGACTTTATAAAAGTCTAAGATATATAATATCTTTTAAAATATTCTCTTTCATCCGGACTATACCGTCGGCTTTGGATTTGCACCAAATCTGCCAAAAAAGGCTCGTGGGCTTGTTTTTAAACTTACCACCGGTGGGGAATTTCACCCCGCCCTGAGATATTCTAAAAATATTTAGTCTGCTTAATAATATATTTATTAAGCAGACTAAAAATTTATTTTACTTTAAATCTTGTAAGCATCATTTTAAGGTTTTCTACCCTTTCTTGTAAATGCTCAATAGTTTGCGTTACTTCATTTACTGCGTTGCTTGATTCTTCAATACCTGTTGCAATACTTATTGATGTTTCATGCACAGTCTGCACTGTAGAATATTCGTTATCCATATCATCACGAATAGTGCTCATAACACTGCTTATACCGTCAATACCTGCAAATATTTTATTAAATACATCTTCAGTTCTTTCAATATTATTAACACCTTCTTTAACTTTTTCAGCTTCCATACCCATTGCAGAAGATGCAGTTAAAGCTTCCTGCTGTAATGTAGAAACAATAGTTGTAACTTCACTTGTTGCTTTTTGTGTTCTTTCTGCCAGCTTCCTTACTTCATCAGCAACTACTGCAAACCCTCTGCCTGCTTCCCCTGCACGCGCTGCTTCTATAGCTGCATTTAATGCAAGAAGATTTGTCTGGTCTGCAATATCATTAATCACTGTTACAATATTACCAATTTCGCTGGAAGAATTTGCAAGATTAGTAATTGTATCAGAAAGAGAATCTGCATCTGTGTGTATTTTTTCCATACTTAATTTTAAATCTGTAAGCTGTTTTTTACCATCATTTGCAGAAGTAACTGTAGTATCTACGATTTCCTGATTTGATTTTAAAGAATCAACTGTTGCTTTTACTGTTGTATTAATAGAATCTAAACTAGATGCTGTATCACTTACTTGATGAGCCTGCTCTGAAAATGTAGAAGATAACTCTTCCATAGTTGAAGCAAGCTGATTATTACTTGATGCAACATCTTCTGTAGCTTCTGTGACATTCAGAAGTATCTCTCTGATACTTGCAAGAGATACATTGATATTTTTAAATGTAGCACATATTTCAGATGTACCAGCTAATGCTGGAGCTTTTACAGTCATATCACCATCAGCAATACTAATAAATAATGAATCTAATGTATTTAATGCTCTTTTTAAACTGCTTATAAAGATATATAAGAAAATTAAGAAGATTATTGCTATACTTGCTATACATAATAAAGATACAATAATAAGTGTAACTGTTTTAGAAGCAGATTTTTTCGCAGCTTCTGTTGAAAAAACTTTAATTTCATCTTCAAAAGTATTTAAAGACTGTGTTATTTTTTCTTTTCCTGCTTCATACTCTCTACTGCTCATAAGCTGTGAAGCTTTCTGTAAATCACCTGCAGCAACAGCTTCAAATGATGCTTCTTCCAGCTTGATTAATGCATCAGAATCACTTTTTGCTCTTTCTACATATACTAAAATTTCAGAAGGTACACCTAATTTAACTAGTGATTCTATTGATTTATCTCTAGTTTTAGTTTCATTTACTTCTTTCCAGTATTTATCATAATATTCTCTGTTACCAGTAGTAGCATAAAGCCTTGCCTGAGTAGTAAGATAATCTGACGCTTTTGAAACCATAAACCCATATGAAACAATATCAAGGCTGTCAAATGTTAATTTTTCATTTTCTTTTGTGGCGTTATAAATCATTGTCATAAAAATGAGAAATGAAATAATCATTGCAGCCATACCAACAACAATAATCCATAAAAAATAATTAAACTTAAATTTTAAAATCCCCAGTCCCATATAGATGCCCCTATGATATATTTACACAATATAGAAATATTGGTGTATAACAATATTTATATATGTTTTTTTATATTTTTTCAATAAAAAAAGGCATACATCTGTGTAAAGTATGTATGCCTCTTTATTAAAATTAAAATTTATGTATAATTTTATTATGCTGAAACAACTTCTTTAATTTCAGGTACTTCTTCTTTAATGCGTGCTTCAATACCTTGTTTTAAAGTCATAAGGCTGAAAGGACAGCTGCCGCATGCGCCTCTTAAAGCAACTTTTACAACGCCATCTTCAATACTGATAAGCTCTACATCGCCACCGTCAGCTTGTAAACCTGGACGAACTTTATCCAATACTTGTTGAACTTTTTCTTTTAATTCCATTTTCCTCTCCTAAATATAATTTTTAATTATTCAGCATCTTTTTTTAATTCAGCTTTCATACTGTCTACAATTGATGCATCTTTACCTTGTTTAGTATAATAATCTTTTAAAGCTGCTTCTACTGCTTCTTCTGCCATAACTGAGCAGTGAATTTTTGCAGGTGGTAAACCACCTAATGCATCAACAATAGCCTGGTTAGTAAGTTTTAAAGCATCTTCTACTTTTGCTCCTTTTAACATTTCTGTAGTCATAGAGCTTGATGCAATAGCTGCTCCACAGCCAAAAGTTTTAAAAGTTGAATTTTCGATAACGCCATCGCTGTTCACTTTTAAATATAATTTCATAACATCACCGCAAGATGGGTTGCCTACTTCGCCAACACCATTTGCATCTTCAATTTCTCCCATATTTCTTGGGTTTGTAAAGTGATCCATAACTGTATCACTATATGGTCCTGCTGCCATTTTTACACTCCTGTATATATTTATTTTTTTATTTTTGACGGGTCAAATGCCGGGCTCATTGCACAAAGTTTATCAATAATTTCCGGACTTACTTTTAACACATGGTCAATATCTTCTTCTTCAATATATTTAGAAAGACTCATTGTAATTGAGCCTGCACAAATATCTGTAGGCACACCAACAGCTGTTAATACATGAGATGCCTGTAAATCTTCTTCATCTTCTGCTAAAATGTTAGAAGAACATGCTGAACCGCTGGCACAATATACACCTTTTTGAGCATACCACATTAAAAGAGATTCCCCTTCAATATATTCTACCCAAAAACTTACATGATAAGGCAGTCTGTTTTCTCTATCACCTGTAATGTGTAGAAAATCATACTGCGCAGTTAAACCATCAATTAATTTATTTCTTAATTTTGTAAGTTTTGCAGTATATTCTGCCATTTCATTTTTAGCGATTTCACATGCTTTTCCAAGCCCTACAATAGCAGGAACATTTTCACTTCCGCTTCTAATGCCCCTTTCTTGAAAACCACCATCAAATAATGGAGCAAGTTTCACTTCTGGTGCAACATATAAAGCTGCAGCCCCTCTTATACCATAAAAATTTTGTGCTGCAATAGTTAATGTTGATGCGTTCATTTTTTTAACATCAATATCTATAAAACCACATGATGCAACTGCATCAACATGGAAGTGAACACCTTTTTCTTTACATATTTTTCCAATAGCTTCAATATCCTGAATAACACCTATTTCTGAATTTGCATGAGCAATAGCAACAAGTGCAGTATCATCTTTTATTGCATTTGCAACACTTTCTGGTGATATTCTACCATTTTTATCAACAGGCAGCTTTGTAAAAGTATAACCATAATTAGTTAACTTTAACACTGGATTTTGAATAGAATAGTGCTCTATTTCGCTTATAACTATATGTTTTTTATTACCGCTTAAAGCCATAACACCTTTGATTGCCATATTATTTGATTCTGTGCCGTTAGATGTGAATACTACACATTCTGCTTTTTCAGCACCAATTAAATCTGCAACCTGCTGTCTAGCTTGATTTAAAGCACTATAACTTTCCCTTCCCAGTGGATAAAAATGAGCTGCTGGATTGCCATATTTTTCTGTTAAATAAGGCATAACAGCTTCAACAACTCGTGCATCTGGTTTTGTTCCAGCTATATTATCTAAATAAATTGGATTCATTATTAAATTACCTCTTTCATTTGTTTAATAATATCTTCTATTAACACTCTAACATAATCACCAACAAAAGTAAGACCATTTCTGCGTGGTATTACTGTTATATCACTGCGTTCAGAAACATCTGATGCAGTAAAAAAACTTTCTGTTGGAAAATATCCTTCATCATCTTTTAAACCAAACATATCTTTTGCAAAAACATCCATTTCAAATACTGTAGATAATGGAGAAATTCTAATAGATATATCGCCACCTGAAGCAGCAAAATCATCAACTGTTTTACCTACAGGAAGACCTGCTGTAACAGGATTAAAATGTTTATTAAAAGCTATTCTGTTATGAAAAACTAAGCTTTCTGTTTCATCAAAAGTAAAAATACTTCTTGTCTGCTGCATTAAGTCTTCAACCCCCTGCCTGCCATATATACATACAGGAAGTGATAATACAACTGAAACATCAGCTACAGGCACAGCTATATTTCTTAAAATTTTTCTAACAGGTTCATATACTTTAAACACTTCTGCTTCTGGAGAAAATTCATAACCAGTAATGTCTATAATAGTGCCGTCAAAGTTTTTAATTACTTTTTCATCATGCATTGGTTTTGCAAGCATAATTAAAAGCTCTGCATCTTTTAAAAGAGATAAGTCAGTTTCTACATAACCTTCTGCACTATCTTCTAATGATTCTGCAAATTCTTTATCTCCAAATACAGTGTATTCTAAAAGCGGAAATTCTTCTTCTATTTTAGAAAGAAAATCCAGTAATAATAAATAATCATTAATAAAAATTGCTGTTTTTAACATTATATGTAAACCTTTAAATTATCTTCTAATTAATTCCAGTTTGCCGTCTTGTGCTTCATAATTTAATATACGAACAACATTTCTATTACCAAAATTAGAATATTCCTGTCCGTTATATTCCATTGATACTGCAACAGCATTACCTATTTCTATTCTAAATGTTTTATCAAACTCTATTTCTATTTCTGTTCCACGTCTTGCATTAACTTCATTTTCTTCGCCTTTATCTGTGCTGTATTTAAACCAGCAGTTTTCAGAAAATTTTACTTTAACTTTTTCTGGTGATAAAACAACAGGTGTTGGTATAGTTTGAGCAAATAACGGGTCTATATATGCTGGCTCTGTTGTATTATCATTAGTATTTATAGTTAAATTATCTGTATTATTATCAGCATATATTGATGTGCCATAATAATTGAAATACGAGCTGTTATCGCTTGTATTATCTCCTGCAAAAGTAACTGCAGGCTCTGGCTCTACAACTGTAGCAGGCACTGGAGTATTTACAGCAGTATTACTACCACCAATAGTAACAGTATTATTTAATATGCTGCTTGAATACATGTAATAACCACCATAACCAATAAGAAGCAGCACTATAATAAACAGTATTATAGTAAAAGGCTTTTTACTGCCTTTTTTCTCATTTTCTAAAAAACTTGTTTCTGTAGTAGATGGAGTATATTCTTCTTTTGTAATATCATGCGGCTGTGCTGGCGCACCTTCTTTTGGACATTCTTCAGCAAAAAGCGGCCATACAACATTTTCATAGTCTAAATTTAAAAACTCGGCATATTTTTTTACAAATCCATAAGCATGTAAATATGATGGTAAATCTTTAAATCTTCCTTCTTCTATTACTTTAATAAAATTTTCTCTAATTCTTGTATCATCAACTACATCTTGTATCGTTTTTTTCTGCTCTTCCCTAGTTGATTTTAAAAGATTTCCTAATTCACTCATTATGCTCTCCATAACTACTTCATACCTTTTCACAGAGTAGTCTACTATTTTTCTATATTTTTTCAACATATTTTTTTAATTACATTGAAAAAAATTCATATTTTATACAAAATATTATATATATTACTTTATTTATTAATAACTTATATGTTATTTTTATACAGCATCATAAGCCCATCTAATGTAAGATTTGGCTCATATACTGCCTTAAACTCCATATCATTTGATATATCGTTGCCTAATCCGCCTGTAATAATAACATTTACTTTTTTATCAGCAAACTCTTCTTTTAATACCCTTCTTAAAAGCCCATTTATCATTTCTAAATACCCAAAATAAATACCAGACTGTATATGATGAACAGTATTTTTACCAATAACAGAAGCAGGTTTTTTAATGCTTACTTCCGGCAGCTGTGCCGTATTTGAGCGAAGCATTTTTGAAGCAAGCATTATACCAGGGCATATTATACCGCCAATATATGCACCATTTTTATTTATTATATCAAATGTTGTAGCCGTTCCAAAATCAATTACTATACATGGCCTGCCATATTTTTCTACCCCAGCAACAGCATTTGCAATCCTGTCTGCACCAACTTCTTTTGGATTATCTACCTGCATAGTAATACCTGTTTTTATTTCACTGTTAACTATTAAAGCATTTATCTTTAAGTATTTTTTAATCATTCTATTAAAAGTATACTGCAGCTGTGGAACAACACTGCCAATAATTGCACCTTCAATTTCAGAAACATTTACATTATTTCTTTCTAATAAAGTTAATAAAAGGCTTGCATATTCATCTGTAGTTTTATCATGTATTGACTGTATACGGAATTTATATATTAATTTATCATTATTATATATACCAAAAACAGTATTTGTATTACCTATATCAACTGTTAAAATCATATCCTATTTCTCCAACATTTATATTTGATATTTCATTTGTATTAATATCCTGCACAATCAGCTCTCCAGTTGGCAGTATTCCTTTTTCTATCATTTCCTTTTTTACACCATTTATATGAACAGATATTTTTTTATTATAATTTGCAGAATATTCCTGCCATAAATCTTCTATTTTTAAAACGCCTTCTTTATATTGATTAAGCATCTTTTCCATAGTGTTTAAAATTTCAGCTAATATAAGCTCTTTTTTTATTTCTTTATCTGTATTTAAATAAACTGATGTAGCTCTATAAGCAATATCTTCAGGAAATTCTTTATTAAATACATTAATACCTGCTCCAAAAACTATTTTAGCAGCATTATTTCCAGTAAATGATGCTTCAAGTAGCATTCCACTTACTTTTTTATCATTTATAACACAGTCATTTGGCCATTTTAATTTTGTTTTAGAATATAAAGAAATACCACTGCATACTGAATAACCAGCAATAATATTAAAAGGCATAAGCATTTCTGGAGAAAGACCTGTTAATAAAATAGAGAAAATCAGCGATGAGCCTGTATCTATCCAGCTTCTACCGCTTCTGCCTCTGCCTTTTGTCTGCAGTGATGTTACAACTACTGAGCCATAAGAAAAATCACCATTAAGCAAAATATCATTTGTAGATGTAACTTCATCATAAATATAAATATTTTTACCAAAACTTAAAGTATTAAGTGAGATGTAAAAAAGAGCTTTATCAAACAATTTTTACTACCTTGTATTTTTTTTCAAATTATTTTTTTATCATATATTATTAATAATAACAAGTTAGATTTTACGTATGTATTATTTAAAAATAATAATACAATTATTAGATAAAATTTTTTAAGATAAATATAGACTTTTTTTATTCTTCATACTATAATTTGATAAATCAATAAAAAACTAAAATCAGGGGGTTTTATGGGTAACATTCGTAATATCGGTATTATTACAGCAGGAGGAGACTGCGGCGGCCTTAATGCAGTTGTTAGAGGTGCTGCTAAAATGGCAGAATCAAAAGGTATTGGTGCGTTAGTTATACCTAATGGTTATGCTGGTCTTTATAACTTAGTTGATTTTGAAAGCCTTACAAGTTTAAACGGCGCTAGAAGCGAAGATATTAAATCTATCAGAGCAGGAAGTGAAGCTGGCCACTCTCGCGTTAAAATTTCTAAAATTAAAGACGATAATAAATACAAAAGAATTGTTGACGGTCTTAAAAAATTCAATATTGATGGTCTTGTTATATCTGGCGGTGATGATACAGGCAGCGTTGTTGTTGACCTTCATGAAAATGGTATTCCTGTTGTTCATGCTCCTAAAACTATGGATTTAGATTTACAAACTTACTCTGTTGGCGGCGATTCTACTATTAATAAAATCGCAACAATTCTTGAAGATTTAAAAACTACAGGCAGAACTCACAACAGAATAATGGTTATGGAAGTTTTCGGCAGATATGCAGGTCATACAGCTTTCCGCGGTGGTATTGCTGCTGATGCTGACTGTATTTTAATACCAGAAGTTCCAGTTGATTTTAATGCAGTTTATGAGCATATTAAAAACACATATATGAGAAGAATTTTAGCAAGTGATGTTAAAGCAGGCACATATACAATCGTTGTTGCAGAAGGCGTTAAAGATGAAAATGGCAACCTTTTCTCTGAAGGTGGCGCTAAAGATGCTTTTGGTCATGTTAAACTTGCAGGTGCTGGTAAATTTGTAAAAAATAAAATAGAAGAAATGCTTAAAGCAGACCCAGAAGTTAAAAAATTTATGAAAGAATCTGGTATGTATGTAGAAGGACTTCTTGAAATCCCAGAAGTTAGAGATGTAAACCCTGGTCATATTGTTAGATGTGGTGAAAGCTCTGCTTATGATGCTAACTTTGGTAAAGAAGTTGGTGCAGCTGCAGTTCAGCTTTTAATAGATAATATTCATGGTGTTACAGTATCCCATATTACTGGTAACGGCGAAATTCGCTATATGGTAACAAAAGATGCTATTGTGCAAAGACATGTTGATTTAGGTGTGCTTGCATTACACGAAAACTTAGGTGTATGCTTTGGCAGAAAACCACAGCCATCAAGCCCAAAATCAGCAAAAATTGATTCATTACCTGATAGAATATATTAAGAATTATTAAATTATACTGCCCTTTCAGTGTAAAAGCTGAAAGGGTTTTTTATATTTATATAGAGTTTATTATGAAATTTTCCTATAATAGTGTTGCTCTTGTTTTTGATATTATTGATAAAATATTTTTCAGACTTGGCAAAAATAATCCTAGAAAAGCAATATATAACCTTATTCCAAACAGTAATATTAATATTTTAGATGTATGTACTGGTACAGGTTCAAATGTTATAAAAATTGCAAAAGATAAACCAAATGTAAAAATAACTGGTATAGATAACTCTCAAGGAATGTTAAGTGTTGGTTTAAAGAAAATCTCTAAATATAAGCTCAATAATATAAACTTTTTACTGCAGGATGCTGTAGATATGCAGTTTGAAAATAAGTTTTTTGATTATGCTGTAATATCTTTAATTCTTCATGAAATGGATAAAAATACAGCATATAAAACTCTGCAGAACACTCACAATGTATTAAAAGATAACGGCAAAGTAATTATATTTGAATTTATCTACCCAGAAAATAATAAATTCTTTCCTAATTTAGCATTTAAACTTATAAAAAAAGTAGAAGATGATAATCTTTTTCCAGAATTTTTATCTTATGATAAAGAAAAATACTTTATGGATAACGGGTTTAAAATAGAAAAAGCCCATAAATTTCAGTATACTGTAATCTATGAGCTTGTAAAATTATAATCATAATAAATTACTGTCTGGCTGCTGACCGTCATGAGCATACCATAAACATTCTACAATATTCATCTCTGAAAAAACAGCTTTAAATGATGAATCTTCTGGACTGCATGCATATATACCAAAAGAGATTTTATTATCTGCTTTATGTAAATGGCATATTCTCATTTGGTTATATGCTGCTCCATTAAAGGAATATTCTATTTTAAAATCATTTTCTCTGCGGCTTAATCTATACCATATTTCTTTTATATCTGCAGGTATATTTGAAGTTGCCCAATCTGAATACCCTAAGTTTGTAACTACACTTCCTAAATTTTGAAATGTTTGGTTTTCATATTCTATAGATGCTTTAATCCAGTTTTCACTGTCTAGATAAACAATTATACCGCACTGGTCAAATCTGTGGCTTGTATTAAATGATGCTTTAACAATAAAAGAAAAATATTTTTCATCTGTTTCTGTCTGCAGCATTGGCGCATTATCATTTATAAACTTATAATAAGTTTTCTGCCATAAATCAGAGTGTGGTGATGTGGTAATAATTATTTCATTATCATTAATAGAATATTTTGCTGGCTCATTTGTCCATTTTAAAGTTTTATCAGTAAATTTCATGTTTTATGCCTTTAAATTTATTACAGTTCCAAGCATTTCATCACTTGTGCGAATGGTTACTGCATTAGCTTCAAAAAACCTTTGGTTTACTATGTTATTTACCATTTCATCTGCTATATTCACATTAGATGAAACCATATAGCCTGATAATATACTAAAGCCTGTTGGTTCATATTCCTGCCCTTCTGCCCCTGCTGGTGTAATAGTGCCTAGCAGCTTGCCGTCACTGTATAAGTTGCCTTCATTATCAAGGCGAACATTACCACCTGCTCCTGTAAAAAGCAGCTCGCCTGAAGGGCCTCTAAAATTACCAAAATCATCTACAGCAAACCGTCCTGCTGCATAGCTGTATGTATTTAGTAAATCTTCTTCACTGCCATTGCCAAAAACTGCAATATCTGACGGCACACCAGTAGGTATAAGGCTTCCTTGATTATTATTTGGCCTTATAGCACTAAGTTTTACTCCACCAGTGCTTAGTTCAGACAAAAATGCACTGTTAGACTTATAACTTGGTGTTTTTACATTTGCAATATTATTGGCTGTTACAGCAGAAACTGCAGCTGCAGCATTCATGGCAGTTGCTGCTCCAAACATGGCATTAATCAATATCTGCTCCCCTTATTATTTTATACCTTCAATTTCCCCTTTAATAACCATTTCTTTTAGTTTTCTTTTTAAGATTTTACCAATAGTGGTTAATGGCAGTTCATCTGGGAAATACACATATTTAGGTATTTTAAAATTAGCTATATATTTTTTCAAATATGCTTTAACATCTTTTTCTGTAATATTAACATCTGGGTCTTTTTTAATATAAGCAAGTATAGTTTCATCACCGTCTTCATCAGGCACGCTTATAACTGCAGCAGCTTCTACACCTTTTATATTATGGATATGTTCTTCTATCTCCCTTGGATAAACATTCATACCTTTTACTAATATTAAATCTTTTTTCCTGTCAACAATAGTTATATATCCATCATTATCCATAGTGCCTAAATCGCCAGTAAAAAACCAGCCGTTTTTTATAGCTTCAGCAGTTTCTTTTGGCATTTTCCAGTATCCCTGCATAATATTAGGGCCTTTAGCTATAATTTCACCAACTTCGCCTCTTGGCACTTCCATATCATCTTTATCAACAATCTTAACAGATACGCCGTAAAATGCTCTGCCAACAGTTCCTGCTCTAGGGTCTTCAAGAGTATTACCTGCTACAACTGGCGATGCTTCTGAAAGCCCATATCCTTCAATTAATGGTATACCAAATTTTCTTTGAAATTTATTATAAATATCAACAGGCAGACCTGAGCCGCTGCATAAGTGTATTTTAATTGGATAAATAAACTTAATAAAAAGTTTTGGCATTTTCGCTTTAACTAAAGCAGAGTAAACTGTTGGTACTGCTGCCATAACAGTTGGCCGTTTAAATATTAATATATCTCTGAATTTTTTAGTTTTTAAATCCATTACTGATTCTAAAATAACAATAGATGCACCTAAATATGACGGGAACATAATTGTTACTTCAAAAGAATATATATGAAACATTGGTAAAAACAGTAAAAATCTGTCTTTATGTGTCATTTTATAAGATACTGCTGCCATTTCCACCATGCTGATTAAATTACCATGGGAAAGCATAGCACCTTTTGGTGCTCCTGTTGTGCCTGATGTATAGATAATAACTGCAGTATCTTCTTTTGTTATATCTATTTCAAGTGGCAGTTCACTCATATTTTTATCTTTAACTAAAACATTTTCAGCGCCCCAGTTGGCTGCACTATCATCAAAAGAAAAAACTGACTTTAAACATGAGCAGTCTTCTTTAACTTTACTAATTATTCCTTTAAATTTTTCAGAAGTAAAAATGGCTGTTGCTTCGCAGTTTGAAACAATATAGCTGACTTCTTTATCTTTTAAAAAAGTATTTACCGGCACAATTATACCGCCTGCTTTTGAAATAGCAAAAGCTGCAAATATAAAATAAGGTGAGTTTTCCATCATTATGGCAACTCTGTCACCTTTACGAATACCTGAAAAAGCAAGCACTCGTGAAATTTTATTACATAATTTTTCTGCCTGAGCGTAAGTATAAACAATATCTTTAAAAAATATGTATTTTTTACTGCCATTTTTAAATGCCTGATATGTTAATATATCAGCAAGTGTTTTAGGTTTTGCAACTTCTTCTTTTTTGCGTTTAAATATCATGCCTTACTCCGATAAGTGTATTAAATCGTGACTTCTATCATTAAATGCTCTTTTTAAAATTGGCAGTGCTTCATCTTCCACCATATAACTGCCTGAAATTTCAACCATTTCTTTATATTTAACCTGAGCATTTTTTAAATCAAACTCTTGAATTTCTTCTCCGTCATTATCAGAACCTTTTAACACAAGTTTACTGCAAAAATCGTTCACAAGCAGTGCTTTTGCAATCTCTTTAGTCTGGCTTGCATTTAAGTTTTGTTTTGGTTTTGGTGCTGAAATCGTAATATCAGCTTTTAATCCACCTAATTCATCTATAAGCCCTAATAATGTGCCTTCTTTTGTAGTCATAAATTCTGACTGATATTCATAGCTTGGAAAATTAATTGATACTGCTATTTTTTTATAAAAATCCCATGATAATGTAGTTAAATCAATTTTATCTTCAAATAATGGTGTTAATTTAACACTGCCGTCTTTTGAAAATTCATTAAGGAATTTTTTAAATGCTCCTGCTGGTCCGCCCCCTGCTGCAGCAAGTGATAAAATAAAACGAGATTCTGGATTAACTATTGCATAATAAAGCTCACCAAGAGCCCCTTCATTTAATGGTATTTCACCTATACCATCATCTTCTGTAAACCAAACAGGCCAGGCACTTTTTTCTTTTACTACTGAAATAAAATAAGTATCTGTTGCAGCAATATCTACTTTACTGTTTATTTTCCAATAAAAATGTGACTCCCCTGCATCAAAAGTGCCTGAACTTTCTTCACTTTTAAGTAATGCATCAAAGGAAAGTTTTAATTCATTAAAATAATCATCTACAGCTGCTTCTATAAAATGATATGAAACAATAGCTTTTTTACTCCAGCTCAAAAGAAATACCTCCAAATATATTATATATTATTAATATAACAAAATTAATAAGTTTTGTAAACTTTTATATATATATTTTGTCAAAGATATTATATAAAAAAATGAATAATGGCTATAAACTGCTTGAAATACATATTATTTACTGATAATATCTTTTAAAAATAAATATATATAAAAGTTGGTGTTATGAAAAAGAAAATTATTATATCATTAGTATCATTAGTTATTTTAGCAGCTGCAGCAGTTGCGGCAACAGCTTTTTATCTTTATTCATCATCTAAATCATTTTTAGATAATAATAAAGTGTCTACAGAATTATTTATTGAAAAAGGTCACAGTTATTCAAAGCTTTATAATGAGATTTTTCAAAATATTGATACTCCTGCAGGGCTTGATATATACCTTAGAAAAGTAGTTAAACTGCCACAGAATATGAAATTTGGTTATTATATGGCAGATAATATTTCATACAGTCAGTTTATATCAAACATTATGAATGGTGTGCAGTCTACTGTAAAAGTTACTGTGCCGGAAGGTTTTAATTTGTTTGATATTGCAAATGCACTTGAAAAAGCAGGTGTTGCTAAAAAAGATGAATTTTTATCACTTGTATTTAACAAAGAATATGTTAAAAAAGTAACAGGAAGTGATTATAAAAGCTTAGAAGGCTTTTTATTTCCAGGAACATATAAATTTCCAAAAAATTTTAAACCAGAATATGTTGTAGATACAATGTATGCTGATTTTAAAAAATATCTTCCAGCTGATTTTAAAGAGAAAACAGCTGCTCTTGGTTTAACTGAATATGAAGCCATTATTTTAGCATCTATTGTGCAGAAAGAAACATATAATGTGTTTGAAGCTCCAATAGTTGCTTCTGTTTACTATAACAGGCTTAATATTGATATGATTTTACAGGCTGACCCTACTATACTTTATGGTAAGTTTTTAAGGGGCGAATTTGAAATAAAAATCGGCAGAGCTGATTTAAGAGATGAAACAAACATATATAACACATATAAACATAAAGGGCTTACTCCTACCCCTATATGCAACCCGTCATTAATTGCGCTAGAAGCTGTTGCAAATCCAGCAAAAACTAATTATTTATTTTTTGTAGCAAGTAAAGATGGCGAGCATTTATTTTCAGAAACTTATGATGTGCACAGAAGGTATGTAAATGAGCACCAAAAACAATAATATTGCAGCAGGCATTGATATTGGTAGTAACTCTATCAGGCTGATTATTGCTGAAGTAGAAAATAATAAAATAAAAAACATTGTATATCAGGAAAAAGCAACTACAAGGCTTGCTACAAATATAAATAAAACTGGTATTTTAGCAGAAGAGCCGTTTAAGAAATCAATAGATGTGCTTGCTGGGTTTAGAAAAGCTCTTGATAAATATAATGTTACAAAAATTAAAACAGTTGCAACAAGTGCAGTTCGTGAAGCCCGTAATGGCGAAGATTTTATTAAAGCAGCTAAAAATGCAGGCATTGAAATATCTATTATAAGTGGTAAAGAAGAAGGTATGCTTGAATATCTTGGTGTATGTTCTGGTTTTGATGCAGGCAGCCACCCTTTAATACTTGATGTGGGCGGCGGCTCATCAGAAATTATATATATGCAGGAAAATAATGAGCTGCATACAGAAAGCCATAAAATAGGTGTAGTAAAAATGGCAGATATGTTTGATTTTCAAAGCGGAAGCAATGAAATGATTGAAAAATGCAGAGCATATATAAAAGATTTCTTTAAAAATGTTACTATTCCAGATAATATCCAAAGTTTTATTGCAACAGCAGGCACAGCTACAACCCTTGCAGCAATAGATATGGAAATGACTGAATATGACTTTAATAAAGTTAATGGTTATAAAATTACAAAAGAAAAAGTAATAGAAATACTTAATAAAGTATACTCTACCCCATATAATAAACGACTTGAAATTAAAGGCATGGATAAAGGCAGAGAAGATTTAATTATACCTGGTATTTTAATTATACTGGAAATATTAAATAAAACAAATATTAATATTATTACTGTTTCAGATTTTGGTTTAAGAGAGGGAGCCGTTGTTAGAGCAGCAGGTAATTAACCTTGTAACTACCCCGCTTGTAGCTGGTGTTGTAGGTTATGTAACTAATAAAATAGCAATAAAAATGCTTTTCAGACCTTATGAGCCTAAATGGTATACATTAGGCTGGCAGGGTATCGTTCCTAAAACAAGGCCAAAATTAGCAGTAAAAATCTCTGAAATTGTTGGTCAAAAGCTTTTAGCTCATGATGATTTTTTATATGCACTTGAAAATAATGATATAAAAGCAAAAATCCATAACATAATTGCAGAAAAACTTAAAACCCTTAATGCAAAAGATATTCATGCGCTTATCAGGCTTTCAAGTTTAGAAGATAAAATTATTGATAATAAAGAAGTTATTAATAATATTCTTAATAATGCTGCTGTATCTGTAGTTGATATTTTTCTTAATAAAAAAATAGATATAAACAGCTTTAGAGAGCCTGTATTTCAGCTTGTTAAAAATTTTAATTTAGAAAAAGCAATAGATGACCAGCTTGAAAAAACAATAAATTCTTTCTTATCAGAAGATAAAACACTGCAGGATATACTGCCGCAGGATATTCTAAAAAGAAAAAATGATTTAGTTGAATATTTAACAATCACTATTATGGCTAATATTAGAAGGCTTGGTAAAAATGATATGGTAAAAGCCGTTTTAGCTCAAAAAGTAGTAAATTTTAAAGACAGTATGTTATCTTCTGCAAGCGGTATGGATATATTAAAAGCAGGGTTTATTAATCTATTTTTAAGTAATGAAAAAATAGAGCAGATTGTAGAAAATGAGCTTCCACATATAACAGAAGATTTGTCAACTAATCCTGTTATTTATAAGAATATTTATAAAACTATTGAAGATGAAATAGATATTCTTCTAAAAAAACCAGTTAATGAAGTAATGGTAAAATTAGGATTTAGCGATAATCATGATATAGTTTTATATATTAAAAGCCACTTTGTAACAAATACTAATATATTAGATAAAGTATCTGCTTTAATATTAGATAAATTATATCAATACAGCAACTTAACCATAAAAGAAATTTTGATGCTTTTAAATATTGATATTTATAAGTTTATAAAAATAGATGTTATGGATATTTTAAATGCAGAAAATTATAAATTGGTAAAATCTAATATGATAAATAAATTTACTGCATTTATAAGTAATAATTATAATAAAATAGCTGATGTTATAACAGAGCTTGCTGTTAAGCTTATTAAAAGCAACTTAAAGTATGCACTTAATGCTGTAAATATTGAGAAAATAGTTAAAGATAAAATAAACGCTCTTCCATTGCCTGAAGTAGAAAATATATTATTTTCTTTTATGAAAGAGCATTTTAAATGGATAAATATTTTAGGTTTTTTTATAGGGTTTGTAATTGGGCTTGTTCAAGCTTTAATGGTGTTTTTTACAGATGCATAAAGGTTAGTTTATAATATTTTTCATCTGGCTTTTATATTCTTCTTCCTTTATTGCACCACTTTTATAAAGATGAACAAGTTCATCATATTTTGTGTTAAAAGTCTGCTCTTTCTGCTCTTTAGGCAGCTGTATTTTACTTTCTTTTTTATGACCTTTTGCAAGAAGCACGGCAGCTGCAACTAATACAATACATGCTGTAACAAATAATATTATACTTACCATATCCATATCCTTTTTGATATTTTAGTAAAATATATAAATAATGTCAAATATTATTAAAGATATTTCTTGATAATCACAACGAAATAAAGTAATATCATAACGAAATAGTATGTAAGGACGGTATATGGTAGACTTAGACTCTCTTATTAAAGAATTTACTTTTCCAAAAAAGAATGTAGAAAATTTAATATCACTTTATCTTGATGGCAACACTGTTCCATTTATTGCAAGATACAGAAAAGAGCAGACTGGAGCAATGGATGAAATTCAAATCAGAAATGTGCTTGAAAGATATGAATATCTTGAAAATTTGAATAAAAGAAAAGATGAAGTTATAAAAAATATTGATGAAAAAGGCAAGCTGACTGATGAATTAAAACTTGCAATATTAAAAGCTGCTACTCTTACAGAGGTGGAAGATTTATATGCTCCATACAAATCTAAAAAGAAAACAAAGGCAGATATTGCAAGAGAAGCAGGTATAGAGCCTGTTGCAGAATATATTAAAACTCATACTGATTTATCAGAGTTAGAAGATTTTGCAAAAGATTATATTAGTGAAAAAGCAGCAGATATTGATACTGTTCTTTCTATGGCAAGAGATATTCTTACAGAAGATATTGGTCATAATATTAATATTAAAAACAGATTAAGAGAAATATATAATAAAACAGCAGTTATTGCATCAGTTGCTGCAGAGGATTTTCAAGAAAGAACTCCTTATGAAGCATACTATGAATTTGAAGAAAAAATAGAAACTCTGCCGCCACACAGGGTGTTAGCAATTTTTAGAGGCGAAAGAGAAAATATCTTAAAAGTTAAGCTGAATATTGATGAAGAAACATGTATAAATACTGTGCTTGCTATTATGTATGAAGAAGGATACAAACATAATAAAGTTATAGAAAAATGTGCAAACAGAGCATTTAAAACAATGCTTTCATCTTCTATTGAGCTGGAAATAAGAAGCGAATTAAGGCAGAATGCAGAAGAAAGAGCAATACATGTATTTGGCGATAATTTAAAAAGCCTTTTAATGACTCCGCCTGTAAAAGGCAGGTCTGTTTTAGGGCTTGACCCAGCTTATAGAACAGGCTGTAAATATGCTGCAGTTGATGAAACTGGTAAATTATTAACTTACGGTGTTATATACCCTACTCCACCACAAAGTGATTATGAAGGCAGTAAAAAGAAAGTTATTGAAATTATTAATAAATTTAATATTAATGCAATATCTATTGGTAATGGTACAGCAAGCAGAGAAACAGAAGAATTTGTTGCAAAAGTATTAAGTGAAAGCCAGTTAAATGTAGAATATACTATTGTAAACGAAGCAGGCGCAAGCGTATATTCTGCCAGTGAAGTAGCTGCAAAAGAGTTTCCTGATTTAGATGTTACTATAAGGGGCGCTATATCTATTGCCCGCAGAGTTATTGACCCACTGGCAGAGCTTGTAAAAATAGAGCCACGCTCTATTGGTGTTGGAATGTATCAGCATGATGTTAATAAGAAAAAACTTGAAAACACATTACAGGCAGTAGTAGAAGATGTGGTTAATAATGTTGGTGTAAACTTAAACACTGCAAGCCCTTCCCTTTTACAGTATGTATCAGGACTTAACTACTCTATTGCTGAAAAAATAGTTAAATTTAGAGAAGATAATGGTGTTTTCAGTAACAGAAATCAGCTTTTAAAAATAGCAGGTATAGGTGAATCTATTTTTAAACAGTGTGCAGGGTTTTTAAAAATCTATGGCGGCGATGAAGTGCTTGACAGTATGTTCATTCATCCAGAAACTTATAATGCTGTCCATACATTATTAAATAAATTCAACCTGACTATTAAAGAAGTTGGATTAATCAGAAAAGTAGCAAAAACAAACAACTTAAATAAACTTGCAGAAGAAACAGGACTTGGAATATATACTTTTAATGATATTATAGAAAACTTAGAAAAACCAGACAGAGATGTGCGTGACAGTGTAGACCCTGTAATATTTAAGAAAAGTATTGTTAATCTTGATGATTTAAAACCAAGTATGGTAATATCCGGCAAAGTAACCAATATTGTAGATTTTGGTGCTTTTGTAGATATTGGCTTAAAAAATGACGGACTTGTACATATTTCTGAACTTTCTGAAAGCTATATTAAACATCCAAGTGAAGTTGTAAAAGTTGGTCAGAAAGTGCAGGTTATGGTTATAGATATTGATAAAGAAAGAGGCAGAATAAGCCTTTCTATGAGAATATAAAGTCTGCCTTTAAAAGGCAGACTTATCCTTTTAATAAAAGCCTGAAATATATAACAATCTAAACTTAAAAATATTACATTTTACTTGCTAAAATTATATATATTGTGGTATATGACATAAAAGTTAAAATTATTAATGGTGAAAGATATATGAAATATAATCCATCTGCATTTGAATCAAAATGGCAAAAACGCTGGGAAGAAAATAATGTTTTTAAAAGAGAAGTTGATAACAGTAAAGAAAAATATTACTGTTTAGAAATGCTTCCATATCCATCAGGTAATATTCATATGGGACATGTTCGCAACTATTCTATTGGTGATGTTGTTTCTCGTTTTAAATTTATGCAGGGCTTAAATGTTATTCATCCTATGGGCTGGGATGCTTTTGGTCTGCCTGCAGAAAATGCTGCAAAACAAAATAACAGACACCCTGCTGACTGGACATATTCTAATATCGCTAATATGAAAGAGCAGCTTAAAAAACTTGGTTTTTCTTATGACTGGACAAGAGAAGTAGCGACTTGTGCTCCAGAATACTATAAATGGGAACAAAAAATATTTATAGAATTATGGAAAAAAGGATTAGCTTATAAAAAGAAATCCCTTGTTAACTGGTGCCCTGAATGTGAAACAGTGCTTGCAAATGAACAGGTGGAAGATGGCCACTGCTGGAGATGTTCTTCTGTAGTAGAAATGAAAGAGCTGGAACAGTGGTTTTTAAAAATTACAGAATATGCAGATGAATTATTAGAATATACATATAAATTAAAAGGCTGGCCTGAAAAAGTTTTAACTATGCAGAGAAACTGGATAGGTAAATCTATTGGTGCAGAAATTATTTTCAAATTTGCAGAAAGCGATAAAACAGTTACTGTTTTTACAACAAGACCAGATACTCTTTATGGTGCAACATTTATGCTTTTAGCACCAGAACACCCTATGGTTAAAGATTTACTTAAAGGCACAGAATACGAACAGGACGGCTTAAAATTTGTTGCCGATATTGCAAAACAAGATAAGGCAGATAGAACAGATAACAAACAGAAAAAAGGTTTTTTCACTGGAAAATATGTAATAAATCCTGTAAATGATACAAAACTTCCAGTATATATTGCAAACTATGTATTAATGGATTATGGAACAGGTGCTGTTATGGCAGTTCCTGCCCACGATACAAGAGACTTTGAATTTGCAAAAGAATACAACCTTCCTATTAAAATAGTTATTCAGCCAGATGGTGAAGAATTAAATCCAGATAAAATGACTGAAGCATATACAGGAGCAGGAAAACTTGTAAATTCTGGAGAATTAAACGGCCTTGATTATGATGAAGCTAAAAAGAAAATAATAGAAAATCTTGCAAAAGATAATGCTGCAAAAGCATCTGTTAATTTTAGATTAAGAGACTGGGGTATTTCAAGACAGCGTTACTGGGGTGCACCTATCCCATTTGTATATTGTGATAAATGCGGTATGCAGCCAGTCAAAGAAGAAGATTTACCTGTTGAACTTCCTAAAAATGTAGATTTTAAATGCCAGGGTAATCCACTTGATACTGTAGAAGATTTTGTTAATACTACCTGCCCTGTATGTGGCGGCAAAGCAAAAAGAGAAACAGATACTATGGATACTTTTATGGAATCATCATGGTATTTCCTGCGATACTGTTCTCCAAAATGTGATACAAATATTTTTGATAAAAAAGAAGTAGACTACTGGATGCCTGTAGACCAGTATATAGGCGGTGTTGAACATGCTGTTATGCACCTTTTATATGCAAGATTTTTTACAAAAGTTTTAAGAGATATGGGTTATCTTTCTTTTGATGAGCCATTTACTAATCTTTTAACTCAAGGTATGGTTTGCAAAGAAACATGGAAATGTGAAAAAGACGGCTGGCTTTTCCCTACAGAAGTAAAAGACGGCAAATGCATAAAATGCGGCAGCGATGCAGTAAAAGGCAGAGTAGAAAAAATGTCTAAATCTAAGAAAAATGTAGTAGACCCTGGCATATTAAATGACCAGTATGGAGCTGATACTATAAGACTTTTCTCTGTTTTTGCAGCACCACCAGAAAATGAAATAGAATGGTCTGAAAATGGTGTTGAAGGCTGTTACAGATTTATTAACCGAGTATTCAGGCTTGTTGTATCAAATATTGATTTATTAAAATCATATAATAGTGAGCCAGTATTTGAAGGAGAAACAGCAAAAACTATTATTAGAGCAACACATGCAGCTATTAAAAAAGTAACAAATGATATTGCCAGATTTCAATTAAATACTGCAGTATCTGCTATTATGGAAATGGTTAATACTCTTTATCTTGCAGCAGATAAGCTTGAAAATGATAATGATAAAGCAGCATTTGCATTCAGCTTAAATACATTAATTACTATTTTAGCTCCTTTTACTCCACATGTGGCAGAAGAACTTCATGAGCTTGCTGGTAAAACATCATTTATTGCAGAAAGCAAATGGCCGGAATATGATGATAAATATACAATATCTGATGAAATAGTTATTGTTGTCCAAATAAATGGCAAAGTAAGAGCAAACTTTACTTTCCCTAGAGATGCAGAAGAAAATACTGTTTTTGATACTGTTTTAAAAGACAGCAAAGTATTATCTTATCTTGAAGGAAAAGAGCTTGTTAAAAAAATATTTATTAAAAATAAACTTGTAAGCCTTGTGGTAAAATAATGAAAAAATTTCTGCTTACTGCATTATCATTACTAATATTATCATCATGCGGCTATACTATGGCAGGGTTAAATAATGAAGTGCCTGTTAAATATTATATTAACACTGTCCATAATGATACAATTGATTCTACTATTGGTGATATAGTGCAGTTAGAAGCAGAACGGTTTTTCTTAAAATATAATGAACTTGCTTCTTATAAGCAGGCTACATATTTTATGGATATAATGATTTCTAACTTAGAATATGTTAACCCTATTCTAACAGCTACAGACCAGGCAACTGCCACATATATTTCCTATAATATGACTATTGTTGTAACAGATATTGATGGTAAAGAAATATATACATGGAACACTACAACATCAACAAGCTTTTCTATTACATCAAATGTGGCTCGCACGCTGCAGACAAGAGACCGTAAACTAAAAAGTAATATAGAAGATGATTTAACAACCTTTAGATTAAGAATAAGCCGTAAGGTTTATAAGTAGCTGGTATATATGGAAAAATATTTTATAACTGGTTCAAGTTATTTTATTGATAAAAATATTAAATTATTTACACCAAAAGATGAAGATTTAGATTTAGAAATATTTTTTGGTGATGAACTTAATAAAGAAGACTTTTTAAGTTATATCAATTCTGTAGATTTATTTGGCAGTCCAAAAGCTGCAATTCTCAGAAATGCAGGCAGAATTAAAGATATTGAACAGCTTGCAGAAATAATGTCTAAATGTTCTGAAACAACATTAATAATCACTACCCCTGTTAAAGATAAAATAGACCAGTCGTTAGTTAAAATATTTAAAAATAATAATTTTAAAGTATTTGCAGAAGAACAAAAAAAAGCAAAAGCCACTATAGATGATGTTATTGATATTTTTAGGGAAAAAAATATTAAATTAAGTAAGGAACAGGCAGAAATACTACTTAGTAAATGCTTAAATAATTTAAGTATGGTATCCCATGAAGCAGAAAAGCTTGAAACATATATATTAGGTCAAAAAGAAAAAGTACCTGTATCTACCCTTTTAGACCAGCTTTCTGGTGAAAAAGAAGAAACTATTTTTGCACTAACTGATGCTTTTGGTATGCGTGATGTAAAAACAGCGCTTAAAGTATACAGCACTATGGAACAAAGTTATGACAGTAATTTTAAAATATTCTTTGCTCTGTCAAAACGTATAATGCAGCTTTATTTATTAAATATTGATGAAGAATACTTAAAACAAGTCCACCCTTTTCAACTTTCTAAAATAAAAGAACAGCAAAGGAAATGGAAAATAAAAGAAATTGTAAAAGCTATTGATACTATTTCAGAACTTGACAAAGATATAAAAATTGGTTTAAAAAGTATAGATAATGCAGTTGTATCAGCCATTATTTCAGTAGATAAATTATAATATATATTTTGAGGATATTTTGAATACACTTCCAGTAGCTGTTATACCAGCATATAAACCGCTTCCTGTAGTTATTAATATTGCAAAAGAATTAATGAACTCTAAATCATTCCAAGGTGTAGTATGTGTAAATGACGGCAGCGGAAAAGAATTTGATTATATATTTACAGAGCTTAAAACATTAGGAGTAATAGTAGAAACACATGCTGTAAATCTAGGAAAAGGAACAGCTTTAAAAACAGGATTTAATGCTGCACTAAATTATTTTCCAGAATGCTGCGGCGTTGTTACTTTAGATGCTGACGGACAGCATTTAAGTAAAGATGTTATAAATATTGCAGATAATTTATTAAAAACTCATAATACTTTAATTACTGGCGGCAGAGTATTTGATAATAAAGACATACCTCTTAGAAGCAGATTTGGAAATAAACTTACTAAAGTTATTTTCAGGCTGTTTTCTGGGGTTAAAATAAATGATACTCAAACTGGGCTTAGAGGCATACCCGCATCTCTTTTACCTGATTTAATAAAACTGAAAACTACAGGATATGATTTTGAGCTTGATATGCTCATCTTTGCAAAGGAAAAACACATTACTATAAAAGAAATACCTATTACTACAGTATATGAAAACGGCAACTCATCATCTCATTTTAATCCAGTATTAGATTCATTAAGAATATATTTTGTATTTTTCAGATATTTATGGGTTGCTGTATTATCATTTATTATTGATTTTACAATGCTTGAAATATTTATGAAAATCCTTGAAGTGCCTGATGCACCAAGTAATAATCAAATTGAACAGATAAGCCTTACAGTAATCACTGCTAATGTGTTAGCCCGTCTTGTATCATCTACCTTTAATTTTATTTTAAACAGACGGTTTGTTTTTAAATCAAATGCTAATGTATTTGATGAATATAAAAAATACTTTGTATTAGTTATATATGTTCTTATTATAAATAATGCAGTATTTTACTTTCTTTTAAATAATGATGCTCTGCAGGATATAACAGGGTTAGGTGCTGTATTTTTAGAAATTACTAAACTTATTACAGAATTAATCACATTCTTTATTACTTTTGTTATTTCAAGGACTATTATATTTAAAGATAAATAATAAATATATAAACTGCTGAACTTATGTAAATGCAGCAGTTTTTTTATATAAATATAACTTTTGTACTGTATTCTTTTAATATTAAGGAGATAGCTGGAAATTCTTTACTATTATAATTATAAATCCAGCAAATAAAAGAGATAAGAGCTTTAAGACTATCTTTGTTCTTTTTTACTTGTTTTATATAAATAAAATCCTTTATAACACGGTATATAATATTAATACACATATTATATCTGTATCATCAAAAGTCTGTTTCGCTCATTCATTATAATATATGTTCTTTATAACTTCAGCTTTTGTTCTATAATATATTATTAAATAACAGCTTTCTACTTTCTTTATCCTTTTTAACTCCATAAAACTTGCTGTTATCCCATACAATATCATCTAAATCAAAATCTGGAATTTTATATTTATTACTTAGATATTTCGATATAAGTTTTTCTTAAACTGCTGCAGCCTGTTATTTCTGTTTTTTATAATCATTTACCATAAATCATTTAGAATAAATTAGGAAAATTTAATTTATGCAGTAAATGGTATGATACAATTGCCGCAGATGATGAAAGATTTAAACTTCTAAAACCTGTTTTCATAGGTATTCTATAAAGCCTTTCTTTATATTTTTCATATACAAACTTAGGAAATCCAGCCCCTTCACTTCCAAAAAGAATATCTATCTTATTATTTGGGTTTATAGTAATTTCAGTATAATTTTTATGACCTTTTGTGCTTATTGCATAAAAATTATTATCTTCTTCAAAATATTCATCTAAAGTTTTTATATGGGTAACATTTACATGCTCCCAGTAATCCATAGCAGCTCTTTTTAAATGTTTATCATCAATTGAAAACCCAAGCCTTCCAACTAATATAAGCTCTATACCAGTAGAAGCGCACAGCCGTGCAATATTACCAGTATTTTGAGGTATTTCAGGCTCTAATAATACTATTCTAAACATATAAACACCTTTTTAGTATATTATATTTATATTTTAGGGCAGCCTCCCCAAATAGATTCAAGATTATAAAATTCTCTTTCGTTTTTACGCATTACATGTACAATAATATCGCCATAATCTATACAAACCCATACACCATGTTCTGTTCCTTCATGATATACTGGGTGAATATCTTCTTTTTTAAGCTCAACACTTACATATTCTGCTAATGCTTTAACATGAGTATCAACATTACCTGTTGCAATTATCATATAATCTGCAATAGTAGATTTTTCTCCAATATAAAAGCATACTATATCTTCGCCTTTTTTATCATCTAAAAGTTCTTTAATTTTTAATGCTAATTCTTTTGTTTCCATTATACCTCTTTATTATATAAGTTATTATTAATAATATATTCTGCAACAAGAGAAGGCAGATATTCAAGATATTTTTTTATACCTCTTCTTATTTCACTGCTTGAAATATAAAATGAATCTATTTCAAAAAGCTCTATTTTATCTTTATCTGCAATCCTTTTTTTTATATCATCTGGTACACTTTCTATCATATTTTTAAAAGAATTACCTGGACGGCAGCCTATTATAAAATATGCTAAATCAAATAACTTCTTATAATTATACCATTTTTCAATACTTGCAAATATATCACTGCCTACTAAAAAATATATATTATCATTAGGATATATTTCTTTTAACGCAGATAGTGAGTTATAAGTGTATGATAAATCATTTAATTTTGCTTCTATATCTGTAACATCAAACTTACTGCCAAGCCCATTTAATGCAAGCTTTACCATATTCAGCCTGTGAGTAAAAGAAGCAGTATGGTTTGATTTATGGGGCGGCTCTTTTGATACCATAAATAACAGCTTATCAAAATTAAATCTTTTAACAGCTGACTGAGCTATTGCAATATGTCCTTTATGAACAGGGTCAAAAGCCCCGCCAAAAATACAAATATCCATTATCCACGCAGCTGTCCGCTGCCATATATTAAATATTTAGTAGTAGTTAAATCTTCTGCACCCATAGGTCCTCTTACATGAAGCTTTTGCGTGCTAATACCTATTTCTGCACCAAGACCAAATTCACCGCCGTCCGTAAACCTTGTAGATGCATTAACATATACAGCAGCAGAATCTACTTCATTTAAAAATTTTTCTGCATTGTTATAGTTTGTTGTAACTATTGCATCGCTGTGACCTGAGCCGTATTTATTAATATGATTAATGGCTTCCTGTAGATTTTCAACTACTTTTATAGAAAGTATCATATCATGATATTCTGTATAATAATCTTCTTCAATAGCAGGTCTGCAGTCTACATATTTCAATGTTTCAGGACAGCCCCTTAAATCCACATCTACATCTTGGAACATCTCTGCAATTTCCGGCAGTATTTTATCAGCTATATTTTTATGAACAAGCAGTGTTTCCATAGCATTACATGCACTTGGACGCTGCACTTTTGCATTAAAAGCAATAGATAGAGCCTGCTGAAATTCTGCACTTTCATCTATAAATGTATGACATACACCTTTATCGTGCATAATAACAGGAATTCTTGCATTATCTACTACAAAATTAATAAGCCCTTCCCCGCCTCGTGGAATAATTACATCAATTAACCCTTTTGCCTGAGCCATATCTTTAATAATATTTCTATCAGTATCTTGAATAAAGTAAATAATATCTTTAGAAAATCCTGCTTTTTCAAGTGAATCTGAAATAATTTCAGCAAGTATTTTATTAGAGTTTAATGCTTCCTTTCCGCCTCTTAATACTGCACCATTGCCTGATTTTATACATAATGCAGCACTGTCAATTGTTACATTAGGGCGTGATTCATAAATAATACCTGCAACACCAAGGGGAACTCTGACTTTTCTTATTTTTAAGCCATTAGGGCGTGTAGAACCTGTTATTACTTCCCCTATTACTTCTTTCTGCATAGATATCTCATTAACTGCCTTAATCATACTGTCTATTTCTTTATCAGTTAACCTAAGCCTGTCTATCATTGCAGAGCTTAATTCCATATCTTCTGCATTATTAATATCTATTTTATTAATTTTTTTAATTTCTTCCCGTCTTTCATTTAGCAGTAATGCAATATTTGATAAGACTGCCTGTCTATCTGGTGCTGATGATACAGCAAGTGTATGAGCATCTTTTTTTGTTTTTGCAAGCTGTTCCATTAAATCCATATTATTTACCCTTATTTAGATTAAAAGCAAATCATCTTTATGTATGACTTCATCTGATATTTTATAACCTAAAATATCATATATTTCTGATGATGCTTTTCCCATAATTTTTAATAAATCAGCAGAAGAATACCTTGTTTTACCTCTAGCAATCTCTCTATTATTATTTATAATAGATACAACTGCTCCTGCTTGAAATTTGCCGCTAATATTAATTATACCTTTTGCAAGCAGTGATTTATTATCTAAAAGTGCTTTATCAGCACCATCATCTATTATAACAGCTCCTTTTGGAATAGCAGCATAACCTATCCAAAACTTACGCTTTTTAATGGAAGAAACACTTTGATAAAAATATGTGCCTATATCATCTTCTTTAAAGAATTTTTCTATATTTTCAGGCTCCATACCTCTGATAATGGCTACTTCACACCCTGCTTCAAGTGCTTTTTTAGCAGCCTGTATTTTTGATTTCATACCACCTGTGCCCACAGAAGATATACTTCCACCTGCACTGTCCATAATATCATCGTTTATATATTCTACTTTATGTATTATTTTAGCATTTTTATCTTTTGAAGGGTCTGCAGTATAAAGACCATCTACATCTGATAATATAAGCAGCAAATCTCCATCAACAATACCTGCAACTAATGCACCAAGATTATCATTATCTCCAAAAGATTCTATATATTTTAATTCATCAACTATAATTGTATCATTTTCATTAATAATAGGTATAACTCCCAGCTCTAAAAGTCTTTTTAATGCTGAGCGGGCATGAAGATACCTTTTTCTATTTGATAAATCATCTTTTGTAAGCAGCACTTGTGCCACATTAATATTATACTGAGCAAACGCCTGTTCATAAGTCCATATTAAACGTGCCTGACCAACAGCAGCTGAAGCCTGCTTATCAACAATATCTTTTGGACGAGATGGAAACCCCAGCAGTTTAAACCCTGAAGCTACTGCCCCAGAAGATACAATTACAATATTTGGTATAGTCTGTTTTAATTTTGCAATATGATAAACTAATGATGCTATTCTAGCACTGTTAAGACCAAGGTCATTACCTGATAAAATAGAACTTCCTATTTTAATGATTAATGTTTTTACATCTGTTTTAGAGTGCATACTTTTAGACCCTGAATATATGAAAAATAGATAAAAAAATGGCTGGGGCAGAAGGATTCGAACCTCCGGATGGCGGGACCAAAACCCGCTGCCTTACCACTTGGCGATGCCCCAGCGTTGTGTGTAGGAATAAATAATATATTTTTTTTAATTCGTCAAGAACTTTTTTTATATTTTTTAAAAAATATTTTAAAGTCCTTATTTATTAATTAGTTATGACCTGTTTTAATTCTGAGTTTTTCTATTATAACCATAATATCTCTCTGCTCTTCTGCTGTAAGAGTAGATAAAACATCTTTTTCATGCTCTCTGATTTTTACATTTATCTCTTGGAAAAGTTTATGGCCGTTTTCTGTAAGTTGTAAGATTTTTTTAACTTTTCCATTCTGCTCAATATATTCTACATAACCATTTTCTCTTAACTTAGCAATATATCTGGAAGTCATTCCTTTATCCATAGAATAATACTCATATATATGGCTTGCTTTTGCAGTGCCGTTTTTTTCTAAATAAAGAAAAATACGCCATAAAACACTTGTTAAACCATAAGGTTTTAAAATACGATTAACATCATTAATAATCTGCCTGTAAACTCTGGCATACTCTTGAAAAAATAATTTCATATATTCCTCGTTATATTTTAAAGTAAGACTATATTTGCTTTTTAATATGTAATATAAAAAAAAGCAAGAAAAATATGTTTTTTTAAACATAAATACAAGTTTTTAAATAATAAATTAAATAAATCTGCTTCACCCCCATTTTTTTGAAACTATAATTAAAAATACTAATTTATAATAAACTTAGTAATTATTATTTAT